>CACYYM010000008.1 GCA_902778625.1 uncultured Bacteroidales bacterium
ACCAATTACTCGGGCTCTGTGGTTATTCCGGAATCAGTCACATATGGCGGCAAGACCTACAGCGTAACAAGCATTGGCATCAATGCTTTTGCAAAAAGCAGTAATATGATTTCTGTCACTATACCTGAGAGTGTGACCAAAATAGGCGGTTCTGCTTTCTTGGGCTGCAGCAGCCTGACCTCCATCACAATTCCCGAGAGTGTGACAAGCATAGGCCACTGGGCTTTCCAAGGTTGCCGCGGTCTGACCTCCCTAAACATCCCCAATGGTGTAACAATCATCGATGAAGGCGTCTTCTCCAGTTGCACCAGCCTGACCTCCATCACCATTCCCGAGTGTGTAACAAGCATAGGAGGTGGAGCTTTCAATGATTGTGGTAGTTTAGCTTCTGTCACCATACCAAACGGCGTGACAAGCATAGAAAATGGCGCTTTCCATGGTTGTCGCAGTTTGAAATCCATCACAATTCCTGAAGGCATAACACGCATCGGTTTCTTTACTTTTAAAGGTTGCCGCAGTCTGACTACCATCATCATTCCAAACGGAGTGACAAGAATTGAAGGCGATGCTTTCATGGATTGCAGTGGTCTGGCTTCCGTCACGATTCCAAATACTGTGACCAACATTGAAGATGGAGCTTTCTATAATTGCCGTAGTTTGACAGACGTATATTGTTATGCACCAGAGCCTCCCAGCGTGTCTACAACGGATTTCGAAGGCTCTTGGGATGGATATCCGTTTGAGCAATCTTATATAGAGGAACACACTACGCTCCATGTTCCGGCAAGCTCCTTGGAGAAGTACAAAACCGCTTTGCGCTGGAGCGATTTCTGCAACATCGTTCCAATAACAGGTACATCTGTCAAGGACATTCCATTTAGCGGCAAATCAAATTACTTCGACCTCCAAGGCAGACGACTTCCCCAAAAGCCAACGCAAGGCATCAACATCATTCGCTATAGTGACGGCACAACAAGAAAGGTCTTAGTGAAGTAGAAACTTCTTGGTAAATTATTTTAGAGAAGCCCTCATTCCTTTCGGATTGAGGGCTCTCTACTAACAATAACTTATGTTCTTAAATTTACCAAATGTCTTCAGGTCTTTCGGGGTTGTCGTAAACCTCCTTCGGGCACCATTCCATGTAGTCCATGTAGAACTCTTTCTGCTCGGAGTCGAGGACGGACTTAACACGCATGTAGTAGGTCTCGTTGGGGTCCAATGTCTGGCGGGTGATGATGTAGCGGAGGTTTGAGCTTCTGTTTCGTTCTATGTCGCCACTGCTGCCATCTGCTGTGACTGACTTTGCACCCTTCATGACACCATTGTTGCGCAAACGCTTGTCCACCTCGATGTTGTAGTCATCGTCCTTGCCATCTGCTTCATAGCCTACATTCATGCTGCCAATCGGTCTTGTCAGGTCAACAGGAATGCCTGCTGCCGGCATCTTATTCGGATTTGAACCAAAATAGAACTGTTGGATGCCTCGGTCGCCATTGGGAAGCACTTTGTAGCGGAGCTCATAGGTGCCGCGGCGGGGTACAGGAGGCAGTTTGAAAGTAATCTCAAAACGTCCTTTGGCTTTCATCTCGTCGCTGTGCAGGTTACACCACTGGTAGTTGTATGCATTCAGATAGACAAACAGCGTCTGGTTGTTCATCTGCATGTTTTCGAAGTAGTTGTAAATCCACGTGGCGGGGATATAGACGTCTTGGTTCTTCTCGTCTCCAGACTGTTTAAGGCGGATGTCGTTGTTCATAGCCTCTGGGAAGAGAGCCATTCCATCGAAGCGCAGCCTCTGTTTTGCAAGGTTGTCACGCACTTTGTCGTTATAGGAGAGGGGTGCATCTATGGGATAGATACAGCAGTTGATGATGTCGTTAAGAACTGCGTGCTCAGGGTCTCTGTCAACCAAGCAACCTACCTTGTCGGGGTCGCAGCTGAGTTCGTGCAGCACTTCCCGTCTGTCTTGTTCCAGAACGGGGAAGCGGTTGAGGTAGATGCCGTTACTTTCCTTGCTTTCATAAATCTTCAGGATACGGCGTTTGCCCATCGTGGAATAGATTTCATACATCGGGATGGTGAATGTCTGCCTTGTGGCATCATAGCCAAACTCGTTTCGGTGGAAGACAAGACGGTCTGCAGGTGTGCGGAAGGGCAGGATGTGATAGGTTGTCCACTGGTACAGCAGGTTGTCCTCGCTCTCATAGTTCTCATCTGTCACAAACTGGTCGTCATCCGAATATTGGTGATGAGACACGATCCACTGAACCAGTTGTGGGAGCAAAGTGGACGAGGGAGCTTTCGGGTCAAGTCCTTGCTCACGCCAGAAGGCATCTGTTTCTGAGAAGACCGTAAAGCCATAGAGGCGGTGGCGTGGTGTCCAGTTGTCGCCATTGGGGAAGTGTCCGTCGATGTAGAGGTGCATATTTTCGGGCAGTTCACCTCGCAGGTACAGGTTCTCATAGACTTCGTCACGTATCTTAGAGAGTGTGTCCATGAGTCCGCAGGCTTGTATAGCCTTTGCCATCACGAGGAAGCCTTCTTTCTGCTCCTCAAGCAACTGCTGGAAATAGGAAGCAGCTGTGATGTCTTTTGGAGCGATAACTTTCCCCACTTGATGTATGATGCCATTTGTAGCAAGTATGTCGCGCTCTGTAAGGCTGAGTGGACTTGTGTTGTTGATGAAGATAGAGTCCACACCTTTGTAGCGGACAGACAGTCTGCGGTCGTTCATGTTGCTCAGCGGGAACTCTGTGCCAGTCTCCTGTGGGAAGTTGTTCACTTGGTAAGCCTCCTCGTGGTCGCCTGAATCAATAATGGAGTTGCAGACAATCACTCTGAAGATGGAGTCACGTTTCTGCTCGCTATAGAAGGCATCCCATGAAGGTGCGCTCAAGAGTGAGGGGTCTTCCTTGTAGAGTTCTTCCAAGTAATTGCTGATGGCTTTGTTTGTCGGGGCAAAGACAGTATAGTGTCCACGTGCCGTAAGCAGTTCACCAACAGTACTTTTACTCCTAATCGAGATTGGTGTGAGTTTCAGAAGTTTGACATATTCGGAATAGGCTTCGTGCTTTTCCAAGTAAGTCATCACACAATCAGCCTTGAAAACATATCGGGCTGAAGTGTCTATGTTCTCTGTGCAACTATAGAGAAGAATAAGGGTGAAAGATGTAAGAAGAAAGATGTATTTTTTCATAGTCGTTAGTTTTCACAGCCACAAAATTACAAAAAAACTATGAAATACAACAAGGAACTAAGAACTTTTTTGTATCTTTGCAGAAAATTTTGAAATAATAAATAATATTATATGAAAGAAGAGAAGAAAACTGCAAAAAAGAAGGCAGCCAAGAAAAGCACAAAGAAGCTGGAGAGCATTCTCGACTTGAACGCAAATAATATTTGGGATTTAGACGAGTTTGCCATCTCGGAAGCATGGGAGCGGGAACGTGCTGAAGAAGACTTCAGCATAAGCGAGGCTAAGCTTCTCAATACAATAAGACTTGCTTTTGAGGTTGTTCACTATAATCCGGAAGATGAACGTGCGGTGGAGAAATATGAAAAAGGTGGCTGGGCAAAGCTGACTCATTGTAAGGTAGAGAAAGGATGTGTTGCAATTCGCCGAAAAGCTATTGAGCGCATCACAGACCTCAGCTATGAGAACATACGCCACATCTCTACATCCATGCTTCTTGAGCTTATAGACCGCAACTTCGGTGGTGGTTGGGACTCAATAGCCCTTGCCATTCGCGACATTATTGAGACGGGCTTTGAGATAAGTACAACCCAACTGCCTGCAAGCCGCATTCATGCTCCTGGCGGTACTGTCGAGAAGAAGGTGGCACAAGGCTTTGACGTCCTCGAGATTCCAAAAGGAACATGGGTGGAAGCCATCTTTGCCAAGAAGAAAGATCCAGTCGAGAAGATTCACATGGACATACTCGAAAGGCAATATGACGAGGACGGCAATCCTATTCCTCTGCCAGACGAGCTGGACATGGCTGATGAAAATGAAGACGAAGGACTGGAGAATGACGATACCTACTTCAGCAGCCTGACACCTGAAGCTGACGTGAAAGACCTGGAAGAGGAAGGCCTCAACATTGAGGACGTCAACGAAGAGGAAGAGGAGTAAGCCTTACCTTCTGCGGAATTCAGCACAAACAATACCAGTACAAACGGCTACATTGAGGCTCTCAGTAGTAGCGGAACCCTTTGGGAAGTTGGGAACATAAAGTCTTCTGTTGACAAGTTTCCCAACTTCTTCGCTTATCCCATTGCCTTCATTTCCCATCACGATAATGCCATCTTGGGAAAGCTCTTCATTATAGATGTCTTTTCCATCGAGGAAAGTGCCATAGACAGGCATTTTCGTTTCCTTAAGCACTTCTGGCAAGTTGCAGTAAGAGACTTTCACCCTTGCCAAAGCTCCCATGCAGGACTGCACACACTTGGGATTGTAAACGTCTGCTGTACCTTCAGAACAAAGCACGTGATGAATGCCAAACCAGTCGGCTATGCGAAGTATTGTGCCCAGGTTGCCCGGGTCTTGAACACCATCGAGAGCAAGGACAAGCTGGTTTTCAAGTGAAGATAGCTGGAGCTTCTCCTTGGGAATCGGAAAGACAGCCAAGACATTTTGAGGCGTCCTGAGCAAGCTTGCACGCTCCAGTTCCTGCTTACTGACCTCGTCCACTTCCTTTATATTATTAATAAGGTGTAGGTTCTGACTTAGCCAATCCTTTGTTGCTGCCAAATAGAGTGGAGTGGAGTAGGGAGCATCTTGACATACGTCGAGCTTTTGGTGAGAAGCTTGACATACGTCGAGCTTTTGGTGAGAAGCTTGACATACGTCGAGCAGTTCACCCACAAGCTTTGGTCCTTCTGCCACAAAAGCATTTTGCTGGAGCCGATACTTGCGCATCTCCAATGACTTAATCCACTTGATACGAGCCTTGCTAATCATGATAATGATGCTTACCTGAGTGCAAAGGTACGAATTATTTTTCACTTTCACTTTCCACTTTTCACTTTTCTTTGTATCTTTGCACCATAAATGGGAAAATGTAAACTCATAAAGCCCCTTTTTTTGTTTGGCTTCCTCTTGGTTTTAAGTGGATGCCACACCTCGCGTTTCATTCCAGAGGACAGTTATCTCTTGACTGGAACAAGCATCAGCAGCGAGGATAAGCGGGTGGCCACAGATGAGCTTCAGGCCTATATGCCACAACGTCCAAACAGCAAGTGGTTCTCCATTTTTAAGGTCCCTCTTGGCATCTACAGCCTTTCGGGCAGAGACAGCACAAAGCGCTTCAATCGTTTCCTCAGACATCTTGGTGAAGCACCAGTCATCTACGACAGGGAAAGAACCATTCAAGCCTGCAACAACATGCAGCTCAGTGTCCGCAACAATGGCTACCTGAATGCAGAAGTGCTTTTGCTGGAGAAGGCCAAGAAGGATAAGACAAACAAGATAAAGGTCTTCTACCGCATTATTCCTCATGAGCGTTACCACATCCGCAACTTCTCTTTTCAGGTTGAGGATGAAGTTTTGCAAAATGCACTCGACAGCCTTGGCTACAAGCCTGCTATGGCCATGAATGATGGCAGGATCAAGCCTTATAGCATAAATGAGCTCGATGCAGAGAGGAGCAGGCTTTATGGCTTGCTGGTGGAGAATGGCTACTACAAGTTCAACAAAGACTATGTGCATTTCCGTGTTGACACCACCCTTGGCAGCCATCTCGCTGATGTGGAGATGATAGTCAGGAAAGCTGCTGAGAATAATGATTCGCTTGACTTCACCCATCACCAGTACCATATTGGAAACATCACCTACGACTTTGGAGAGCACAAACCTTTCTTGCGCAATAAAGTGCTGAGAAACGCGACTGCCATTACAAATGGAGGCCTCTATCGCGAGAAAGAGATGCACGAGACTTATGCCCGTATGTCAAGGCTCAGTGCTGTGATGGCTTCAAATGTGCGTATCAAGGAAAGAGAGAACAATCAGGACACACTGGATGTTGACATCTCCCTTTCTCCCAACAAGCGTAATTCCTTCAGTGCTGAGCTTGAGGGCACAAACTCGGCCGGAGACTTTGGTGCTGCTGCCAGTCTTACCTATAGCAATCGCAATCTGTTCCGAGGCTCTGACCTCTTCAATATCAAGCTTCGTGGAGCCTTCGAAGCTATTAAAGGACTGAGTGGATATACCGACCAGAACTTCATTGAGTACAGCATAGAGTCTGGCCTTACCTTCCCTGACTTCAAGCTACCTTTCCTGCGCTCTGCTTTCCGCAGAAATGCCCAGGCAACTACAGAGGTGAATGTGGCTTTTGACTCACAAGACCGTCCGGAGTTTCACAGAAGAGTTTTGACAGGTGTGCTGCGTTACAGGTGGTCAAAGAGGAACCGTCAGCTTCAGCACAGGTTTGACCTTCTGGACCTTGACTATGTCTTCATGCCTTGGATTAGTGATACCTTCCGAGAAAAGTACCTCAGTGACCCGCAGAACAGAAATGCCATTCTCAAGTACAACTACGAGAACCTGTTCATCATGAACTGGAACTACCACTTCAATTATACTTCAAGGCCGCTTGGAGCCTCTGCTAGCAACTATGGCACAAATGCCTACACAATCCGTCTTGCAATTGAGACTGCCGGGAACCTGCTATATGGCATCACAAGTGGCACAAAGACTCAGCAGAATGAAGAGGGAAAGTACACGCTCTTCAATATTGCCTATGCCCAGTATGCCAAGTTTGACTTTGCCTTCTGCAAAAGCTTCCTCATCAACAAGAACAATCACCTCGCACTTCATGCAGCATTTGGAATAGCCTATCCGTACGGCAATTCAAGCATCCTTCCCTATGAAAAAAGATACTTCAGCGGAGGTGCAAACAGTGTGAGAGGCTGGAGCGTTCGTGAGCTTGGACCAGGCAGTTTCCAAGGCACAGACGGACGCATAGACTTCATCAATCAGACAGGTGACATCAAGCTTGACCTCAATGCAGAATACCGCACTCACCTCTTCTGGAAGATAGACGGAGCAGCCTTCATAGATGCAGGAAACATTTGGACAATACGAGACTATAGAGAGCAGCCAGGAGGACAATTCCAGTTTGATGAGTTCTGGCGCCAGATAGCAGTCTCTTATGGCCTTGGCCTGAGGCTCAACCTGGGCTTCTTCATCCTGCGCTTTGATGGAGGCATGAAAGCTGTGCATCCAGCCTATACAGACAGCCACAGACACTTCCCAATCACACATCCCAAGTTCAAACGCGACTTCACCTTCCACTTCGCAGTGGGAATGCCTTTCTGATAATGAAGCTCTCCATTCTCATACCAACATACAACTTCGACCCAAGAAAGCTGGTCCAGGACCTTCAGGCACAATTGCCAGAGGATGCTGAAATCCTTGTTGGTGATGATTCTCCTCCTCATAACATAGGCCGTGCAGCCAGGCGAAATGCCCTTGCCAGAGAAGCAAAAGGAGAGTGGCTGCTCTTCATAGATGCCGATGCAGAAGTCAGAAGCACGTCTTTTTTGGCAGACTACCTTGCTTATGCTGATGGCAAAATGTTCAATAATCATAGTTCGGTATTTAGCGTTTTCTGTGGTGGCACAGGCAATCTTCCCACTTGTCCACGTCCAGAAGCCAAGCTGCGTTATGACTATGAAGTGCAGGCAGAGAAAAGGCTGACACTGGCTCGTCGCAGAGCTCATCCCTATGATGGCTTTACAACCTTCAACTTCATGATACGCAGAGACTTGTTCCTTGACATTCTCTTTGACGAACGCTTGAAGCAGTATGGCCACGAAGACACACTTTTTGGCTTGGAACTCAAGCGTAGAGGCATCCCCGTCCTCCACATCGACAACAAGCTAACCCATTTGGGTCTTGAGGATGCAAAGGATTACCTACAAAAGATAGAAACATCTCTCAGAACCTTATCTCAGATGAGCCAAGAACAGAAGCAGAACGTTCGAGTCTCAAGGCTTGCAGAAAAGCTCAATCACTGGCACCTCTTGCCACTAACCTCTTACATCTTCCGTCTGACCTCTTCCCTCATAAAAGCAAATTTGCTCGGCAAACATCCTTCTCAGCTGCTCTTTGCATTCTACAAGCTTGGATATTATGCAGAGAAGACTTAATCCAATCTTCTTGCCTTGCTGTCAACTCCACGCTGTGTTTGCAAACTTGACACGTTATCTTTGGCATTTTAACACGTTAACTTTGGCATTTTAACACGTTAACTTTGGCATTTTAACACGTTAACTTTTGCATTTTAACACGTTTCGTTTTGCCCCAATCCACGTGTCGATTCTTTTCCTAATATTAAACCTTTGCCAAGATAACGTGTCACATATATAAATATATATACAAAGGTTCTATTATGCGCAGGGTCCTCTCTTTCTTGTTTTCTTATTTCCTTGTTACCACTATTTCCTTTGCTGAAGGTGTTACTCAGTTAGTCAATCCGTTCATGGGTACTACAACTCTGTGGACGCCCGAGGAACTTGGATTTGTGCCCAAGCCGGGTGAACGGCAATGGGGCGCTGAAGCCTTTCCTGGTGCAGCTCTGCCGAACGCGATGGTGCAACTTACTCCTGTCACAGCCTATCGCTCAGGTTCGGGTTATCAATATGAAGACAGCCTGATTTACGGCTTCGCCCACACGAGCAAGGGACATTGGAACCTGCTTCACCTCCCCATTCTGCCCGTCACGGACGAGGGTAAGCCGACGCCTCAGAGCTATGCCTCGCCCTACGGTCACGACAAGGAGGAGGCGCATCCCGGCTACTATCAGGTCTTCCTCAAAAGATATAATGTGAATGTGGAATTGACCACCACGCTTCGTTGTGGCTACCATCGCTACACCTTCCGTAAGGGCGATAACCGTGGCGTGCTCATCGATATTGCCCGCTCCAATAATAATCCGCGCAGATGGGAACTCAGACGTGCCCAAGAGAATAATGCCATTGAAGGCTTTCAGGACGGTGAAGGTCGCATCTACTTCTATGCCGAACTGTCGGAAGACATAGAGAGCGTGACGGAAGTGGGCAGACCTAATAGGGAAGAAGGAGGATGGACAAGGAACGACGGCAGGGGCAGGAACTTCAGCCGTCCCGTCGGAATGGTGAAGCTGAAGAATCCAAAAGGCTCGAAACCCCTGGAACTCAAGATAGGTTTCTCGTTTGTCAGCATAGAAAACGCGAAGGAAAACCTTGAGGCAGAACTGGCTGGCAAGAGCTTCGAGCAAGTTCGGGCTGATGCTGATAAGGTGTGGAACGACATCCTCAGCCACATCCAAGTTGAGGGTGGTACTGAGGCCGACAAGCGGATGCTCTATTCGACTTTCTACAAGACATTCCTCTTCCCGCATCTCCGCACGGACGTGAATGGCGAGAGTGCCGTCGAGGGCTCATCAGGCCAGAAGCTCGGCTTCAACTACTACACAAATCCCTCGTTCTGGGACACCTATCGCAACAAACTCATCCTCTTGGGTATGGTAACGCCCGATGTGGCCCGAGACATCATTCGCAGCTGCATCGTCAGGGGTGAGGCACGAGGCGGCTATATGCCCACATTCTTCCATGGAGACCACGCCAGCACCTTCGTGGCTGGCTCGTGGCTGAGAGGCATCAAGGACTTCGACCTCAAACGTGCCTATGCCCTCATGTTGAAGAGCGCTACGGTGCCGGGAAGAGGAGGCCGTCCGTATCTGGACGAATACCTGGAGCGCGGCTGGATTTCGGAGAAAGATACCGTGAATGTCCCGACTGGAGACGAATACAAAGGCGCTGTCACAAAGACACTGGAGTTCGCCTACGACGACTATGCGACAGCCCTTGTCGCTCGCGAACTTGGGGATAAGGAGAACGAGCAGTTGCTCCTGAAACATTCGCAGAACTACAAGACGCTCTTCGACCCCTCGACAGGTTTTTGGCGCGGTAAGGTTTTACGTGATGGAAAGGGCGTTTGGATAGAGGATTTCCGTCCGAACTACCCGTATTACCAGTATCAATATCGCGAAGCAGATGCTTGGAACTCTCTCTTCTTCGCGCCTCACGACCCCACGGGAATGATTGCGCTCTATCCCTCCAAGCAGGCTGTAGAGCAGAAACTCGATTCGCTCTTCACCGTGAAGAACGGCGGCTATCCAGCCTTCAACTGCACAGGCTATCTCGGACTTTATTGTCACGGCAACCAGCCCGGCCACAGCATCCCTTTCACTTATTACTTCATCGACAAGCAAGAGAAGGCTCAGCACGTCCTTAACACCTTGATGCACAAGTACTACGGCATGGGAAAGGAAGGCTTGGCTTATGCAGGAATGGACGATGCAGGCGAGATGTCGAGTTGGTTTGTCCTCAACGCAATAGGCATCTACACCTATTCGCCGGCAGATCCAGAATACATCGTGACGGTTCCGCTCTTCGATAAAGTGCACTTTACCCTCGGGAATGGAAAGTCGTTCGACATCGTCAAAGAGGGTAGTGGCGAGAAGATAAAGCGCATTACCATTGGCGGAACCCCGCTACAAGGCTGGTTCGTTAAGCATTCTGACCTGGCTGAGGGGAAGGAGCTTCGGGTAGAAACTTATTAAGCATCAGACAACCTACCAGCGCACTCGCAATTGTGCCGCAAAGGATGCCCAACTTGGCGTCGTTCAGCAGGTCGGCATGTTCGGCAGAGGGATAGCTCAAAGCCGCCATGAACATGCTTACAGTAAAGCCTATTCCGCAAAGCATACAGATGCTCGCAAACGATTTCCAGTTGGCGTTCTCGGGCATTTGCATGAGGCCCAACTTGATGCCAAGCCACGAGAAACTCAGCACACCACAGAATTTGCCGATTAGCAAACCGAGGAATACGGCCAAACCCACGCCCGAGAAGAGACTCATCAGACTCATTCCTGCCAGGTTCACGCCCGCATTCGCGAAGGCAAAGAGCGGAATGATTTGGTAGTTGACAGGCATTTTCAGTACGTCCTCCATATCTTGAAGCGGGCTGACGAGATGGTCAGAAGCAGACTCGACGCTCTTCAGCAAAGCGATTTCCTCGTCGCTCAGCACAACGGGCTTGTTGCGGTCCGCACGCGTAACGACAGTCGAGGGGAAATGGTCGAGCTGATGACGGATGCGCTCGATGTAGAACTTCGTGCCCCTCGGAATGTTGGCAGGAATGCAGAAGGCCAGCACTACGCCTGCAATGGTGGCATGAATGCCGCTTCCAAGCATGAAATACCAAAGAACGAGGCCCGTATTGAGATAGAAGGCTTTCGTGCGAATGCCTCGCCAATTACCTATGCAAAGCACTACAACAGTCAGTGCAGAAGCAAGCAGATACCAAAGGTTGAGGTTCTCGGTATAGCGGATTGCAATGACGATGATGCCACCCAAATCGTCCGCTACGGCCAGGGCTGCAAGGAATATCTTCAAACCAATAGGACAGCGTTTGCTGAAAATACTCAGGCACCCCAGCGAAAAGGCGATATCCGTTGCCATGGGAATCGCCATGCCTCGCTCCATGACCGGGTCTTTCGGACAGACCAGAAAGAATACTATCACGGGCAGAATCATGCCTCCACAAGCTCCTATGACTGGCGCAAGGGCTTTTTTTATGCTCGACAACTCGCCGCAAAGTACTTCTCGCTTTATCTCGAGACCAACACTCAGGAAGAAGATGGCCATCAGAAAGTCGTTGATGAAGGCTCCCAAATGCATGGCATGCCCGTTATGGCTGAACAGATTGAAGCCGCCAATGCTTAGACTCACGGGCAGTTCCCAGAACTTTCGATAGAGGTCGCCCCAAGGTCCATTCGCTATGATGAGGGCGGCAATGGTGGCTATTACGAGAAGTACGCTACTGCTAACGTACTTGCGAAGCATGCTGATAAACGGATAATTGTTTTCCATATTGATTGTTCCTACAATAATCGAGTGCAAAGTTACTGCTTTTTTCATTAAGATGAATGCAGAAAACGAAAAAATTGTGTATCTTTGCATGAGAAATAACCTTATTCGACATGAGATACACCGAATTAGGCAAGACAGGATTGAAGATATCAAATCTTTCCTTTGGTGCTTCTTCGCTTGGAAGCGTTTTCCACGAAACCAAGGAGCAGGAAAGCATCAGAGCCGTAGAAACTGCCATTGAAGGAGGCATCAACTTCATAGATGTTAGCCCGTACTATGGTTACTATAAAGCAGAGACTGTTCTTGGGAAAGCTTTGAAGAGGATTCCTCGCGACAAGTATTTCCTCTCCACAAAAGTAGGGCGTTATGGCAAGGATGGTGTCAATTCTTGGGACTACTCTGCAAAGCGAGCTACAGAAAGTGTTTATGAAAGTATGGAACGTCTCAATGTTGACTTCATTGACCTTATCAATGTGCACGATATTGAGTTTCAATCCTTAATGCCTGGAGGTTTGCAAAAAGTTGTGGATGAGACGCTTCCTGCTCTTGTTGAACTGAAGAAGAAAGGTGTTGTCGGATATATCGGCATTACTGATTTGCAACTCGAGAACCTGAAGTGGGTGGTGGAGCATAGCGAAGGAATGGTGGAGAGCATCTTGAACTTCTGTCATTATTGCCTGAATGATGACAAACTTGTTGACTTCCTGGATTATTTCGAGAGCAAAGGCGTGGGCATCATCAATGCTTCTCCACTAAGCATGGGACTGCTTTCTTCCCGTGGAGCACCAGCTTGGCATCCAGCTCCAAAGCCTTTGGCAGAAGCTTGTGCGAAAGCAGCAAGGTATTGTGAAGCAAAAGGTTATCCAATTGAGAAGCTTGCCATACAGTACTCGGTAAGCAATCCTCGCATAGCAGGTACATTGTTCTCTTCAGCTAATCCGGAGAATGTGAAGCACAACTTAGCATGGGCAAACGAGGAGCCTGACTGGCAACTTGTGAATGAAGTGCAGGAGATAATTGGCAACCAAAAACGTGTCAGTTGGTGTAATACTTAAATTTCTATTTACAATCTTCAATGATTATTGATGCTCATAGTCACCTTTGGCTGAGGCAAGACACACAAGTTGATGGCAAACCAATCAAGTCTCTAAAGAATGGCAGAAGCCTGTTCTTTGGTGATGAAGTGCAGATGTTACCGCCTTTCATGATAGATGGCGTGAACTCTGCCGAGGTCTTCCTCTCGAATATGGATTATGCACAAGTTGGGGCTGCTGTAGTGGTTCAGGAACTTATCGATGGCAATCAAAATGACTACCTCAGCAAAGTACAGCAACAATATCCAGACCGCTTCTTTTGCATGGGAATGGCTTGGAACCTTGATGAAGCAAAAGCAGTTTGTGATGCGGGCTTGAAGGGCATAGCTTTCCCTGGACACCGTATGAAAGAGTCTTTGCTTGACCTCATGCCTGTATTTAAGCTTATGGAGGAGAAAGAACTTGTCCTCTCGATGTGTTTGGGAGATGATGAACATCAGATTGCTGAGATGAAGGAGGTGATTAAGGAATGTCCGAAGCTTAAGGTGGCAATAGGTCATTTCGGCATGGTCACGACGCCTTCCTTCAAGAGTCAAGTCCTTTTGGCAAGATGTGGCGAGAATGTTATGATTGAATCAGGTGGCATCACTTGGCTCTACAACTCCGAGTTCTATCCCTATCCTTCAGCAGTTCGCAGTATAAAAGAAGCAGCAGAATGGGTTGGCATGAACCGCTTGATGTGGGGTAGTGATTACCCTCGCACCATAACTGCCATAACTTACAGAATGTCATACGATTTTATATTAAAAACAAAAGAACTAAGTGAACAAGATAAGGCAATCTTCTTAGGTGAGAATGCTCTTCGCTTTTATGGCTTCAAGAATCTGCCCGACTTGCCTTATATTAAAAATATGTCAGAATGAAAGCAATACAGATTACGCACAATCAGGAGTACAACATAATAGAATTGCCACGCCCTGTGCCAAAGGCGGGAGAAGTCTTGCTCAAAGTTCAATATGTAGGCTTCTGCGGCTCGGACATAAACACCTTTATGGGCAGGAATGCAATGGCTTTGAATCCTGTTATTCCTGGTCATGAGATAGGTGCAACGATAGAAGAAGTCGGAGCAGATGTGCCTACGAGTCTCAAGCCAGGAATGGTGGTGACTTGCAATCCCTACACAAACTGCGGACAATGTGCAAGTTGCAGAAACAGAAGATTTAATGCTTGCCAGCACAATGAGACCTTAGGTGTTCAACGCGATGGTGCTATGCGTGAGTACATTACTTTACCTTGGCAGAAGATAATACCTGCAGGCAACCTTCCTGTCAAAACATGTGCATTGATTGAACCTATGTCTGTTGGTTTCCATGCAGTTAGTAGAGGTCAAGTCACGGATAATGATGTTGTGATGGTGATTGGCTGTGGAATGGTGGGGCTTGGCGCTATTGTACGAGCCTCACTTCGTGGAGCCACAGTCATAGCGGCAGATATAGATGAAGAAAAGCTTGCTTTGGCTAAGGAACTGGGTGCGGATTACACTGTAAACACTAAAGAACACTTTGTTCTCCCCATAGATGGGAAATTAAATGGTGTTTCTCCTTCGGTAATTATTGAGGCTGTTGGTTCTGTTCCCACTTATCAGATGGCAATAGAGCAAGTTGCTTTTACGGGGCGAGTGGTTTGCATAGGTTATGCCAAGAGCGAAGTGCTTATGCAGACAAGGTTCTTTGTGCAGAAAGAACTTGATATCCGAGGCTCAAGGAATGCTTTGCCAGAGGATTTCGAGGCAGTAATCCGTTATCTTGAGAGAGGAACTTGCCCCGTAGATAAGCTGATAACAAAGGTCATCAAACCTGACGAAGGGTTTGAAACCCTTCGATGGTGGAGCCAGAACCCAGGCAAAGTGTTCCGCATTCTCATGGAAATGTAAGGACTACTCCAGCGTAAATCCTCAACTATCCATACGTCGCTGTCCATTTAAGCACGCTAAGTTGCTCAACTCAACACGTTAAAATCATCAACTCAACACGTTAAAATCATCAACTTAACACGTTAAAATGTCAAACACACTGTGTTGAAATTGCAAACGAAGGCTTTCTCGTGTCTTTTCTTTGTCAAGTAGAAAATTATTTGTAATTTTGTTGCGTAATTCAATAAAACCTATCGATTGATGAAACGAATCATTATCTTTTGGGCACTCTTTTGTGCCATCTTTACCTGCAAAGCAGATCAGCTAACTTTGAACGACTTGACTGGTGGAACTTACTCTCAGCGAGGCATATATGGCGTGACGCCTCTGCTCGACGGAGAAAGCTACAGCCAACTTGCTCCTGGCGGTAAGCAGATTGTGCGCCACAGCTTTAGGACGGGCGAACAAACTGAGGTCCTCTTCGATGTGGACAACATAAAGAACCGCGTAAAGCTTGACCGCATCGATGGCTATCAGATGAGTCCAGACGAAAAGAACATCCTCGTGCAAACCCAAACGAAGAGCATCTACAGACATAGCAAGACGGCTGAATATTATATATATAATGTAAAGAATCGCACACTCGCTCATCTCAGCGAAGGAGGGCCTCAGGAACAACCCTTGTGGAGCAGGGACGGCACGATGGTGGCCTTTGTGCGCGAAGGCAATCTCTTTCTTGTGAAGCTGCTCTTCAACAATAGTGAGAGCCAAATCACAAAGGATGGGGAGTTCAACAAAGTTATCAATGGTAAGCCGGATTGGGTGAACGAAGAGGAGTTCTCGTTTGCCCGTGCCTTCGACTTCAATGCCGACAACACGATGATTGCCTGGATTCGTTATGACGAGACTGAGGTTCCGATGTTCAGCTTCCCTTGGTATAAAGGGATGAACCCTGAAAAGAAAGACTATGCTCAGTATCCCGGCTCGTACGATTACAAGTACCCGATTGCCGGAGCAAAGAATAGTGTCGTAAGCGTGCACAGTTTCGACATCAAGAGTCGCGTTATCCGGAAGATGCAGCTGCCTATCCCGACAGACGGTTATGTGCCTCGTATCTTCTTTACAGACGATGCTGAGAAGCTTCTCATCCTTACTCTCAACCGTCATCAGAACCAGCTCGACATCTATCTTGCCAATCCTCGTTCAACGGAATGCCGAGTTATTGTACGCGAGCAAGCAGAATGTTATGTGCCTGAAGATGCGTTGACCACGTTCAGCACCATACCCGGAGGTTTTGTCCTGATGAGCGACCGAAGCGGCTACAAGCATCTCTATCTCTATGACTTGAACGGCACGCTTCGCCGACAACTGACGAGCGGCAACTATGAAGTGAAGGCCTTCTATGGTTATGACAGTAAGACGGGTAACACGTTCTTTGCAAGCAATCAGGAAAGTCCGCTTCGAAAGAGTGTTTATAAGAGTGATTCGAAGGGAAAAGTGACACGCCTCAGTACTTCTGCAACTGGTACGAACACAGCCATTTTCAGTTCTGGCTGCCGTTACTTCATGAACACTTGGAGCGACCTCAATACACCCTCTGTCACGACACTTTGTGATGCTTCTGGCAAGACGCTCATGACACTTGAAGACAACTCAGCTCTTCGTCAGAAACTTGCAGGTTTGCGGCTTGGCGAGCGCAAGTTCTTTACCTTCACCACAACAGACGGCATTCAGCTCAACGGCTTTATGGTTTTGCCTGCAGACTTCAATGCAAACAAGAAATATCCTGTCGTGATGCATCAGTATTCAGGTCCAGGCTCTCAGCAAGTTGTGGATAGCTGGAATGCAGGCAATATGGGTGGCTGCCTCTACGAGCAATACTTGGCTCAAGAGGGTTTCATCTCGGTATGTGTTGACGGTAGAGGAACTGGCGGTAGAGGCAGAGACTTCGAGCAATGCACCTACCTCAAGCTGGGGCAATTAGAGAGTCACGACCAAGTAGAGGCTGCCATCTGGCTTGGCCAGCAGAGTTATGTCGATAAAGACCGCATTGCCATTTGGGGCTGGAGCTACGGAGGATTCAATACCTTGATGAGTATGAGTGAAGGTCGTCCCGTCTTTGCTTGTGGTGTGGCAGTTGCAGCTCCTACAAGCTGGAAGTATTACGACACCATTTATACAGAGCGCTTCATGCGTACGCCTAACGAAAATGGCGATGGCTACAACGTTTGCCCAATCAGTCGTGCATCAAAGCTTAACGGCAAACTCTTGCTGGTTCACGGTATGGCAGACGATAATGTGCATTTCCGTAATGCAGCAGAATACACAGAAGCGCTCGTTCAGGCAGATAAAGACTTCCGCGAACTGACCTATACCAACCGCAATCACAGCATCTATGGAGGCAACACGCGCAATCATCTTTTCCGCCAGATCACGCAGCACTTCAAGGAGATGCTCGATTAACGGTCTGACATATTGCAAACAATAAAGCCCCCTGAAAATTCAGAGGGCTTTTATTTTGCGGAAATGTGTTTTTACAGGTCGTGATGCAGAAGGCGGTATTGCGCCATTTCCTCGTACTTCGTACCAGGCTTGCCGTAGTTGGCAAAGGGATAAATGCTGATGCCGCCACGAGGAACAAAGATGCCTGTCACCTCGATGTACTTGGGTGCCATCAAGCGGATGAGGTCCTTCATGATGATGTTGACGCAGTCCTCGTGGAAGCTACCATGATTGCGGAATGAGAAGAGGTAAAGCTTGAGGCTCTTGCTCTCCACCATTCGCTTGTCGGGCAGGTAGCTGATGCGTATCTCTGCAAAGTCTGGCTGGCCTGTGATAGGACACAAAGCCGTGAATTCAGGGCAGTTGAAGCGTACCCAATAGTCGTTCTCGGGATGCTTATTCTCGAATGCCTCCAGCACGTCGGGATTGTAGTCCTGTGGTATCTCGCTCTTCTTGCCAAGAGCCTTGAGTCCTTCCTTCTCTCTGTTTTCCATATTATTAGGCTTTACTTTCCAAGTATTTCTTGAGGCCTTCGCGACGAAGTTTGCATGAGGGACAATGTCCGCAGCCGTCGCCCACGATGCCGTTGTAGCATGTTAGCGTGCGATAGCGAATAGTGTCGAGCACGCCAAGCTCGTCGGCAAGTGCCCAAGTCTGCTGCTTGTCGAGCCACATCAGAGGTGTGTGCAGACGGAACTGCTCGTCCATTGCAAGGTTGAGCGTCGTGTTCAGGCTCTTGATGAAGCCATCCCGGCAATCCGGGTAACCGCTGAAGTCTGCTTGCCCAACGCCCGTTATGACGTCGTAAATGCCGTGATTGCGTGCATAAATGGCAGCGACAGAGATGAAGAAGAGATTCCTTCCAGGCACGAAAGTCGTGGGGTAGGGGTCGCCTTCTTTTCTCTCTGTTTCAATCTCGAGTTCTGTATTGGTCAGGCTGCAGTCTGGACTGAGTTGAGAGATGAAGCTGATGTCCATGCATTCCCAAGGTACGCCAGCCTCTTCGCAAAGTTGCTTTGCTATCTCAACCTCCAGAATGTGTCTCTGCCCATAACGGAAAGTGAGGGCTCGCACCTCGTCAAAGTGCTTGAGAGCCCAGTAAAGGCAAGTCGTGGAGTCTTGTCCGCCGGAAAGAACTACAAGAGCGTTGGTCATAATGCAAAAAATGAATCAGTCTCCTACGGCCTTAATGTATTCTGCCCAAAGTGCGTCTGTCGTATTCTCGGGCTTGTCGCCAAGAATGTGCTTCATTGCTTTGTCCCAACTCCAAGGCTTGAGCTCAGCTGCAGAGCGGTTGAACTTGCGGATAAAGTCCTTATCCTTATTGAGTTGTAACCAGTAGAGGAAATAACCCGTTACGCGATAACCTTTGCGCCAAGAGTCTCCGCGCGTGCGATCTTTGCTGCTGAAGTCCTGATCGAAGCATCCGCAAGCCACACGAACTGCATCGGCAAGACCTTCGATGAAGAGCCAGTACTCACTCTTGCCATCATACTGTCCGCAACCTTCAGGAGAAAGCTGGTAAGCATGAGTCAACTCATGATAGAGGACGCCACGAGTCTCATAATCAAGGCGTAAGGTATCGTTTCCAGCGAAGCAACGCTCAATCCAATTTGTGCTGTAACGAATGCCAACATAATCGCCGCTTCCGTACTTCTCGCTGATGCCATTATAGTCCTTAATAGTATAAACGATACGCTTCAGGCGAGGCACATTCGAGTCTTTCGGTCCGTAATAAAGTGTCTGCAGCACGCGCAAGGCATTCTCTTGAATGTAGGGAACAGGATTGGGAATGATGCTGTGATAAATCCTTGAGCCTTCACTTTCGGGAGCTTCGTCGTGGAACTCAACATCTCCGGGATTGTAGTCCTTCCACTTCTTCTCCACCTTGATCGGAGCGTGGTACTTAGTGTCTTTGTAGATTGCTTGTGCTTGCATGCCAAAAGTAATAGCAGCTGCTGCGATGAGTGTGAATGTACGTTTCATCTAGTTATTCTGAATTAAGTGTTAAACGTTTTGCGAGTGCAAAGGTATAATAAAAAGTTTAAAGTTTAGAGTTTAAAGTTTAGAGTTTATACTTATTTAAGGTAATTTAAGTTAGTTTCGTTATAGGTTCGGCAGAATTGCGTTCTGCGGCGAGGGCTTTTTCGTGGTCTTCGAGCTGAACGGAGAGTCGTGCAATTTGCATCATCGTGTCGTTTCTTTGCTTGGTCAGGGTTTGCTGCTTTGATGCGATACTTCCCTGAATGTCAGGCGATTGAGTATTGCATCGGCCATCTTCTGTATCGAGGGCGATGATGCGGCTGTTCAGGTCTTCCACCTTTGCTTGGCAGAGCAACATGTCCGTGCTGATTTGCTTCAAGTTACTTCGAATCTTGCTCCAATCTTTGCCGTCGACAAAGACTTCGTCGAGCTCGCCTTGTTGTACAGGTGGATGTTGCAGGTTGAAGGCATGCATCCAGAGGTCGAGCTTCTCGTTCAGTTCCTTTTGTTCGCCTTCAAGCCTTTCAATATGTGCCAGATAGTAGTCGTGTCGGCCTTGCATAATGTCATTGTCGTGCCGGATGACTTTCATCTTTTCGCGCTCGTCTTCGTAGAGTTCTTGGGCAGATATTACGGATTGTAAATGCTTCTGGTGCAAAGTCTTGGCATCACGTTCTGGAATTATTTGTTGATATGTTTTCTGGTTTTCAGCCTTTCTGCCTTCGAGGTTTTCTGCCTGCTTTGAGATGACTTGTAATGAGCGGGCAAACGCCTGCAACTGAGTTTTCATGCCTTCCAGGTTTGTCTTTTCCACATCGAGGGCAGCTTGCTTCGTCGTAATCTCCTGTTCTGTAGCGAACCAATCGGTGCAGAGTTTCTGTATTTGTTCGTAGAGTTGCTCAGGGCTTCTTTGCCAAACGGAATACCAATCTTTCAGGGTAATTGCAGCCTGCATGTTTTCGTAGATGCGTGTGAACTGCTTGTTGACACTTTCGAGCTGAATGCCAGTCTGTTCCACTTCACGGCTTAGCACTTGCAAGCCTGTATTGAGTTCGCTGAGTCGCACGTTCACCTCGCTCTTTTTCTGCTCCAGCTTCTGCAGCTCTTCGCTTATCTTTGCGATGCTGCTTTGATGGAAGGTGAAGGTCTCGAGCTCCTTTTCGGCCTTTTCTGCATCACGGCTCACGTTTTCGATGAACTGGCGGAGCAATGCTGTTCTGGCGTCGAGGTTTGTGCTTTCGGAGCATTCAATGAAAGTTGGGTCGAGATCGGCATAAATTTTCCACTCCTGCACGTCTTCGTTCTGGCGGATTCGAATGGCATTAAGTGCTTCCTCTTCGGCACTGAGCTGCCCCTTCGCAGTTGCCAGTTCTGCTTGCATTTCAGAGAGTTGTTGAGCTTTTGCATTGGACTCAGAAGCCAGCATCTCGTAGTCGGTTTTCATCTCTCCGATGAGTTTGCTCTGGTCGAGCATTGTGTCGCTATGATAAGGATGATGTGTGGCTCCGCAGACCGAGCAGCTCACGCCTTCTTTCAGGTCGGCTCGAAGCTGGATGATGTCCTGTCCTTTACTCAGCAGATAAGTGTATTCCTTTTCCTTGCAGAGTCTCGAAGCCTTTCCTGCCTCGTCTTCGAGCTGACGGACATTATCTTCCAAATGCTGGATGTTCAATCGTAGTTGCGTCACCTTCTTGCTCTTCTCTTCAATGCTCTCGTAGCCAGTACTGATGCGCTTCCAGAGTGATAGGGCAGAGCGCAGTTGTCCGCGACGTCCTTTCAGTTGAAGTGCCCTTTCCTGAAGCATCAGACCGTCCTGACCTTGAATGTATGAGCGGTGCATACTCAGCTCTGCTTCGGCCGTTTCAGTCTGCGAAACGAGGTCTTGGTACTGACCGAAAGCCTTTCCCAGTAATTCGTTCTCCTCGTTCTGTCGTTTGATAGCTTGCTGGCGTTTCAGCTGAACGTCTGTGCGGCGCTTCGCCCTGTCTTCCAGGTGCCTGAGTTGCAAGAGGATTGCTTCGCCGTGCTTGAGCATATTCTCATGAATCTCCATGCTCTGACGCTTTGAGCGAAGCTTTTCGAGCTCGCCAGAAAGAGCCGCTGTTGCCTTTTCTTTCTCGGCTGTCATCGAGGAAAGTACGGTCATCTCTTCCTTAATCTTATTTTGATAGTCGAGCAGGAACTGGATCTCGGCATCGATGGACTCGTTGGCTCCAGTCAGATGATAAGCTGTGCAGACGTGGTCGAAGGCATTTTGCAGGTTTGCGGTGGCATTCCTAAGTTGTTCACGAGCTTGTCCTTCGCGCTTCTCCTGGTCGGCCATCTTTTGGCGGTTCGCTTCGGTTTCTCGCTCCAAGACAGATAGTCCGCGCTTGTCCCTGCCAATCTGGTCCTTTACGACCGCAAGCTTCTGATAAGTGCCGTGAATGCCCTCGAATTGGTCGTAGCGCTCTAGCATGCTCAAGTCGTTCTGATAGATGGCTTTCTGCTTGCCAAGCTCGAACAGACGTTTCTTTTCGCGTTCAAGAGCCATATTCGTCTCGTTGAACCGTCGCAACCATTGTTGCTGAGCTTGCAGACGTCCGAGGCTCTCTTCGAGCCCTTGCAACTTCGTCTCTGCCAAGCGCTTGGCATCTTTCACGCGTTGCAATTGCGTTGAGTTCAGGATGCGAGAATCGTGTTTCATTCTTTCGTTCGTAACCAGTTCCTCGAGGTTGAAGTTTATCCCGCCATCCGCCTGCTCTGGCAGTTCAATCCTTACTTCCTGACTCTCTTGGGGCTGCTTCTCAATAGGAGTTCCCGGGTTCGTGCTCTTGTCTTTTTTCTTAAAGAAATTCATCGTCATTCAAATTTGCCTGCAAAGTTACGAAAAAAAGTTAAGAATTAAGAAAGGTGCATCAAGATTTTTAACGTGTTACGCTGGCCATCGTAACGTGTAATGTTTGGCATTATAACTAGCTGTGCTTCGAATCACACTGCAAAGGTACGGCGTTTTTTCTACGCTGCCAAATTTCAGCACTCGAATTGGGGCGTTTTCAGCACGAATTTGAGTGATTTTTGCAACCCGCTGAAAATCAGGCCTGTACAAACGCACAAACAGTACAAGCAAAAAAGGGACACACGTTGGTTCGCTATTATATATTATTATTAATAATTACATTACTTAACTATTATATATATTTAATTGCACTTCCGTTTGTCTCAAAATCGGTTGTACGTTTTGTGTGGTTGTACGGATTTCCTTTTTCTGCGTCATGAGGTCAAGCCCGTACAAACGTACAAACCGTACAAACCATACAAGCAAAAAAAGACAGGTTGGTTTTGCTATCTCGGAATTAATTCGTAAATTTGCACGCAAATTTGAATAAACGAACAGATTATGGCTCAGAAACCAAGTATTCCAAAAGGTACGCGAGACTTCGGTCCAGCCGAAATGGCAAGGCGTAACTATATTTTTAATACGATTCGCGAGGTCTATTCCCTCTATGGCTTTGAGCAAATAGAGACTCCTGCCATGGAAAACCTCTCAACCCTTATGGGAAAATATGGCGAAGAAGGCGACAAACTGCTCTTCAAGATTCTTAATAGTGGCGATTTCCTTCGTGGAATCAGCCCAGACGACCTTGCAAACGGCGCAACTGGTCACCTCGCAGCTCAACTTTGCGAAAAAGGCTTACGATATGACCTGACCGTTCCCTTTGCGCGTTATGTCGTTCAGCATAGGGAAGAGTTGACCTTGCCGTTCCGTCGCTATCAGATTCAACCGGTTTGGCGTGCCGACCGTCCGCAGAAGGGACGCTATCGCGAGTTCTATCAATGCGATGCAGACGTGGTTGGCAGTGACTCCCTGCTTTGCGAAGTAGAATTAATGCAGATTATCGATACCGTGTTCCAGCGATTTGGCATTCGCGTCTGCATCAAAATCAACAACCGCAAAATCCTTAGCGGCATAGCTGAAATGATTGGTGAGGCCGACAAGATTGTGGACATTACCGTTGCCATCGATAAGCTCGACAAGATAGGGCTCGATGCCGTGAACGAAGAACTGCGCGAGGACGGCATCAGCGAGGAAGCTATCCAGAAGCTTCAGCCCATCATCAACCTGAGCGGAACGAATGCCGAGAAGATTGCCACAATGCGCGAAGTGCTGGCCGGCAGCGAAGTGGGGCAGAAAGGCATAGACGAAGTGGAATACGTCATCTCTAAACTCTCAACTCTACACTCTCAACTGGAATTAGACTTGACCTTGGCTCGCGGACTCAACTACTATACGGGCTGCATCTTCGAGGTCAAGGCGCTGGACGTTGAGATTGGCAGCATAACAGGCGGCGGCCGATACGACAATCTGACCGGCATCTTCGGTATGCCTGGCTTGAGCGGTGTTGGCATCAGCTTTGGCGCAGACCGAATCTATGATGTCCTGAATCAGCTCGGCCTCTATCCCGAAGCTGTCACGACCGCCACACAACTGCTCTTCATCAACTTCGGCGATAAGGAGACTGCCTACTCTCTTCCCATCATCGCCAAGCTTCGCGGACAAGGCATCCGTTGCGAGATATATCCAGATGCCGCCAAAATGAAGAAGCAGATGCAGTACGCTAACCAGAAAGCGATTCCTTTCGTCGCTATGACTGGCGAAACGGAAATGGCCGCAGGAAAGGTGATGCTCAAGAACATGACAAGTGGCGAACAACAGCTCGTTTCGCCTGAAGAACTGGCAAGCATCATTCTTTGAAATTTGAAATTTAAATTTTGAATTGATGGTTGCCCTTTATCTCATACCTGTTACGCTTGGCGAGACTTCGATTGAGCAAGTCCTGCCTTCGTATAACCATGAGATTATTATGGGCATACGTCACTTCATCGTCGAAAACATCCGCTCTGCCCGTCGCTTCCTTCGACAGACAGATAGGGAGTTTCCCATCGACGATTGCACGTTCTTCGAGATGGGCAAACATGCAGACGAAAAGCTTTTCAGCCAGTACTTGCAGCCATTAAGAGAAGGCAAACCTGTTGGCGTCATTAGCGAAGCAGGTTGTCCAGCCGTTGCAGACCCGGGAGCTGATATCGTCGGCATTGCTCAAAGAGAAGGCTTGCGAGTCGTTCCACTTGTGGGACCAAACAGCATGATTATGGCCGTTATGAGTAGCGGACTTGGTGGACAATGCTTTGCCTTCAATGGCTATCTGCCCGTCGAACCAGTTGACCGCGCAAAACGGCTCAAGATGCTCGAGACAAGGGCTTGGACAGAGGGACAAACGCAACTCTTCATCGAAACGCCTTATCGCAACCAAAAGATGTTCCAGTCGCTCCTCACCAGCCTTCGTCCACAAACACGACTCTGTATTGCAGCCGGCATCACAACCAAGGATGAATATATCCGCACCCTTCGCATCTCGGAATGGAAGAACACGAAACTGCCCGACCTGAGCAAAGTGCCGGCAATTTTCCTAATTAACAAGTAATGAAGTACTCAATCATAGTTCCCGTATATAATCGTCCGGACGAAGTCGATGAACTGCTCCAAAGCCTTACAGAACAGACGCTCAAGGACATGGAGGTCATCATCGTTGAGGATGGTTCGAGCCAGCCTTGCGAGAATATCGTCCATCGCTATGCCGGCAAGCTTCAACTTCGTTATTATACAAAAGAGAATAGCGGACCTGGACAGACGCGAAACTTCGGAGCAGAGCATAGCCAAGGCGAGTATCTCATCTTCCTCGATAGCGATTGTGTCTTGCCTCCCGACTTTCTGAAAGTGGTTGACGAAGAGCTGAAACGGAAGGATTGCGATGCTTGGGGCGGACCAGACAGGGCTCACGCAAGCTTCACAAATGTGCAGAAGGCCATCAGTTACAGCATGACTTCGTTCCTCACGACTGGCGGTATTCGTGGCGGCAAAAAGCAGATGGATAGGAAGTTCTATCCGCGCTCGTTCAATATGGGCATTCGCCGCAGCCTTTACCGTCAATTGGGCGGTTTCTCGTCCATGCGTTTCGGCGAGGATATTGACTTGAGTCTGCGCATCTACAAGAGCGGAGCAAGTTGCCGACTCTTCCCTGAAGCTTGGGTTTGGCACAAACGACGCACCGATTTTAAGAAATTTTTCAAGCAAGTTCACAACTCTGGTATTGCCCGCATTAACTTGATGAAGCGTCATCCGGGAAGCCTGAAGCTTGTGCATCTCTTGCCAGCAGTCTTTACGATTGGAACGTTCCTTTGCCTGTTGCTTTTCCTCGTTGGACTGTTCTTCGCAGGCATCGGGCTTTATACTGGCTTTTTCGGTGGCACAGGCTGTAACATGGGACTCATCGTCGCTTTCTTGGGCGCAGCATTAATACTCCTTGCTTTGTTGCCTCTCCTGCTCTTCTCGTTGCTCGTCTTTATCGACAGCTCTATTCGAAACGGCAGTATTAAGATAGGAATCCTCTCCATTTGGGCAAGCTTCATTCAGCTCATCGGTTACGGCACAGGTTTCATCCGTGCTTGGTGGCTGAGATGTGTGTGTGGCAGAAACGAAGAACTACAGGCTTTCAAAGAGAATTTCTACGAATGAAGACAATAAAAGACTGGGCTCCAGAAGACCGACCGCGCGAAAGGCTCCTTGCAAATGGAGCTGATACGCTGAGCAAAGCCGAGCTGCTTGCCATCTTGATTGGAAGCGGTGTGCCAGGCAAGTCGGCTGTCGATATTATGCGAACGATGCTTTCCGATTATGGCGACAGTCTGATGAATTTGAGCAAAGCTTCCGTTCAGGACTTGATGCGTTATCCGGGAATAGGCGAGGCGAGGGCTGTTACGATTGTCGCGGCTTGTCAGCTTACCAACCAGCGCCTCAAGGAAGCCCTTCCTCAACGCATGCACATCAAGACTTCTGCTGATGCCTTCGAATATTTCCGCCCACGAATGCAAGACCTTACCATTGAGGAGTGTCATTTGCTTCTACTCGATCAAGGCATGAAAGTCAAGAACTCCGTTTTGCTTAGCAGAGGAGGCATAGCAGGAGCCTCAGTCGATGTGCGTTGCCTGTTGCGCGAAGCTCTTCTGGGCCAAGCTGTTGCAGTCGTGCTTTGCCACAACCATCCAAGCGGAAGGACCCAGCCAAGTCGTGATGACGACTATCTTACCAAGAAAGCTGCCGAGGCTTGTAGTGCCGTCAGCATCCGCTTCGTAGACCATATCATCTTTGCTGGCGATAATTATTATAGTTATCAGGAAAATGGAAAACTCTGAACTAAAGATGCAAGAACGGGTTATTGAAGTGCTGAAGACCGTCTTCGACCCTGAAATACCTGTCAACATATACGACCTTGGGCTTATCTATCGCATAGAGTTGAGCGAGGACAATACAGAACTTAGCGTCGATATGACGTTGACTGCGCCCAATTGCCCTGCTGCCGACTTCATCGTTGAAGATGTCAGGCAAAAGCTCGAAACGATTACTGGCATCAAGAAGGTCGAAGTCAATCTTGTCTTTGAGCCAGAATGGGACAAGGACTTGATGAGCGAAGAAGCAAAAATGGAACTCGGATTCCTTTAGTCATTCAAAATTTATAACTCCAAAATTCAAAATTGAAACCTATATATTTTATAGCAGATGCTCATTTAGGCAGCCTTGCAATTCCGCACAGCCGTCAACAGGAAAGGCGTCTCGTTCGCTTCCTCGATGAGATTAAGGACAAGGCAGGAGCCATCTATATGCTTGGCGACATGTTCGACTTCTGGTTCGAGTATCAAACCGTTGTGCCGAAAGGCTACACCCGTTTTCTCGGCAAAATAAGCGAGTTGACAGATATGGGAATCGAGGTGCATTACTTTACCGGCAATCACGACATTTGGTGCCTCGACTACTTGGAAAGGGAATGCGGCATGATTCTTCATCATAACGCGCTCACGCTTGAACTTGGCGACCAGACGTTCTACCTTGCACATGGCGACGGCTTGGGAGATAGGGATTGGAAGTTCAAACTAATCCGAAGCATCTTCCACAACAAAACATGTCAATGGATGTTCCGTTGGCTACATCCTTATTTTGGCATGAAATTCGGCCTTAACTGGGCAAAACATAGCCGCATAAAGCATGATGCTGGAGGTGGAGAACCACCTTATCAGGGCGAAGACAAAGAGCCATTGGTTATCTTTGCGAAGCAATACTTGAAAGAGCATCCCGATGTGGACTTCTTCCTCTTCGGGCATCGGCACATCGAACTTGACCTCGCCTTAACCCGACAGACGCGTATGCTCATCCTTGGTGACTGGATAACGCAGTTCACCTATGCTTATTATGATGGCGAGCAACTCTATCTGGAAAGCTATACAGAAGGCGAAGACCATAAGTAAATTATATATTCGCACATTACACACGCTAACTTCGAAAACTTAACACGTTAACTTCGAAAACTTAACACGCTA
The DNA here is from genome assembly GCA_902778625.1 of uncultured Bacteroidales bacterium. Classification (GTDB taxonomy): domain Bacteria; phylum Bacteroidota; class Bacteroidia; order Bacteroidales; family Bacteroidaceae; genus Physcousia. Next base: position 27,766 of record CACYYM010000008.1, read on the forward strand.
ACTTCGAAAACTTAACACGTTAACTTCGAAAACTTAACACGTTAACTTCGGAAACTTAACACGCTAACTTCGAAAACTTAACACGTTAACTTCGGAAACTTAACACGCTAACTTCGAAAACTTAACACGTTAACTTCGGAAACTTAACACGTGAAGCTTTAGCTCGACGCAAGTCAACTTCGGAAACTCAACTCAATATGATGCCAAAGTTGGCAGGAAGAGTGAGGATAAGAGATTCGTCAGAATTGAACGGCATGCTTACCTTGTTACCAGTCAGCATATTAGTTATTGGTTTCTTTGTCTTTGCTTTAATGCCTGAGAACTCATAGAAATGCTTGGGAATTTTGAGCGAAATGGTCTCTTCCTGATTGGAAAAGTTGGCTACGACTAACGCGAACTTCTTCCCCAAATGGCGGATAAAGGCATACTGTCGTTGGAGATGTGGATTGGCATACATCAGGTCGTAGAAGCCGCCTTCAGCAAACAAGTGTTGCTCTCTAAGTTGAAGAATGCTTTGATAAGTCTTTTGCAAGGCAGTTTCCTCTGCTGTCAGCAGTTTGCCATCAAAGCGACCTTTGTTGCGCCAGCGTCGGATGCTGGGAACACTCCAATAATCAAAGATAGTGGTTCGCCCGTCAAGTCCGCTAAAACCTTCTGCATCCATACCTCTTTCGCCGAGTTCCTGACCAAAGTAAAGCATGAAAGGACAAGGCATGAGGCTGCTGATGAGAAGTGCCGGCAAAGCTTTCTTGGCGTCACCTAACAGGAAATCGCTTGCAAGACGCTGTTCGTCGTGGTTCTCCAAGAAGTTGAGCATCTTGCCTCGTATATCATCAACCGATTGCCAACAAGATGTGATGCTTTGTGTGCTTTGACCTCGACAAACATTCAGCAAAGTGTCGTAAAGCCCCACTTTATCATAGAGGTAATCAAAATGGCCCCGATGAATGTAGTCGCGATAAAGGTTTGGATTGTAAACTTCTGCTATGAAGATGATTTCCGGATAAGTTTTTTTTACCTGTGGCAACGCCCATTCCCAGAACTCAACTGGCACCATCTCGGCCATATCGCAACGGAATCCGTCGATTCCCTTCGAGGCCCAATACATCAGGATGTCAAGCATCTTGTGATAAGTGTTTGGGCCATAGTTCAGCTTCACCGTTTCGTACCAGTCATTCTTCGATGGCATAGAGGTGAACCTGTCGTTGCCTGTTGCTTTCGCAGGAATTTCCTGATAGGTGCTTCCCTGCAAGATGTTGTCGAGACAAAGCGGTTCTGGCAGATAGTAGAAGTTGTTGTCGGGCGAGTAGGGGAGTGTTGTGTCATCGTCCTCGCCAAGGTCTCGAACACCTTTTGGCTTTGCATCCGAATGATACTGACGGGCAACATGATTGGGCACGAAGTCGATGATGACCTTCAAGCCTGCCTTATGTGTCCTGTCAACAAGTAGCTCGAACTCACGAATGCGCTTTGAAACGTCTTTCGCTAGGTCGGGGTCTACGTCATAATAATCGCGAATGGCATACGGACTGCCTGCTTCGCCCTTCACTACATCAGGGTTGTCGGCAGGAATACCTATGGCAGAGTAGTCCGTTTTGCTTGCGTGTTCGATGATGCCAGTATACCAGATATGCGTACAGCCAAGTGCTCGGATCTGCTCCAAAGCCTTGGCTGTAAAGTCTTGCATCAAGCCGCACCCATTCTGCTGCTTGGTTCCATTTGGAATGCAGTTTGCCTTATCGTTACCGAAAAGGCGGGTGAAGACCTGATAGATGGTCATCTTACTGGATGCCTTCGATTGTGATGCCTTCGATGCCTTTAGCAATCTTGGAAATCATTCCCTGCAAAGCACGACCGGGACCACATTCTGTGAAATCTGTTGCACCTGCGGCAAGCATATTCTGAACCTCGTAAGTCCAACGAACAGAGGCTGTCAGCTGAGCAATCAGATTCTGCTTAATCTCGGCTGCATCTGTGTGAGCCTTAGCATCTACATTCTGATAGATGGGGCAAGAAGGTGTGTGGAATTCGGTCTTCTCAATGGCTGCCTGAAGCTCATCCTTAGCAGGTTGCATGAGAGGACTATGGAAAGCACCGCCAACAGGCAGTACCAAAGCACGCTTTGCACCAGCTTCCTTCAGTTTCTCACAAGCGGCGTTAATCTCTTCAACATTGCCGCTGATAACCAACTGCCCAGGGCAATTGTAGTTTGCAGGCACGACAACTCCCTTGCCTTCTGCTGTTACCTCGGCACAAACCTGCTCTACAGTCTCATCAGGAAGGTTGATGATTGCAGCCATAGTGCTAGGTGCGGCTTCGCAAGCCTTCTGCATCGCCATTGCACGAGCATGCACGAGACGAAGTCCGTCCTCAAATGAAAGAGCTCCAGCAGCTACGAGAGCGCTGAACTCACCCAAGCTGTGACCACCAACCATATCGGGTTTGAAGGCATCGCCCATACAGATTGCAGTAATAACACTATGCAAGAAGACGGCAGGTTGGGTAACTTTAGTCTGCTTCAACTCCTCTTCGCTACCCTCGAACATGATGTCTGTGATGCGGAAACCAAGTATCTCGTTGGCCTTTTCAAAGAGTTCTTTTGCCTTTGGATTGCTTTCATAGAGCTCTTTACCCATGCCTGTAAACTGTGCTCCCTGACCGGGAAAAACAAATGCTTTCATATGATATCTTTTGTTACGTTATTCAAAATGCGCGGCAAAGATACAATAAATTATTCATATAATAGCAATAAGTATGCAACTATCTCTTCGCGCGTACATTATTTATTGATATAGGTCATTACAAACCTTACCATTCATCCACCTTTTGCACTTTTCTAAATGTGTCGAGCTGCTTTTGTAAACGTGCCAAATGCTTTGCATACTTAGCTTCAGACACTACGTTGTGAAGCTCGTTCGGGTCACGTTTGAGGTCGTAAAGCTCATCATAAGCGCTGGCAGCATTCTTCGGATTATAGAAGTGCAAGAGCTTGTAACGTCCATCACTCACGCCATCGTGCCGCATCACATTGTGTTCTGCCGGACAATCATAGTAGTGATAGTACAGATACTTGCGCCAGTTCTTGGGAGTTTTGCCTTTGTGCGACATAATTGGAAGCAGCGAAGTGCCAACCATTTGCTGGGGCTTTTCAGCATCTGCAATGTCGAGGAACGTCGGAGCAAAGTCGATGTTCTGCACCAAAGCATTACTCGTTTCGCCACCATTCATGCCTGGAGCGTAAACGAGTAGGGGAGTGCGGAACGACTCTTCGTACATGAAGCGCTTGTCGAACCAACCATGTTCGCCCATATAAAAGCCTTGGTCGCTTGTATAGACAACCATCGTGTTGTCCATCAAGCCGTTAGCTTCCAGATAATCAAGCAGTCTTCCGACCTGCTCGTCTATGCTATGAATTACGCGCATATAGTCGCGAATATAACGCTGAAACTTCCATTTAAGCAAGTCATCACCCTGAAGATGCTGAGCCAACATGGCTTCATTGCGAGGATTATACACCGACTCCCACTTCTCTCTCTGTTCTGGCGACATACGGGAAAGCTGATAACGGAACCCGTCACCATTTCGTTCGTGCGTATAACCCATGCCTGGCTTTATCTGCGTGACTTTCAGGTCGTAGCACATCTCCATGTCTTTCGCAATACTCATCTGCTGTTCATGAGCAGCACGACCTCTTGTGGCGTAGTCATCGAAGAAGGTCTCAGGCAAAGGAAACTCGATATCTTCGTAAAGCTCAAGCATATCAAGTGGCGGCATCCAGTTCCTGTGTGGCGCTTTATGATGGACGAAGAGTGCAAAGGGTTTCGTTCTGTCGCGCCCTTCAAGGAACTCTATCGCGTGGTCTGTAATGAGGTTCGTAGCATAACCTTTCTCTACGACATACTTGCCGCCACTTTCCTTTGAGCGGAACTTCGGGTCATAATAGTCGCCTTGACCAGGAAGGATGCGGTATTCGTCGAATCCTTTAGGCTCGCAAAGCATGTGCCATTTGCCAATCATACATGTCTGATAACCTGCTTGTTGCAGATATTGACTCACGAAAGGCGCGTTCTCATCGATGGGACAATCAAGCGTCCTTTGTCCGCTCTGATGGCTATACATGCCAGTCATCAGGCAAGCACGGCTGGGAGTACTGAGCGAGTTCTCAACATAAGCCCGCTGAAAGAGTATTCCTCGTTCTGCAAGCCGGTCGAGATTGGGCGTTGGAGCTTGCTTAGAGAGCTGATGGCCATAAGCGCTAATGGCTTGATACGAGTGGTCGTCGCTCATGATATAGACAATGTTCCAACGCTGAGCTTGAGCAGAAGTAACGGCACAACTGCCAAGCAAAAATAGTGGAAGCTTATTCATGGTATATCTTGTCTTCTTTTCTTATTTCCTACTATATTATATTTCTTGTACCATTCGTTCTTGTGCAATGGCAATCTCTTGCATTATTCGCGTTACATATGGTATTACTATATGGCATTCCTGACGGTTCTCGATGAGGTTGAGGAACTCCTGGAACTCGTAGCTGAGGCGATGGCGACCTGTCTCGCTCTTGAAGGTGACTGGTTCTTTGCCTTTCAGGTGCAGGGTAAAGGAGTCCATAATGCTCACCGAACCGTGCACTTCAATGTAACCTTCCTCGCCCTGAATGCAGCCATAAGAGAATCCGTCGCTGTCCTTCGATGCACTTAGAACTGCAAGAGATGTGGGGTAGTGGCAGAGTAGGGTACCACTTGTATCGATGCCATTGAAGCCCCGATTGCAGTCGTAACGAATGGTTCGAGGCGGTCCAAAGAGCGCAATCGTGAAGCAAAGATTATAGACATTCAGGTCGGCAAGCGTGCCTCCAGCCATTGCAGGGTCGAAGACAGGCGTGAGTTCGCCCTTGAGATAACGGTCGTAACGACTGCTTCGTTGAGCATAGTTGCAATGAACCATCCTTACTTTTCCAATCTGCGGCAAGACTTCCTGCAGTTTACGGAACAGCGGCATATACAACAAGGAGAATGCAGGCAAGCAATAAACACAGCGAAGTATCGCCATATCAACCAGTTCGTCGGTTTCAACTCGATTGACGGCAATGGGTTTCTCTACAATGACATTCTTATCAGCCATCATTGCCTGGATGGCATATTCATGGTGAACATGGTTGGCATTCGCGATGTAAACAAAGTCTGCCTCAGCTTCTTGAAGCATTCTCGCGTAGTCCGTATAGACGAAGCCTGTTGGAGCATAAGCTTGGCAAAGGTCGATAGCATGTTCCACACTGTGTTCGCGAGCATAAATGCCAGTTACTTCGATCTTGCCGGCAAACTCTTCATGAAGCATTCGCATGACTTCTTCGGCAATCTTTCCTGTTCCTGCAATCGAAATTTTCATAATCAAATTGTTTCTTTGTGCAAATTTAAATAATTTCGGAGAAAGGACAAAACAAATTTCGAAGAATGTTGTTGAATATGATGTCAAACATCTAATTGATAGACATCTGCTGCTGTTCAACTCGTTCTGCCATGTCTCGCTGCAAAACTCAGCACGCTAAGTTCGTTATACATACATGTATCTATAATTATACATACATGTACATTTAATTATACATACATGTATATATAATCAACATAGCCAGCGAAGTTATATAAGCTATCATTTTATGACATCAATTTCAATGTGGCGAGTAAACGTAAATATTGTTGCGCAATTTCTACTAAACATAACGTCCATTATCATCATAATACTTGATTCTTATACATTATATAATAATAAAGGCAATGCAATCCTTGCTTGGATGCATTGCCTAATATGGAGTTTGATAAATATTCGCTTAGTGGTTTGCTTTACGTCTGCTTAGATAATTCCAAGTTCTTTGAAGACTTTCTTCAGCTTCACGACTGATTCGTCAACTTGTTCGCGTGTGTGATTTGCCATCAAAGCATATCGAACAAGTGTGTCCTGCGGTGCACAAGCTGGCGGAATCACAGGATTGATGAAGACGCCTTCGTTGAATGCCTTTGCAACAGCCATGAAAGTCTTATCTGTGTCGCGCACATAAAGTGGAATGATGGGACTCTCTGTGTCACCAATCTCGAAGCCTTCTTCGCGGAAACGCTTAAGTGCGTAGTTCGTTACACTCCAGAGAGCTTCCAGTCTTTCTGGCTCATTCTGGATAATATGAAGTGCCTCGCGAGCTGCAGCTGTGGCTGCTGGCGTACAACTTGCGCTAAAGATATAGGTACGAGCCGTATGCCTGAGCCAGTTGATGACACTGCTGTCTGCTGCGATGAAACCGCCGATGGAAGCCAAACTCTTAGAGAAAGTTCCCATGATGAGGTCGACATCTTTAGTCAGTCCAAAGTGGTTGCAGACACCTCTACCCTGCTTGCCAAAGACACCGATACCGTGAGCCTCGTCTACCATAATGGCGACGTTCTGATATTTCTTCTTCAGCTCGACGATTTCGGGCAGTTTGCAAAGGTCGCCTTCCATGCTGAAGACACCATCTACGACAACCAGCTTGACACGTTCAGGCTCACACTTCTGGATCATCTTCTCGAGGTCATCCATATCGTTGTGCTTATACTTGAGCTGCGTGGCAAAGCTGAGACGACGGCCATCAACAATACTTGCGTGGTCGCGGTCGTCGCAGATAACATAGTCGTTACGGTCAACAAGCTGACTGATAACGCCGCTATTTACGGTGAAACCTGTTGCAAAGCAGAGCGCCTCGTCCTTGCCGACAAACTCTGCCAGTTCTTTCTCGAGCTGAACGTGAATGTCGAGCGTGCCGTTGAGGAATCGGCTTCCTGCACAACCGCTGCCGTATTTCTGCATAGCTGCGCAACCAGCATCAATGACGCGTTGGTCGCCAGTCAAACCTGTGTATGCATTCGAGCCAAACATCAGCACACGTTTGCCTTCCATGATGACTTCTGTGCCTTGTTTGCCTTCTATCTCTCGGAAATAAGGGTAAATACCCTGCGCCATGAACTCCTGTGGGAGCGTGTATTTAGCGCATCTGTCTTGTAATAATCCCATGTATGTTTAAATATGTACGAAGTACAATTTATTATTTTAGCGCTGCAAAGGTACAAAAAAATAATTGAACATTGAACAATGTACATTGAAAATTATTCCTTATTCCTTATTTCTTTTACCTTTTAACCATTTAAGCTTTTAACATATTCACTTTTTTCGTATCTTTGCAGCGCGATATATGGAAAAACGGACAAAGATAGTATTCATCGTCAACCCTATCTCGGGAACTTCGGACAAGCAGCATATCATCGACCTTATTCCGAAGTATCTCGACAGCCGTCGCTTTGAGTGGACTATTTGCAAGACTGAGCACAAAGGTCATGCTGCAGAGTTTTCAGGCAAAGCGATAGAAGAAGGCGTGAATATTGTTGTGGCTGTGGGCGGAGACGGCACTGTCAACGAGGTTGCGCGAAGCCTGATTCATACAGACACAGCCCTTGGTATCATTCCTTGTGGCAGCGGCAATGGCTTGGCTCGACACCTTTATATTCCGATGAACCCTGATGGCGCTTTGCAAGTGCTTGCCGATTGTCACATCGAGAGCCTCGACTATGGTTTGATTGACGATGTGCCTTTCTTCTGCACTTGTGGTGTGGGGTTTGACGCTTTTATCAGCGACCGTTTTGCCAAAAGTAATCGTCGAGGCTTGTTAACTTATATCGAGAACACGTTGAAGGAAGGACTTAAGTACAAGCCTGATACGTATGAGATAACGGTTGACGGAGAAAAGCAAGTCTACAAAGCATTCCTTATTGCATGCGCCAATGCAAGCCAGTATGGCAACAACGTCTATATAGCCCCCCATGCAAGCATGAGCGATGGACTAATGGATGTTACTTTAATGGAACCATTCACGGTTCTCGAAGCGCCTCAAATAGCCATTCAGCTCTTCAATAAAACCATAAACACGAACAGCCGCATCCGTTCATTTCGTTGCCAACAACTGCACATCAAGCGTTCTGCGCCAGGTGTCATACACTTCGATGGCGACCCGAAGGATGCAGGCGAAGAACTCGATGTAAAGCTTGTGCCGAAAGGAATCCGTATGGTCGTCAATACACGCGAACAAGCCTATCTTCCTCCCCTACTCCGCACGTTTGCAGACTTCTATCATGGTGTGAACGAAGAGATTACAAGCTTTGGCGCTGACCTCAAAGCCGACTTTATGGAAAGTGGACGACGCATCAGTACCATCAACAAGGAACTTCTTCGAAAACTAAGGAAGAAGCCTTAATTCCTTCTCGAAATTTGCTGCAATAATCTCCTTCTTTTCCTGAGTCAAATCAGCTTTTTCTAATGCGAGTTGCAAAGCTTTGATTGCTTTTACCTTAGCTTGTTGTTGTCCCATCTTCACACCACTTCGATAAGGCGTGGATGGAAGCAAAGCTCTATTGAAGTTTCCGTCGCTCATTCTTAACTAACTGTAACCTTGCTTGCTAAAGCCTTACATTTGTCGCGAAGCATGTCTTGTGAGGCATTAAGACTATCCCAACATACCACAACACCCATTCTGCGACCAACATGAGCCACTGGTTTACCGAAGATACGAAGGTCAGTCTTCGGAGCTTCACACACTTTCTCGATGCCCTGATATTGAGGATTGTCAGTTTCGACGGGTGAGAGAATCACAGCAGAAGCTCCTTGCCGATAAAGTTCAATCTCAGGAATGGGAAGCGACAGGACTGCTCTTGCATGCAATTCGAACTCGCTGAGATTCTGTGTTCCTGCAAGCGTAACCATTCCCGTATCATGTGGACGAGGACTGAGTTCGCTGAAGATGACACCTCGTTGCTCACTTACGAAGAATTCTACGCCCCAAATACCGGAACCAGTTAACGCAGCTGTTACCTTCTTTGCCATCGCCTGGGCTGCTGCCAAATGCTCTGGCTTCATAGCTTTTGGCTGGAAGCTTTCGCGATAGTCACCACCTTTCTGAACATGTCCGATAGGTGCACAAGTGAGTGTTTCGCCATTATCTTGGGTGACAGTAAGCAGCGTAATTTCATAGTCGAAAGGTATAAATTCCTCGACAATCACTTCCATGATGTCGCCTCGACTGCCTCCGCAAGCACAAGCCCAAGCCTGTTCAAGTTCATTTGCGCAGTCAACTTTGCTCTGTCCATGTCCGCTACTGCTCATCAAAGGCTTGATAATACATGGAAAGCCTATGATGGAAGCAGCTTGCTTCAGTTCATCAAAGGTGCTTGCATAACGATAATCCGCTGTTTGCAACCCGAGTTCTGTATGAGCGAGCTCGCGAATGGCTTTGCGATTCATTGTGTAATTGACCGCACGAGCACTGGGAACTACACGGATTCCTTGCTTTTCGAACTCATAGAGCTTCTCCGTCCTGATAGCTTCTATCTCAGGAACTATGATGTCGGGCTTCACTTCGTTGACTGCCGCAACAAGTGCTTCGCCATCGAGCATACTGAAAACACGGCATTCGTCTGCCACCTGCATAGCCGGAGCACCTGCATACTTGTCGCAAGCAACTACGTATTGTCCTAATCTTTGACACGCTATCACGAACTCTTTACCAAGCTCTCCTGAGCCCAAAAGCATTATCTTTTTCATAATTTTCTTATTACCTTATTATCTTTATTTCCTATTTATTTGTCAGTAAACCTGTCTTTTCCCCAACACTTCTCCATTTGTGCCCGAAGCTTATCTTCCGCCGGATTGTTCTGTGGATGCCAGAAACGTTGGTCTTTCAACTCGTCGGGAAGGAACTGCTGAAGAACGAAATTACCTTCATAGTCGTGGGCATACTTGTAACCCTTGCTGTAACCCAGGTCTTTCATTAATGTCGTGGGAGCATTTCTAAGGTGAAGAGGAACTGGTTGATTGCCGGTCTCCTGCACTTTTTGAATAGCATCGTTGATGGCCATATAAGCAGAATTGCTCTTCGGACTTGAGGCAAGATAGACTGTTGCCTCAGCCAAAGGAATGCGACCTTCAGGCCAACCGAGTTTCATCACAGCATCGAAAGCTGCATTTGCTAACAGAAGGGCATTCGGATTAGCAAGTCCAATATCTTCACTTGCGCTGATAACCAGTCTTCTTGCTATGAATGCAGGGTCTTCCCCACCCTCTATCATTCGGGCGAGCCAATAGATTGCAGCATCTGGATCGCTGCCCCTGATGCTCTTGATGAAAGCTGAAATGATGTCATAATGCATTTCGCCATCCTTGTCGTAAGCAAGCGGATTCTGCTGCAAGCAATTGGTGACAATCTCGTCCGTTATTTCGATGTCTCCCTCTTCTGGAGCCGACTCGTAAACAAGCTCAAGTATGTTAAGCAGCTTACGAGCGTCACCTCCGCTGAAACGCATCAGCGCGCTGGTTTCTGTGAAATGGAATACACGTTTGCTCAACTCGACATCATGCTCAACTGCATAGTGAGCGAGCTGCATCAAATCTTTTTCTTCAAGTGGCTTCAACGTATAAACTTGGCAACGAGAAAGCAGCGGACGAATCACTTCGAAAGAAGGATTCTCCGTAGTAGCCCCGATAAGTGTGACAACACCTTGTTCCACAGCTCCAAGCAAAGAGTCTTGTTGCGACTTGGAGAAGCGGTGGATTTCGTCGATGAAAAGTATCGGATTGTTCTGGTTAAAGAACCTCGTCGAGCGAGCCTTCTCAATAACATCGCGAACGTCCTTAACCCCACTCGTCACTGCGCTGAGTGTATAGAAAGGAACTTCCAGCTTACGGGCAATAATGCTTGCAAGTGTAGTCTTCCCCACTCCAGGAGGTCCCCAGAGGATGAAACTGTTAACGTGACCGCTTTCAAGCATCTTCCGAAGCACCGCACCTGGTCCTACCAAGTGTTGTTGCCCGATATAATTGTCGAGCGTCAACGGACGCATTCTTTCTGCTAAAGGTTGCATAACGCCTGCAAAGATACGAAGAAGCATGCAAAAACACAAATAAATTCGTGCTTTTTCGTATTACCTTTTTAAACTAGTCCTGAGGAGTTGCCAAACTTCACACGTTAAGTTGCAAAACTTCACACGTTAAGTTGCAAAACTTCACACGTTAAGTTGTCAAACTTCACACGTTAAGTTGCGAAACTTCACACGTTAAGTTTTACACATCCCCTTGATATTGTTTTTCATTATTCGTTATTACAATTACAGATTGCCATATAACAAAAGAAAGCCCGAAGTAGACTTCGAGCTCTCTTATTATAATAGAATAATGTCTTACCTTGCGCTTGTGAACTCGTCGAGGAAGCGAACGTCGTTCTCGGAAAACATTCGGAGATCCTTCACCTGATATTTCAAGTTCGTGATGCGCTCGATGCCCATACCGAAAGCATAGCCTGTGTAAACTTTGCTGTCGATGCCATTTGCATCGAGAACTGCGGGATCAACCATTCCGCAACCAAGTATCTCGAGCCAGCCGCTGCCCTTACACATCGAGCAGCCCTTGCCTCCGCAGATGGTACAGCTGACATCCATCTCGGCACTGGGTTCCGTGAAGGGGAAGTAGCTTGGGCGAAGGCGTATCTTCGTCTCAGGTCCGAAGAGCTCTTGGGCAAAGAGAAGGAGCACTTGCTTGAGGTCTGTGAAGCTGACATTCTTGTCAACATACAAGCCTTCAATCTGATGGAAGAAGCAATGAGCACGTGCACTCACGGCTTCGTTGCGGTAAACACGGCCAGGGCAAAGTATGCGAATGGGCGGTTGCGTCTTTTCCATCACACGAGACTGCACGCTGCTGGTGTGGCTGCGAAGAATGATGTCGGGATGCGACTCCACGAAGAACGTGTCCTGCATATCGCGAGCAGGATGGTCGTCGGCAAAGTTCAGACTGCTGTAAACGTGCCAGTCGTCCTCCACCTCAGGGCCTTCTGCCAAGGTGAAACCAAGGCGGCTGAAGATGTCGACGATTTCGTTCTTGACAATCGTCAAGGGATGACGTGAGCCAAGAGCAATGGGATAAGGTGTCCTGGTGAGATCAATGGCCGAAGCACCTGTGGCAGCAGCCTCGCCGGCACCTTCCTTCAAAGCGTTTATCTTGTCTTGAGCAAAGTTCTTCAGCTCGTTGATTTTCATACCGACTTCTTTCTTCAATTCGGCCGGAACGCTTCTGAAGTCATTCATCAACTGGGATATCTCACCTTTCTTGCTCAAATACTTGATTCGCAGAGCTTCTGCCTCCTGAGCATTCTTTGCTTGAAGTGCAGCAATTTCCTGCATCAACTGTTCTATTTTCTGTAACATAAATAGCCTTTATTTCTGTTTTCGCGTGCAAAAGTACAAAATATTTCTTAATTCTTAACTCTTAATTCTTAATTTCTTTGTAATTTTGCAGCCGATTTAGTCGTTAGGTTGCAGAATGAGCACAAAGTGTAAGGGAATTTGTCTTGTTGTGGCTGTTATGGTTGCGACACTTTTTTCGTGTGGCAACAAAGTCAGCGAAGCGAATCTGGACGAGCTGGACTTGTTGCTGGAAGACAGTATTCCCGTAGATACTTTGACGAAAGAAGAGGAGGAACTTGGGCTGACAGAGGAGAAGACACCTCTGTTCGACGGCATCTTCAACGACTTCCTTTTTGCCTACCTTCACAGCCCAACCCTTCGAGAGGAACGTACTGCAAAGCCTCTGCGACTTGAGCACACAGAGCGACCTGCCGAGATTCTTGAAGACTTCAACCCTGAGTTCGAATTCAGTTTCCTGTCAGGCGATTACTTCACAACCCTTTATGGAAACGCCTCGCAAATGCGTGCAGAGGATGACGAGGAACAAGAAGAAGACTCGATTGTCAGCTTGCAACGCATCAATCTCAATGATGGAACGATTCGCAACTTCCAGTTCGTTCGTGAAGAAGGCAGGTGGAATCTTGAAGCTATTCGTGAAGAAACCTTCAACGACGACGCACTCAACGACTTCCTCAGCTTTTATGCTCGTTTCTGTTCCGACAGTCTTTTCCAAGCTCAATCGATAGCCGATCCGCTTCACATCGTGATTCAAGACAACGAAGACGAGGACGGAAGCATCAACGGCATTATTGACGCTGATCAATGGGAAACGTTCTGTCCGGAAGTTCCAAGCGGCATCATCTCGAACATTCGGAAAGGTCAGAGCTATGGAGGCAGGAAAATCGTGCTGAGAAAAAGCGGCCTTTCGAACGGTTTGCAAGAGATATTTACTTTTACAAAAGAACGAGGCAACTGGCGTCTTACAAGATATGAGAATTGAGAACACTTTCGGAATTGAGGCAGAAGCTAGTGCAGTCATCTACTACGACTCGGAAAAGGGACTGATTAAAACAATCCAAAGGCTTCGCGCATACGACGACAGCATCCCACTCTTGCTTGTTGGAGAAGGTAGTAACCTGCTATTTCTCAGTGACTATAAAGGTTTTATCTTGAAGTCTAACATTAAGGGATTTACCATTAAGCAAGAGACGGCAGACGATGTGCTTGTTGAAGTCGGTTCGGGCGAAATATGTGACGAGTTTATTGAGCAAGCCATCCAACATGGTTGGTACGGGATGGAGAACCTTTCTCTCATTCCTGGTCAGGTCGGAGCCGCAGCCGTGCAGAACATCGGAGCTTATGGTGTGGAGGCTCAAGACGTGATTGAAGAGGTGAAAGGCATCGGTCTAAATGACGCCGAAGAACGCATCTGGAAGCAAAAAGACTGCGGGTATGGCTACCGTCAAAGTATCTTCAAAGGCGAGTTGTGGGGCAAATATGCCATCACTCGTGTTACTTTCCGCCTCAAAAAACACTTCGAGCCGAAACTTCAATATGGCGGTCTTGTGAAAGCTATCGAGCAGGCCGGACTCTCGAAAGACACTCTGACGGCGGAGCAATTGCGTCAAGTCATCATCGACATCCGTCGAGCCAAACTTCCTGACCCAAAAGAGCAAGGCAACGCAGGCAGTTTCTTCAAGAATCCTGTTGTGCCGAAAGAGCAGGCAGAACGTCTTCTTTCCGAATATCCAACGATGCCTCACTACCCTGCCGAAGAGGGAAAAATCAAGTTGGCTGCAGGTTGGTTGATTGAGCAGGCTGGCTGGAAGGGCAAAAGCCTCGGTCCTGCTGCCGTTCATGACCGTCAAGCGTTGGTGCTCGTAAACAAGGGCGGAGCTACAGGTCACGATATACAACGGCTTTGCGAGGCTGTCAAGAAGGACGTCAAAGAGCGTTTCGGTATAGAACTTGAACCGGAAGTCAACTTTATATGAAGATTACTTTCCTTGGCACAGGCACAAGCATTGGCGTACCTCAAATCGGTTGCCAATGCGAAGTTTGCAGGAGCAACGACCCTCGCGACAAGCGTTTGCGGGCTTCGGCACTCTTCGAAGAAGGCGACACAAGACTTCTCGTGGACTGCGGTCCCGACTTTCGCGAGCAGATGCTCCGTATTAAGATGGCGAAGCCGCTTGATGCCGTTCTTATCACTCACGAGCATTACGACCACGTTGGAGGTATCGACGACCTCCGTCCATTTACTTTCGACCGCAATCTTCCCCTGTTTGCAGACGATTATGCCTGTCGTCACTTGCGTCAAAGACTGCCCTATTGCTTGGTTCGACACACTTATCCTGGCATTCCGAAGCTGGATTTGCACGAGATTAAGGAAGGTGACAAGATGCAATTTGGCTCGCTCGAAGTGACGGCCATTCGTGTCATGCATGGCGAGTTGCCCATTTTGGGTTACAGGATTGGCGATGTGGCTTACCTAACGGACATGACCGAGTTGTTCGACTCTTCACTTCCTTTGCTCGAAGGCATCAAGTTGCTCATTATCGGAGCCTTGCGACATACACCTCACAAGACGCACCAAACCGTAGAACACGCCATTGAGTTCAGCCGAAGTCTGGGCAACATTCCGACCTACTTCATACACATGTGTCACCAAGTCGGCCTGTATGCAGAGGAAGAACAGAAGCTTCCTTCAGGCTTCCACTACGCCTACGATGGATTAGTTCTCGAGGTGTGAGGCAAAACTTAACACGTTAAGTTCGTCGACTTAACACGTTAAATTGCTCAACTTAACACGTTAAAAAAATTTTTTAGCACGTCGATTTTTTCAATTTGGCACTTCTAAATTGTTAAATAGGCTTGGCTAAAGATGCTTCCATACGTTAATAAAAAGAAAAACTTATGTTTTCTTTTTGTTGTCTGCGCGCTTTTTTGTATTTTTGCACCCGCTAATAATATATAATATGGACGCGAAGAAAAGCGTAAGACAATATAAGCCTGCGAGCAAAACTCCTGCAAGGCGCAAAAAGAAAGAGCAATCCAGTTGGGCTCGTTCGCTCAGTTGGTTCCGCTCTAACATTAAGGACAACGAAGACGTTGACCCGAAGAAACGTGTCGAACACGGTGATAATCTGCGTTTCGTATGGGGCGCAGTTCTCGCCATTCTCTCGTTGGGAATCCTTATTGCCCTCGTCTCTCACATCTTTACGGGTGCGGAAGACCAGAAATATGTCACGAGTGAATCCTATACGGCGGCAAATTGGTTGGGGCGTTGGGGCTATGAAGTTGCTCATTGGCTAATGGATAACACCTTTGGTGTGTCAAGCATTCTCATCCCTGTTCTCATGCTTGCAACAAGCATTCGCATCATGGGATTGGCAAAAGTAAGACTTCATCTTTGGTTTCTCAACTGCATGATAATCATGGCTTGGGTCTCTGCCTTTGCCGCTTACATAGTGCCTTTCATCCCTGGAGCCCAGAACTCTTACATCCTTTGGGAAGGCATGATTGGTCAGAACGAATTGCATTTCCTCAGAGAAAAAGTGGGAAGTTTTGGCACGCTCCTCATCTTCGTTCTTTCTGCCCTACTCTATCTCTTCTATCTCAGCGATGAAGCCATCACTTTTATCCGTCATCTTGTCGTCAGGAAGAAAGATGAAGAAGCCGAAATAATCGAAGAGGAACCTGAAGCAGAACAAGAAGCTTTCACGCCTTTGATGCCTGATAGCGAAGACGAAGGCCCGAAAGAAGAAGAGGAAGAGGAAGTTGAAAAGCCTATCCCATTCTCGGATGAAGCCACTCAAACCGCGACTACCATTAGCTTCGACGATGATCCGTTGGCTCCCCTGAAAGGCTTTGAAGAGCAAGAAGACGAGGATAACATCACTGTTGTTGTTGGTCAAGACCCGGAAAAGGCGAACCTTTCCGACGGACGAGCCCTTGAACCTTACGATCCGAAACTCGATCTGGAGAACTACAAATACCCCACAATCGACCTCCTCACCCATTATGATAACACGACGAATGCTATCGATATGGAGGAACAACGCAACAACAAAAACCGCATCAAAACGGTGTTGAGCAACTTCCGCGTCGAAATCCTCGACAACACGAAAGCAACCATCGGTCCGACCATCACGCTCTACGAGATTACGCCTGCTCCTGGCATTCGCATCAGCACGATTCGTAACCTAGAAGATGACATTGCCCTGAGCCTAAGTGCCCTTGGCATTCGTATCATCGCTCCCATTCCAGGCAAAGGAACTATCGGCATAGAAGTACCGAACCTCAAGCCTCAAATGGTTTCGATGGAAAGCATCTTGAACAGCCGTAAGTTCCAAGAAACGGATTATGAGTTGCCGATGGCTCTTGGTAAAACCATAACAAACGAAGTCTTTATCGCAGACCTGACCAAGATGCCGCACTTGCTTGTGGCTGGTGCAACAGGTCAAGGCAAGTCTGTAGGCTTGAATGTCATAATTACTTCATTACTTTATAAGAAGCATCCTGCCGAGCTGAAACTGGTGATGATTGACCCGAAGAAGGTCGAGTTCAGCCTTTATGCGCCAATAGTTAACCATTTCCTTGCACAAGTTAAGGGTAACGAAGATGTGGAAGAGCCCATCATAACCGACGTCAACAAGGTGATTCAGACACTAAAGAGCCTCTGTATCGAGATGGACCAACGCTATGACCTGCTCAAGAAAGCCCATGCAAGGAACGTCAAGGAATACAACGAAAAGTTCCGCGAACGCCAGCTTAATCCGCAGAATGGACATAGGTTTATGCCTTATATCGTTGTCGTTATTGACGAGTATGGCGACCTCATCATGACTGCAGGCAAGGAGATTGAGCTTCCTATTGCTCGTATCGCTCAGCTCGCAAGAGCGGTTGGTATCCACATGATTATCGCGACTCAACGTCCTACGGCTAACATCATTACCGGTACCATCAAGGCAAACTTCCCGGCTCGAATGGCGTTCAAAGTCACAACAGGCGTTGACAGTAAGACAATCCTCGACCGAACCGGAGCAAATCAGCTTGTTGGCAAGGGCGATATGCTTTTGATGACAGGCTCAGAACCTGTTCGAATCCAATGTGCATTCATCGATACGAATGAGCTTGAAGACATCGTTCATCATATCGCAAAACAGCAGAGTTACACGTCTCCCTACCTCTTGCCAGAAGTTCCGCTTGAAGGAGAAGATGACAGCAGCTTGGGTGATGTAGACATGACGCATCTCGACCCGATGTTCGAGGATGCAGCACGCATGATAGTCAGCGAGCAAAACGGCAGCACAAGCATGATTCAACGTAAGTTTGCTATCGGTTACAATCGCGCAGGACGCCTGATGGACCAGCTCGAGAAGGCTGGCATCGTAGGTCCCGCGAAAGGCAGCAAGCCCCGCGAAGTACTTTGTGTTAGCGAAGAACAACTGATGATGATAATGGATAACCTACGTTAAACATGAAAAGATGAAATATATAAAAGTTAAAGTATCATTATGAAACATATTGCATTTCTCCTTTTTTTTTACATTTTTACCTTTTCACCTTTTCATCTTTTGTTCGCTCAAGATGCTATGAAGGTGCTCGATATTGCAGCCGACCGCATCCGTAAGGCAGGAAATGTCAAGATTGAATACAAAGCTGGCGTCTTTCATGGCGGCACGGAAACAGCTTCTTCTGCTGGCACAATGTGGTTACAGGAAAGTAAGATGAAACTCGATGCAGATGGCATAAAGACATGGTACAATGGCAAGACACGTTGGTGCTACGTAACAGAAGCTAACGAGGTAAACATCGATGAGCCCAACAAAAAGGAAATGGCTGCCATGAACCCCTACACCTTCATGAACATCTACAAGAAAGGCTTCAGTATGACCGTCAAAGAAACAGCATTGCGAGGTGAAGCAGTTTACGAGGTGTATCTCAAAGCCAAATATGCCAAAATGGATGTTAAAGAAGTTTATGTTGATATTCGCAAGAGCGACTACCAACCCCTATGTGTTCGCGTTCGCGAAGATAAGGATTGGCAACGCGTAAGCGTTCTCAGCTTCAAAGGAAACATCAACCTCAGCGACGACTTCTTTACCTTCAAGGAAAGCGATTATCCGAATGTTTTAATCAATGACATGAGATGACAAACTATACTAAACTTCTCATAATAGGCAGCGGCCCAGCTGGTTATACAGCAGGCATTTATGCAGGTCGTGCTGGTTTGAAACCAATCTTGCTCGAAGGACTTCAACCAGGTGGACAACTAACCATCACCACAGAAGTTGAGAACTTCCCCGGTTTCCCCGATAGCGTTGATGCAAACGAACTGATGGACAACATGCGAAAGCAATCAGAACGCTTCGGCACACAAATACTTCCGAATATTGTAACAAAGGTTGACCTCTCGTCTCGTCCTTTCCACATTACTCTTGATGATGGCAATGAATGGACTGCCGACTGTCTCGTCATCGCAACAGGAGCAAGTGCAAAGTATCTTGGTCTTAGCGACGAACAGAAATACATGGGCAGAGGCGTCAGTGCCTGTGCAACCTGCGACGGCTTCTTCTACCGCAAAAAAGTGGTGGCAGTCGTTGGTGGAGGCGATACAGCTTGCGAAGAGGCATCGTACCTGGCCGGACTCGCTTCGAAGGTGTACCTCATCGTTCGCAAGCCCTTCCTTCGTGCCTCAAAGATAATGCAGGAACGCGTCTTCAACAACGAGAAGATCGAGGTCCTCTTCGAGACAAACACACTTGGCCTTTACGGCGAGAACGGCGTCGAAGGTGCACATCTTGTCTTCCGCAAAGGGGAAAGCGACGAGAGGAAGTACGACCTTCCCATCGACGGCTTCTTCCTTGCCATCGGACATCACCCGAATAGCGAACTCTTCTCGCCTTGGCTCAAGACCAACGAAGAGGGCTACATCATGACAGAAGGCGACTCTCCCCGTACAAATGTGCCTGGAGTCTTTGCTGCAGGCGATGTGGCCGACCCGCACTATCGCCAGGCAGTCATAGCCGCCGCAAGCGGAGCGAAGGCTGCGATGGAAGCAGAAAAGTATTTAGCACAATGAACAAGTACCAGCTGTATAGACTAATCTGCAAGAATGCCGACCAGAAAGAAGAGCGGCACCCGATGCTCGACAAGAATCGCTTCATGAAGTTCCTGATGGCTTTCATGTGGCTATATTATGCCGCCATCCTGATCTTCATGGGCGTCGTGATGGCGATGGGCATGAAGAACAGCTACAATGGAGTGGCAGCATTCCATGTCTTCGACGGCGGCTTGCTTTACATATTGATAACAGACTTCTGGGTGCGATTCATCCTTCAAGAGACGCCGGCACAGCAAGCACAGCCCTATGCCTTGCTGCCTGTCCGCAGAAGTTTCCTGATGAACGTCTATCTCACTCGTTCCGGCCTTGCCTGGGGCAATCTCTATTGGTTCTTCCTGCTTGTACCGTTCGGGCTTATAGCGATTGCCATTCCTGCCGGATGGATTGCCTTCTTTGGGTGGTTGCTCGGTTGGTGGCTGCTTTTGGTTGCCAACGGCTATGCCTATCTCTTCTGTCGAGCCCTTATCCTGAAGCATATGGCTTGGCTGCTTTTGCCTCTTGCCATTCATGGTGCCTTGCTGGCCATCATGCTCGTGCCCGACAAGAACCCACTCGACATGCCCTGCACCCTCTTCTTGTACGACTTCCTGCGATGGAAGTTGTGGCCCTTCCTCTTGGTCGGTGCGCTCATTGCTCTGTTGTATTGGGCTAACTACAAGCTGCAGATGGGAATGGTGCACGACGAGATAGGAAAGAAGGAGGAGAAGGAAATCAAGCACGCCACGCAGTTTAACTTCCTGAACCGTTACGGCAAGCTCGGCGAGTACCTGAAGCTCGAGGTCAAGCAAAGGCTTCGCAACAAGACGGTGCGCATGAGTTTCCTCGTCGGCTTGTTCATGATGGTGCTGTTCAGCGTCATCATGTACTTCAGCGATGTGTACGACAACAATTTCATGCGCTCGTTCATTTGTCTTTACAACTATATTGTCTTGGGCATGATGACGCTCGTGATGATTATGTGCTACGAAGGGAACTACATCGACGGCTTGATGAGTCGCCGCGAGAGCATACTGCAACTGCTCACGGCCAAGTACTACTTCAATGTCGCGCTCTTGCTCATTCCGCCCATCATCCTGCTGCCCTTGATGATAATCGGCAAGATGTCCGTCTGGATGAATGTCGGCTACTTCTTCTTCACGGCAGGCGTGCTCTACCCTCTCCTCTTCCAGATGGCAGTCTACAACGACAACACGCTTCCCATGAACACAAAGATAACAAGCAAGCAGGGCAACACGGCTCAGCAGATTGTCAGCATCGTCATCCTCTTCCTGCCGATTGGCTTGGAGAAGGCAGCTACGGCTATACTTGGTGAACCCTGGGGATATGTCTTCCTCGCGGTTCTCGGCATCATTGGTGTGGCAACTCATCATTATTGGCTACGCAACGTTTATACGCGATTCATGGCACGCCGCTATAAAAATATGGAAGGCTTCAGAGCTTCGCGCAACTCATAGTTCTTAATTCATAGTTCAGTTTATATGGATATTATTATTAAAGACCTCAAGAAGACATTCGGCGAAAAGGTTGCCGTCGACATACCAGAACTCACCATCCACAGCGGTGAACTGCTTGGACTTGTTGGTAACAATGGTGCAGGCAAAAGCACGCTCTTCCGTCTCATCCTCGACCTTATCAAGGCAGACACGGGAACAGTTCACATGAAAGACAGAAAAGTTGACATCAACGTGGCCGAAACAGAAGCTTGGAAGGATTGGACAGGTGCTTTCGTAGACGAGAGTTTCCTCATCGACTACCTGACCCCCGACGAGTACTTCCAGTTCATTGCCCGCCTCACCGATACGAGCGACGAGCAGTTGCAGGAGTTCCTTGCGCAGTACCAGCATTTCATGGCAGACGAGCTTGCAGGACAAAAGAAGCTCATCCGCACTCTCAGTGCCGGCAATAAGCAGAAGGTGGGCATCATGGCCGCCATGCTCCTTCGCCCGCAAGTGCTTATCCTCGACGAGCCCTTCAACTTCCTCGACCCCAGCAGCCAAAATGCCATCAAGCATTTGCTGAAGAAGTACAACGAGGAAACTGGCGCAACGATTCTCGTCAGCAGCCACAACTTGCAACACACCGTCGACATCAGCGAACGTATTGTTCTCCTAGAGCATGGAAAGGTTATTCATGACATCGACAACAGGGAAAAGCAGGCACAGAATATCCTCGAGAACTACTTCGAGATAAACGATTAAACGAATTATGAGAAAGATACTCCTATCCATTGTTGCAGCTTTTATGATGCTCTCCACGGCATCTGCACAGCTCGACTTGCGCATACTCAATCACCTTTCTGTAGGCGCAGAAGTCGGCACAATGGGCTGGGGAGTAGATATCAGTGTGCCCGTCACGCATTTCGTTGACGTACAAGCAGGCTTCTCCATGATGCCAAAGATTGGCATCAACACCTCGCTTGGTCTCAATCAAGCGTATCCTGAGATTGATAGAATACCTGTTAGAGGCAAGGCATTGATGAAGAACGGCAAACTTCTTGTCAACGTAATGCCTATTCCTTTCCTTTCCAGTTTTCATGTCACAGCAGGTGCATATATCGGACCGGAAGAAATCATGGGATTGTACAACAAAGAGTCCCTTCTCAATGTTGCCCAATACAATTCCCTGCATCCTGACGAAAAGCTTGGATTGGCCTTGGGAGATTATGTCCTTGAACCTGACGCAACAGGCAATATCGACGGAAAGCTCAAGGTCAATCTCGTGAAGCCCTACGTTGGCATAGGCATCGGCCGTGGCGTCCCCAAAGGTAGGATTGGCTTTAAGTTCGACATAGGTTGCGTCTTCTGGAACAAGCCAACAGTGTACTGCAACAACAACGAAGTGTTAGATACAGATGCAGGTGGCAAAGGCCAGGATGCCATGAGAATCATCACAAAGTTTAAGTTCTACCCAGTCATGAACTTCCGCCTTTGCGGAAAGATTTTCTAATAAACTGTAAACAGTTAACCATCAAATAGCAAATGAAGTCGGTACCTCGCGGCATTCCTTGTTTGACACTTACAATAGCGCTTTTCGGCTATCTGTCCTCGGTGATGGGCTTTACCAACATGCTCAATACGATTATGCGGACGGCTCATGATTTGTTGCTCAACACGGTATTCTATCTCATGGCAATGTGTGTGCTGACTGGAGCTTTGAGTCGCATTTTCAGCGTCTTTGGTGTTGTTGACTTGTTACAAAGGATGCTCAAACCCGTGCTTCGCCCACTATTTAACCTGCCTGGCGTCTCTTCAGCCGGAGCCTTAATGACTTTTCTGAGCGACAAACCAGCCATCATTTCTGTCGCAAAGAATCCCCTTTTTGCCCGTTACTTCAAGCGCTACCAGCACATCAGCCTTGTGAACTTTGCAGGAAGCTATGCTATGGGCTTGCTCGTCATCGTATTCATGATGGGACAGGGCTTCTATACTGAGCCCTTTTACGGACTTATTGGAGCCATCATCGGAAGCATCATTGCCACAAGACTAATGCAACGGCTCGTGCTCAAGGAACATCCCGAATACCGTGAAGAGGATGTCCTCCCTGCACAATTGGAGGAAGAGGAATCTCGCACACCTTACGAGACTGTGCCCGACGACCCTCGCCAGACACTATTCGTGCGTATGCTTGATGCGCTTCTCGATGGCGGCAAGAGTGGTGTAGAGGTTGGCCTCGCCATCATTCCTGGCGTACTCATCATCTCGACGCTTGTCATGGTCTTCACTTTCAGCACAGATCCTGCAACGGGAACCTATACCGGAGCCGCTTATCAGGGAACAGGACTTCTGCCCTATTTGGCTGGTAAAGCTGACTTTATTTTCCAATGGCTCTTTGGCTTCAACGCGAGCGAACTCGTCGCTTTCCCCATCACAGCACTCGGAACGGTAGGCGCTGCACTTGGTCTCATTCCTGAGATGATGAGCAAAGGCATTATCGACAGCAACGCCATTGCCGTCTTCACTGCAATGGGTATGTGTTGGAGCGGCTTCCTCAGCGCCGATGCCGCCACGCTCGACTCGCTCGGCTATCGGCATTTCATCTCCCGCAGCTTTACCTGCACCTTCATTGGAGGCATTGCAGCAGGCATCATCACACACTGGCTCTTCGTTCTCGTCACCTATATCATTACATTTTTGTAAAGATAATCGAAAAGAGCCAATTAGCAAATTGTCATGCAATCTGCCGATTCTCTTTCTTTTCGCTGTTTTTGCACACTGTCAAAGAAGACGAAAAAAGTGCCTCAAAACGTCAAAATTGTTGGCGTAACATGCGACGATTCCAAACGTCGCACGCGGAAATTGCAATCGCAGCACGCTGTGTTTTATTTTTCGCCAGCGGAAATCAGGCAACTCAGCACGTCAAAAAGTGTGCAAAAAAGTACGAAATCGACCACTTTTGCTAAGTGGAGTTTACAATCCGGAATTTTTCATCATGAAATACGAATTGTAACTAGTTAATTATCAGTGTGGTTTCGTTTTCAGCGCTTTTTACCTAAAGAACGAGCAAAACCATACACGAGCCCATTTTCGTCGATTCTAGGGCGTTTACTAAAAACACAAGTGTAAGCATTTCTCCTCATTTAATTACATTTTGTTTAATGTTTATCGACAAGTTTACTATGTAAGAATTCTGTCTTTTTATCCATTAAGAAAAGATTTCAACATACGACTTCAATCAAATTTCATGGCTGCTTGAACTATAATTATGCTCAGGCACAGGCGGAAGACCTTGTCTATCTGCATCTTCGGTTGGAAAAAATCAAATAAATTTGGTTTTTCGCTTACTTATTCGTAACTTTGCAGCCGTTTATATATAATAAGGTATTAAACAAAATGGAATTAGCAACAAAATATAGTCCCGCTGAAGTCGAGGGAAAATGGTACGAGTACTGGATGAAGCATAAGCTCTTCGCGAGCAAGCCCGACAGCCGTGAACCCTACACGATTGTCATTCCGCCACCAAACGTGACGGGCGTGCTGCACATGGGCCACATGCTCAACAACACCATTCAGGACATCCTGATTCGTAAAGCTCGCCTCGACGGGAAGAACGCTTGCTGGGTGCCCGGAACAGACCACGCTTCGATTGCTACTGAGGCAAAGGTTGTAAATCGTCTTGCAGAGCAAGGCATCAAGAAGCGCGACCTCACGCGAGAGGAGTTCCTGAAGCACGCATGGGCTTGGACAGAAGAACATGGCGGCATCATCCTCAAGCAACTTCGCAAACTTGGAGCAAGCTGCGACTGGGACCGCACAGCCTTCACGATGGACGAAAAGCGCAGTGAAAGCGTGCTCAAAGTCTTCTGCGACCTCTACGACAAAGGTCTTATCTATCGTGGCCTCCGCATGGTCAACTGGGACCCCAAGGCGCAAACCGTGCTCTCGACCGAAGAGGTTATCTATCGCGACGAGAAGTCGAAGCTGTATTACCTGAAATATTATGTTGCAGATGCCGACGTGAATCCAGTTGCGCCAACAAATGAAGAAGGCGAGGTTTTGCATAAGGATGCCAAGGGCTACTATGCCGTTGTTGCTACCACGCGTCCAGAAACCATTATGGGCGACACGGCAATGTGTATCAACCCAAAAGACCCGAAGAACCAATGGCTTCGTGGTCATAAGGTCATCGTGCCGCTGGTTGGCCGCGTCATTCCCGTTATCGAAGACCGTTACGTCGATATCGAGTTCGGTACAGGTTGCTTGAAGGTGACGCCAGCTCACGATGTCAACGACTATCAGCTTGGCAAGACACATAACCTTGAGACCATCGACATCTTCAATCCCGACGGCACAATCTCCGAGCAGAGCCCTCTTTATGTTGGAATGGACCGCATGGATTGTCGCAAGCAAATCGTCAATGACCTCGAAGCAGCAAATTTGCTCGAGAAGGTCGAGGACTACGAGAACAAAGTGGGCTACAGTGAACGCAATCAGGACACAGCTGTCGAGCCACGCCTTTGCAAGCAGTGGTTCCTTTCGATGAAGCATATGGCCGACATCGCCCTGCCACCCGTGCTCGAAGGCAAACTGAAATTCCATCCCACGAAATACGTCACGACATATCGCAACTGGCTCGAAAACATTCAGGACTGGTGCATAAGCCGTCAGCTTTGGTGGGGTCATCGCATTCCTGCTTACTTCATCGACGGCGAAGATGAAGAAAGATTTGTTGTTGCCCTCACTCCAGAAGAAGCCCTTGCAAAGGCTCAGGAGAAGTTCGGCAAAGATATCACTAAGGACATGCTCCATCGCGACGAAGATGCCCTCGACACTTGGTTCAGCTCATGGCTTTGGCCTATCTCGCTCTTCGACGGCATCAACAATCCCGGCAACGAAGAAATCAGCTACTACTACCCCACCAGCGACCTCGTGACAGGACCCGACATCATCTTCTTCTGGGTGGCTCGCATGATTATGGCTGGCGAGGAATACATGGGCGACATCCCCTTCCGCAACGTATACTTCACGGGCATCGTGCGCGACAAACTTGGCCGAAAGATGTCGAAGTCGCTTGGCAACTCACCCGACCCACTCGAACTTATCGAGAAGTATGGAGCCGACGGCGTTCGTATGGGCATGATGCTCGCCGCTCCTGCAGGCAACGACATCCTCTACGACGACGCCCTCTGCGCTCAGGGTATGGCTTTCTGCAACAAAATGTGGAATGCCTTCCGTCTCGTCAAAGGCTGGGACATGAGCGACACAATCGCTCAACCAGAGGCCAATATCGCTTCTATCAAGTGGATGCAAGCAAAGCTCAACGACACATATGCCGAAATTAATGACCTATACAGCAAATATCGCTTGAACGAAGCTCTGATGGCTGCCTTCAAACTCTTCACAGATGAGTTCAGCGGTTGGTATCTTGAGATGATAAAGCCTGCTTATCAAACACCTATTGACAGCAAGACGCTCGAAGCAACGCTCAACATCTTCGACCAACTCTTGCACATCATACATCCCTTCATGCCCTTCATCACGGAGGAACTATGGCAACACATTGCCGAAAGAAATGAAGGTGAATCCCTGATGGTTTCAGTTTTCAAGACGGCCACTCCGACGAAGGATGATGCTGAGCTCATCGCTAAGGTTGAGGAGATGAAGCAAATCGTGAGCGGCGTTCGTGCCGTTCGTCAGAGCAAGAATATTTCGCCTCGCGAACCTTTGGCTTTGCAAGTGATTGGTGCCGCAAAACAGGGTGTGACCAGCATTTCTGCCCTTGCTGCTATTATCGAAAAGCTTGCAGGACTCAACAAAATTGAGCCTGTTGCAGAGAAGACTGAAGGCACACAGGCATTCCTGGTCGGCACAGACGAGTACGCAGTACCCATTGGCAACCTGATTGATGCGGAAGCAGAACGCGCGAAGGCTGAAACGGAAATCAAGCGTCTGCAGGGCTTTATGGCAGGTATCGAGAAGAAGCTCGGGAACGAACGCTTCGTGCAGAATGCACCAGCTCAGGTCGTCGAACTCGAACGCAAGAAGCTCGCCGATGCTCAGAGCAAGATTGCCGCCCTTGAAGCCACAATCAAAGCATTAGGATAATTTGCAACAAAAGAAAAGCAGGGAACTTCACCGATGAGGTTCCCTGCTTTTTGATTATATTGGCTCAACGCTTTTATTTCTTTATTCTATCCCAAGTGTTACTCTGTGAAGCATCGATTGCGAAGAGTATTTCATAGGCTTTGTCCTTCTCTTCGCGTGTGCCTTTCTTCTCAAAGATGTTGACAAGTTCGTCACGTTTGTACTCGGTAAAGAGTTGAGCAACCTTCGTCATGTTCTTTGCCTTATTAGCTTCTTCGAGAAGGTCGAGAGCATCGGCTATGGCAGCACGGGCACTATCAGGAACTTCATACATGCGGTCGAGGCCTTGACGGTGATAAATATAGTTGAACTCGCGCATACATTCCATCGAGCCGTCGATGTAGTCGCTCAACAAGGCATAACGATTGCTGCTGTCTCCAAAAGGCTTCCATCCAGGGAAGCCCATGCTTTCGCCTGCTGTCGCGATGTCCTCAGCGATGTGGAAGCAATCGGTGCCCCCCATTGGTGCCATCGTGTCAAGGTCCATACCAATTATCATATAGGCATAGTAAGCGAGGAGCGCCACAAGGTTGTTGTCGATTTGGTTAGCCTGATACTCAAGCTGGTCGAACTCACCAAACTGGAAAGTAAAGTCAACGTCGTTAACGGAATAGGCAACCGTGTTGTATGTGCTGCCATAAACCGGACGCAAGCTATTCATGAGTAACGTGCACTCGAAGGTATTCTCGTCCTGAGTGTACTTATTGACCGTGATGTTGAAGTTGCATTGTATCTTCTCGTTCTCGCGGAAAGGAATCTCTGTCCACTTGTGGTTGTTGAGGAAGTCGGTAAGCTTTTGCTGCAAAGACTCGAACACCTCAGTTCTTGTGCCCTCAATCTTTGTTGAGTTAACAGTCACACGGGCCTCAAGCTCTTGGGCTTGCATGGCACATGTATATATAATGAATAATGTAAAAGATACAATAAACTTAAATGCTTGCATTCTCATGTTATCTCTTAACTATACATTCAACTATGTCTTCTGCAACCTCTCGCTTCGTCTTAGTGTCGTATGCTGTAAGACCATTATGGCGATCAATGATGGTCACCTTGTTCGTATCAACGCGGAAGCCTGCGCCCTTGTCCTGAAGACTGTTAAGAACAATGAGGTCGAGATTCTTGCGCTCCATCTTGTCCTTAGCATTCTTCAGTTCGTTGTCTGTCTCAAGCGCAAAGCCAACAAGTACTTGCTTCTTTTTCTTTTGGGCGCCAAGAGCAGCGGCAATATCCTGCGTTGGCTGAAGCTTGATGGTCAAGTCGTCGCCCTTACGCTTTATCTTCTTATCGACAGTCGTCTTTGGCGTGAAATCAGCAACTGCTGCGCAAAGAATGGCAATGTCAGTTTTTGGGAAATGCTTCGTTGCTGCCTCATACATCTGCTGAGCACTCTCAACATCAATGCGCTTAATGTTAGGATGGCTTGTCTGCAACATCACAGGACCACAGATAAGCGTCACCTCTGCACCTTGCTCAGCACAAACCTCGGCAAGGGCAAAGCCCATTTTACCGCTACTATAGTTGCCGATGAAGCGAACGGGATCAATCTTCTCGTAAGTGGGGCCAGCCGTGATGAGCACTTTCTTGCCTGCCAGTTTCTGCTGCTTAGCGAAGTATTGTTCAAGCACTTCAACAATCTTCTCGGGCTCTTCCATGCGTCCTTTGCCTTCCAGTTTGGAAGCAAGGAAACCAGTTCCAGGCTCGATAATGTGGTTGCCGTAGCTCTGTAACTTCTGCAGGTTGGCCTGAGTTGAAGGGTGAGCATACATATCGAGGTCCATAGCCGGAGCAACAAACACAGGAGCTTTCATGCTTAAATATGTAGTGACAAGCATGTTGTCGGCTATGCCATTTGCCATTTTTCCAATAGTGCTTGCCGAAGCAGGAGCGACGAGCATCGCATCTGCCCAAAGCCCAAGACTCACATGAGAATGCCAACTGCCATCTCTTCTGTCGAAGAACTCACTGACGACTGGTTTCTGCGTCAACGTAGCCAACGTGAGAGGCGTGATGAACTCCTTTGCTGAAGGCGTCATCACAACCTGCACTTCGGCTCCTTTCTTGATGAGAAGCCGGGCAAGGATGCAAGCTTTATAGGCTGCTATGCTTCCTGTTATGCCAAGTACTATCTTCTTATTTTCCAGCATATTTAAGTGCAAGACGTTCAAGCGTTTGTTTCGTGTTCATTGTGAAGTCACCTTGAAGCATCCAAGCCTTATAGTTAGGATCTTTTTTGAGCACATCCTTCACAGCTTGACCTTTGTATTTGCCGAAGTTGATTACCTCGACGCCTTTATCGTCATAAACAAATCGGCAGGCAAGGTCAACACCTTTTTGTATCTGACTGAAGTCGGCAAGATAGGCAACATCATTCTTCAGGTCATCATATCTGTCGAGTTGAGCTTCGAGCACTTCAAGCGTGGCTCTTGTGTCGGCCAATGCGCTATGAGCATTCTCGAGATTCTTCCCACAATAGAACTTATAGGCAGCCACAAGTGTACGCTGTTCCATCTTGTGGAAGATGTTCTGCACATCTATCAGCTTCTTCTCGTTGACGTGGATGTCGATACCTAGCAAGGCGAACTCCTCAGCTAGCATCGGCACATCGAACTTGTTGCTGTTATAGCCAGCTAAGTCGCAACCCTCGAATACCTTCGCCAGTTCTTCAGCCTTCTCTGCGAACTTGGGACAATCTTTGACATCTTTGTCTGTGATGCCTGTCACTTCGCTCGATTCCTTAGATATATGCATGCCAGGATTGAAGCGAAGTGTCTCTGCCCTTTCGTTTCCGTTTGGCTCGAGGCGAATGTAGCAGAGCTCTACGATGTGGTCCTTGCCAATCGTCAAGCCTGTCGTCTCGAGGTCGAAGAAGATGATTGGCCGCTCGAGCTTGAGTTTCATTGTTTAATCTTCTACGCGCATCGGCATCAGCAGCATCAGCACCTCGTCTTCCGGGTTCTCGTCGGCGGGACGAATTACACCAGGACGGCTTGGATCGGCCACTTCTATTTTGAGCATTTCGCTGTCAAGAATGCCTGCTATCTCAAGCAGGAATGTGCAGCTGAAGCCAATGCTGATGGGGTTGCTCGTGTATTCGCAAAGGATGAACTCCTCAGCTCTTGTCGCATATTCATTGTCCTGACCGGTCAGCTTGATGTTGTTGTTGCCCAGTTCGAGCTTAACAAGTCCACTACTCTGGTTGCAGAAGACGCTGACACGCTTCAGGGCACTAATCAAGGCTTGACGGTCAACGCGAGCTGAGAAGGGATTGTTCTCGGGAATAACGGCGTTGTAGTTCGGATAGCGACCTTCGATGAGGCGGAAGTGCATCACCATATCGGCAGAAGAGATGGTTGCCTTCTCGTTGTCGAAAGCAATGGTGATGTTCTCTTCTTCCTTCGTCAGGACAGCCTTCAAGATAGCCGACACCTTCTTCTGCAGGATGAAGCCAGCAGTCAGACCACTCTTTACGGTGCGGTTTGTATTGCGGACAAGTTTGCGACCATCTGTGCCAGCGAAGACGATGCTATCAGGCTTGATGTCAACATAGATGCCGTTCATCACCAGACGAATCTCGTCGTTAGCGGTAGCGAAGAGGCAACGATTGATACCATTAAGCAGAACGCTTGCAGGCAGTTCAATGCGAGTTGCATCGTCGCCAACAGTCTTTGCCATTGGATAAGGCGCAGCGTCCATAGCCATCACAACAAATGAACCGGAGTTGTGAACGACCTTTACCTCCTGCGTATCAGGGTTGTAACCGATGTTAAGAGGCTGTTCTGCGAGTTCCTTCATCGATTCGATGAGCGTCTTTGCAGGGATGCAGAAGCGAGCGTCGCCAGTTTGTTCGATTGTGGGAACGGTTGTGATGAAATACTTCTCACTGTCGGAAGCTGTGATGGTAATAGTGCCACCAGCAACATCGAGCAGGAAACAATCCAGAATAGGCATAGAGTTCTTGCTTGCCATCACTTTGCTGGCAGCAGTCAAACGGCCATAGAAAGCCGTGCTTGAAACTTTGAAATTCATATTATTTTAAGTTATGTATATATTTTCGCACGACAAAGATATGTTTTTTCCTTACGATAACAAAGAAAAGACAAGAAAAAAACACGCAAAAAGAAAAACTTTAAACTCTAAACTTTAAACTTTAAACTTTATTTTGTACCTTTGCAGCCAAAATCATTAAAACAAGACAAACAAATGGAATTAACAGGAAAGATTATTGCAGAGTTCAACGAAAGAGGTGGTGTTAGCAGCAGAACTGGTAACGAATGGAAGGCTAAGTCGTATGTTATAGAAGTACCAGGAGACTATCCTCGCAAGTGTGTCTTCGACGTTTTCGGTGCTGATCGTCTTCAAGCCTTCAACATTCAGATTGGCGAAACGCTGACGGTTCACTTCGACATTGATGCTCACGAGTATAACGGACGCTGGTTCAACGACATTCGCGCCTTCCGTATCGATCGCGGACAAGCAGCTCCCACAGCCACGACTGATGCTGCTCCTGTTGCTCCGACAGCCGCTCCTGCACCTCAAGCCGTTTCAGAAGCTCCAGCTCCTCAGGCTGAGGCAGCTCCCACGATACCTTTCGAGGCACCATCTGCAACGGACGATCTGCCGTTTTAGTCCACAGTTCATAGTCCATAGTCCATAGTTGTTTTTCACACAGACACAAGGCGCAAGCCAACTATGAACTCATAACTATGGACTATGGACTTTCAAGGCTCCGTAGCTTAGCTGTATAGAGCGTCAGATTCCGGTTCTGAAGGTCCTGGGTTAGAATCCCAGCGGAGTCACTTCGAAATGATTGGGCTGCAGTTTATCTGCGGCCCTTTTTGTTTAGTAAACAATCCTATACCTTTATATTTTAATATGTGTGAGCAAATCAACTACGCAGAAATTGTCATGGAAATTCATGATTTTGACCCTATTTCCTTGCGATATTTGGAAGCGAAAAGCGTCGAGGCTGAATAAAACGCAGAATTTGGCGGTTTAAGCGATGTTTGATTATCAGAGACTTAACACTAGATATGCATGTAATAATAGTGGTTTATGCACAAAAACAACGTGTTTCGAGCCACATTTCAACGTGTTAAAATGGGATTTTCGACGTGTTAAGTTGGCAAACTCGACGTGTCGAGTTGACAAACTTAACGAGTGAAGTTTCAAAACTCGACATTTCAAGGGCGGAAATGAGACCTTAGGAAAAAATCTTTACAACTTTTTGCGCCGAAACACATATAGTGGTTTGTAAAGTATTTTCCCGAGTTTAACGAGGTGAATCAAAAGATTATTATGAATATTTTTCAACTTTCACCTTTTAATTTTCAATTAAAATTCGTATCTTTGCAGGCTGTAAAAGGTAAAAAGAATGAACTATAAACTGATTGCCGAACGAACTGGCCTCAAAGAGAAGTACGTACAACAAGTCGTCGATTTGCTGCAGGAAGGGGCTACTGTGCCCTTCATCAGCCGTTATCGCAAAGAAGCGACTGGCGGAATGACGGACGTCGAAGTGGCACAGGTGGCTGCGGAACTCGACAATGTCAACGAGCTCGAACACCGTAAAGAGTTCATACTCTCTGCCATCGAGGCACAGGAAAAGCTCACTCCAGAACTGCGAAAGCGTATCGAGGAATGTTGGGATGCAACCACTTTGGAGGACATCTATCTGCCATACAAGCAGAAGCGTCGCACTCGTGCTCAAGTTGCACGAGAAGCCGGACTGGAGCCTCTTGCCGATGCCATAATGAAACAAACCTTCACACCACTTAGCGTATTGATTAAGAACGCTAAATACAAAGAAGGATTAAGTGCGGAAGAAGCTCTGCAAGGCGCAAAGGATATTATTGCTGAACGCGTGAGCGAAGACGAACGGGCAAGGCAAACTCTCAGGACAACCTTCTCGATTCATGCTCAGATACAGAGCAAAGTCATCAAAGGCAAAGATGTTGAAGGACAGAATTATCGCGATTACTTCGATTGGACGGAACCCCTGAAACGCTGCTCCAGCCATCGTTTGCTGGCTATGCGAAGGGGTGAGGCAGAAGGCATCCTGCGTGTCTCGATCTGTGTTGACGATGAGCCTGCAATGGAACGAATCGCCCGTCAGTTCGTGAGAGGCAACAATGAGTGCAGCAGAGCTGTGCTGGAAGCCGTCGAGGACGGTTATAAGCGACTCCTCGAGCCCAGCATCTCGAACGAGTTTGGTGCTTCGTCGAAGCAGAAAGCAGATGCCGAAGCCATCCGAGTATTCGTTAGTAATCTGGAACAACTGCTGATGGCTTCACCCCTCGGACAGAAGCGTGTTATGGCGATTGACCCGGGTTTCCGAACAGGATGCAAGGTCGTCTGTCTCGATTCGGAAGGCAATCTCCTCCATCACGACGTCATCTTCCCCCACCCTCCTCGTGCTGAGCGCGTTAAGGCGATGCTGACTGTCCAGAATCTTGTCGAGAAATATGGCGTTCAGGCCATCAGTATCGGCAACGGAACAGCTGGTCGTGAGACGGAGGACTTCGTGCGTCACCTCGACCTTCCCGAAGGTGTGGAGATTTACAGCGTGAGCGAAGACGGAGCCAGCATCTATAGTGCCAGCGAGATTGCGCGTGAAGAGTTCCCAAACGAGGACGTGACCGTTCGCGGAGCCGTCAGCATAGGTCGGCGATTGATGGACCCTCTTGCTGAACTCGTAAAGATAGATCCTTCCAGCATTGGCGTGGGACAATACCAGAAAGACGTCAATCAAACGGCTCTCAGAAAGAGCCTTGAAGATACCGTCATCAATTGTGTGAACAGAGTTGGCGTGAACCTCAATACCGCGAGTCAGTGGTTGTTGACTTACGTGAGCGGCCTCGGACCTTCGCTTGCCCAGAATATTGTCCGCTATCGACGTGAGAATGGGCCTTTCCACTCACGCAAAGAGTTGATGAAAGTGCCGCGTCTTGGGGCAAAAGCCTTCGAGCAATCGGCAGGTTTCCTTCGCATAAAAGGTGGAAATGAGCCGCTCGATAATAGCGCAGTCCACCCTGAAAGATACGAGTTGGTTGAGCGAATGGCTCGCGACCAAAAGTGTTCTGTTGCGGAACTCATGGCCAGCAAGGAACTCAGGGACAAGATAGATGTCAATCGTTATGTGAGTGGTGATGTCGGATTGCCAACCTTGAAGGACATTATGACTGAGCTCGACAAGCCAGGTCTAGACCCTCGTCAGCCTTTGCATGCTTTCGCTTTCGACCCGACAGTTCATGAAATTGGCGACCTTCGCGAAGGAATGTTGCTTCCAGGAATCGTGACAAACATCACGAACTTTGGAGCTTTCGTCGACATAGGTGTTCACATCAAGGGTTTGGTGCATGTTTCGCAACTCGCCGACCACTATGTAAAAGACCCAACAACCGTTGTAAAAGTGCAACAACAAGTAATGGTTCGAGTTGTTGGAATAGATTTACAAAGAGAACGTATCTCGTTGAGCATGAAGAAACTATAAGGAATGGCAAAAGACAAGACAGTATACGTCTGCGACTATTGCGGACAAGAAAGCGTGAAGTGGATGGGCAAATGTCCCGCTTGCAATCGCTGGGGCACGATGAAAGAAATGAAGATTGCCGCCCCATCAAAGCCTTCGTTGTCTAAGACGGTAAGTCAATCCACTCTGGAACGCCCTGCTCCTCAACAACTTCACACAATTGAAGCTGGTGCTGAGCCACGCATAGATATGGGCGATAACGAGCTGAATCGCGTTCTTGGCGGAGGTCTAGTGCCAGGAAGCCTCGTTCTTCTAGGTGGCGAACCTGGCATCGGCAAGAGCACACTCACGCTTCAAACTGTTCTTCAATTGCAAGGAAGACGCATTCTCTATGTGAGTGGTGAGGAAAGTGCAAGGCAAATAAAGCTCAGAGCAGACAGGTTGGGACCAGTCAACGAAGGGCTCTATGTGCTTTGCGAAACATCGCTCGAAACAATCTTCCAGCACATCGAAGAGATGAAGCCAGACCTCGTTGTCATCGACTCCATACAAACTGTTCAGACAGAAACAGTCGAGTCTTCAGCAGGTTCACTTGCCCAAATCAGGGAATGTGCTGCAGCTCTGCTCAGATATGCAAAGGCAGGAGGTACTTCCATCTTGCTCATCGGACATATAAATAAGGAAGGTTCGCTTGCTGGACCAAAGGTTCTGGAGCATATCGTTGATGTCGTTCTGCAATTCGAAGGCGACCAGCACCACCTTTACCGCATCCTTCGAAGTATCAAGAACCGCTTCGGAAGCACGAGCGAGCTGGGCATTTATGAGATGCGACACGATGGACTTCGTCAGGTAAGCAATCCGAGCGAACTGCTTCTCACAGACAATCGTGAAGGACTCTCAGGTGTGGCCATCTCCTGCTCGATAGAAGGTGTGCGACCTTTCCTGATAGAGACGCAGGCTTTGGTAAGCACAGCAGCCTACGGAACTGCACAAAGAAGCACTACAGGCTTTGATGGTCGTCGACTGAACATGCTTTTGGCAGTTCTCGAGAAACGTGTTGGCTTCAAACTAGCCCAGAAAGATGTCTTTCTGAACATAGCAGGAGGACTTCGCGTAACAGACCCCGCAATCGACCTCAGCGTGATTGCTGCTGTGCTTTCCAGCAACGGCGATATGCCCATTGAAGGCGATGTCTGCATGGCTGGCGAGGTTGGACTGAGCGGAGAGATAAGGCCTGTGGCTCGCATAGAACAGAGAATCGCAGAAGCAGAGAAGCTTGGTTTCAAGCGCATACTCATTCCGTCGCACAACATGAACGGACTCGACAAGAAACAATATAAGATAGAACTCGTGCCCGTCCGCAGAGTAGTAGAAGCCGTAAGAGAGTTATTTGGATAATGGAATTCAGTGTATTATTTGTTGCATTTTGCTTGGTGTTCATGATATGGGCACTCATAGCAGACAGATTAAAGCCAGGACTCATTC
Source organism: uncultured Bacteroidales bacterium (assembly GCA_902778625.1). Lineage (GTDB taxonomy): Bacteria > Bacteroidota > Bacteroidia > Bacteroidales > Bacteroidaceae > Physcousia. The sequence continues at coordinate 63,673 of CACYYM010000008.1, forward strand.
TGTTCACTTGTGTCGTCATGATGCTTTGTGCAGGTATCCTGCAGCCGAAAGAGTGTTTGGAAGGCTTCTCGAACAAGGGAATGATAACCGTTGCCTTGCTCTTCCTCGTCAGCGAAGGCGTGAGAAGGAGCGGCGTCCTGGAGCGCATCATCCTGAACCTTTTGCCTCAGAAACACACAACAGTAACAAAAGCCAACGCAAAGCTCTTGCCAACGATTGCAGCGCTCTCTGCATTCCTGAACAATACCCCTGTCGTTGTCATCTTCGCTCCCATCATCAAGAACTGGGCAAGGAAGGTCGGCCTTTCGCACACAAAGTTCCTCATCCCACTTAGCTATGCCACAGTCCTTGGCGGAATATGCACTTTGATTGGCACGAGCACGAACCTTGTCGTGGACGGACTGATTCAAGACTCTGGCAGAGAAGGTATGTCAATGTTCGAACTAGGTAAGGTAGGCGTCATCATCTGCATAGTCGGCCTCGCATACCTTATATTTTATAGTCACTATCTCTTGCCCGATGTGCGTGAGACAGAGCATGACGAAGAGGAATACAAGTCGGCTGGTGTTCACCTTGTCGAGATTGTGCTTCGAAGCCGTTTCCCTGGCATAGGGAAGACCTTGCGAGAGTTCGACTTCTATCGTCATTATGGAGCGCATGTCCATTCCATCCACAGAAGTGGTGTCCTGCTTAATGGCGACTGGCAGAACATGCCTTTGCAGAATCACGACACCTTGCTGCTTGCTACCGACGAGAAGTTTGTCCAAACCTATCATGAAAGCACAGCATTCCTTATTTCCAGCTACGATGCAGATAACCAACCCCTCGACCACAAGAAACGCTATCTTGCTCTCATCCTGCTAGTCCTGATGATTGTGGGAGCCACAGTTGGCGAGTTACCTTTTGTACGCGAAGCTGTGCCAAACTTCAAGTTCGACATGTTCTTCTTCGTCTGCGTCACGACCGTCATCATGGCTTGGGCAAAGATATTCAATCCTCGCAGGTATAGCAAGTACGTTTCATGGGATGTGCTTGTGACAATTGCCTGTGCTTTTGCCATTTCGAAAGGCATGCAGAACTCTGGCTTTGCTGATTGTATTGCAGACGTCATTATTGCTTGTGCCGATGCAATTGGGCAAACAGAACATGGACCTTATGCAATGCTGGCGATTCTGTTCCTCATAACAAACCTCTTCACTGAGCTCATCACAAACAATGCTGCAGCTGCTCTCTCCTTCCCCTTAGCTTTGGCTGTTGCAGAGAAGCTTGGTGTTGACCCGATGCCATTCTTTATTTGCATTTGCATAGCAGCATCAGCTGCCTTCAGCACACCGATTGGCTATCAAACGAACTTGCTTGTGCAAGGTATTGGCGGTTATAGATTTACAGATTATGTAAAGGTTGGCTTGCCATTGAACATAATTGTTTTCATTATAAGTGTATTTGTAATTCCAATAATATGGCCGATACATTAACTTCAATATATCCCATCTTCGACAAGATGATGAGTCGCAAGGACAAGGAGTCTTTGCTCCATCAGCGTGGCATTATGATTTGGATGACTGGCCTGAGTGGTAGCGGCAAGAGTACAGTTGCAATTGGTGTAGAAAGAGAACTGCACAAGCGAGGCATCCTCTGTCGCATACTTGATGGCGATAACATTCGAACCGGCATCAACTCCAATCTTGGATTCTCGGAAGAAGACAGACGTGAGAACATCCGTCGTATTGCAGAGATTGGCAAACTGTTTGTCGATACAGGCATTGTCACGATTGCTTGCTTTGTCTCTCCCACAAACGACTTGCGACAAATGGCTCGCGAGATTATTGGCGAAGAAGACTTCCGCGAGGTCTATATAGCCACACCCTTAGAGGAATGCGAGCGCCGCGATGTGAAAGGCCTCTATGCACGTGCCCGCCGAGGAGAAGTGAAGGACTTCACCGGCATCAGCGCTCCCTTCGAGCCCCCCGCAGCTCCCGACCTCAACCTCGACACCAGCCGGATGACACTCGAAGAGGAAGTGAAGGCTGTCGTAGGACTGATTGTTAACAATTAGACTTTCGAGAAGATTCTGTTGGCAACTCTAAAGAAAAAAGAAATTTCTCAATACGACAGGCTTATATATCGCGACTTTTATGTAACTTTGCACCCAAATTAACAGAATACAATAAATGGAAGAATATCGTTTGAGTCACTTACAGGAGCTCGAGGCAGAGTCGATTCACATCATCCGAGAGGTGGCGGCAGAGTTCGAGAATCCCGTCATGCTCTACAGTATCGGCAAGGACAGCAGCGTGATGGTTCGCCTCGCCGAAAAGGCTTTTGCGCCTGGCAAGGTGCCTTTCCCCTTGATGCACATCGACTCGAAATGGAAGTTCCGCGAGATGATTGAGTTTCGCGACCACTATGCCAAAGAGCACGGCTGGAACCTGATTGTCGAGAGCAACATGGAGGCTTTTCGCGCTGGTGTTGGGCCATTCACACACGGTAGCAAGGTGCATACCGACCTGATGAAGACAAAGGCCCTGCTCGATGCCTTGAACAAATGGAAGTTTGATGCAGCCTTCGGCGGCGCTCGTCGAGATGAAGAGAAGTCGAGGGCAAAGGAGCGCATCTTCAGCTTCCGCGACCAATTCAACCAGTGGGACCCCAAGAACCAGCGCCCCGAGCTTTGGGACATCTACAACAGCCGCATCCATAAGGGCGAGAGCATCCGCGTCTTTCCCCTCTCAAACTGGACTGAGCTCGACATTTGGCAGTACATCCGCCTCGAGAACATTCCCATCGTGCCCCTCTATTTTGCAAAGGAAAGGCCTTGCGTAGAGATAGACGGCAACCTCATCATGGCCGACGACGACCGCTTGCCCAAGGAGCTCGTGCCGAAGATTCACATGCGAATGGTACGCTTCCGTACCCTTGGCTGCTGGCCTTTGACGGGAGCAGTAGAGAGCAACGCCACCACCATCGAGGAGATTGTAGAGGAGATGATGACAACGACGAAGAGTGAACGCACAACGCGTGTCATTGACTTCGACCAAGAAGCAAGCATGGAACAGAAGAAGAGAGAAGGATACTTCTAAGCCTTCGGCAATTCAAAATTATTCAATTCAAAATTCAAAATTGGAAGATGGCATCTAACAATATACGAGAATTCCTTGATGCAGACGAGCGTAAGTCGCTCCTCAGATTGCTTACGGCGGGCTCAGTTGATGATGGCAAGTCAACGCTTATCGGGCGTTTGCTCTTCGACAGCAAGAAACTTTATGAAGACCAGTTGCAAGCCCTTGAGCGTGATTCAAAGCGTGTAGGAAACGCTGGAGCTGGTGAGATTGACTATGCCCTGTTGCTCGATGGATTGAAGGCAGAGCGCGAGGAAGGCATCACCATTGATGTAGCATATCGCTACTTCTCGACAAACCTGCGAAAGTTCATCATCGCCGACACTCCTGGACACGAGCAATACACCCGCAACATGATAACAGGCGGCTCGACAGCCAACCTCGCTATCATCCTTGTCGATGCACGAACCGGCGTCATCACACAGACACGCCGCCACACCTTCCTCGTCTCCCTGCTCGGCATCAAGCACATCGTCCTTGCCGTCAACAAGATGGACCTCGTGGACTTCTCCGAAGAAGTTTTCTGCAAGATTAAGAACGAGTACCTTGAACTTACGAATCAGCTTGGCATAGACGACGTCACATGCTTCCCGCTCTCGGCAAAAGAGGGCGACAATGTTGTGGAGAAGAGCAACCGCACCCCTTGGTTCGAGGGCACTTCCCTACTCCAGTACCTCGAAACTGTACCCATCGACCAAGACAGAAACATGCACGACTTCCGCTTCCCCGTCCAGTATGTCCTGCGCCCAAACCTCGACTTCCGTGGCTTCTCGGGCAAGGTGGCAAGCGGTATCATCCGTAAAGGCGACGAAATAATGGCATTGCCCAGCAGGAAGACAAGTCGAGTGAAGAGTATTGTCACCTATGATGGCGAGCTCGAGTATGCTTTCTGCCCTCAATGCGTCACTATCACGCTCGAGGACGAGATAGACATTTCCCGAGGCGAAATGCTAGTCAAGCCCGACAACATACCTTTCATCGGTCGCCATCTTCAGACGAAACTCGTGTGGATGGACGAAGAGCCGATGGATCGCGGTAAGCAATTCTTCCTCAAAGCAAACACAAATACGACTCGTGCCACCATCAGCGCCATAGACTATCGTATTGACGTGAATACAATGGAGCATTTAGAAGGTAAAGATTTCAAACTCAACGAGATAGGTCAGGTGCAGATAACGACAGCAAAGACGCTCTTCTTCGATGCCTACAAGCAGAACCGTGCCACAGGTGCTTTCATCCTGATAGACCCCATCACAAACAACACTTGTGCCGTGGGCATGATAGAGAAGCAGCTCGACGAAGCGGATCTCCTCGAAGAAGAGCTGCCGACACTCGACCTTCCGAAACTCGGCATCGCTCCGGAACATTACGAAGCTATCGAGAAAGCAGTGAAGGAACTGAGCAAACAAGGATTGGAAATAGTTATTAGAAAATAGAATATGGGCCTCTTTAACTATCAGCAGCTTCCTGTCAATACCCTTGTTGGTGCCGATTGGAAGACGTTCAAAGCAGTCACGAAAGGACAGCATATTGCCAAGGACAAAAAGACAAGCTACCTGCTGACGAAATGCATTTGCCGCATCCTCAGTCCATTTGTAGCTTTACAAGAACGAAAGTATCGTAAGCATTTGGCCAACAGATCATTAGAGAACGGCCCACTTTTCATTCTTGGACATTGGAGAAGCGGCACAACATTCGTGCACAACATTTTTGCACAGGACAAACATTTCGGCTACACCACCACCTATCAGACTGTCTTCCCGCACTACATCATGGCGATGCAAGGTCTTTTCAAGCCCGTCATGAAGTGGGTGATGCCGAATAAACGTCCGACAGACAATATGGAGCTCGCTCCCGACCTGCCACAAGAAGAAGAGTTCGCGCTGGCAAACATGACAGCCTGCAACTACTACAACTTCTGGTTCTTCCCCGAAAGAATGCAGGAGTGGTGCGACCGATTCCTCACGTTTAAGAATATCAAAGACAGCGAGTTGCAGGAGTTCAAGCAGACCTTTGAGAAGCTCGTGAAAATAAGCCTATGGAATACTGGCGGCACACAATACCTGAGCAAGAACCCGCCTCACACAGGTCGCATAAAGGCTCTTACAGAACTCTTCCCTGAAGCACGTTTTATCTATCTGATGCGCAATCCCTACACCGTCTTCGAGAGCACCCGCTCCTTCTATCTCAGCACCATCAAACCGCTTGAGTTCCACACCATCACCGACGAAGAAATGGAGCAGAACATCCTGCGCAACTACATGGAGCTCTATCATGCCTACAAGGAGCAGAAACAGAGCCTCCCAGAAGGAAGACTCTACGAAGTCCGCTTCGAAGACATCGAGAAAGATGCCTTGAACATAACAGAAGACATCTACAGCAAACTCAACCTGCCTGGATGGGAAGATGCAAAGTCCGTCATCGAGCAATACATCCAGAGCAAAAAAGGCTACAAGAAGAACAAATATCAGTACGACCCGCGCACTGTCCAGCTCGTAAATGAGCATTGGGGAGAAGTCCTCGACGAATGGGGCTACGAAAGGCTCTAAAAACGGCCTTTACAGCTCCGTCACAGCCTTCATTTGCTCCTGCCGCACACTAGCCCACCCGACTCAGTTTTAACGGCTGAAACGCAGCATAACACTCAGCTTAAAAATAGTAGTGTGGGCTATCTATTTTCTCAGCACTCTAACCGCTTTACAATTTTAAGCTACAGTCTTAACACTTTGTATGCCACCGACTAAGAGGGTGACGCAAAAAGTTGCAATTTTGCAACTTTTTATCGCTCGCACTAATAACTCTACACTCACCAAAATAATGTCTCCTGGGCGGGACGACCGAGAGACCATGCTCAAGCTGCAGCACACAAAGTACGCAAAATACGCTTAGATTGGCTATTAAGCACGCTTAATTAGACAACTTGACACATTTAATTAGACAACTTGACACGTTTAATCAGACAACTTGACACGCCACAGATGCATGCAAACCTCTAAATAACAGCACATAAATTACATTTTTACCATAAAACAAGAAAAAAATATTCATTAATCTTTAAACTTTGAACTTTATTTCATACCTTTGCATCACTTTTCGAATAAAACATTTAAATACATAAAAAACAAACAATTATGACAAAGATTGAATTGGTAAAAGCTGTTGCCGAAAAGACAGGCATCGACCAAGCAACTGCATTGGCTGCAGTTGAAGGTTTCATTGACACTCTCAAAGAGTCACTCATTGAGAAGGAGAACGTTTACATCCGTGGTTGGGGCACTTGGACGCTCAAACATCGCGCCAAGAAGACTGCCCGCAACATCTCCAAGAACACCACTCTCGTCATTCCCGCTCACGACATCCCCTACTTCAAGCCCTGCAAGGACTTCATGGAAGCCGTGGCAAAGGCTTAAAAACAATAAGAAATTAAGAATTTAAGAAGAGGCGGACTGCTACGGCTTTCCGCCTTTTTTACTCTAAAAGCCACCATTATGAAGAAACTTATTGCAATTGCCATACTCATACACTTTACATCTTACATCTTCCCTCGAAATGTAATTGAGTATGTCAATCCCATCATCGGCACAAACGGCATGGGACACACGTTCCCGGGGGCCTGTGCTCCCTTCGGCATCGTGCAGCTTTCGCCCGAAACGGACACAATTCCTCACAACGTGGATGGCCGCTATCAAGGCAAAGTCTATGAGTACTGCGCAGGCTATCAGCACAAGGACAAGACCATTGTAGGCTTCTCACACACGCACCTCTCAGGTACGGGACACTCCGACCTTGGCGACATCCTCATCATGCCTACAATAGGCAAACTGCAGACAAATCCTGGCACAGCAGACAACCCAGAGGCAGGCTATCGTTCTCGCTTCTCGCACGACACGGAGAAGTGCTCGCCTGGTTATTACGAGGTGATGCTCGACGACTACAACATCCTTGCACAACTCACAACAACTCAGCGTGTTGGTGTGCATCAATACACCTTTCCTTCAACCGATGCACAGTTCATCCTCGACCTCGGTCACGGCATCTACAACTACGACGGGAAGACGCTCTGGAGCTATCTCCGAGTAGAGAACGACACACTTCTGACTGGCTATCGCATCACAAACGGCTGGGCTCGACAGAACTACACCTACTTCGCCATCTCGCTTTCCGAACCCATTCAAAACTATGGCTATAGGGACGAGCAAAGAATGAAGTACTCGGGCTTTTGGCGCAAGAATGACATCCACCACAACTTCCCCGATATGGCCGGACGCGAGATATCTGCTTATTTCCAATGCAAACTGCCTGAAAGCCACAAGCTTACCATCAAAGTGGCACTCTCTGCAGTAAGTCAAAGTGGTGCACTTGCAAACCTCAAAGCAGAAGCAGCAGGCCTCACCTTCGAGCAAATCAAGGCTCGTGCCACAGAGCTGTGGACGAGGGAACTCACAGGCCTTGAGATTGAAGGAACTGACGACCAGAAAGCGCTCTTTTACACTTCTCTCTACCACACCATGATAAACCCAAGCATCTATATGGACGTGGACGGCAAGTATCGTGGCAACGACATGGAGATACATCAGGCCGAAGGTTTCACAAACTACACAATCTTCTCACTTTGGGACACCTATCGTGCTGAACATCCGCTACTTAACCTCATTAAGCCCCGTCAAGGTGCTGATATGGCAGAAAGCATGATTCGCATTCAGCAACAGAGTGCACTCCACATCTTGCCCATCTGGTTTCTTATGGCAAACGAAGGCTGGTGTATGAGCGGATATCACGCCGTTGCAGTCCTCTCCGATGTTGCCAAGAAGCTCGGCATAAAGGACAAGAAAGCAATGCTTGAAGCAATGAAAGCCACTGCCAACTCCAAGTGGATGGAAGGCATGACAGACTATATTAAATATGGTTATGTACCTTACGACAGATGTGGCACAAGTGCAAGCAATACGCTTGAATATGCTTACGATGACTGGACAATCTATCAGGCAGCTCTCGATGCTGGAGACAAGGAAATGGCAGAGACTTTCAAGAAGCGTGCCATGAACTACAAAAATGTCTTCAATCCTGCTCTTGGTCTTGCATGTCCCAAGTACAAAGACGGCTCATGGAAGAAAGACTTTTCACCCTTACAGACCTATGGAGAAGGCTTTATCGAAGGCAATAGCGCCAACTATTCGTTCCATGTTCCTCACGATGTGAAAGGCTTGATTGAGTGCTTTGGTGGCGACAAGAAGTTTATCGAACGCCTCGATAATCTCTTTGCAGAGCCCCTCGACAAGAAGTACTATGAGGACAACGAGGACATCGAGGAAGAGTGTTTGCTGGGAGGCTATGTTCACGGCAACGAACCCAGCCATCATGTGCCTTACCTCTATGCTTGGACGTCTCAACCCTGGAAAGCTCAGTACTGGCTTCGCGAAATTATGAACCGCATGTATGTCAACAACATCGATGGCCTGCATGGCAACGACGACTGCGGGCAGATGTCGGCTTGGTACATCTTCACGGCAATGGGATTCTATCCTGTTTGCCCAGGTAGCGACCAGTATGTCCTCGGAGCACCTTATGTCCCCAGTTGCAAGCTGTCCTTGCCCAATGGAAAGCAGTTCTTCATTAAGGCTCCGGGCGTAAGTGATATGAACCGTTATGTCAAGGAAGTGCGTCTCAACGGCAAGCCTTACGACAAGCTTTACATCACGCACAAAGACATCATGGCTGGTGGCGTACTCTCGTTCAAGATGGGAAGCACACCAAACAAGAAACGTTGCATCAAAACTGGAAAACCTTATTCTTTAAGCGATTAAATCATTAAATAACATGAAAGCAAAATATCTAACTCTGCTTCTCGCAGCAACAATGTTGGTGGGCACTCCCACTCTCGCAAAAGACAAACAGGAGAAACCTAAGACTGAGCAAACAAAGAAGGACAAGAAAAAGCTCTTCGGCAAGAAAAAGAAAGCTCAGGAAGCACCCAAAGACTCAGCTAAGGTAGAGAAGCCTAGCATCGACCGCAAAGGACTCTTTAACGTCACAAAGATGAAGAACGAATGGTTCTTCGAGATACCCGACTCGTTGATTGGTCGCGAGTTCCTGACAACTGTTCGCTACACCTCAACTCCTGCTGGCATTGGCAAGTTCGGTGGCGAGCAAGTCAATCAGCAGACTGTTTATTTCCAAGTAGCTCCCGACGACCAGCTCCTGCTTCGTTCGCGCCTCTTCATCAATGTTGCCGATACAACAGAGAACATTAATCGTGCCATTACAATCAGCAACGAGAACCCTATCATCGGTGCTTTCAAGGTGGAGAGCCACAAGAACAAAACCTATAAGATTAAGGTTAATCCCTTCTTCAATCAGGACAATCCAGCGCTTGGTATGCCTAAGTCTGTCAAGGACGGCTTCTCGCTTCAAGGACAAATCAACGAGATGAGCTACATCGAGGACATCAAGTCGTTCCCCATGAACACAGAAGTCCGCTTGGTAAAGACTTTCAATGGTGGTGGCGCAAACAGAATGTCAGCAACAAGTCGTACAGGCAAAGCAACATTTGGCTTGAACATCAGCTTCGTTCTTCTGCCTGAAAAGCCAATGATGAAGCGTTATTACGACCCACGTGTCGGTTACTTTACAGACGGCTACACAAGCTATAGCGACGACCAGCAAAGGGTTGAGGGCAAGACTTTCGTGACGCGTTGGCGTCTTGAGCCTCGTCCTGAAGACGTCGAGAAGATGAAGAGAGGCGAACTCGTCGAGCCCATCAAACCAATTGTCTATTACATCGACCCAGCAACGCCGAAGCAATGGCGCAAGTACCTCATAATGGGCGTCAACGATTGGCAGAAAGCATTCGAAAAAGCAGGCTTCAAGAATGCCATTATGGCAAAGGAATGGCCCGAGAATGACTCAACGATGAGCATGGAAGATGCGCGTTACAGCTGCATCCGTTACCTTGCAAGTCCCATCGAGAACGCCTATGGACCAAATGTTCACGACCCCAGAAGTGGTGAGATACTCGAAAGTCATATCTGCTGGTACCACAATGTGATGAGCCTCGTCCACAACTGGTACATGGTGCAATGCAGCAGCATCGACGAAGCGGCACAGAAGATGAACTATGACGAGGAATTGATGGGTCAGCTCATTCGCTTTGTGTCGAGCCACGAGGTAGGTCACACGCTTGGTCTTCGCCACAACTTCGGCAGCAGCTCAACGGTGCCTGTCGATTCTCTCCGCGACAAGGCATGGGTGGAAGCACACGGCCACACGCCCTCAATCATGGACTATGCTCGCTTCAACTACGTGGCTCAACCAGAAGACGGCATTGACCGCATCGGCATCTTCCCACGCATCAACGACTACGACAAGTGGGCAATCCAATGGGGCTACACACCGATGCTCGACGCAAAAGACGAGGATGAAGACCATAAGATGCTCGAACCCATGACGCTCAAGGCTCAAGAGAACAAACGCCTCTGGTGGGGCGATGGCGAAGGCGAGCACAGAGACCCGCGCAGACAAACTGAAGACCTTGGCGACGACCCCATCAAGGCTAGTTACTACGGCATTCTCAACCTGAAGCGCGAGATTAAGGCTCTGCCAGAATGGACTGTTGACAACGACAAGGACCTCTATTGGAGCGACATTAGTGTAATGTACGGGCACATACGCACGCAATTCCTTCGTTATATGGGGCATGTGGTTAGAAACATTGGCGGCTATCAAATAAACTTCAAGCCTAAAGGTTCGACCGAAGACGTCTATGTTCCGCAGCCTCTCGACAAGCAGAAGGCGGCACTCAACTTCATCAATGAGCAAGTCCTGACAGAGCCTGTTTGGCTTCGCGACCTGAGTTATGCAAAACGTCTTTGGGCTAATCCCCAAGCCATCACAAATGGTGTTGGCGAGACTGTCGTGACAAACCTCATGAACCGCCTCGAGGACCTGAACGACCTCTACAAGCCTCAGGCTTATCTTGCCGACCTGACGAAGATGATTTTCACAGAGTTGGACACCAACAAGAAGGTGACGCCCTACAGAGTTGCCCTGCAGAATAACATGTATCTGCACCTCAGCCGAGCTTACGGAAACGGCAATCAAGCAGTTCGTCCTGCAGTTCTCTACACGCTTCAACAGCTTGAGCGCAAGACAAAGGCAGCCGCACAAAGTGCTCCAGATGCAGAGAGTCGAGCACATTGGGCAAGCCTCTACGACCAGATAGGCAGGTTGCTCAGTTGGAAATAAAAGAATTAAGGCAGGTCTCAAAACGGGACTTGCCTTTTTTCTTTGTGGTGTGTTGGCAAACACCCCACGTTAAGTTGCTCAAGTTAACACGTTAAGTTGCTCAAGTTAACACGTTAAGTTTGCAATTTAGCCGTGTTGTGTTTTGGAATGAAGCCTTAGAACTCCAAGTCAGCCCAATGTGGATTGTGGTCTGAGAGTAAGGCTTTCGGATTCGGCTCCTCAATGTGGGAGTGGTTCACCTTGATGGTTGGGGTGATGAAGATGAAGTCAATTTTCTCGCACTTGAGTGGCGGAATCTTGCAGAAATTGTGATAGGTATAGACGGTTCCTGTGTGATTGGGCGTCATGTGATAGGCGTCGTTCATCTTGAACTTGTTGCTTATCATTGTTGTGTAAGCTTCGTCATCTTCTGTAACATTGAAGTCGCCAGTCACGACGGCAGGTTGCTTGCCCACAATGTCCTGTATCTTCTTCATGATGAGCTTTGCGCTTTCCCTGCGAGCTGTTACGCCAACATGGTCGAAGTGTGTGTTGACAGCCATGAATATCTTGCCCGTCTGCTTGTCTTTAAGTTTCGCATAACTTGCCACACGCTCGATTGCTGCGTCCCAACCCTTCGAGCCTGGAACTTCAGGCGTTTCGCTCAACCAGAAGTTGCCTTTCTCCAAGACTTCAAACTTGTCTTTGAGGAAGAAGATTGGCGAGTACTCACCCTTCGTCTTGCCATCTGTTCGCCCTACCCCAACATAATCATATTCGGGCAAACGCTCAAGCAAGTCCTCGAGCTGACCATGCAAAACCTCCTGCATACCAACGACGTCGATGTGCTTTTCCTTAATGTAATTAGCAACTCTGTCCTTGCGAACACTCCAGCCAAAGCCGGCTTGCTCGTCGCCATCATTCTGCAGGCGAATGTTGAAAGTTCCCCAACGGAGCTTTGCTGTCTCTTGCTTTTTGGCAGGAAAACAGATTAAAGGCAGCAGCAAAGCAAAAACTAAAAGCAATTGTTTCTTCATAATTTATTCCATTTGTTTTTGCAAAAATACATTTTTTTCCGTACTTTTGCAAGCAAAAAGAAAGAAAGATTATGAATAAAGTAATGTTAATAGGTAATGTCGGCAAGGAACCCGAGGTAAGATATGTTGACGCAGGCGTTTGCGTGGCAAGTGTAAGACTTGCAACAACAGAACGCGCTTACACCCTGCAGAACGGTACAGAAGTGCCAGAACGCACTGAGTGGCACAATGTCGTGCTTTGGCGAAAACTGGCAGAAGTCGTTGAGAAGTATGTCCACACAGGAGACAAGCTCTTCATCGAAGGACAGATACACACTCGCTCTTTCGAAGACCAGAATGGCATAAAGCGCTACATCACAGAGATTTGGGCAGAGTCGATGGAAATGCTTTCGCCTAAATCTCAAACCTCGGAGCCTGTACAGAATCAATAAACATTCCTCATCATGTCTGTTTGGCAAGAGTTTATCGACTCCATCTGTACCGTTAGCGTCCAAATGCCTTCTCCTGGTGTTTGGTTTGCTTTCGGCATTGTTATTGTACTGCTTCTCTGTTCAGGTTTCGTATCGGCAAGCGAGATTGCTTTCTTCAGCCTAACGCCAAATGACAGGAGCACCATCGACGAGGGCGAACACAAAGCCGACGAGAAGGTTGCTTCTCTCCTGGACGACAGCGAACGCCTTCTCGCCACAATCCTCATCAGCAACAACTTGGTGAATGTTGCCGTCATCATCATCCTCTACTTCTGTTTCGACAAGACCATCGACTTCGGACAGGCAAAGTGGCTCGAGTTTCTTATCATGACGGTGCTGCTCACCTTCCTGCTCTTGCTTTTCGGCGAGATTATCCCAAAGATTTACAGCGCTCAACATGCCCTTGCCTTCTGTCGATTTGCTGCTCCTAAGCTTCAGGTGTTGAACAAAATCTTTTGGCCTTTAAGCAAGCTCCTCATTCGAAGCAAAGTCATCACAAAACGCTTTGCCAATCACGAAACAGAGATGCTAACTGTTGATGACCTCGAAAAGGCAATGGAGCTGACAGACAAGAAAGACATTGCCGAGGAAAGCAACATGCTCAAGGGCATCATTCGATTCGGCGGAGAGATGGCTAAGGAAATCATGACGAGTCGTGTTGATATTGTTGACCTCGACATCAAGGCAACGTTCCGCGATGTGCTCGAATGCATTGTAGCAAACAATTACAGCCGCATTCCTGTCTATCAAGAAACGCAGGACAACATTAAGGGCGTGCTCTACATCAAAGACCTGCTGCCCCATCTGGGCAAGCCTCAAGGCTTCCGCTGGCAAACACTCATCCGCCCTGCTTACTTTGTGCCTGAGACAAAGATGATAGACGACCTGCTTCGTGACTTTCAGCAGAACAAAGTGCACATTGCCATAGTGGTTGATGAGTTTGGAGGCACCAGTGGCATAGTGACAATGGAGGACATACTTGAGGAAATTGTAGGCGAGATAAATGATGAATATGATGATGAGGAGAAGCCTTATCAGCGCCTCAATCAGAACACTTACATCTTCGAAGCGAAGACGCTCATCTCGGACTTCACAAAGATTCTCGGCTTCGATGATGATTACTTCGAAGACATTGAGGGCGAGGCTGAGACTTTGGCAGGCTTATTGCTCGAAATCAAGGGAGAGTTCCCAACTCAAGGCGAGCGCATCGAATACAAGCGCTTTACCTTCGATGTGCTTGAAGTGGACCAAAGAAGAATTGTCAAAGTGAAGGTTATCGTTCACAATGAGGAATAATTTAACGTGGTATAATCAACTTTTTAACGTGTTAAAATATAATTTTAACGTGTTATGATTATCATCTTAACGTGGTAAAATTATCTTTTTAACGAGATATAATTATCTTCATAACGAGATAAAGAAAGAAGGAAACCTGTGCGGCTTCCTTCTTTTTCTTTATTTCTTTTGATTGAGCAACTTGTCTATCTCGTTGAACTCATCTCCAAGATTCAGATTGAGGTAAATTCGATAGAGCGGTGATGCCCATCTGTCCATCTTCTCTGGCTGCAACTTGCGAACCATTTCCATGCAAGGCCGAGCTTGGCGATAGAACTCTTGCGTCCTCATCTTGTCTTTGAGGTAGTCAGGGTTCTTGGTGTCCTTGCTGCTCACTTCTTGCGAAATGACTGCCTTGTTAAGGTAAGCAATTCCTTTGTTGTACCAAGCATCGGCATAGTTATTGTCGAGCGCAATACAAGTGTCGGCACTGGCAATGCAAGCATCGAAGTTTTCCTCAGAAAGATAGCTCTTCGACTTTGCATAATAGTGAATGGCTTTGCCTCCAGTTTGGGCAATGAGTTTGTCGGCAAGAATACGTTCCTGCTCGAATCCTCTTTGCCTATAACACCAGTCGGACAACTGCACAAAGAACCAGTCATGATTAGGATACTTCAGAACACCTTCTTCGAGCGAAGCCAGCCATGCAGAATCATTTGCGAGTTGGCCATAGGAGCGCACTTTGTACTCCTGAAGGATTGCAGCAGTGATGGAGTCTGTAAAGGGAATTGCCTTGTCCACATGCTTCACTGTTCCAGCAAAGTTGTTGGTTTGAAAGGCTGAGAGTGTTGCCCAAACTACAGCTTGCGAGTAAAGTGTGTCAGGCACCTCTGCGCCATTCTTGGTAGCGGCCTCGTCCTTGTAATCGCAATAAAGGTCGAGGAAGGGATAAGCCGAGGCATAATCCTTCTTGGCGAGGAAGAACTTGCCGCCGCCAATGATGTTCTTTCTGTGCTGGAGCCTTTGTGCTCGTGTGCGATTCTGGTAGCGCGGATGAACCTTTCCTTTGGCATCAGGAAGGACATCAACACTGTCGCAAAGCCTGAGCTGGCCATACATGTCTCGAAGTTTGTTGAAGAACTTGGCGGTGTCGCAAGCCTGCTTGAGATAAGCTTTCCTGTTCTCCACACCATTCAGCGACTCCTCGAGCAATGCTGCTGTGTAGTAGACTTTTGCTTTTTGCTTGTTCTTCAGCTCTGGGCGAGCCAAAGCGCCAAGCAAGGCATCGCGAGCCGCATCCTGGCCGCCCTGATTCTTCAGTGCAGTCCTTGCGTTCTTGTAGAGTGTCGCCATCTTTTCCTGCTTGACCTTTTCCGGCTTATTCTCCTTCTTTGCCTTTGCAGAAAGGGAACAGGGCGCTACAAGAAATGCAGAAATCAAGATAATAAGACAATAAGAGAGTTTCTTCATTTGGCTTTATTCTTATTTCTTATTCTTTATTCTGCGGACAAGAAGTCCGCGTCTTAAAGCAGTTTATCCATCTCGGCAGCCTTGGCAGCCTGACCTGTTACAGAATAGCACTGGCGGAGCTCGAAGGCCCACTTCTGAGGCTCATCTGGAGCACACTCGCGAGCTTTCTCGAAGAAGGGAATTGCCTCGCCGAAGATAGACTTTGTCTTTTCGAGGGCTTTCTTTGCTTCTGTCTGGTTCTTGATTGTGCTGACTGTGGAGTTCAGGGCAAGGGCCTGGCGGTACTTGCAAAGTCCACACTGATACCAAGAGTCATAGGAGTCTTCCTGTATTTCTGTGCACCTCTTGTAAGCCTCGAAAGCCTCGTCATACTTCTCAGCCTCGAAGAACTTGAATGCCTTGCCATATTGTGCGATATAGATGTTGGGGTCTTTTGCCAGGATTTCGTCGACATATGGCAACATGAGGTTGCTGTCAGGACCAGCTTCCTTGTCTTTCTTGAGATAATAGGAGATGAGCATCTGGATGAAGTCCGTGCTTGTGCTGGGTTCTTGCAGTGTTAAGTCGCGAACATAGCCTGCCCAAGCTGTAGAGTCGCCACGCTCAAGATAAGAAGATGCCTTGACTTGTTTTGTTCCGAGCGAGCCTTCTGCAAACTGAACAGCCTGGTCGTAGAGCTCGTCCATCTTGTCGTAGAGCTTGCCCTCGTGAGCTGTGTGGAAGGCATAGTAAGCAATCTGTTCGTTGGGAATACGAAGCTTTGCCTTATCGGCTACTTCGGGATAAATCTTGGTGTAGTTCATAGCAGTCTCGAAAGCCTCGAGCGCTTTGTCGTACTTACCAATTTCACTCATAAACTGAGCGGCATAGATGAAGTAGTCGCCACACTGTGCCAGATTGAAGGTCTTGCCCTTCAGGTAGTTCTCGTTGCCAGTCTCGCCCTTAGTCACCTTGGTGTGCTGGAGCTCGCCCTGTATGGCATCAGTCATTTCCTTCAGGTTTGTGTAGAAGTAAGCAGTGTCGAAAGGCTCCTTATTGACGGCCTTGTTCAGCATGTTGTTGAAGGGATGTTGCGCCAGGTCTGCATTGATCTTGTAGGCCTCGCCAAGCTTGTTTTCGGCAATACCGCCGCCCTTGATGGCTTTGTGGATATAGGTGAGGCCCTTCTTGCAGTCGGCAATGTCCTGGTCTGTCAGGGGAGTCTTCTCATTTATCTTGGCAGTAATGGCTTCATTAATCTTCAGAGCTTCGGCCATTTGCGCCTTTGCCTCTTTTTGCAGGAGCTTAAGAGCTGCCTTATCTACTGCCTGTCCCATGATGGTACCGACACTGAGGAGGAGTGCCATCGAAAGAATAATCTTTTTCATACCTTTAATTATTTAAAATGAATTAAACTATCTTTTTATGCAAACAATTTCAAATGGTTTGTTATCAGTCTCTTATTCTTGAGTTTCAGGTTGTTCTGCCTGAACTTCTTCGCCTTCAGTAGCTTCTGGCTCATCTTCTGCGCGAGGCACGACACTGAGGTGCGAGATGACATCGTTGCGCTTCTTCAGCTCGATGACCTTTGTGCCTTGTGTGACGCGGCTCTTTGTTTCCTTGATGACATCAGCATGCAGGCGGATTGTTGTGCCGCTCTTGTTGATAATCATCAGGTCGTCGTCGTCCTTGATGACGGTGATGGCCACAAGATAGCCTGTCTTCTCTGTGATGGCGAGGGTCTTGACGCCCTTTGCATGGCGGCTTGTCTTGCGGTATTCCTCCACATCTGTGCGCTTGCCAAAGCCATTTTCGCTGAGCACCATGATGCTTTCTGTCTCCACATCATTGATGATGCACATGCCAACAACCTGGTCGCGCGGGTCTGAATCGAGGATGATGCTCTGCACACCTGTTGCAGTACGTCCCATCGAGCGGACTTGGTCTTCATCGAAGCGAACTGCGCGACCTCCTGCATTAGCAATGATGATTTCATTCTTGCCGTTCGTCAGCTCTACGCCGATAACTTGGTCGTCCTCGCGAATATTGATGGCGTTGATGCCGTTCGAGCGTACGCGGCTGTAGTTCGTGAGCTCTGTCTTCTTGATGATGCCCTTCTTTGTGCAGAACACTACAAAGTGAGTCTTGCAGAAGTCTGGGTCACTGAGTTTGCGGATGCAGAGGCAAGCGCGAACTGCATCACCCGGCTCGATGTTGAGCATGTTCTGGATTGCCCTACCCTTGCCCTGCTTGTTGCCATCAGGAATGTCATAAACCTTGAGCCAGTAGCAGCGGCCACGGTCTGTGAAGAAGAGCATGGTGTTGTGCATGGTGGCAGGATAAATCTTCTCGATGAAGTCGTTGTCGCGAGTGCTTGATGCCTTCACGCCGATACCGCCACGACCTTGCGCCTTGAACTCTGCCAGGGGCACGCGCTTGATGTAGCCCATGTGCGACATTGTGATGACTACCTCGTCGTCGGCATAGAAGTCTTCAGCGTTGAACTCTTCCGCGCTTGGCAGAATCTCTGTACGACGGGCGTCGCCATACTGTTCCTTGATTTCGAGGAGTTCGTCCTTCATCACCTTGCGGCAAAGCTGGTCGTCAGTGAGGATTTGGTTGTAGTACTTAATCTTCTCCATCAGGTCGTCATACTCAGCATGGAGCTTCTCCTGATTGAGGCCCGTAAGTTGTCCGAGTCGCATCTCCACAATGGCTTTGCTCTGAATCTCGTCGAGTCCGAAGCGAGCCTCCAGTGCGCGCTGAGCATCCTGCGGCGTCTTGCTCTTCTTGATAATGTCCACCACCTCGTTGATGTTGTCCGAGGCAATGATGAGGCCCTTCAGTACATGAGCCCTCTCCTCAGCCTTGCGCAGGTCGTACTTGGTGCGACGGATGGTGACGTCGTGACGATGAGCCACAAAGTTCGAGATGAAGTCCTTGAGTGTAAGGAGTTGCGGACGTCCCTTCACGAGGGCGATGCTGTTCACGCTGAAGCTGGTCTGCAGTGGTGTCATCTTGAAGAGTTTGTTCAGGACAACACGGGCGTTGGCGTCACGCTTCAGGTCGACCACGATGCGCATGCCTTCAGAGTCGCTCTCGTCGTTCACATTGCTGATGCCGTCAATCTTCTTGTCGCCAACGAGCTGGGCAATGTACTCGATGAGCTGCTGCTTGTTGACACCGTAAGGAATCTCGCTCACAATAATCTTGTCGTGCAAGTCGCCATTCTCAATCTCAGCCTTTGCACGAATGATGATGCGGCCACGGCCTGTCTCGTATGCATCACGGATGCCTTGCATGCCCATGATGTAAGCACCTGTTGGGAAGTCAGGACCCTTCACATACTGCATCAGGTCCTCCACCTCGAGGTTCTCGTTGTCCACATAAGCCACACAAGCGTCAATCACCTCGCTCAGGTTGTGCGTAGGAATGTTTGTAGCCATACCCACAGCGATACCTGTAGCACCATTGACAAGCAGATTGGGAATCTTTGTAGGCATGACGGAAGGCTCCTGCAGCGTATCGTCGAAGTTGTTGGTCATGTCGACGGTCTCCTTCTCCAGGTCGTCCATCATCGCCTCGCCCATCAGGCTGAGCCTGGCCTCCGTGTATCGCATGGCGGCAGGAGAGTCGCCATCCACGCTACCGAAGTTACCTTGGCCATCCACAAGGGTGTAGCGCATCGCCCATTCCTGAGCCATACGCACGAGGGCCATATATACCGAGCTGTCGCCGTGCGGGTGGTACTTACCAAGCACCTCACCCACGATACGGGCGCACTTCTTGTAGGGACTACTGTGGAAATTCCTGAGCTCGCGCATACCATATAATATACGGCGATGCACGGGCTTGAAACCGTCTCTCACATCAGGCAGGGCACGAGCCACGATGACCGACATCGAATAGTCGATATAGCTCTTCTTCATCTCCTGCTGGATGTCAACTTTGATTATTCTTTCTTGATCTTCCATTTGGATTTAGTTATATTCATATTTCGCGTGCAAATTTACGGAAAAAAACTGAAACCGGCAAATCCTTGATGTGAAAAAATAATAAAAAAGCAGCTGCCCTGGCCGAGAGCAGCCGCCTTGCTTCAATTCCTGAATCTTTTGCTCTTCTGGAAACTGCCATCTGCCATCTGTACCACATATTGGCGTTTCTTCCAAGTGCTGATCATGTTGGCAGTCTTTTCTGTGCCCAGCCCTTGCTGAGTGCGAACGCGCTTGGCATCTTCCAGTGTGAACTCGTTTGGCAGGAGTTCGAGCAGGTTTCTTGGGCCACGAGTGCCGATGCGAGAACCTTCGCCCTGATTGGCCTTTTCGATGTCTGCGCCAAAGAACTGCATCTTGCACCAGAGGTCGTAGTGGAGGCTCCAGCGGATGAAGTCCTCGATTTCCTGTTCCCACTTCATGCCGTTCGCCACGAAGAGCACGCAGGCTTTGAGCCAGGCTATCACGCAAGCCCTGTGCGAGAGGTTCCAATAGACCTCGTTCTGCGAGAGGCGAGCAAACTCTGCGCATTCCTGCTGGAGCTGCTTTGCGAGGTTGTAGGCCTGCGGGCAGTCAATCAGTCCTTTAGCCGTCACGAGGTTGTCGATGTAGGGCTTCAGCTGCTCGTCGAACGTTTCGTCGTACTGCCCATAGACAGGCTGTTCAGCGCCTATTTCCATCTCTGGTATGGTGCAGAAGTTGATGCGCGAGATAGGACCATCTGTGAGGACATTGCGGAAGAAGCGACGCCCTTTGAGGATGGTGGTACAAGCGTTCCAGTTGAAGCGGCAGCGAGGCCTTGCCGTCACGCTCTGAGTGCCAATGCGCGTCTGTCCGTACTCTGCTCCAGGGTCGAAGGCGAGGCACATGAGCTGGAAGTGCTGCTTGCCAGTCACGCCTTTCAGCTGGTCGAAGAGGTCGAGTTCGTTGAGCTTTACATAGACAAAGTGCCCTTCGGCCTCGTCCATGCGAGTGACGAGTGCAGGCTTGGTCATATCTGGGTCGATGATCTGGATGACCAGTCCCTCAGGTCTTACCTGCTTGTCTTTGTTTGCGCCCTTTTTTTGGCAGTCCTTCTTCCATTCAGCTTCACGCTTCTCGTTCTCCCTGTCGCGCAGTTTTATGTCGGCCATGATGCGCTTGATGGGCTCGTCAATGCAGCCCTTGCCAGCACCAGTGCTTGCCAGGAGGCAGTTCATCAGGGTGGCCTCGTGGTCCACGTTGTCTGTGTAGCGGAATCGCACGTTGCAGAGGTGTGTGGCGAGTGGTGGGAAGATGGCGTGAGCCAGTGCAGCCTTGTAGCATTCAGGCGTTTTGGAAGTGAGCAGAGCAATGAGTCGAGGCAGTTTCTGAGGCATCTCAGGAGCCATTTCAAGCACCTCTTCCACCTTGCCATTTTCTTCTGCCATCCTTCGGCTTTGCGTGAACAGCTGTTCCTGGTATCTCATCAGCTTTTGGCTGGGCTTGGTGTAGTTCTGGTAGAAGTCGTTCACCAGCGTTTGGATGTTCTCGTCGTTCCAGTGCTGAGGCATCAGCTCCTTCAGGACGGCATTTGTCTCCTCTTTCGAGAGCAGTTGCGTAGCGCCACTCAGGAAAATCTTCACAGAGGTATGCCTACCGCCTTCGTTCAGGAAGTCGCTCTCCTGCAGCTGCTTCTCCTTCATCACCCCCTGGGCAATGAAACGAATGCGCTCGTTAGCTTCAGTGGTATCGTCCACTTTAACTCCCATTTTAACTTCCATTTTAACTTCCTCTTTTACTTCCTTTTTAACTTCCTTTTTAACTTCCATTTTAACTCCCCTCTTATACCTCAACAGTTCTTCTTCGCTCAGCTTTGCAGGGTGCAGCTGGTCGCTGAACATCAGTTCTTCGTCGAGGTAGAGGATGTAGTGGCGGCAAGGGATGTAGACGGCTCTTTCCCTTTCGTGAACGGCCTTGTCGTAGGCCACTCCGCCAAGCACTTCGCCAGCCATCCAAGCCTGAGCCTGCTGACGATTCAGGCCTTCTGGAATGTCGAAGAGGATGTGTCCGCCAGTCTTGCTGACAGAGATGTTCGCCATGTTGATGCCCAACTCCTTCTCGCGCCCCTTCAGACGCTCCTCGTAGAGCTGTTTGAAGTGTTCACAGCCGTCCAGGTCGATGACGGCTTTGCCTGAGTCCCAAGGCCCGCCATCACGGCGTTTGTAGCCTTTCTTGAAGTGCGCATGAGGGGTGTAGAACTTGCAGCCCTTCTTCCTGTCGGCCTTAATGGTCTTATACTCGTCCTTCGAGATTTCGCCACGCCTCACCTGCTCCAGCGCGTCTTCCAGCTCGGCACAGATGCTGCCTGTCTTTTCGCTGTCTGCGGCCTTGTAGAACCCCTTGGCCGTGGCTGGCACGACCCTGGGGTTAGTAATGCTTTGTCCGATATCAATTCTTGACATAGTTTGATTTTTATTTGGGAGTAAAATGGGAGTAAAAATGGAAGTAAACTCGCTCCGCTCGTGGGAGTTAAATTGGACGATAGTTCTGGACCCTTGTTGTATTGTCCTGCGCAAAGCGCATAACTTCCTATTTAACTTCATTTAATAACTCCCAATAATTAATATTCTACCACCTATTCTCTAAGAGCAGATCGGCCACCGTATCGATTTCACGGTCCAAAGCCTCGGCCATCTTCAGGCCACCCAGCCGTTTTGGCAGGCTCTCGAAGACCTTGATGCGTTCTGGGCTCTCCTTCACCCAACCATGCTCCAGGTAGCAGACCAAGCGGTCCTTTGAGCGTTTCTTTGGCTTGCGGTTGTAGGCTTTGAACTCTATAGTCATCTGACCATCGTTCGTTCTTACCAAGACCAATCGTCCTTCTACTATGCGTCCAGTCATGAGCGCGTTCATAATCTCCTGTTCGTTTTTGATAATAATTTTTTTCATTGTTTTGAGTTTTGTGAGAAGAAGGTTGGAATCTTTGGCCATTTACTCGAGAACATCCTCCTCACTTCAACTCGGGTTAATAATTAAAGGTTAATGTAAATACTGCCAAATTGGCTTTCGAATTCTTTTCTGATGTCTTCGATGCTCTGTTCCTCCTCCACATCGATCTCAGCCTCACGCTCGCGAATTTTCAGGAGGTAGAGTTGATACTCCCTGCGCTTGATCTGCCCCTCCGACATGCAGAACGACTTCAGCATATCGCTCATCTTCCAACACTCGCAGACCTCGCACGCACGAACCTCTTTATTATGTTTCGCGCAGACTCTCTGCGACACAGTCCGATTCAACTGTTTGTGGGCACACGACGCACAGCATTTCTTCACCTGAATGCCGAATGCGTTTCTTGTAAATTTTGCTTTGTTCATTTCTTCGTACATTTTAATTGTTAAACATTCTTTTTCGTTTTCTGCTGCAAATGTACGATGCGATTATGCGACTGAATTATATGTATAAATATTTTTTTCAATCGCAAACCTAACACCTCTCAAACCCTTTATCCATCGGAGTAAAAAAAAATATGCGATTGAATTATAAAACTCAATCGCATATCTTCAATCGCAAATCGGCTTTTATTGCCTATCTTTCTTGGGGTGAAACATAGCACTTCACCCAGTCTGCGAAGGGTTGTTTCTTGCCTGCCCCCATGTATTTTGAGAACGTACGAGGATTCTGTGTTAGGCTTATTATCTCTGCTATTTTGTCGTAGGAGCCTTTCAACACCCCAGCATCTTTCAGCAGGCCAACAATATGTCCTTTAATCTGAAGAGGTTTATCTTCTTTTCCCCATTCAAGAGCAATCTGGTCGCGATGCTCTGACTGCATAAGCGCATCTATAAATTTGTCTGTCCACTCCTCGCCATAATCGTCTTTAGAACGTACCTCTGCAAACCAAGAGCCTTTCAAAAGCCTTTTCAGACTATTTGCCGGAGCAAAATAGTTCAGCTCACGTTGTTGCTCGATTGGGCTTGGAGCTGGCAGGTTCTGCGGCGATGCTACTTCCTGCACGGGGAAGCGGCTGCCTTTTCGCTCCTCTTTGATTTTATCGAGAGCCTCAGACAGTTCGGGGTCTTTTGTTTGCCAGGATGCATTCTGCAAATAGCTCATCCGCCGCCACCATTCCGCCTCTGGCAATTCTGGGTCACAGAGGCTTTTCAGTAGCAGGTCGGTCGGCCATTTTTGACCAACACCAGTAATGATATAATCCGCTCTGAATGCCATTTACTTAATGGCTTCGTTTAGTTCTTCTACAAGGTGGGCTACGACATCCTCATTAGGATGGTTGGAGCGTTTTCGATAAGAAAAAGTTATTTTTTCTTTGTCGAAGAATGGACTAAGCATTTCCATTGCGAGACGTATTGTTGTCTTGCATCTGTTTGTGCCAACGAATTTCCCGTTATCATCAGTGGGGGCAGGACCATCAAATAGCTGGACATAGAAATGGATTGGCAAATCCCAGTCATATTGAAAGAACTGCTCGCCATCTTTCAGCACAACACATATTACGGGTATATCGGTTTCTTCTACATATTCCAAATAGAAAACCAGATTGCCCCTTTTGTCTCTTGAAAATAGCTCCGTGTCGTCATTAGAACGCAAACTAAGCCCAACCTTTTGTAATTCATAGCCAAAGGAACGCATTGAAGCTATTGACCGCAAATTCCATGTTGGAGCTCCATCAATTCTTTCTATGGGAACAAGAGACACAAATTTGCGCAAGCCTACTTTATCATTTCGTCCCGCTAATCCTAATATGTAAACATCGCCTACTTCCACCTTGTTCCAAACAGCTCCTTCGGGCTGGAAACGGGATGTGACTATACTATAATCGTCTGGATTGGAAGAATATTTCAGCGCCTCGTCAAGGCCTTGTTTCAATCCATAGTTTACGACAGGATGACTATGCGTGTCGACTGCATAATCACCATCCTCTGTCGTCTTGTCTTCTGTGACAATCAGTGTTGCCACCTGAATGCCAACTCTGCCACCAGCCGATATAATCTGGTAAGGTGGGTCTAATCTGAGTAATTGAGTCTGTATCATATTCGTTCTATTTTCTTATTTCGTCAATTATAGTTTATCTATCTCCTGCATTATCTGTTCTGTCTGCTGGAGGACGTAGATGATGCGCTGGTAGTGCATGACGTCTTCGAAGCTGAGGGTCATGCCTTTGCGGTCTTTAAGCCATTTCTGTGCAGGCTGATAGCCGCCAATGTAGAACGTCCAAGCCGATTCTGGCACGCCCTCGAAGTATTGTTCGTTGTTTATATAGACGCGATTCTGCTCCCATCGATAGCAATCCACTTGCGTAGTGCCTGCCACAGGGAAGGTGACGCCTGTTTTGTGTGGCAGGTCTTCCATCAAGTGCAACTTGCGAAGTTCTGCGCCCTTCTCCACCAAATCGCGGAACTTCTCCCAGTCTGTTGGATAAGGTATGCGAGGGAAGTCTATCTTCAGGAATTCCTTGTAGCGTTCACGATAGCTGGGAGAATGCAACACGGCATAAATGTAGTCGAAGAGGTGTTGCGGATAGAGGACGCCATTATAATCGCTTGTTGGGTCAACCAAAACATCTTTTACCAAACAAGGAAGGTAGTTCAAGCCCTTTGCTATCTTTTCGTATATTTCCAAATTGAAGTTAGGAATACACTCCTCTACGCCCATGTTCTCCTTGTAGAGATAGAGGGGGAAGACATAACCTGCACCCAAACGACCGGCAGTAGCAATGTAATTAAGATTGGTTATTGTGTTTGATACAAAGACAAATCTCCAATCATCAACACATTGCCTAGCAATAGACATCGCAACATTGTTCCGATTTGTCAGATGCTTCATTACATCCTTTCTTGCTCTCTCTAATAACTTTTCATCGTAGTACAACCACCTTGTATCGAATACTCTATAAGCAAATTGATGTACAAAAGAATCCTTATATTCTGTTAAACTCTTTACATTATCCTTTAGGCTCACTTTGTCAAAGCTAACCATAGTAGCATCATTTGATGTTACAACGCCAACATTATAGACCTTAAACAATTCATCAACCTTGAAACCCTTGTCGTACTCTTCTTGCAAGCCAAAGTCCTTTGGTACAAAGAAATACATAGGTGCTTGAGGCCTTATCTCCTCGTACCCCGCATTTTCTATATTTGCACCATCGAGGAAGTCATATTTTTGTTGGCGTAATCCATAAAGGTCTTTATGGTACACCTTCCCAAGTTCGTCTTTACCCTTTTTGCCTGTCTTAACAAAAAGGTTGATACTAACCCCTTGCATAATATCAAAGACATTCTCGTCCTTGCTTCCATCAGGGCACGTCTCTTTCTTCTTTGAATTACCGTGTAAGTCAATGGTGTAAATCTTGTCAAAGGTTTTTAGCAGATTCCAGCGCATACCTCTGAATGTGGGATTGTCAAGATAACCATGAGGATTGATGAAGCCAATAACGCCTTCGCCATTCTTTTCTATGAAATATTGAGCAAGGCGGATGAACTTTACATAGTCATCATTCAACCATTTAGGATTTCGCTCATTCAGCGATTCTTTCCCTCCTGGCTCTTTCTTGTAATCCTCCATCAGTTTCATAATCCACTCGCCTTTATTCTGGCTCTCGCCACTATACGGCGGGTTGCCAATCATCACCATTACAGGGCAGTCGCGCTTGATGACGTTTGCTTCCATTCCCTCGCGGCTGAGCCATTGAGAGAAGAGAGTTGGCTGCTCTGTGGAGCACTCTTCGAGCGAGTTGGTCAGGTAGATGCGAAGTCGCTTGTCCGTCTTGTGCTGATAGCCTGTCTCGCCAAGCAACATGTCGAGTTTCAGGTGGGCAACGGCATAGGAAGCCATGAGAATCTCGAAGCCGTTCAAGCGAGGCAGGAGATGTTGCTCCACATATTGCTGCCAAATGCCTTGGTTGCCGCGATAGTGGTCGTAAATCTGATTCACCACCTCTGCCAGAAAAGTGCCTGTACCTGTGGCTGGGTCAAGAATCTGCACTTTGTGGAACGACTTCATTGTGTGCTTCATGCCGTCCTTCGTGCGGCGGTCGTAACGTTGTTCTTCCGACACTTCCTTTTGTATCGTCGAGTAGTCGGCCAGTCCGTCAGGCAATTCGAACTCTGTCTTCAGGATTTCATCTACAGCCCTCACAATGAAACCCACAACAGGCTGAGGTGTGTACCACACTCCCTTTGCCTTGCGCAACTTGGGATTGTATTCAGAAAGGAAATCCTCGTAGAAGTGAATCATGGGGTCGTGGTGGCGCTTGTCCTGTGTATAGGTGGACATGATTTTCCTGATGTCCGTAACTTGGAAAACAGTCACGAGGTCGTCCACAACCCAGGCAATTCGCTCGTCGAGGTCGTTGCCTGCGAGATTGTTGAATATCTGACGCAGGAATGGATTCGTCTTAGGTATGAGACGGGCTGCTTCTTCGCGACTGAAATCTTCCGGGGTATCGTCGTGCAAACGGGCTGCAAACATGCCGTAAGCAATCGTCTGGGCATAGATATCTGCAAAATCTTCTTTCTTCAAATCTTGTATGAGCACAAGTTTGAATGCCTCGTATTGTGCTTGCAGATTGTCGTTCTCGAGTGTGTCTTCCTCATCGTTCATCGCCGTCTCGATGATATTGGCCAGCAGACGTGCTTTGCCAGCCATCAGTTGTGCCAGACGGGAAGCCGAGGTGATGCGCTGGATGGCAGATGTCCCCAAGTGCTGAATCATGCCGGTGAACTTCTCTTCGGCTTCAGCAATAGCCACAATCTTGCCACCTTTCGTCTCTGCAATCCTTACACTATCCACAAACTCGCCATTTTCGTAGAGATGAAAGTCCAGATAATCTGTGAAGATAATATAATCGAGTGCCTGCTTATAGCGGTCGAACTGCTCTTTATGGCCGTTCTTGTTGCGTCCGTCGAGGTCGTTATCGTTCACATCCTTTGCCTCCACAAAAAACACAGGCAGATGGTCTTTCTCCCTTTGAATGATGTAGTCAGGCGCACCACACTCGATATGCGCAGGCTCGTTAGTCACCACC
The DNA here is from genome assembly GCA_902778625.1 of uncultured Bacteroidales bacterium. Classification (GTDB taxonomy): domain Bacteria; phylum Bacteroidota; class Bacteroidia; order Bacteroidales; family Bacteroidaceae; genus Physcousia. The sequence continues at coordinate 91,240 of CACYYM010000008.1, forward strand.
ATCTTTGGGAGCAGACTTTGCAGCAGGTCTTTCAGGGCAGGACGATACGAGTGCTCGCGAGCAATACCCGTCTTGTACTGCTTGTTCAGTTCGTCGATGTAAGTTTTTAGTTCAGCAGTCATTATATATCAATTTGCCTGCAAAGTTACGAATCTTTTCTGTTCCCTGCAAATCCTTTAGATAAAATGTGTGAGCGTGGGTTAATTTATTTTAGAGCGATGGCAGATGGCAGATGGCAGTTTCTATGTGAGCCATCTTTTCATCTGCTGAGATTAAACAAAGTAAATAACTATAGAATATAGTTATATTATATATAATATATATAATATATATTATATATAATATAAAATTTTAACCTTCCAGATTTTCTACTGCAATTAGTGCTCATATGGAAACTGCCATCTGCCATCTGTACCACCACACCACCACCCCCCAAAAATCCAGCGTGCTTTTTTGCGTGCTTATTTTAAGGAATTATTTGCGCGCGCGCGCGAAAAGCCGTACCTTTGCATTGTGATTCGAAACACATCACGCCGAGCGAACAGACTCGACACGTTGAGGTGCGCAACTCGACACGTCGAATTAGTTAACTCGGCAAGCAGAGAAAAGCCTCTCCTAAATCCTCTCCTCAAGGAAAGGACTTAAGGAAGGAAACTAAAACTAACAATTACTAACCTTAACACCCGCTAACCTCTCCGCGGAATACAAAACTCCTCACCCTTGAGGGGGAGGACGGGAGGGGGCCGATATGATCAACTATTCCATCTGTATCATGAGCGCGAAGCCCGGCACGAAGAAGGCCGACATCAGCGCTGAAACCGGCGGCACCAAGGCTTATGGTTCCGCTCAGGCCAACGCCAAGCTCACCTACGACCAGTTCGTGCAGCACATGGCCGACCACAACACCCCGTTCTCCAAGGGCACCATCAGCGGTGTCATCACCGACATGATTCGTTGCCTCCGCGAACAGCTCCTGGCCGGCAACATCGTCAGCCTTGGCGAACTTGGCAGTTTCCGTGTGGAACTTGGTTGCGAAGGCGCAGACACCACCGAGGAATTCGGCGCAGGCAACATCAAGGCCGTGAACGTCTGCTGGAATCCCGGCAAGGACTTCCGCAACCTCCGCGACGAGGCTCAGTTCCAGCTTGTCCCCAGCCGCAAGATGCAGGACGACGCCATCGAAGTCATCAAGAACACGGATACTATTCAGGGTTTGGAGTAAATCTCCAACCCTGAATAATTCTTGGATGCTCTAGCACCAAGGCGCGATTGTAGTCGCGGAACAAAATTATTAAATTCAAAATTCAAAAAAAAAAGACTACGTCGTTTTGGAGAAAACAAAAACCATGAAAACCCTCGCCCGTGCTGCATGCTGCGCATTTGCCTTTAGTTGAAGTCAAGTCCTGTTTAAGCAAGCTTAACCATTCCTTGCCTCACCTACAGACAGCCTACGGCTTGCAGCACAGACGAGCAAAAAACAAGAAAAATCTTCTACTGATAGGGAAATTGTTTTTTATGTTTTTTTTTGAAAGTTTGAAGTCCGAAGGATTGTTCTGCAATTGGCAGTAAGATGGCGGAAGCTTGCTTACAGCCAGATTACTGACGATAGCAGGACAAGCACGAAGTGCCAAAGGTTCAAAAGGTTTTTTCGGTTTTTGTTATATCTGTAAACAGTAAACAGTAAACGGTAAACTACTATGACTCGAGGACTAAGAAACAACAATCCCCTGAATATCCGCAAAGTGCCAGGTACTCGATGGCAGGGCGAAGTTCTCCCCTTGAGGGGGAGCGGAGAGGGGGCTGGCGACAGGTCTTTTGTCCGCTTCGAATCCATCGAATATGGCATCCGAGCCGCCTTCGTTCTGCTTCGCACCTATTCCATTAAGTACAAAGCCAACTGCATCCAAGACATCATTTCTCGATGGGCACCCCCTTCGGAAAACGACACCGAAAAGTACATCAAGAACGTCTGCCTTTGGTCTGGACTGGGAGGCTTGCAACGGCTGACAGAAGAGGACTGGCCTAAACTTGTCTTGGCAATGGCAAGGCAAGAATGTGGGGCGCTCCTTTCAGAAGACGTCGTCCAAAAAGGCTTCCAGCTCTATCGAGAATCAGTAAACCGTAACCTTTAACCTTTAACCATTACTAAAGCCATGACACAAGATAACAAGAACAAATGGTCGGTGATAATCAACGTCATTCTCACCACACTGACCGCCATTTTGTCCGCATTCGGACTGGCATGAAAAAGGTAAATCAGCCCACCCCCAAACCATCCCCAACAAAAGAACAAAAAGCCACCCCCAAAGGGGGCAATTGCCCGTTGGCAGCGGAGCAATTGGGGAGCGCAAGCGACGGAGGCCCGAAGGGTTTGGAGGGGGCTACCGCCTCTTTTCTCTTGGCTTTTGGTTGCGTTTTAGCAACTATCAGCCTCTTTATGCCGCCAGAAGGTGAGATTGACGGCAGCGTTTTGATGCTTTTCGCCCAAATTCTCGTCTATGCAGGCAGCATATTCGGGGTGAAGATTTACATCAAAGACCTAATTAAGCGAGCAAACAAATAAAAGCGCAGGAAATGCTTTGAAGTTTGCCCGCTTTTTTTGTAAATTTGCATCGAAAATTCCAAAAACTATAAACTTTTTTGATTATGAAGAAACTTTTACTCCTGCTTGTGGCTTTGCTGCCGATGGTGGCAAGCGCCTATGATGCTGAAGTTGACGGCATCTATTACGACATCTCGGAAGACGGGGCATCCGTGACTTATCGTGACGATAACTACAACTCCTACTCTGGTCAGGTTATCATCCCCCCATCTGTTGATTATGGTGGCGTGACCTACCCTGTGACCAGCATCGGAAACTATGCTTTCGGCGATTGCTACGAACTGAACGATGTCTCTATTCCATCCTCTGTGACCAGCATCGGGGATTATGCTTTCTCCAATTGCTACAGTCTGTCGTCCATCGCTATTCCAGAAGGTGTGACCACCATCGGAGAATGGGCTTTCTTGAATTGCACAGCCTTGACCTCCATCTCCATTCCCAACAGCGTGACCAGCATCGGAGACTATGCTTTTTATTATTGCGAACAATTGACTTCCTTCGCCTTCCCAGAAGGCGTGACCACCACCGGCGACCACACACTCGCATATTGTCGCAGCCTGACCTCCGTCACTATCCCAGAAGGTGTGACCAGCATCGGAGAATCTGCTTTCAGTAATTGCATCGGCCTGTCCTCCATCACTATTCCGGAAGGTGTGACCAGCATTGGCACCGAAGCATTCCAAAACTGCAGCAGCCTGACTTCCGTCACCCTCCCAAGCAGTGTGACCAGCATCGGCAACTGGGCTTTCTCTTATTGCAGCAATCTGACCTCCGTCACTATCCCAGAAGGTATAACCAGCATCAGTGAATATGTTTTCTATTGTTGCAGCAATCTGACCTCCGTCAATATCCCAGAAGGTGTTACCAACATTGGCGAATGGGCTTTTTATGACTGTGATGCTCTGGCTTCCATCACTATTCCAGAAGGTGTAAAAAACATCGACGGCTATGCTTTTTATGAATGCGACGAATTGGCTTCCATCACCATCCCAAGCAGCCTGACCAGCATTGGCTACTGGGTCTTTGCTTATTGCAGAAACCTGTCCTCTATAACTGTGGACGAGGGGAACCCCGTCTATGATTCGCGCGACAATTGTAATGCCATCATAGAGACTGCCTCGAACACTTTGTTCGCAGGTTGCTCGAATACAATTATTCCCAATGGCGTGCCCCGCATTGGGGACGGGGCCTTCTGTGGGTGTTCTGGCCTGACCTCCATCACTATCCCCAATACTGTGTCCTATATCGGAGTCGGTGCTTTTGACAGTTGCAACGGCCTGACTTCCATCACTATTCCAGAAAGCGTGGAAACCATCGACAACAGTGTTTTTTATGCCTGCTACAATTTGACCTCCATCACTATTCCAAAGAGCGTGACCAGCATTGGCTATGCAATTTTTGCGTATTGCTACGAATTGACCTCTATAGAAGTTGAAGAAGGGAACCCTGTCTATGACTCGCGCGACAATTGTAATGCCATCATAGAGACTGCTTCGAACACTTTGATTGCAGGTTGCAAGAGTACCTACATTCCCAGCAGCGTGACCGGCCTGGGAACTGGGGCTTTTTGTGGTTGCGACCAACTGACCTCCATCCATATTCCAAATAGCGTGACCCATATCGGCCAATGGGCTTTTGAATCCTGTGGCTTGACTTCCTTCACCTTCCCGGAAGGCCTGAGCAGCATCAGCTATGAAACCTTCTTTGGTTGTCCTCATCTGGCCTCCGCCACCATCTCCAGCAGCGTGACAGAAATCGGCGACTATGCTTTTGCTTACTGCTATGAGCTGGCCAATGTCTATTGCCTTGCAGAGAATGTTCCCACGACAGGTGGGATTGCCTTTGAAGGGACAGACATCTCCTCAGCCACACTTTATGTGCCAGCAGCATCTGTGGAGCAATACCAGACGACAGAGCCCTGGAGCGGCTTCGGCACAATCGTTGGCCTGACGCAGGACGAAATAGATGCCGTCGATGAAGTCGAGGCAGCAGAGCCAGCAACTGAAACGGCTCGCTACGACCTGCAAGGCCGCCAAATCAGCACTCCGCAGAACCAAAGGCCGACGAACGTCAAGGGCATCAACATCATCCGCCACGCCGACGGAACAACAAGAAAAGTCTTGGTAAAGTAAAATCCCCTTCCCACAAACAACAACCAATCCCCCGCTGCAGCATTTCTCTGTAGTGGGGATTGTTGTATTATTTTGCTTTTCGCCCGCTTATCCTTCATTTTGAATTCATTAATTTTGAAATTTGAGTTCATTAATTTTGAAATTATTATTTTCGAATTTTGATTTTTGAATTATTATCTGTAATTTTGCAAAGCAAAACTTCATTTCTATGCCACTTAGACTACCTGACAGCCTGCCTGCAATAGAGTTCCTCAGAGAAGAGAACATCTTTGTGCTAGGCGATAAACGCGCTAATGCACAGGACATCCGACCCCTGCGCATCGCCATCCTCAACCTCATGCCCCTCAAAATCACAACAGAGACAGACCTCATCCGACTCCTCTCGAACACACCGCTGCAGCTCGAGATACACCTCATGAAGGTCAAGGCGCACACCAGCAAAAACACACCTATCGAACACATGCGAGCCTTCTATCGCGACTTCGAAGAGATGCGCCACGAAAAGTTCGACGGCTTCATCATCACAGGAGCACCCGTCGAACACCTCGACTTCGAAGAGGTGAACTATTGGGACGAGCTGTGCGACATCTTCGCGTGGGCACGCACGCACGTTACCTCTACATTATACATCTGCTGGGCTGCTCAGGCAGGGCTCTACTTCTACTACGGCATCCCTAAATACCCCCTCCCGGAGAAGAAGTTCGGCATCTTCCCGCAAGTGCCGCTCCTCCCGCGACTCCCCATCTTCAGAGGCTTCGACGACATCTTCTACATGCCCCACAGCCGACACACTGAAATCCGAAAGGAAGACATCCTTAAAGTGCCCGAACTCACCATCATTGCCGAGGGTAAAGAGAGCGGCGTCTCGATGGTGATGGCGCGCGAAGGACGAGAAATCTTCATTACAGGACACTCAGAATACTCGCCCCTGACGCTCGACAACGAATACAAGCGCGACCTCGGCAAAGGCTTGCCAATCAAGAAGCCCTACAACTACTATCGCGACGACGACCCCGAGAAGGGACCGCTCGTCACTTGGCGAGGCCACGGCAATCTGCTCTTCCAGAACTGGCTCAACTACTATGTATATCAGGAAACACCATACGACATTGATGAGATACACTGAACTCCTCTCCCCTGCTCGCGACTTGGCGTGCGCCATCGCCGCCGTAGATCATGGCGCGGACGCCGTCTACATCGGGGCTCCACGCTTCGGAGCAAGAGCTGCTGCGGGCAATTCTGTCGAGGATATTCAAAAGCTGTGCGACTATGCTCATCAGTTCGGCGTCAAGATTTACGTCACGCTCAACACCCTGCTTCGCCCAGAAGAACTGGAGCCGGCGCGTCTCATTGCGTGGGACCTCTATCACGCCGGAGTGGACGCTTTTATCACGCAAGATGAAGCCCTTCTCAGGTTGGCGCTTCCGCCCGTTCCGCTTCACGCAAGCACGCAGATGGACAATCGCACGAAGGAGGACGTCGTTCGCCTTAAGAAGTTAGGATTCAATCAAGTAGTCCTCGCTCGCGAACTTTCACTCGAACAGATTAAGGAGATTCACGAAGCCGCTCCAGACGTGACGCTCGAAGCATTCGTGCATGGCGCACTTTGCGTTTCCTATAGCGGCAGATGTTATGCCTCGGAGTATTGCTTCGGACGTTCCGCAAATCGAGGCGAGTGTGCCCAATTCTGCCGCCTTCCCTTCTCGCTCGAAGATGCAAACGGCAACACGCTCATCAAGGACAAATACCTGCTCTCGCTCAAGGATATGAACCGCCAAAAGTACCTCGAGGAGATGCTCGACGCAGGCGTGAGAAGCTTCAAAATCGAAGGCCGACTGAAGGATATCGCCTACGTGAAGAACGTGACGGCAGCCTATCGCGAAGCCCTCGACGCCATACTGAAACGCCGACCTGAATTCGCTCGTTCTTCCTATGGCACAAGCACTTACACCTTCCAGCCCGACCTCTCGCGCAGCTTCTCGCGCGGCTACACAGACTACTTCCTCTTTGGCCGCACAAGCGACCTCGCTTCACCCGAAACGCCCAAAAGCCGAGGCCGCGAAGTTGGTCGCGTGAAAGAAGTTAGGCGGGATTGCATAATCGTCTCATCCACAGAGGTTTTCAGTAATGGCGACGGGCTTTGCTTCTTCGACGAGGGAGGCAATTTGCAAGGCTTCCGCGTGAATCGTGCCGAAGGAAACCACCTCTTCGTTAATTCAAATTTCATTAATTCAGAAGTCAAAATCAGGAAAGGCGACAGACTTTGGCGAAGCTTCGACAAGGCGTGGGAGGACATGATGAGCGGCAAAACGGCTGAACGCCGCATTAACGCAAACTTCCTTCTTGAAGATACGGAACAGGGCTTCAAGCTTACTTTTTCTGCTGAAAACGGCACAAACAGAAGCGAGGAGTTCGTCCAAGAGCATCAACTCGCACGAACCGACCAAACGGCCTCAATCAAGGAAGTCCTCTGCAAACTTGGCGACACACCATACGTCTGCCAAAATGTGGAAGTGCGCTTCTCCCAACCTTGGTTCATCCCAAGAAGCGTCCTCGCTGAATGGAGAAGGAAACTAATTGAAAAGGAAAAGCCGATGAACGCCAAAGCAGACTTCGAGCAGAAAGCCAAAGCAAACTTCGAGCCGAACGCCAAAGCAGACTTCGAGCCGCAATCATTAAAGCTTGATTTTCAGCCTTCTACCCTCCCCAATCAACTCATGACCTGCAGGTTCTGCCTTCGTCATGCTTGGGGACAATGTTTGAAAGAAAGACACGACGGGAACGAGAAATGGCAAGAGCCGCTCTATCTCGTCCTCGGCGATGGGCGTCGATTCCGTCTCGGTTTTGACTGCAAGAAGTGCGAAATGACTGTGTTAAAGCCTTAGTTATGAGACACATCCGGTTATTGCTTCTGTCTCTCCTCTTCGTTTCCTGCTATTATCAAGAAGAGGACGCCACGCTTTATGAGGTTGGCGACAACTTCGAACTTTGCGTGGACAGCTTGAAGTTGCAGAGCAACGAACCCCTCCATAACCAACCAATCGACACACTTTGTGAGCATTTGACCGTTTATTATGGCAACCCGTTGGTGGTAGCAGAAACGGCCATCATTCCAGAAGACTCCGTAGATAGTGTTTGGGTGAAACTGGCTCGAGACCAATTTACTATGGGCTGGGCTCATCAGCACGACTTCACGGAAAGTGTGGTTCCGGACGACCCGATTTCCAGATTCATTCATTTCTTTAGCGTTCGCCATTTAGGCGTCTTTTTGGTAGTATTTGCCGTTTCCCTGATTGTTCTGTTTTGGCAGATATTGGGCAAAAGAAAGCTTCACGTCTTCTTCTTTCGCGACATTCTCTCGCCCTATCCCACTTATTTGCTCATCACCCTTGCCGCTTCCGCCCTACTCTATGCCGGCATCCAGCATTATGTGCCTGAGACGTGGGTACTTTATTACTATCATCCCACGCTCAACCCCTTCGGTTTGCCGCTTATCCTGAGCCTTTTCCTTTGCTCAGTCTGGGTTCTTTTGGTGTTGACAATCGCAACGATTGACGAGGTTCTGAAGCAACTTCCTGTTTCGGAAGCATTACTTTACCTGCTCTCCCTGCTCGGATGTTGCATTCTTTGCTATTTGCTCTTCACTTTGGCCGCATTAAGTCCAGGAGTCAGTTACATTCTTTTCGCACTCTTTGTTCTTGTCCTGCTTTTGCGCTATTTTCGCAATTCCAGACCTCGCTATCTCTGCGGTTCTTGCGGAAAAAGGCTCAAAGAGTTGGGAAAATGCCCACATTGTGGTGCAGAAAACAAATAATTTTCTGCCTTCTCTTTGCTTTGTGTCAAAAAAGTACTAACTTTGTCCTCAAAAAGTAACCATTATAAAAACTTCATTTCGCCACGTTGAAAACATAATTTCGCCACGTTGAAAACATAATTTCGCCACGTTGAAAACATAATTTCGCCACGTTGAAAACATAATGTAACCACTATATAGATATGAAAACTATTCGATTCCTTTTCGCTTTTGCTTTATTAGCTTTGACTTTATCTGCACAAGCTTTTGAGACAGAACAAACCGTCCGACTCGTAAACAATGGCTTGTCTGTCTTCGTGGAGAACTCTTCGCTCGACCAGAACAAGAACGCACTCCTTTGGACCGAGACGAATGTGAATGCCCAACGCTGGACACTCACGGCAAGGACAAATGGAACTTTTCTGCTCCAAAACGACTACACGGGCTACTACCTTGCCGGACTGACTTCAGGCACCTCCGGATTTGTAGGTCAAACAATCAAAAGTGCTGCCAGCAGTAAAGGCTCTTGGGACTTTGTCCCCATCGAAGGCACTACCAATCAGTTCCAAATCTTCCAAGGCACAACAAAGAGATACGCACTTGCCTGCGAGGGCGATACTGTCGCAGCAAAGCTGAAAATCATAGACACCACAAAGGATTACGACCCCGCTCGCATCACTTGGACCGTCGAAGTTGTGGAGCCCATGGAAAAAGCCTTCACAAAAGACAAGCGCGACGACATGATGGAGAAATGGAAAGCTCGTTGCTACAAGAAAGCCGGCACAGGCTGGGTTATAGGCAACGGCGGCTGGTGGGGCGACGCAGAGATGTTCGAGATTGTGCTCGATGCCCTTGAGACAACAGGCGACCAACAATATGCAACAATGTTCGACAACCTCTATACGAACTTCATCGCTCGCAACAAAAGCAAATGGTATCAGAAAGGCGTCGATGGCTATAACGAATACAATGACGATATCGCATGGATGTGTATCGCCTGCATCAGAGCCTATTTGCTGACAGGCCTGTCTAAGTACAAAACAACGGCAAAGACAAATTTCGACGGCATGTTTGCACGAGCAGACTGTTATGGAAATGACCTGCTTCAATGGAAGCACAATAGCGGTCAGGGCACAAACTCTTGCATCAACGGACCTGCTGCCGTCTGTGCATGCTACCTCGCCATTGCACAAGCAGACACAAGCTACTATCAGAAAGCTCGCAAGACCTATATGGCAGAGCGTGGCAAACTCTTCGAGATGTCAGGCGGCAAACCGACAGGCAAGGTTTGGGACAGCTACGACCAAGCCACAGGAAACTACAACTACTGGGCTTCCACCTACAATCAAGGCACAAACCTTGGTGCAGCCATTATGCTCTACAATCATTATGGTGAGCAGATGTTCAAGGACGATGCAGATGCAATCATCAGATGGTCGGAGGCAAACATGGCCAACAATCACGGCATCATTCATGTCTGCCAAACGGTTCAAGGCGACCTTTGCGGCTTCAAAGGCATCATGCTGAGATACATAAGAATGTACGCTGAAAGCTTCAATGCCCCATCGCACTACGACTGGATTGCCAAGAATGCCTATCATGCCTGGAACAACCGCAACTCCTCAGGCATCACATCTTCTGCCTGGCTTACCAAAGCGGAGGAGAACTTTAAGCACAAAGAAGGAGACAGCTACAAGAATTTTGGCAACGAAGGCAACATGACCTGCGTCTCGGCTGCATTCAATTGCCACCTCGGAGCGGTTGATTATCATGATGCCTATGCCAAGAACGAGGCCGAGGACTTCAACTTCGTTCGTAATGCTTCAGTCGTTTATGAAGGCAACGCTGACGATGATAATGGCGGAATGGCAGGACCGATAAAATCCAATCACTACATCGGTTATCGCAGAGTCGACTTTGGAGACAAGCCTGCCTCTCATATCGAATTGCGTGCAAAGATTTCTCTCACCTCAACTGTCCTCAATGTCTATCTCGACCAGCCCAACGCCACGAAAGGCACCCTGCTTTGTACCATTAATAACAGCGACATTCCTGAAACCAAAACTTGGGCGACAATACAGAAGATAATCAATCATCCTGTTACGGGCATTCACAATGTTTACTTCGTCTCTTCGAGTGCAGGACAGTCCTACATTAATTGGTGGCAGTTCCATAGTATGAATAACGTCTATGCAGACTTAACAAATGGTGGAGGAATCCTCACAACCTCTTTTGCCACGAACGATGCCACACCAATGATTGACGGCAATCTCACCACAGCTTTAACAAGCGAAATCGAGGCCGGAGCAGAGACTTGGATTCAGTACAAGACGTCTTCGCCAATGCGCATCTACGGTTATCAGTTCTTCTCTGGCGACGACCTTGAGGGGAGTCCAACAGGTTGGGCACTTCAAGGCTCCAATAATGGCGAGGATTGGGAAACACTTCACGAGGTTTCCGATACAGTCTTTAGCGTTCACGGACAATGTTATCGGACAGATGTTGAAACATCAAAAGACTACACTCATTATCGTTTACTCTTCTCTGCCAACGAGACACAAACGAAACTCTCCGTTTCAGAATGGCAATTGCTTGGTCGCTTTATCGATGAAAATGACCTGACTGCTGATGGAGGAAGCATTACAGAAGGTCAAGAAGCACTCATCGACCACATAGGCGAAACACCACTACAAACGCCACTCACTGTCGTCTATCACCCTGTCGGAAACTATATGCTTTCTGCCTATAGCATAACTGCAGGAGCGAAAGACTTGGCTCCCACTTCTTGGAAACTTGAAGGCTCGGCAAACGGAAGCTCCGGCTGGAAGCTTATCGACCAACAGACAGAAGCTGACTTCCCTTATGACAACTACACATTTATTGCAAAAGTCAATCCCGAAACTACTTACCTCTATTATCGTTTAACCATCAACGGAGAGGAGGCTCAGCTCACTCAATTGCAACTCTTCGGTAAGCTCGACTTCGGCAAGTATTATGCCAACATTATGGAAATTGCAACTGTCGTCAGTTGTGATGGAAGCGATGTTTTGCCACTTATAGACAAGGACGGCAACACCCACGCAATCCTCGAAGGAAACAATACATATTGGGACATTGCAACACCAATTCCAGTCCGACTTGTTGGTTATTCGCTTGTAAGTGCAGACGAAGCAGAGCTCGACCCGCAGAACATTACTCTCATGGGCTGTGATGAAGAAGGGACAGAAACACAACTATTCAACAAAACGGTCAACTTCCCTGCTCGAGGCTCTCGACTCACCTACACCGCTTCCTCGACAAAGAGCTTCAAACGCTTCAAACTTAAAGTTAACGGAATAAATGAAACGCGTGTAAAGCTTGCTGATTTCGAACTTTACGGCACAGCAATTGCAGACACAGAAGACATGAACTTTTTAGCTCCAGCTTCTGTTGAAGCCTCTTCTCCCGGGCTCACCACATCGGAAGCCGTTGGCCGCATCAACGACGGCAACCGCCTGTACCATTATCGAGCTGCTTTCACCGAACCTGTCAGCATTACTTACACTATGGCAGATACCGTCAGCATCAATGCTTATAGCATTACAGCCAGCAAGAACGAGCCCACACGCGATCCTGCTTCGTGGATTCTTGAAGCAACTAATGACGGCGAGAACTGGACCTTGCTCGACACTCGAAGCGATGAGTCCTTCTCCAATCGCTATGCTACACAGTTCTACTTCATTGAGACAACGGAAACTTACAATACCTATCGCCTTACCGTAACTGCCGTAAATGGTGGTAATCAACTGCAGATAGGCGAACTTCAACTGCTTTCCATCACGCCTGTTGACCCGACAGGAATTGACAAAGATAATGTTATCGCTAACTTCAGCCATAACGAAGCAATCTTCAATCTTGCAGGTCAGCGCCTAAGCAAACCGCAGAGAGGCATCAACATCATTAATGGCAAGAAATACATTATTAAATAAAAACAAACGACTATGTTAACAGAAGATAGACATTTATACGTAGCTCACGGTCAGAACGGACCGATTTATATTAATGGTAAGATGGCGAACCGGCACGGTTTGATTGCAGGTGCAACGGGAACCGGCAAGACCGTCACCCTGCAAGTCCTGGCCGAGACTTTCAGCGAGGCTGGGGTGCCTTGCTTCATGGCCGACATGAAGGGCGACCTCTCTGGTATCTCGCAGACGGGTGCGATGTCCTCGTTCATCGAGAAGCGCTGCGCCGAGTTCGGCATCGAGAATCCTAAGTTTCATGGCGCTCCAGTTTGTTTCTACGACGTCTTTGGCGAGCAGGGACATCCGATGCGCACCACCATCTCAAACATGGGGCCCGACCTGATGTCGCGACTCATGGAGCTGAACGAGGTGCAGGCTGGCGTGATGACGATTCTCTTCAAGGTGGCCGACGAACGTGGCTTGCTCCTGCTCGACCTCAAGGACTTGCGCGCGATGCTGACCTACATTGCCGACAACGCTACAAAACTGACGAAGACTTACGGTAACGTCTCAACTGCAAGTGTTGGAGCCATTCAGCGTGCCCTCCTCGCCCTCGAGAATCAGGGCGCAGACAAGTTCTTCGGCGAGCCTGCTTTCGACATCATGGACCTCCTGCAGGTCAGCGTTGATGGCAAAGGCATAATGAATGTCCTGGCTGCCGACAAACTGATGCACCAGCCCAAACTCTATTCCACCTTCCTGCTTTGGCTTCTCTCGGACCTCTATGCACGTCTGCCCGAAGTAGGAGATCAGGAGTTGCCACGTCTCGTATTCTTCTTCGACGAGGCTCATACGCTCTTCACGGACACGCCAAAGAGCCTTGTGGACAAAATTGAGCAGGTTGTGCGTCTCATCCGAAGCAAGGGCGTAGGCGTCTATTTCGTGACGCAGAACCCCACAGATATTCCCGATTCTGTGCTCGCTCAGTTGGGAAACCGCGTTCAGCATGCTCTTCGTGCTTTTACGCCAAAGGAACAGAAGAACGTGAAAGCAGCTGCCGAGACCTTCCGAGCTAATCCGGACTTCAAGACGGAAGATGCCATCATGGAACTCGGCACAGGCGAAGCGCTCGTCTCTTTCCTCGATGAGAAAGGCACTCCGAACGTTGTGGAGCGTGCCAAAGTGCTCTTCCCGCTCAGTCAAATCGGCGCCATCACAGCATCCCAGCGCGAGCAAATCATCAAGACGTCGCGCATCTTTGGCCGTTACGACACAATGATAGACCGCGAAAGTGCGTTTGAAGTGCTCCTCGCAGAAAGCGAAAAGGAGGAAGAGGCTCGCGAGCTTGCCGAACAGGAAAAGCAGGCTGAAAAGGAGCAAAAGGAGGAAACGAAGGCGAAGAGCAAGAAGAAGGGCTTCTTCTCGAAGATTCTCTCTGCCGTCATCACAAGCGTCACTGCCGCCCTCGGCACATATGTTGCAAATACGGTGACAGGCAAGAAGAGCCGCTCGAAGGAAAGCCTCGGCAAAAAGATAACGAAGAGTACGGTAAGCACAGCAACCAGAACCGCAACCCGCGAACTCGGCCGAAGCATCTTAGGAAACCTTATTAAATAAAACTATGGAGCAACAAGAGGAAAATCTAATACCAGGCATCGACGGTAATAAGTATGTGCCTTACGAAAAACGAACAGGCAACGAGTCGGTTGTGTATTTCACGCGTAATCTCTCGGCTGCAGGTCTCATCCAGGCTTATGAGCAGGTCTGCGGAAACATCTGCGGCAAAGTGGGTGTGAAACTCCATACAGGCGAGCAGAACGGCCCGAACATCATACCTCGGGAATGGGTGAAAGAACTGATGGCAGGAGATTTGAAAGGCGCCAACATCATCGAGACAAACACCTACTACGAAGGCGACAGAGACACGACAGAGAAGCATCGTGAGACACTCAAAGTGAACGGATGGACCTTCTGTCCTGTCGATATCCTCGACGAGCAAGGCACAGCAACTTTGCCCATCGAAGGAGGCAAGTGGTTCAAGGAAATGCATGTCGGCAAGAATCTGTTGAACTACGACTCGATGGTAGCGTTGACGCATTTCAAAGGGCACACGATGGGAGGCTTCGGAGGCTCTAACAAGAACATCGGAATCGGGTGTGCCGACGGACGAATCGGTAAGGCCATAATACATACCGTGAAAGGTTCCGACGATCAATGGAGCATCAGCGAAGAAGAATTTATGGAACGCATGACAGAATCCGCTAAAGCCAGCATCGACTTCTTCGGCAAACATGTCACCTACGTCAACGTAATGCGCAACATGTCAGTCTCTTGCGACTGCGAAGGCGTACTGGCAGAACCTGTCGTGACGCCAGATGTGGGCATCCTCTCTTCGACCGACATTCTTGCTATAGATCAGGCTTGTGTAGACATCATCTACGCCATGACTGCCGAGGAGCATCACGACATGGTGGAGCGCATCGAGACGCGTCACGGACTTCGCCAGCTCTCCTACATGAAGGAGCTTGGCATGGGCAACAATCGATACGTTCTCATCGACCTCGACAACGACTGCAAACGCATCACAGCTGCCGATGCCGCGAAGGGATTGAAGCCGTTTGTAAGCAAATAATTCAGTAAAACCTGTACCATGAAATTATTAGGTAACATCATCTGGGTTGTTTTCGGCGGTCTCCAGATTGCTCTCGAATACCTGATCGGAGCGGTCGGCTTAATGATTACAATCGTCGGCATACCCTTCGGCTTGCAGTGTTTGAAGCTGGGGTTGCTTGCATTGTGGCCTTTTGGTTCCAGGGTAAGAGAGAAGGAACCTCAGCACGGCTGCCTAAACCTCTTCATGAATGTGTTGTGGTTCTTCGTCGGAGGAATCTGGATATGGCTTTCCCACGTCTTCTTGGGCGTGGCGTTCTGCATCACCATCATTGGCATACCGTTTGGCAGAATGCATTTCCGACTTGCTAAACTTGCTCTTTCTCCATTTGGCAAAGAAGTTTTATAAATGAGCACGTTATGAGTCTAGCCATATATACACTAACGTCGGAGCTTCACGATGAAAGAAGCGTACAGTCCTACACGCAGGAATACTTGGGAAGTCTCCGAGTCGAGTATGAATTTCGAGGAAGCGATTACGCTGATTTTGGCAGTCATCAGCTTCATCTCATCTACGTCAGAACGGGTGGCACAGAAGGCATCTTCAAGCGTCTGCTGCCTATGCTTCGGGAAAAGTCGAAGCGGCCCTTCTACTTTCTCACCTCGGGGCGGAGCAATTCCTTGGCTGCATCGATGGAAATCCTTTCATTTTTGCAACAGAATGGCATTGAAGGAGAAATCCTGCATGGAAGCATCGAATACGTCAGGACACGCATTCAGACGCTCCTCAAAACCGAAGAAGCAAGGCAATTCCTTCAAGGAAAACGGCTCGGAGTCATCGGCAAGCCGTCGGATTGGCTCATCTCGAGCGATGCCGACTACGATGCGGTTCGCAGGCGTTTGGGCATCGAACTGACGGACATTCCCATGCAAGAACTGATGATTGCAATTGATTCGTGCGACATCTATACAGGTCTCCATACCATCATCTCCAAGTACCGCCTGAACGGATTCACGCTTCGGTGCTTCGACCTGCTGAGCGCAATGAAGACGACCGGCTGCTTTGCTTTGGCCAGGCTGAACAGCGAAGGATTCGTGGCAGGATGCGAGGGCGATGTCCCAGCCATGATATCCATGATGATGGTGCGAGCGTTGACGGGTGTTTCGGGCTTCCAGGCTAATCCCGCTCGCATCAATCCGGAGACGGGGGAACTGCTTTTCGCACATTGCACTATCCCGCTCGACATGGTGGAACGCTACGAATTGGACACCCATTTCGAGTCGGGAATCGGAGTCGGCGTCAGAGGTTTCATGAAGGGAGGGCCAGTCACACTCTTCAAGGTCTCGGGCGACCTCTCTCGACATTTTATTGCAGAAGGTATGCTGACGGCAAGCGGTTCCGAACCCGACCTGTGC
Organism: uncultured Bacteroidales bacterium; assembly: GCA_902778625.1. Taxonomy (GTDB): domain Bacteria; phylum Bacteroidota; class Bacteroidia; order Bacteroidales; family Bacteroidaceae; genus Physcousia. The sequence continues at coordinate 107,737 of CACYYM010000008.1, forward strand.
CGCACCCAGCAACACATCCTGCTTTCCGAAAAAACTCAGGCGGCTTACTTCCTGACCAACCCCATCGGCAACCACCACATCGTAGCACCTGGGCACATCGGAACCCTGCTGAAGAATCTCATCGAGGATTGACAAACACACACGTTCACCCTTTCGGGAAAAAGCATTCTGCAGATGGGTGAGAAGATCGGGCGTAGTGTGTTTCCAAACGCGGCACGTAATGATTGCAAACACGACACGTTAAAATTGCAAACACGACACGTTAAAATTGCAAACACGACACGTTAAAATTGCAAACACGACACGTGATATTTTTCATCACGCCCAGTCGTGTTTCTCGACAACCTATTTTCCGTTAGTCGGTTTGCTACTCTTAGAACAAATGAATGCCGCCGCTTTTCCTCGAGAAGTATCGGTCCATCTGTTTGATGAGGCCGCTCTTACAGAAGACGACAACCCTGTCGCCAGGTTGCAGCTGCGTGTTACCATAGATGAGGGCGCCTTGGTCTTCACCTCGTACAAAGCCACCTAGCGTGACGCCTGACGGCAATTTAAGTTCATAGACGGGCTTCGTACAGGATACGCTGCCTTCCTGCACGACGATTTCGGCTACATCGGCACTGGCTATGGTGAGGCACTTGACGTTGTGCGCATCGGTGTCGAGCATCATTTGATAGATGCGACCGGCCGCTATCATCTTCTTGTTAATGATGGTGCCGATGTCAAGCTTCTCGGCCATAGATATGTAGTCCATGTTATCGACGAGGGCTACGGTCTTGCGAACGCCCATTCGCTTGGCGGCAAGACAGGCGAGAATGTTTGTCTCTGTCTCGGGGGTAAGAGCACAGAAAGCGTGCATGTCGGAGAGTCCTTCGTCGAGGAGTAGCGTGGTGTCGCGTCCGTCGCCTTGAATGATACGGATGTCGCTGTCGTCGAGGATTTCGTTCAATCGGTGGCAACGCTCTTCGTTCTGCTCAATTATCTTGAGGTTGTAGAAGTCGGGCTTGCCTTCGGCCACATGAACGGAGGTGCGTCCACCACCCATAATCATGACGTTGCGTACGTCGTCGTAGTCTTCTTTACCGACGATTTCGCGTATGTACCCAATGTGACGTTTGGTGGTCATGAAGTAGGCTATGTCGCCGACGCGCAGCTGGTCGTTGCCCGAAGGAATGATGGTATCGTCGCCGCGCTTGATGACAACAATGCGGTAAGGTGTCTGGGCATCGCAGAGGTCACGGAGGGCAACACCTGTGATGCGAGCCTTTTCGCGAAGCTTGATGCCAAGCATGACGAGGGCTCCGCCTGCAACCTCCCAATACTGACGTACCCACGAACGCTTGATGCCATCGAGGATTTCGCGTGCAGCAAGGCCTTCGGGATAGATGATGGAATTGACACCCATCTGCTGGAAGAGGTCACGATACTGAGGCATGGTGTATTCAGCGGTATCGACTCGGGCTATCGTTTTGCGAGCTCCAAGCGTGTGCGCCAGCATGCAGCAAGTGATGTTGCGCGTCTCTTCGGGCGTTACGGCGATAAAGAGGTCGCACTGATGGACGCCGCCTTCCCTGAGACCGCTAATTGAGGTGGGCGAGACATTGAGTGTCATCAAGTCGAGGTCGCCGGAATTGAGCAAGCGTGCAGTCTTCTCGGGATTCTCGTCGATGAGAATGATGTCCTGATCTTCTCGTGAAAGGAGCGCGGCAAGATGTGAACCGACGGCTCCTGCTCCTGCAATGACGATTTTCATTTCAATTTTCAATTATCAATTACAATTGCTTGCCTTATGGCCTCCGCGTCGAGCCCCACAAGATGATAAAGCTCATCGGGGGTGCCGTGTTCTACGAAATGGTCGGGCAAACCGAGGCGAACGACTTCGGGATGAAGGTTATGGTCTGCCATAAACTCTAGAACAGCAGAACCCAATCCGCCTTGAACAACGCCATCTTCTACAGTTACTATACGGCGACATTTTCCAGCTTCCCTTAAGATGTCTTCATCTATTGGCTTAAGGAAACGCATGTCATAATGTGCGACAGATTTTCCTTCTTCAATAAACTCGCGCACGACTTTCTGCACAACATTTCCAATAGGACCAATACTTAACACTGCCACATCCTGCCCATCTGAAAGCTTGCGACCTTTACCTATCGGGAGTTCCTCAAAAGGACAACGCCAATCGGTCAGGACGCCTCGGCCTCTTGGATAACGTATCACAAAAGGTCCTTTATAGGGAAGTTGTGCCGTGTACATCAAGTTGCGGAGCTCGTGCTCGTTCATCGGCGAAGAGATGGTGAGGTTTGGTATGGGACGAAGTGCAGCAAGGTCGAATGCACCATGATGAGTGGCTCCATCCTGCCCTACAAGTCCTGCCCTGTCGAAGCAGAAAACCACATGCAACTTCAATAGAGCGACATCGTGGATAATGTTGTCGAAAGCCCTTTGAGCAAAGGAAGAATAAATGTTGCAGAAAGGAATCATACCTTCTTTTGCAAGACCTCCTGCAAAAGTGACTGCATGACCTTCTGCGATACCGACATCAAAAGTCCTTTCCGGCATTTCCTTCATCATGATGTTAAGGCTGGATCCCGTTGCCATAGCAGGCGTAATGCCGACAATCTTGTCGTTTTGCTTGGCAAGTTCGAGCACAGTCTCGCCGAAGACGTCCTGATATCTTGGCGGCAGACCTTCAGTATTGTCTCTGAGCCGTTCGCCCGTTTCAGGATCGTACTTGCCCGGAGCATGAAAGACAGTCGGGTTCTTTTCAGCTGGCTTGAAACCTTTACCCTTGATTGTGTGCAAATGCAAGAGCTTGGGCCCCTTCATGTCCTTGATTTGTCGAAGGGTATTGACAAGTTCAATAACGTCGTGTCCGTCGATAGGTCCGAAGTAACGGATATTGAAGCCCTCGAAGATATTCTGCTGATTGTTGAGCAATGCCTTCAGGGAGTTATTGAAGCGAAGAATCTTTTGCCGACGCTTTTCACTCAAAACGCCAAGCCGAACAAGCCCGTTCGAGAGACGGAAACGTACATTATTGTAGAGGCTTGAAGTGTGCAAATGATGCAAATATTGCTTCATGCCGCCAACACTTCGGTCGATGCTCATATTATTGTCGTTCAAGATGATAAGCAGATTATTGGGCGTACTGCTGACGTTATTGACACCTTCGAATGCAAGTCCGCCGCTCATGCTTCCATCACCTATCACGGCCACAACTTTGCTTAATTTTGAATTTTGAATTTCATTTGCCACAGCCATACCCAAAGCAGCCGAGATACTATTCGAAGCATGTCCGCAAGCGAAGGTGTCGTACTCGCTTTCTTCGGGCGAAGGGAATGGACGAAGCCCGCCTAAATGCCTGTAAGTATGGAAGTCCTCTCTACGGCCTGTCAGTATCTTATGTCCTGCAGCCTGATGTCCAACATCCCAAACTATGCGGTCGTTTGGTGTATCGAAGACATAATGCAGGGCAACGGTCAGTTCAACCACACCAAGCGAACTGGCAAAATGGCCTGGGTTGTCGGCCATTGCCTGTATAATCTCATGCCTGAGTTCGTTGCAGACCTGAGGCAATGATTCGAGTGGTAAAGTCCGAAGGTCAGACGGAAACTTTATATCTTGAAGAAGCTCTTGAGGCTCTTTTTTCACGATTAACTATATTTTTCGCGGCAAAGATACGTTTTTTTGCGGAGTTTTATGTAATTTTGTACAACAAAATCAGCGAAAGAAGAGAATGAGGGCGGAAGAAACCTGTTTCCGAACGGAAGTTGAAGTGCCAAAATGGACGAAACCAATGCAAAAGACTCAGCACTTTGTGCTACTCGGTTCATGTTTTGCCGCATACATTGGCGAGCGCTTCCAAAAGGAAGGTCTAGATGCTTTTTGCAATCCTATGGGAGCAGCTTACAATCCCGAAAGCATTGCTATTCAAGTTCAACAGGCTTTGAAAAATGACAAGGATTTACCAATCTTCCAATTCGATGGCAAGTGGCGTTGCTGGTGGGCAAACACGCTCATCACAGATACCGACGAAGAGCGATTCCGCGAAACGATTCAAAGAACCTTCTTTAAGCTCGGTCGCGCCATAAAAGAAGCTGATTGGCTCTTCCTGACATTGGGCACCAACGTCTGCTACAAGCTTAAGGAAAACGGAATGATTGTTGCAAACTGCCATAAAGTTCCGGACAAAAACTTCGAGGAAGTAACACTGGATATTGAAACATGTGTAAAGACCTTAAGTGATATGATGGACCTACTCTCGAAAGAATGCCCTCAGTTGCATGTCGTCTTTACCGTCAGCCCTTATCGTTACAAAAAATATGGTTTCCATGGGAGTCAACTTGCCAAGGCAACACTCTTGCTTGTGGTCGATGAGATTTGCAAACTCTTCCCTGATAAAGCAAGTTATTTTCCCGCATACGAGATTATGATGGACGAACTTCGCGACTATAGCTACTATGCTGGAGACATGATTCATCCCGCTCCCGAAGCTGTTGAACACATTTGGAACAAACTAATCCTAAACTTTCAACTATAAAAATAAACAGAATGTATAGTACTCTCGAAATAGCATCCTTCATCGGTGCACAAATCAAGAACTTGAAGGGATATAATATCGACTGGCTCCTGACGGACAGCCGAAGCCTTTGTTACCCCGAATCGACACTCTTTTTTGCAATCAAGACAGACAGAGGCAACGGGCATCGTTATATTGCCGACCTTTACCAAAGAGGTGTGAGGGCATTTGTAATAAGCGAAGTGCCTAAAGGAGATTTTCCCAATGCAGACTTCCTTTTCGTTCCTGACACATTGCAGGCGTTGCAAGATTTAGCAGCCGAACATCGCTCCAAGTTCAGCATCCCCATCATCGGTATTACGGGCAGCAACGGCAAGACTCTCGTCAAAGAATGGCTCTACCAATTGCTTGCACCAAACTTCACCGTTACACGAAGCCCTCGTAGCTACAACTCGCAAACAGGTGTGCCTCTCTCTGTTTGGGGACTTTGGGAGAAAACCGAGGTCGGAATCTTCGAGGCAGCTATTTCCGAGCGAAACGAGATGTCACGCCTGGAGCGCATCATCAAGCCCACTATTGGCATATTCACTTGTCTTGGCAGCGCCCATCAGGAGAACTTCTCCAGTTACGAAGAGAAATGTTTGGAGAAGCTTCAGCTCATGAAGGATTCGAATGTCATCATCTACCTTACAGGCAATCCAATCGTCGAAAAGTGCATCAAGGAAATGGGACTCAAGGGTAAGCTCATTCCCTGCCACAGCACGGGCAACGCCTTCGAGGACAACAAAGCACTTTGTCGAACGGCTTGCAAGGAGTTGGGACTCAATGACGATTTGATAGAAGAGCGTCTGCGTGCCCTCGAACCTGTTGCAATGCGGCTGGAAGTGAAGGACGGCCAAAACGACTGCACACTCATCAACGATTCCTATAACAGCGACCTCAGCAGTCTCGACATCGCTCTTGATTTCATGAATCGTCGTCCTGAAAAGGAAGGTCGTCAACGGACGCTTATCCTGAGTGACATCCTGCAAAGCGGAATGGAGCCTCACACGCTCTACTCCCAACTAGCAAACCTGCTCGAACAACGTGGCGTAAACAATCTGTTCGTCGTCGGAGGCATCATCTCTGCACACATGGACTGCTTCGCCGGGCTGCCAATTCGTGCCCGCTTCTTCCCGAACACAGAGGCGCTTCTGCAAGATGGGATTCTCAACACACTCAAGCATCAGCTCATCCTCATCAAGGGAGCACGCAGTTTCCACTTTGAGCGCATCACAGACCGACTGGAGAAGAAGGTACACGAAACGATCCTTGAGGTCAATCTCAGTGCAATCGTGAAAAACCTCAACTACTATCGCTCTTTCCTGAAGCCCGAGACGAAGATGGTCTGCATGGTAAAAGCAGATGCATATGGAGCAGGGGCCGTCGAGGTGGCGAAAACCCTGCAAGACCAGAACGTCGATTACCTTGCAGTAGCTGTTGCCGACGAGGGTGTAGCACTTCGCGAAAAAGGCATCTCCAGTGGCATCATGATAATGAACCCCGAGATGAGCAGTTTCAGCACGCTCTTCCAGTATCACCTCGAGCCCGAAATATACAGTTTCCGACTGCTCGGCGCACTCATCAAAGCGGCTGAGCACGAAGGCATTACAAACTTCCCCGTCCACATCAAACTCGACACAGGAATGCATCGCCTGGGCTTCGACCCCAAGAAGGATATGCCACAACTCATCGAACGACTCCAGAAGCAGAACGCACTCATTCCGCGCTCTGTCTTCTCGCACTTCGTAGGCAGTGACTCAGACGATTTCGACGCATTCTCTGCAAAGCAATACGAACTATTCTTAAAGGGCAGCGAACAACTTCAGAAAGCTTTCCCCTACCCCATCCTGCGGCATATCTGCAACAGTGCTGGCATTGAGCACTTCCCCGAAAGGCAACTAGAAATGGTACGACTCGGACTTGGTCTGTACGGCATTAATCCCCGCAACAACAAAGCCATCAATAACGTCAGTACACTTCGCACCACAATACTACAGATTCACGATGTCGAAGCTGGCGAAAGCGTAGGTTACAGCCGCAAGACCGTCTTAGAGAGAGACAGCCGCATTGCAAGCCTGCCGATAGGTTATGCCGACGGGCTGGACAGGCTGTTAGGTAACAGAAAGGGCTATTGCATTGTTAACGGGCAAAAGGCTGAATATGTAGGCAACATCTGTATGGACGTCTGCATGATAGACGTCACCGACATTCCTTGCAAAGAAGGCGACCTTGTCACCATTTTCGGTGACGAACTCTCACCTGCAGAACTTGCTTCCCGTTGCGGAACAATACCTTACGAAATCCTCACCGGCATTGCTCCACGCGTAAAGCGCATCTTCTTCGAAGACAAATAAAAGGCAGACACAAAAGGGTCATTTCCCGAAGGCGGCGGCTTCCTCCTCATTGGTGCGCTTTATAATGTCATATTCGTCCCAAAGCGAGGCATCATAGCCTGCTTCCTGAAGGGCCGTCACGATGTTCTCTTTACTTGCCTTAATCACCGTTCCCTCCTGCTTGTTTTCCTCTATCGCAAAGAGGAGAACACGATAGGACATAAAGTCGTTACTGCCTTGAATGGCTATGTTGGAGACCGACGCAACGTTCTGATTGTAGTCGTACTCTATGTGGAAATCAATGGATATGGGATAGGACATTATGCCCATCCTTACAGTACAATTGTTGCAAGAGCCGTCGAATCGGAGTAACCTGCAAGTCTCGGCATCCACATAGGCTGTGCCTGTGATGTTGCGACGGTTGTAGTCCATCGGCAAAAGGTCTTTACTCCAAGTGAAATCGAATCGGAGAAGTGCCTGTCCTTCCTCGCCATAAAGGGTCTGCATCTTCACCTTGTAGAAGCCCTTTAATGTCTCGTAGTGGGAAAGCGGCTTGACGAGAGGTTTCCAAAAGGAGCTGTTGTTGGTTCTCGGAGCGACCTCTATGAGTTGGTGAATGTTGGAGGCATGAATGAACATCGGTTTTTTGCCGGATTCCTTATCATAGCCTTGCAGCCCGCTTATTATCTGTGCTGAGCGGACATTCATCACGGAGAAAGCTTCCATGAAAGCCTCTGCGATGTAGCTTACCGAGTCTTGTTCCATCAAAGCACGGAAGAAGTACTTTCTCGTCCACTTGCTTCCTGTCTTATAATCCGACCTGAGATTTTCAATGACGCGCTTCAAGATGTCTTCCTTGTCGAGTGGCAGAACTGTGACTTCCTTCATCTTAACCGTGTAGGGCTTGAGCCTGATGACGTCAGGCATCTGGTCGGCTTTGAGGCTCAGTCTTTCGTAACCAACGAAGCTGAAAGACAGAACATCGTTTTCGTCAGTCAAAAGTTTGAAACTTCCCTCAATGTTCGTCAGTGTACCAATGCTTTTACCCACACGGATATTCACGTATGGTAAAGGTTCCCCCGTCTCGGCGTCAACCACACGGCCATGCAACGTCAACTCCTCGCAAAAAGCAAAAAGAGGCAGGAAAAAAGAAAAGGCAAACAAAAGGAAAATACGCATCTATATTGGTCTTTCGAATGCAAAGTTACGAATAATTATATATATTATCAAAAAAAGGTATTATTATTTTTGTCCAACTGAGAGATCAAAAACGCCGCACGCGAGGATTGTAAACGCCGCATGCGGGGATTGTAAACGCCGCACGCGAGGATTGTAAACGCCGCACGCGAGGATTGTAAACGCCGCACGCGGGGATTGTAAACGCCGCACGCGAGGATTGTAAACGCCGCACGCGGGGATTGTAAACGCCGCACGCGAGGATTAACGACCTATAATGGACCGTTTGGCATGAAAGCATGAATACTATACATCCTTTATTATACGCGTGCAAATGGAAACGCTATGCTGTTAAACATCTTTTAACGACACAAATGTCAGTTTTTCACGTTTTTCCTTTGAAGCTATTACTTTTTTTGCTATATTTGCAAGGCAGAATGCGAAATTTCAAATAGCAAATCGTCAAATTGCAAATATATTTAACGCCTATGGACAACGTACTTATTTCCGGTCTCAAGAGAGAAAACTTCCAAGCTGTCGTACAAGGCAAGGAAACCGACCTCTTTGTTCTCACAAACAGCAACGGCATGGAAGTCTGCATCACCAATTACGGAGGTGCTATCATGGCCATCATGGCTCCCGACAAGGAAGGCAAGATGGCCAATGTCATTCAGGGACATGACTCTATCCAAAACATGATAAACAGTCCCGAACCCTTCCTCAGCACACTCATAGGACGCTACGGCAACCGTATCGCTAAGGGACATTTCGTCATGAACGGCAAAGACTACAGCCTTGCCATCAACAACGGGCCAAACCACCTGCATGGCGGACCGACTGGCTTCCATGCACGTGTTTGGGATGCTGAACAAATCAACGAGCACGAGCTTGTACTCCGTTACATCTCTGCTTATTATGAGGAAGGTTTCCCAGGCGAACTGCACATGAACGTGAAGTACAGTTTGACGGAAGACGACGAACTCATCATCGACTATCGTGGCACGACGAACAAGAAGACGCCCGTCAACATGACAAGCCACGGCTTCTTCTCACTCGCTGGTATTGCTAACCCGACACCTGAGGCACTCAACAACATCCTCACCATCAACGCGGACTTCTTCATCCCCATCGATGAGACATCCATCCCGACAGGTGAAATCTTGAAGGTGGAAGGCACACCATTCGACTTCCGCACTCCTCATGCTGTTGGTGAACGCATCGGCGACACAAGCTGTCAGCAGATTGTCAACGGCACAGGCTATGACCACTGCTTCGTGCTCAACAAGAGAGAGCCAGGTGAACTGTCGTATGCTGTGAAGTGCGTTGAACCCGTCAGTGGCCGCAAGATGGAGATGTGGACAACAGAGCCTGGTGTGCAGTTCTACTCAAGCAACTGGCACAGCGGCTTCACAGGCAACGGCGGGGCAACCTATCCCAAGTACTCTGCCCTCTGCTTCGAAGCTCAGCACTTCCCCGACTCACCAAACCGTCCCTACTTCCCCAGCACCATTCTCAAGGCTGGCGAGATATACAGGCAGAAGACAATCTACAAATTCGGAATAGAATAACTAAACAAATTAATAAATTCAAAACTAAACATTATGTCACAAACAAAATCGAATAGCAATCTTGTTGCTATTATCACAATGTGTTTCATCTTCGCGATGATTTCATTCGTAACCAACATGGCTGCACCGTTCGGAACCATCTGGAAGAATCAGTACGAATGGGCAGGTATGACCGGTAACTTAATGAACTTCCTTGCCTATCTGTTCATGGGTATTCCTGCAGGCAAGATGCTCCTTAAGATTGGTTACAAGAAGACCACTCTCGCTGCCCTTGCAGTCGGTTTCATTGGCATCTGCATCCAGTACCTCTCCAGCTTCGAGTTCCTGCAGGGTTCTGCCATTTACGTTTATCTGCTGGGCGCATTCGTTTGCGGTTTCTGCGTATGTATGCTCAACACCGTTGTAAACCCCATGCTGAACATGCTTGGCGGTGGTGGCAACAAGGGTAACCAGCTCATCCAGACCGGTGGTACGCTGAACTCATTGACCGGCACATTGACTCCCCTGTTGGTAGGTGCCCTCGTTGGTACAGTTACCGACAAGACTGCCATGTCCGACGTATCTCCCCTGCTCTTCATCGCAATGGGTGTATTCGGCCTTGCATTCATCATCATTGCCAGCCTCACAATTCCTGAACCAGCTCAGGAACGCAACACGAAGGTTTATGAACACAGCGCTTGGAACTTCCGTCACTTCGTGCTTGGCGCCATTGCCATCTTCTTCTATGTAGGTATCGAGATTGGTATTCCTGCACAGGTGATTTTCTATCTTTCTGATGCAAGTGAGAAGGGTGCAGGCATTGCAGTCAATGGAGCAGCCATCGGTGGTGCCATTGCAGCCATCTACTGGTTATTGATGATGGTAGGCCGTTTCAGCAGCACATTGGTTTCAGGCAAGATCAGCAGCCGTGCACAGATGATTACCATGAGCAGTATTGCAATCATCTTGATTCTCATCGCCATCTCTATTCCAAAGACAACCACTATCAGCATGCCCGGCTACAGCGCAGCCGACGGTTTCGCTATGTTCCAGGTTCCCCTGAGCTGTCTGTTCCTCGTGCTCTGTGGTATGTGCACCAGCATTATGTGGGGTTGCATCTTCAACATGGCAGTAGAAGGACTTGGCAAGTACACAGAGCAGGCTTCTGGTATCTTCATGATGCTCGTTGTCGGCGGCGGTGTGATGCCTTGGATTCAGGAAAAGATTGCAGAAGGTGCTGGCTACATGAACAGCTACTGGCTGGTTATCGCCATGCTCGTTTACATGCTTTACTATAGCTTGATTGGCTGCAAGAACGTCAACAAGGACATCAAAGTTGATTAACTCATACATTATTTTAAATTTAACTGCCAAACCCCTGCATGCAGTTCCCTCCCCATCCGAGGAGGGTTAGGGAGAGGGGCTGATAACATTATGAAACTTACTATCGACGACGTAAGAAGTCGTTTCATCAAGCACTTCGACGGCAAAACAGGATCTGTTTATGCCTCTCCTGGCCGCATCAACCTCATTGGCGAACACACAGACTATAACAACGGCTTCGTATTTCCCGGAGCCGTGGAACAAGGCATTATTGCTGAAATCAAGCCCAACGGTACACGCAACGTTGATGCCTACAGCATCGACCTCAAGGACCGCGTACAGTTCTCGCTCGACGACGAAAAGGGTCCTAATGCAACATGGGCTCGCTACATCTTCGGCGTTTGCCGCGAAATGATGGCTCTTGGTGTTCCCGTTGAAGGCTTCAACACCGCCTTCGCAGGTGATGTACCTCTTGGTGCTGGCATGAGTTCAAGTGCAGCCCTCGAGAGCACTTACGCTTTCGCTCTTAACGACCTCTTTGGCAACAACAAGATTGAGAAGATGGAACTCGCCAAAGTTGGTCAGCGCACAGAGCACAAGTATATTGGCGTGAACTGCGGCATCATGGACCAGGCTATCAGCGTCCTTGGTAAGAAGGGTGCTTTGCTTCGTCTCGACTGCCGTAGTGGTGAGTACGAATACTTCCCCTGGAATCCGAAGGGTTACCAGCTCATTCTTGTCAACAGCTGTGTTAAGCACGAGCTGAAAGGTTCTCCCTACAACGAGCGCCGCTTGCAGTGCGAACACGTTGCAGAAGTCATCGGCAAGATTCATCCTGAAGTGAAGAGCCTTCGCGATGCCAACTACGACATGCTGGAGGAGGTGAAGAACCAAATCACAGAGGACGAATACAAGCGTGCTCGCTATGTCATTGGCGAAGTTGTTCGCGTCCTGACCGTCTGCGATGCCCTGCAAAAGGACGACTACGAGACAGTCGGCAAGATGATGTACGAGACTCACTACGGCCTTTCTAAGGAGTATGAGGTAAGTTGCGAAGAACTCGACTTCCTCAATGATGTTGCCAAGGAAGAAGGCGTGACTGGCAGCCGCATCATGGGTGGCGGCTTTGGTGGCTGCACCATCAATCTCGTTGCAGACGAGCTGGCAGCCAACTTCAAGAAAGTTGTTGTAGAGAAGTTCGAGAAGAAGTACGGCAAGAAGCCAATCATCATTGATGTTGTCATTGGCGATGGATCTCGCAAACTCTGCTAAACCGAATTAAAGATTAGAGATTAGGGATTAGAGTTTTGCTCTTTTCCCTATTCTCTTTTCCTTTAACTCTTTACTAAAACTAACATGGCATTATTAGACTGGATTGTCATTGGCGTGTTCTGCTGTGCGCTGATTGGCATAGTGATATGGGTCGTTTCTCAAAAGAACGACAACTCGGCAGACTATTTCCTTGGTGGCAAGGACGCGACATGGATTGCCATTGGTGCATCAATCTTCGCCTCGAACATCGGTTCCGAGCATCTCATCGGTCTTGCAGGAGCAGGTGCTTCCTCAGGAATGGCGATGGCACATTGGGAGATACAAGGCTGGATGATACTAATCTTGGGTTGGGTGTTCGTGCCGTTCTATTCTCGTTCAATGGTTTATACCATGCCCGAGTTCCTCGAACGTCGCTACAACTCGCAGAGTCGCACCATCCTCAGCATCATCTCGCTTATCTCGTATGTGCTGACGAAGGTTGCCGTAACGGTATATGCAGGCGGACTTGTCTTCCAGCAAGTGTTCGGCATCAAGGAACTTTGGGGCATCGACTTCTTCTGGATTGCCGCTATTGGCCTTGTGCTCATCACGGCTCTCTACACCATCCTTGGTGGCATGAAGTCTGTGCTCTACACATCTGTGCTGCAGACACCTATCCTGTTGCTTGGCTCGCTCATCATCCTGGTGCTTGGCTTGAAGGCCCTTGGCGGCTGGGACGACATGATGGCTGTTACTGACCTGAAGCCCGTCAACGCTTACGGCGACGACATGAACGACCTGATGCGCGACATCAACGACCCGCAGTATCCCTGGCTGGGCGTTCTGATAGGTTCTTCCGTCATCGGCTTCTGGTATTGGTGTACCGACCAGTACATCGTGCAACGTGTGCTGTCGGGCAAGAACGAGAGGGAGAGCCGTCGTGGCACCATCTTCGGAGCATACCTGAAGCTGCTGCCCGTGTTCCTGTTCCTCATCCCCGGCATGGTGGCCTTGGCATTGCATCAAAAGAGCTTGGGTGCAGGTGCAACGTTCTTGCCATTGCTTCCCGACGGCACACCGAATGCCGATGCTGCCTTCCCTACCCTCGTGGCTAAAATACTTCCAGCCGGTGTGAAAGGTTTAGTTGTCTGTGGTATCCTTGCAGCTCTGATGTCATCGCTCGCCTCGCTGTTCAATAGCTCTGCCATGCTCTTTACCATCGACTTTTGGAAGCGCTTGAAGCCTCAGACGTCAGAAAAGAGTCTGGTACGCATCGGACAGGTGGCAACAGTAGTCATCGTCGTGCTTGGCATCCTTTGGATCCCAATCATGCGTAGTGTGGGCAATGTGCTCTATAACTACTTGCAGGACGTTCAGTCCGTGTTGGCTCCAGGTATAGCCGCAGCTTTCCTTTTAGGTGTCACGTGGAAGCGTGCCTCAGCCAAAGGCGGTATGTGGGGCTTGCTTTCAGGCATCATCATCGGTCTAACGCGTTTGAGCGCCAAGGTCTACTACAGCAATGTCACCGAGGCTTCCGACAATTGGTTCAAGGCTGTGTTCTACGACTTCAACTGGCTGTACTTCTGCGGAGCAATGCTTGTTGTCTGCTCTCTCATAATCATTATCGTATCGCTCTTAACAGAGGCTCCCAACAAGGAGAAGATACAAGGCCTTGTCTTCGGCACTTCTACACCTGAACAGATTGCTGCCACACGAGCCAGTTGGAATGCTTGGGATGTCATCCACACGGTCATTATACTCGGCATCACGATAGCCTTCTACATCTACTTCTGGTAAACGTTTTAATTAAATTCAAAGGCCTTCTTACCAATTTTGGAAAGAAGGCCTTTTCTTTATAACGTGCTTAAACACCAAACTTAACGTGGCGTGTTGGCAAACTTAACACGTTAAAATGACAAAAACAACGTGGTGTGTTGAAGGACTTAACGTGGTGTGTTGAAGGACTTAATATGCTATCTTCTTACCGCCAACGATAGAGATGCCTTTTGGAAGCACAGACAACTGCCGTCCCTGAAGATCGAAGATGTCACTGCCAACTTTTATATCTTCCTTTTTAATCTCGTTAATGCCAGTCCCATTGTCTTGGGCAGACATCATATATGCATAGTAGAAGCCACCTGTCTTTGTTCCCGTCGGTGAGGTGAGGTGTATCTGAACGGTTTCCTTGCCACTCGTTGCCTCTTCGGGAATTGGGTAGCATCGTAGAATGAAACGCCCCGGATCGTTGTGAAAAAGGCTTTCCGACCCGACCAAGACGCCGTCGCAGAGGATGTCGAAGTTGCGGATATCGCCCTCGTCGCCCCAATAGAGGAGCATCAGGTAGTTGCGGTTCGTCTTGTTTACCTTCATCGTCCACGTTTGCCCTGTTGTTCCCGAACCGTCGAGCCAAGTCCTGTTCCTGAAAGAGCCTAGGCTGCCATTGCTCGTATAGCTGTGCTGAGTACGTGAAGCAGCCCGCGTCGTCCAAAAGTAATCGACAGGTACAGTTCCGTCTGGAACGTTTTCCGAGAGCGCAGTATAAATGCCGAAGACTCCGCCCACATTGTTTTGAGTATCAATCGCTTGCATTTTAATTGTCACCGTCTCCTTGCCTTTCGTGAGCTCGAAGGGAATCGGGTGCCTCATGTAGTAGTACTCGCCGGGCATGAAGTTATTGAGCTCATCGTAGGAGAAGACCGTTCCGTCGCAAAGAATATTGTACCGACGATTGCCGCCATCACTACCCCATTGCTTTGTGATGAAGTCTGTGGGACGGCACGAATCAACCTTCAACTCATAGCTGATCCAGCCTCCATATGCATCGCGCCAACCAAGGTCGGGCCCCGTATTCATATTCTGTCCCTGCAAGTTATGAGCCTGTTCGCTTGCATTATTGCATATCTTCACCTCATCAATATAATCAATCGGGCGTTCTATCTTGCTGTCATCGATGGGAATCCAAACCTTCATGGCACAAGCATCGCGGTGAGCCCTTGAGAAATACGGATATAGGGAAATCAGTTTGTCGGTGGTTTCCACCTCATCGTCATTCAACGTTGCCTGTTTACCATTCATGCGAATCCTCTGAATGCCGCCCTTGAAGAGCGTCGTCATTGTTGAAGGAGCTGTGCTTACCGTACCTGTTGCGCCCTCTTCGATAATGAGATTATCGAGCTTGCCACCATTGTCGATGCCTTCAGCGCAATAGACAATAGGACCACGCTCATAGGCACAAAGTCCCTCGTTACTCTTCAAGTTCGGATTCGACACGACTTGATGTATGTCCATTGGAAGCGAGATTTCCACATAGTCGTCAGCCTGCCAATCTTTCTGCAAAAGGGCATAACCATCCTGAACGGTATAGTTAATCTCTTCGCCATTGAGTTTGATGACGACAGGCGTTGTGGTGGGATTAACATAGGAATAGAGGTCGCTCTCCACAGGCTTGTTCACCGCCCAGCCGGGGATGCGAACCTTCAGCGTCTTACCGTTTGCATTGCCCTCAACGCTGTTGAACGTCAGCTTCATCTCACCCTTATAAGGATATGAGCCCGTGACGGTTAAACCGAACGTAGCATCACCCACAGTTGCCGTTGCCGTGCTTGCCACGAAGAGGTTCCAATAGAGGGCATCATCATCGACTGCATAGATGTATCCAGGTACGGAAGGAATGAGGCGGCAGAGGTTTGTGGGGCAGCAACTCGTGCCAAACCATTCCGAGCGTGGGTCGCCTCTTTCGCTCGATGCCAAGCGATTCGGATAGTAGAACGTCTTGCCCTGAATGCCATAGCCATCGAGAGTGGTATTGTAGAGGGCACGCTCCATCATGTCGATGTATTTGCTTTCGCCATGCAGACGGAACATGCGGAGGTTGAACATGCTGCCCGAAACGGAGGCACACGTTTCGCAATAAGCCGATGCGTTTGGCAGTTCGTAATCCTCACCGAAGGCTTCGTTGTTGTCGCGAGCTCCGAAGCCTCCCGTTATGTAGAACTTTTTGCTTGCGATGTTGTCCCATATCGCAGTGACTGCAGTTTCGTATGCTTCGTCGCCACTATACCTCACCCAATCCGCCATGCCGCTGTAGAAGTACATTGCGCGGACAGCATGCCCCTCAGCAGTTCGCTGCTCCGTAGCAGGCAGATGGTCTTGCCAATACTTGCCGTTCACGCGCTGGTCGTTGCTCGTAGGGTCGAACTGACGAATACCCCTGCAATCAAGGAAGAACTTGCAGCCCTGCAGATATCGCTCCTCTCGCGTCAGTTCATAGAGGCGCACCAAAGCCATCTCGACAACAGCATGACCAGGAGCCATCCTGATACCCTCGTCGTTGAAAACATCGAGCATATTGTCTGCTGCCCGTATAGCACAATTAAGCAACTTGTCCTTGCCCGTTGCCATATAGTAAGCAATTCCCGCCTCTATCAGCTCTGCAACGTTAAACGTCTCGTGCGAGAGGTTCCAATCGCTCGTCCACTTCTGTCCGTTATACCAAGGATGAAGAGGGTTATGGATCGTGAAATTTGTCTGCAGGTATCCATCAGGTTCCTGAGCAGAGCAGATTTTGTCAATAATGCCGTCGCAAAGACTTTCGAGGCTCGAATTCTTTTGGGTGGTCAGGACGTAGGCCGCGCCCTCAAGCACCTTATAGACCTCTGCATCGTCATAGGGCTGCCCCGACTGGAACGTCAAGTCGCCTACCTGAGCCTCACCACTCACTATCTTTCCGGCATATTCGAAGTTACGCACCTGACCCGCATCCGTCACTTTCTGGAAAGCATAACGAATAGTTGTGTTCCGCATCACGTCGAGTCGCTGCTTCCAAAACTGGTCCTTCACCTGCACGTCAGTAAACGGAACCTGCTTTATCTCACCATTTGCAAAAGCGTCAATGCAAAATGTTAAACCAAAAATGATAAACGAGAATAAATACAACTTACTTTTCATATCAACTTTTGTGCTTATTTGTTTCTGTCTGTAAATTCACGAAAAAAGTCCTTTTCTGAGAAATGCGTTGAAAATAAATACTTGCTCTGATTTTAACACCCCACGGGGGGATTTCAAACGCCGCACGCGGGGATTGCAATTTCCGCGTGCGGGGATTGGCATCGCCGCACGCGGCGTTTTTTAACGCCACACGTGGCATGAGAAAAAGCAGCTACTTCAACCATTTGTTGCCGTTTTGAATATAAACATTATGATTGGTCGATTTGACAATCTCACGATTTGACAATTTACGGCCTTGAAGGTCGTAGATGCTTCCGTTAACATTACGAACACCATTAAGGTCGTCCATTCCTGTCCCTTCCTCTGCCACTATGACAAAGACAGTGTAGCTATTGGACCTTACTGTAAGGCGCGAGTCAGGTTCAACGGAAGTCTCAGTTGGAACAAAGCGAGTAGGTTGAGTTGGCGTATTCTCGCCGCTCAAGGCTCCGGTAAGGACGTAGGAACGGATGCTGCTTATTGCCCCGAAGTTTGTGATGTCGAGTGTCAGCCGACGGGCAGAGGTGCCATAATTAATAATGTGGAGAACGATGGTGTCGCCTGCTTCGTTACGAGTAGCGGTATAGTCGAGATTACTGCTTTGCGTACAGCTGCTTTCAATGAGCAAAGGCTGATGGTTCGTGGCGGCCATCTGCTGAGCGTAGAAAGGCGGTTGCATCCATACCTGCGAAGGAGAGAAAAAGATTTGTCCCTGGTCCCAACCGTTGTCGTTCTGCTTGTATGGCTGCAATGCATTTGCCGGGCTGTCCATCGGCACAAAGCCTCCTGTACGACGAACGACGTTTAGCATGACAGCATGAGCCAGAGCGCGAGCCATATCATGTGTGTTACCGTTCTCTTCGAAAATAGCGCAACGCATGGTAGTCTGCGGATTCCAAGAGAGGAAGAGGTCGTGCATCTGACTGATAACTGCTTCTATTTCCACTGCTTGCTGCGGCGTTTCAGTCCATGGATGATAGTCCCAGAAGTCGCATTTGCCATCGAGAGACTGGAAGACGTATTGCATGAGTTCCGTATTATTCGGCCGCCACCAAGCCGCATTAATGAACTGCAATTCGGGATAGGCCTCGTGTATTGCATCGTAGAGAACAAGGTAACGCTCGACATAGTGTTCGTAAGCGCTTCGAGCCGAAGAGCCGATGCATTCTTCGTTGCCTATCTCTATGTATCTCAAATTGTAGGGCTCAATGTATTGAAGCAAAGCAAGAACGTCGGCCGGGTTGTCCTCAATGTTGATGGCGAAGGTAGGTTCCGCGCCGATTAGCCTTGCAAACTCCACGAATTCGGGTATAGCGAAGCCGTTCGTCGAGAACCTGTACCAATGCCCATAATAGGGCTGGCGTTCAAGGCGACTGCCTATCATGTCGTGCGTCATGTATTGAGTAGCGTTGACCATAGTGCCGCCATAACGAAGGAAGGTGAGATGCTCCTGTCGGAAGGCTTCTGTCAGGTCGGAACGGAAAGGATAAGATTCGGTGCAAAGCAACACCTGGTCGGCCCAGATGGTGCCCTCTTCTGCCAATTCAAGCACGAATCGGGCTTTCACATCGCTCTCGTTTGGCGTCAGTTCTGTGTCGAAACGTTGCCATTCGTCCGTAAGACCTTCTATTTCGGTGCGTGCATATTCCTTGCTTCCATTAGCGGATTGCAGGGCTATTTGCACTTTACCCATGCCTTTCAAATACAGAGAAGCCCTGAGCGTCTCATCCTTTTCAATGCCAATGCCCCAGCGATTGAGACCCATATTGTAGATGCCTGTGCCTTCGGGGCCACTTATTTTCTGCGAAGCCTTGCCAGTGAAGGGCTGTGTGGTGTCGTGCAGGAACTCGCCTTCACCTAATGCTGTCCACATACCCGAAATGCTTGGACCGTCTGTTTCGAAAATGATGGGCGTAGAGTCTATCTTCAGATTACGGAATGTTGCCGAGCCGCCATAAGAGCGCAGGCCAACATAGCCTGACTGCAAGGGGCTGCTCGTGTCCTCGTAATCCTTTATCTTCGTATCGTTGAGGAATACCTGAAGTTTAGCGCCGTTGATTTTAACGCGCAGTTTATTCCATTCGCCAAGCGGATTGAAGCTCATCGTTTCGTCCGAAATGGGTTGCCAGTTCTGCTGATGCTTGCCGAGAACAAAGGACATCTTGCTTGCATTCAGTGCCACTTCGTAACCATTGAAGGCATCGGCTCCAGTGCCTGCATTGCTGACGTTAACGATGAAGCCAGCTATGGCATTGATATCGTCCATGCGAACTTCCACCTCGACGGTTCCTGACGAAATGGTTTTACCCTGATATATGAGCTTACCATGTCGGGAAGTCTGCAACTGTGCCATTCCGTCCACGACGCTCCACTTCTCGTCATAAGACCTGAAGCCTTTGATGTTTGCCAACGCAGGTTCTTCAAAGCCTTCGCCAAAAATCTTCTGGTCATAAAGTCCTCCGTAGATTTCGTGATTAACATCCTCTGCTCCTGCACCATATATCAGCGGAGATATTTTGCACAAAACGTTCGAAGCATCAACCGTCAAAGTCTGAGCTACAACAGAAGTACTAATTGCCATCATGCTGGCAAGAATCAGCACACAACTAATAATATTCCTCTTCATAACAGTTTATGTTTTTATTCACAAATCAATTCTGTTTGTATCTACTCAAGGACATCGATTATCTCGTTGGCCATGATGCTCTTCTCTTCGAAGTAATGCTACTTCTAGCATCTGATAGCTCAAACCAGCAGCCATCATTTCATCGGCAATGCCGTTCAAACCCGCTTCCTCAGCCGTGCGACGAAGTGCGTGATGATGCTTGTCAAAGATAAATTCCCTTGAACGATTTATCCGAACATTCATAGTTTTAGCACAAGAAACAATATTTTCCGCTACAAATATACAACTTTTTACCATACCAGAACGTACCAGCTGGGGCTTTTTTCACATGTTATACAACATGCCGAGAAAATTCACAGTTCATAGTTTATAGTTCATAGTTATTTTGTACCTTTGCTGGCACAAAACATAAACAAGGAATGCTAAACAACGATTCCAAATACAAACTCATCGTTAAATACGTGCAGGAGGGCATCATGTCTGGTCGATTACAAAAAGGCGACTGGATTCCGTCCATCAACGAATTCCGTCACATGTTTAACCTGTCGCGCGACACAGTCTTTGCGGGCATCACGGAACTGAAATCGAGGGGCATCATCGAGTCGAAACAAGGAAAAGGATACTTCGTGGACAGCACGAACTTCCAGTCGGAATACAATATCTTCCTGCTCTTCAACGAACTTAACGAGTTTAAGGAGGAGCTCTTCAACGCCTTCATAGAAAGCATTGACAACCGTAATTCTGTCAACCTGCAGTTTCACAATTACAATCGCGACGTCTTCGACCAGCTGCTTACAGAAGCGAAAGGGAAATACACGACTTATATCGTCATGACCGGCAAGTTTCTCGGAACCGAAGACCTGCTCAATTCTCTTGGCGGTCGCGTCTATCTTCTCGACCATTATGATAAGGAGCTTTACGGAAAGTACTCGGCTGTGGCTCAAGACTTTGAACAAGACACATACGACGGCCTAAAATCTGGGATCGAGCATTTAAAGCAATACAAACGTTTCATTATGGTTCAGAACGAAGCAAAGGAACCCTACGAGCGCTTTTATGGATTGAAACGTTTCTGTCAGGAGTTCGATTTCGAGTGCAAGTACCTGAACAGCATTGAGAACCGACGCATTCACGAAGGCGATGTGTTTATCCTAGTAAACGACCGCGACCTCGTTACCATCATCAAACAGGCTGCCAAGCAAGACCTCACACCAGGCAAGGACTTTGGTATTATTTCATACAACGAAACGCCACTTAAGGAAGTACTTTGTGGAGGCATCACAACGCTCTCTACCGACTTCCGCCAGATGGGCAAGACAATGGCTTCTTTATTGGGGATGCCTGGCATCGAAGCCATTCGCAATCCGTGGCGCCTGAACATTCGCTCTTCTATTTGATCACAAGCACTTTCCTAAATACAACTTGCTTGCATAGCCACTTGTTTCTATGGCACAATGAATTTGTGGACGTATCAACCCAAGCACTTCTAAGAGAAAGTCTGCTTGCATCAATGGCTCGCCTCCAGTAAACGTCACACCACCCTTGTTAAGTTTGAAGATTCTTTCATATCTTAAGAGTTTGTCTGCCAATTCCTTCGCCTCAATCTCTGTACCGCTTATTACCGTCTCATCTTTCTTTTTCATGAGTTGCGGTTTTGGGCTTAGCCCTTCTGGATTATGACACCATTCGCATCGCAACGGACAACCTTTCAAGAAGAAAGTTGTTCTAATGCCAGGCCCGTCGTTAATAGCAAACTCTTCAATGCTGAATATCGTTCCTTTCATGCAGCAAAGATATATAAAAAAAACTAACAACTGGTACGTTCAGGTACGATTTTGTTGCAAATTACTTAATTTTACTTACTTTTTCTTTGTATTTGGTGTTATTATTCTTATTTTTGCATAAGAAATAAGCAATGAATTATAAAATAATTGATAATGCTTAAAACTCTTATCGACATCGTTATCGAGGCATCGAGCCTGATGCTTACAGACGATTTTAAGATTACGGAGAAAGACGGCATCAGCAACATCGTCACTTCCTCTGATATTGCAGTCCAGGAGTTCCTACGGAATCGTCTCAGCACACTCCTACCCGACTCGGGCTTTCTCTGCGAGGAAGAGGATGCTCATGACCTTTCCCACGAATATGTTTGGATTATCGACCCAATCGATGGTACTGCCAATTATGCTCGAGGCATTCGTGAATGCGGCATCTGTGTTGGACTGAGACATTATACCAATATGGAATTGGCTGTAATATATCTGCCTCGAACCGACGAGCTTTTTACGGCTGAACGTGGCAAGGGTGCTTTCCTGCATCATCCTCATCTCCCCGTAAAGGAGGCAAGGGGAAGCACATCCAAGCAGCTTCATGTTTCGGAACGACCTTTCTCGGAATGCATCATGTTTACGGCGCTTTCACTCTATCATAAAGAGTATGCTCGTATCAGCTCAGAAGTGATTTACGACGTCTTTATGCAATGTAACGACATTCGCCGCTTCGGTTCAGCTGCTTCGGAGCTATGTTATCTGGCAAAAGGCGTGTGCGAACTCTTTTTTGAGTACATTCTTTCGCCATGGGACTTTGCCGCAGCTTCTCTTATCCTAGAGGAAGCAGGAGGCGTTCTATGCGACCTTGAAGGCAATCCGCTCGACCACACAAAGCCATCGGGAATACTTGCAGCCAACAGTCAAGAAAACCTTGACCGACTCATTGCTATCGTAAAGAAGAAAATAAAATGACTACAAGCATTCATAGCAACGGAAGCGAGGTGATTGTCTCTTTTGCAGGACACTTGGATACTGCAACTTCAGCTGAGGCAAATGCCAAGATTAACCGTGAACTGGACAAGGCAGGAGTTATCAACGTACTGACGATCGATGCTTCCCGGCTTGAGTACATCTCAAGTTCTGGCCTGCGCATCCTGCTTTCTTTGGCGAAGCGTCACAAGAACTTCTGTGTGACTGACGTCCAGCCACAAGTCTATGAAGTGCTCGAAACCACTGGCTTCACCAAGATTATGAAGGTTGAACGAGCCATGCGTATCTTAAGTATTGATGGCTGTAGGCTCATCGGCATTGGTGGCGTGGGAAAGGTTTACAGGTTGGATGGCGACACGATAATAAAGGTATTTCGCAAAGGCACGACAATGGAAGAGGTGCGTCGTGAAATAACACTCTCGAAGGAAGCATTCGTATTGGGAATGCCGACTGCAATATCATTTGACGTAGTAAAGGTAGAGCCACAAACAGAAGGCGAGACAGAGTGCTTCGGCTTGGTTTACGAGTTGCTGAAAACCAATACGCTGAGCACTTACTTGAAGCAGCACCCCGACAAACTTGACAAATATGCAAGGAAATATGCTGACCTCTTTAAGCAAATGCACGAGATTGAGGTGCCAGAAGGAGGTAATGTGCCGTCTGCGCTGGAACACGAACGCCAGCAGATTGAACAGATTCGCCACTATTTCCCAGAGAAAAATATTGACATGATGCTTGGCATATTGAACCACATTCCCGAAGGAAACCGACTGCTTCATCTTGATATGCAATCGAAGAACATCATGGTGCAAGATGGCGAATTGATGCTCATCGATATGGGCGAAATAAGTTACGGACATCCAATGCTCGATTTGGGGCACGCCTACTCCGCTATGGTAAGTCTCATTGGTGATTACGAGAAAACTATCGGTATGCCACGAGAACTGGGGCAACAGCTCTTCCATAAAGCAATGACGTATTATTTTGAAGAGGGAAACGGAGAATGGAACAAGAAAGAAGTTATGGCACAGATTGATGTCATATCATGCATCAGAAACTTCAGCTGGTTATCGCTTTCCGATTCCTTCCCTGAAGCGATAATAGAAGAGTGTAAAGCCGTTTTCGAAGAGCGCGTGGCGAAGCGCTACGACTACATCATGGAAGTATGTAAAACGATGAGAAAATGAAGAACAAATCGGGCGTTGTCATTATTGTAACTGTTGCGGTTCTGCTGGAGATCATCTTCCTCGTGGAATACATCTTTGCCCACAAGGGCATTCGCGAAGAGGTTGAGCATAAAGCTGAGACAGAGTTGCGCGTAAAGAACCTTGAAATTCAAAAGGTAATGGTAGCTGTAGAGACAGCTATCAGCAACACTGTTTGGGCTGCAGAACGAAACATTGATGAGCCCGACTCGCTCTATTCCGTACTTCGCAGGATGGTGGAGCAAAACCCGACTATAGTGGGAGCAGGACTGATGTTCAAGGCCGACTACTATCCGCAGAAAGGACATTGGTTCGAGCCATACGTGGCACAACGCCAAGACGGTTCCATCGAGGAGGCACAGATAGGTAGTAAATCGCATAACTATCTTGAAGCAGAATTCTATCTAAGCGGTCTCAAAGCGGGTCGAGGCGTGTGGAGCGAGCCATATTACGACAATGCAAGAGCGAAGATGATGCTCTGCACATACACAATTCCCGTCTGCAACAGTAAGGGAGAAACAGTGGCTCTGTTTGGAGCTGACGTCTCGCTGAATTGGCTTTCAAGTGTCATCAACGCCAGCCACATTTATCCGTCGAGCTACAATGTAGTCATCTCGCGTACAGGTTTGGTGATGGTTTGTCCAGACGAAAACCTTATCATGCGTAGCACGATTCAAGAAGTTACTGAAGATGCTGTTGACACAACCACACGATACATCAACCAGCAACAGATGAGCGGGCAAAGTGGACACCAAGACATCACCGGCATTGATGGAGAAAAAGTCAGCGTCTTTTATGCTCCTATTGATGGCGAGGCGGGGTGGTCAATGTCCGTCGTTTGCAATAGAGAAGAGGTTTACGCGGACCTATGGAAAAGAGGCTTGTATCTGACGCTGCTCATGTTGGCAGGACTTGCCCTACTGGGTTACATCATTTACCGTACAGCTCGAAGTGACCGCTCTTTGCAAAGAGCAAATGCAGAGAAAGAGCGCATAGGAAGTGAACTACGCATAGCTCGAGACATTCAGGAGAGCATGTTGCCAAAGACTTTCCCACCCTATCCCGAACGTAATGACGTAGATATCTTCGCCACACTCGTTCCTGCAAAAGAGGTGGGAGGCGACCTATATGACTACCATATTCGCGGCGAAAAACTCTTCTTCTGTATTGGCGACGTTTCAGGCAAAGGCGTTCCAGCTTCGCTCGTGATGGCTGTTACAAGGAGCCTCTTCCGCTCTGTTTCTGCTCATGAAGACTTACCCGAAGCAATCGTCTCTACAATGAACGACGCAATGGTAGAGATGAACGAATCGGATATGTTTGTCACACTCTTTGTTGGGGCGCTCGACTTGAAAACTGGAGAGCTCCACTTTTGCAATGCCGGACACGAAGAACCGCTGCTTATCGGTAAAGGCACCGGACTTCTACCTACCAACAATAACATTCCTGTCGGGCTGATGGCGAATTGGAACTACGAAGGTAATGCAACACTTATCTACCCGGGTACAACTATCTTCCTCTATACAGACGGACTAACGGAGGCTGAGAACAATGCCCATGTCGGATACGGAAAGGAACGTATGATAAAGACGGCACAGCAAATATTGCACGACAACAACGGAAAAGACCCAGAAACCATCATTGCTATACAGACGGAAGCCCTGCACAAACATGTGGGCGACGCAGAACAAAGTGACGACCTCACAATGCTCGCCATTAGATACAACAAGGAGTAAACACAAACACAACGTGGTGAGTTGACAAACATGACGTGGTGAGTTGACAAACACAACGTGCCAAATTCGTTAACATCACGTGCCTAATTGAACAAGACAATATGGCAACAACAGAGAATACTCCCAACGATGCTACAAAGATGAGCCAATAGCAAGCCTCGATGCAATTGTCACAGAACGGATAAAAAACCAGCATCGACGCCATCAAGCAGGGAAGAACCGTCATTATCATTTTCCACAACATCGGACAAATCATTGACGCCGACCAAATCTACGTTCTCGAGCATGGCCCTATAGTGCAATCAGGCACCCCTGACGACATTTACAAGCAAGGCGGACTCCACAAAGACATCTTCGACGCTAGTGCCCGAAGCATGAACGTCGATAAAATCGCTGACACTATATCGAGATGATGGCGGGTACTTTCGTGGCTATGTCGGACATTACCCAAAGATATACGGAGCTGAATAATACGCCGCATACCCGAAGGATGAAAACTATCTTCATCTGTATTTGTCATGCTCTTGATAACATGACAACTCGTCAGAAATGCATGGACACAATGCGGGAGCTTTTCCGGCAATTCATGTCGGTGCTCATCCAATAGAAAGTACGTGTTGAACGTGAATATATCTACCTTGACCCGCGTATCTCCTTCAATGAGATTCTGCAGTATTTCTACTCAGGATGCGCTTGTGCCTACTTCCAAGTGGCTACGGATATCTATACAGACTTGCACTTTAATACCGAGGAATGGAACACCGACATGGGTATTTCCTGCTAATCTATTTCTATGGAGAAACAGCTTACAGAACAACAAGCCATCGAGGAACGTGCTAAATACGTTGCTGCGTTCAATGACACGATGATTAAAATCTGGCTGGAACAGATTACGCTCCTTGGGGTGATTGACACTGCCAGCTGCTGCGCTCTCCTGTCGGAGTTCGCGCTACGGCTGACGGCAAGGTGTCGGAGGTACATCTGTCGCAGGCTTTCCTCGAATATGGCTTGTGGCAGGATTACGGCACAGGAAAAGAGATGCCGCGTGGGAACCGACGCACGAAGCAAGCGCAAAGCCAAACTGGTTTGAGCTTTGCCTTGCAAGAAGGAGGAAGGCCGAAGGCCAACAGTGGCGAATTGGGAAAACCCAAAGTGCGCAAGGCTCGCCACTAGTTTAGTAGAAAATATCATCTTCGGTGATGAACATCAAGGAGTTCATGGCAGATTCACTCGGCAGGCAGTTCCAGAGCATCATTTCTGATGCACTGTCACAAAAGCGGTTCTCAAAGCTTCATTAGAAGATATCCTATTATAGCCATTTGAACAATCAAGATTGCTGGCACACCATATTTGAATTTCTTGTGCATCGTCTTGTGATGCCAAACTTTCATGCCTAACAAAGCTCCAATACTTCCACCAAGCACAGCCAGTAGCAGAAGTGAAGCCTCACGGATGCGCCACTTGGAGCGTTTCGCCTTCGATTTATCAATACCATACGTGATGAACGTAGCCACATTGATACTGGTGAGATAGATAATTATTATTTTATGAATCTCTGACATATCGCTCTTTCTTCAAATAGTGATACATTTCGTGCAAACATGGCTACTCCACAGCACGGAAGACTACTTCAAGGCCGTCGGAGGCGGCACGGAGGGGAATGGGGAGGGATTTATTGAGTTCGTCCTGCTGGAGGCTGCCGTGAAGAGGATTAGAGATGTGGGTGAGGTAGACAGGCTGGCCTGCTGGAGGGGTGTAGCGTTTTGTGCGGGCGAGCACGCTGGCGATTCGAGCAACAACTTCTGGGGTGGAATGGTTGAAGAGACGGAAGTCCTCCTCGTGCCCAAGTCCCATCGTAGCTTCCATGACGAAAGCTGTTATCGGACAGTCCGGGATGTCGCTCTTGTGCGAGTCGATGCCAGCCAGCCGTGCTGCCTTGCCCATGATGCCGCTTGTGTCGGTGGCATAGAGCATGCGCACGCCTAGTCGGTCTGCCGTTGTACCCTTCTCGACAAGGTATATCTGAGCCTGCTCTTCGTAGAAGTTTGTTGTGTGGTTGGCCGGAAGGGGTGTGAAGGTGAGGCCTTCCACCGTGACGGGTACACCAATCTTCAGCGGAACGAACTGAGGGGCAGGCAGTTTGTTCTCTGATGCGAGTCGGCGGAAGTCGGACTTTGCACGGTCAATCCACGTATCGGAAACATAGACCTTCTTCACTCCCAGCTTCAGTGCTTCGAGGGGCTGATAGTGGTCGCCGTGAGAATGCGTATAGAAGATGTGTTCGGGGTGGCAGTCCTCTGGCAGCATGTCGCGCACGCTTACAGTGAGGTCGATGAGCACCTTACCGTCGAGCAGCACGCTGCTGTTACGCCTTTCGGTAGTTGTGCCAGGTTTCCATCCAGCGGCTCCAGTGCCGAGGAATCGCACCCGAAGGTCAGCATCGGAAGCCTCGGTGTTCTCGCAGGTGACAGGTGCAAAGCCTTTTTCTTCGTTTGCAATAGCGCTAAATGGCTTTGCGTAAGCTTCCACGCCGCTCATTCCGGATAGTGCTATCGTAGCAATTCCGACTTGCATGAATTCTCTTCTGTCCATATTATTGGTTGTTTGGGTGTAAATGCAGTACAAAGATAAGAAAAAGATTTAGGACGTAGCATTTGCAACGAGGATTTTTTCCTATCTTCCAACTCTTTGCATATATTATTCTTTCTTTTCGTGCGTCATTTCCTATCCGTGCCTTTGCAGAAAATTCTTCTGCAATGCTAACGCTTGACAATTATACTTTCTCATCTGCCCTGCCTGAGTCGTTTATTATCGAAACAGATAACGTGCAGATGAACATTATACAACCTTAGTGCTTTCTAATATCATTATTCTAACAGGGCTATCATCGCCATGATAGAGGTGGCTGCACCAGTTGATTTTTCCAGTATCGCGAAAGTCGCACTTCTCCATCACACGACCGGATGCAGGATTATTCACGAAGAAGTCACTCCAAATGGCACTATAACCCTTTTCCCTGAAACAATAATCTATCAACAGACGCAAAGCCTCGGTACAGATGCCACGATTCCAAAAAGGTCGAGCTACCCAATAGCCTGCTTCCACATCGTTCTCGCCTATGCTGATGTTACTTTCGCCGCAAACGTAATAGCCGATGCAGCCTATTACCTCGTTTGTGGCTTTCAATTCGATGGCCCAGGTGTGGTCGTTGTTGAAGATAGTACGGATTATCTCCCTGCTTTCTTCAGCGCTTTTGTGCGGAGGCCAGCCGGCACGAGGGCCCACCTCGGGGTCGCTGGCGTATTTATACAAAGCCTTTGCGTCGCTTTCACGCCACGGACGGAGTAACAGACGTTCTGTTTCCATAGCAAACTCTGTCTTCATAACGCTTTCGTTTTTTCTGCAAAGGTACTGCTTTTTCCCGAAGTCTTCAAATCTTACACGATATTCTGTCTTTTCATTGTTCATTTCCTATCCGTACCTTTGCAGAAAACTTTTAGCTATGGAATTTATTTCTAATGTCGTCGAACTGAATTCGGCTCGCGTGATTTTTTTTGTGCTTGGCTTTGCGGTTTCATTATTTTGTCGTACCTTTGCACCAGCATCAAGAGTAGGAGCCTTAGGCTCACTCACCAACCGAGCATTAGGATGCCACGGTGGTCAAGGTACGATGCGGAAGAATAGTATTAACTTCAAAATTATCCTAATTATGAAAGAACATCTTTCCAATCCCTATTTTGCAACTCCTATTGAGTTTGCTTCTATCCAAGACATCGTAGATAAACTGAATTACTCCATGGGTAACCCCGGATGGACTTCAGCACGTGCCGCACATGACATGATGCTCGTTGACACCCTTATTTATCTGGGTGTGGACGTGTCTGAAATTAAGAAGGGAAACATGGTTTCCTTCTTGCATAAGGTCGCTTATGACAAAGAACATCATAAATTAGTGATTGCAGATGGGAAGTAACCCTTCTGCTTATCACTACATCTGAAGCCTTTTCCTGTCGTCTGCTCTTGACGGGGAAAGGCTTTTCTTTTGCTTTTTGAGGGGAATTGCACCGCTCATTTCAAAAATTGTAGTACCTTTGCAGCAAGATAAATCTGAATTTAGCGTTCCGATTACTAAGAAGCGAAAGAAGCAAATTCCAATTAATGCTACAAGATGGTCGCCGTGTGCGACTGGTTGTTCAAACAAAGAAAATAAAGCAGAATGCCAAGAAAATGATTACAGAAGGTAAATACAGACACACCTACACAGCTACGGCATCGGACATTACACCATTGTATAAGCTTACGCCGAATGCCATGCTGATGTACTTCCAGGACAGTTTCGCACGGCTGATGACCATCCACGATGTTGCAGCTTTTGACATCGTAAAGCAGCACCGCATGTGGGTCATCACGGAGGTTCAGATTGACATTCAGCCAATGGTTACATACTGGTCGGAGGACTTCACGGTTGAGCTATGGGTTAGCGAACTGACTTCACTCCGCATCTACTGTGATTTCCGCATTGTCCGTAAGGATAACGAGCAGTTAATAGCCTCCGGCACAAGTCAGTGGAACATCCTCAATCTCGACACTAAGCGATTGGAAACAACCGATTTTCTTGCCGATAAGCTGATAGTGGTGCCTGAACTGATGACTGCCAGTCATAAGAAAGTACGGTTCCCCAAACCGCAGTCGTTCGACATGCTGATGGAGCATCGGGCAACACGTCTTGACCTTGATTTTAATTTCCATGTCAGCAACCGCAGCTATGTCACTATTGCCCTGCTGACCATGCCCGACGAAGTGCTGGCTTCGCAGACGTTGGCATCCGTCATCGTCCACTGGCTGCATGAGACCTATCTTGATGAAACTCTAACTTGCCACATGTCTCACATAGCTGATGGTAGTTACCTCCATACGCTTACGAATGCGGAGGGCATAGTGGTCTGTGAACTTATGAGCAGATGGCAGCAACAGCCAGAAATACCAGAAGTCAGCGAAGTACTGAACAGGGATTTATAAAATTAATAGATAAATCGGAATTTATGGTTATACTGATAACAGGTGCATCACATACGGGTAAAACGCTACTGGCCCAGCAGATGCTTGAAAAATACAAGTATCCTTAC
>CACYYM010000009.1 GCA_902778625.1 uncultured Bacteroidales bacterium
CGCCTTGTCGCATTCGATGATGACACGCGTTACCATAAGCGACGTGCCGCCAAGGTCGAAGAAGTTGTCGGTGGCTCCCACCTTGTCCATCTGCAGGATGTCTCCGAAGATCTTGGCAAACATACGCTCCTGCTCGTTGCTTGGCTCCACGTATTCACGGTCGGATGCTTGGATCACGGGGGCAGGCAGCGCCTTTCGGTTCACCTTCTGGTTCTGGTTGAGCGGTATGGCGTCGATCTGCATAGTGGCAGCCGGCACCATGTATGGCGGCTTCTGCGAGAGGATGAACTGGTTGAGGGCCTTGACGTCAATCTGCTCGTCGCTGACGATGTAGGCAGCAATGTACTTGCCGCCATTCTCGTAGTCAAAGGCCTGCACGGTAGCGTCCTTGATGCCAGGGAACTGACGGATGACCGCCTCAACCTCCTTAAGCTCGATGCGGAAGCCGCGAATCTTCACCTGTCCGTCGCGACGACCGACGAACTGTATGTTGCCGTCCGGCAAGTAACGCACAATGTCGCCGGTACGATAGACGCGGGCATACTTCTCCTCCGTCGTGAAAGGATTCTCGATGTAGGTCTCTGCCGTCTTCTCCGGACGGTTCAGATAGCCACGGCTCACCTGAGGTCCTGAGACCCAAAGCTCGCCTGCGGCACCAAGCGGCAAGCGGTGGAACTGCGGGTCAACAATGTAAAGGCGCATGTTGTCGAGCGGCTTGCCGATGGGAATGTCTGCCTCGTACTCCTTCAGCGGATAGGTTGTTGTGAAGATGGTACACTCCGTGGGACCATAGCCATTGTGCATCACATAGTTCTTTGGCGGGTTGAGCGCCGAGAGCTTCTCGCCACCGACAGAGAAATGGCGCAGCGAATGGTTGTCGACATTCGTGGCAAACTGATAGCCCACCTGTGTCGTGATGAACGAGTGGGTGATGCCATTGGCGTTGAAATAGTCGTTAAGGTCGGGCAGGTTCAGGCGGATGTCCTCGCCTATGATATAGACTGTAGCGCCACAAGTAAGGGCAGGATACATGTCCATCATGCAGGCATCAAAGCCATAGCTGGCGTACGCTGCCACATGACACTCAGGTGTAAGCCCGTAGTAACGTTGATACCAATGGCAGAAGGCGACGAGGTTGCCGTGCGTCAGCTGGCATCCCTTAGGCACACCGGTAGAGCCGGAGGTGTAAAGAAGGATGAAGAGGCTGTCGGGGGTCGTGGTGTCTTTAAGGTCGTTAAAGTCCTTAAGGTCTTTAAGGTCATTAAAGTCTTTGGTCAGCAAGACTTCGCCCTTGTACTCGTCCACAATGTCGCGCAACTCCTCATCAGCAATAAGCAGCTTGGCTGCTGCGTCTTGCATCATGAAGTTCAAGCGCTCCTTGGGATAGCTGGGGTCGAGCGGCTGGTAAGCACAGCCGGCTTTCAGGATGCCCAGCGACGCTATCGCCATCCATTCGCAGCGAGGAATGAGCACGGACACCACATCCTCCGCCTTCAAACCCTTCGATGCAACATAAGCAGCGATGCGGTCGCTTATCTCATCTACCTCTTTATATGTATAATGTTTGTCCTTATAGACGACGGCTATGTTGTCCGGCACAAGCTTCGCCTGCTTGGCAAAGAGCGAAACGATAGTCTGCGAGGCATCGTAGTCAACATCCGTTTGGTTGAAGCTGTCAAGCAGAGCCTCTTGCTCGTCGCTAAGCAAAGACACACTCAACAAAGGCGCATCGGGCTGACGCATAAAGGCGGCAACGGCCAAGCTCACGGCATCGGCCAGGCTCTGCATCAGGCTTTGGGAGTATCGTCCGTCGTCATATTCTATGTACACGCAGTTCTCGCCATTATATTCCCTGATGTAAAACGCAATGCGGAACTTGGGCACATTCAGCTCGAGGTTCTCCATCTCCAAAGATGTGCCCTGACACTTGTAGTCAGTAAACAGCCCAAGCTGATAGGCGAACATGATTTCGGCAGTCAGGTCGTAGTCCGAAGCAATCTGCGCAAAAGGATAGTTCTCGTGAGTGAGCGTCGTGTCGAAGTCCTCGCTCGTTTCCCGTATGAACTCCATTACGCTTTGCGAACCGATGTTGGCGCTGAGGGCAAGCGTGTTGACGAACATGCCTATCGTGCCTTGAATACTTAGGTTGCTGCGACCGCCGCTGATTGTGGTGATGCACAAGCGCTCGTTGTTGGAGAAGCGCGACAGGGCATAGAACACGGCAGCCAAGGTGAGGTGAGCCGGTGTGACCTGATGCTTGCGGCAGAAGTCGCTGACGGCATCCATGTCGATGGCAGAAGAGGCCACTCCGATGACGCCCTGGTCATGCGGGTTCGTCAAGTCAGACGGA
Source organism: uncultured Bacteroidales bacterium (assembly GCA_902778625.1). Taxonomy (GTDB): domain Bacteria; phylum Bacteroidota; class Bacteroidia; order Bacteroidales; family Bacteroidaceae; genus Physcousia. Next base: position 2,351 of record CACYYM010000009.1, read on the forward strand.
ATCTCAGTCGGTCCTTCTACTGCCCCCAAGCGACTCTGGAAGTAATCGCGTGCAGCGGCATAGTCAGCACCCTTCTCTGCCTCCTTCTCTGCCACGACGAAGGCCGCATAGCTCATAACCTCGGGTTCAATCTCGCCACCGTTCATCAAGTCGCACAACTGATGGAGGAAGATGTCGTAAGAACCGCCGTCGAACACGAGATGATGGAAGTCCGTGAGCAGATACACATTCTGCTCTGTCTTCACAATCTCCAGCCTGTACAAAGGTCCCTTGTTCAGGTTGAAGGGCCTTACGAACTCGAGCTTATAGTTCGCCAGCTCTTCCTCGCTCATCTCAGTCAACGGGATGTCGATGGTCTGCTCGAGGTTCTGCACCTGAGTAATCTCGGTGTTCTCTGTCTCGAAATGAATGCTCAGCTCCGGATGAGCCTTCACAAAGGTCCTCAGAGCTGTGGCAAGTGCCTGCACGTCGGTCGTGAGCGGGAACGCTATCTTCAGGGGTATGTTGTAAATAGTCGAGGTGGGGTTCTTCATACAATCCACATAAACGCCTGTCTGGGCATAGCTCAAGGGAACCTTATGGAGTTCGACTGCTTGGGCTTCTTGAGCCGAAGAGGTTGAATGCGTTGCTCCTGGCTGCATCAAGTTCCTCAGGATTTCATTCTCGATGCTTTGCAGCGTGCCAGTCTTGACGAGCGATTTGGCATCGAGCGCCACATTGTAGCGTTTGTTGATGAGCACCGCAAGCCTGATAGCTGAGATGGAAGTGAGTCCGGCATAGCCGAGAATTGTCGTGATGCCGAAGTCTTTGTTGTTCACGATGCCTGCTATCATATCGAACAACTCCTGCTCGAGCACATTCATCGGCGCATTGACTGCCTCAACAGCCTCAACCTTCTTCTCTGGTTTAGGCAGGGCACGCTTGTTGACCTTCTGGTTCTGGTTGAGAGGTATGGCATCAATCTGCATCGTGACAGCAGGCACCATGTATGGCGGCTTCTCTTCAAGGATGAAATTGTTGAGGGCTTCGATGTCTATCTTCTCGTCGCTGACGATGTATGCAGCAATGAACTTGCCGGTTCCTTCGCCTTCCATGTCGAAGGCCTGCACGGTTGCATCCTTGATGCCGGGGAACTCGCGGATGATGGACTCCACCTCCTTCAGCTCGATGCGGAAGCCGCGAATCTTCACCTGCCCGTCTCTTCTGCCAACGAACTCGATGTTGCCATCGGGCAAGTAGCGCACGATGTCGCCAGTCTTATAGATGCGGTTGTACTTAGGCTCATCGGTAAACGGATTGCTGACATACACCTCGGCCGTCTTCTCGGGGCGGTTCAAGTAGCCACGCGTCACTTGCGGGCCTGCCACCCACAGCTCGCCACAAGCACCAACAGGCAAGCGGAAGCCTTCCTTGTCCACGATATAGAGCTTGCTGTTCTGGACGGCTTTTCCAATAGGTATGTTCTTCTTCTGTTCCTTCACCCAATAGTTGGTGACGTAGCAAATCGTTTCCGACGGGCCATAGCCATTGGTGAGGCTGAATGTCGCAGGCGGTGCGAGGGAAGGCAGCTTCTCGCCTCCCGTCATCAGCACCTGTAGCGAGTGGTTCTCTATGCTTGTGGCAAACTGGTAGGCCACCTGTGTGGTCATGAACGTGTGGGTGATGCCATTCGCCTCGAAGTAATCGCTGAGAGCAATCAGGTCGAGTCGCATCTCCTCGGGGATGATGTAGAGTTCTGCACCAATCGTCAGCGCGGAGAAGATTTCCATAGGCGAGGCGTCGAAGCCAAAGCTGGCATAAGCAGCCACGCGGCTCTGGGCGTTGATGTGGAGGCCCTGTTGATGCATGTGGCAGAACGCTACCCAATTGCGATGCTCGGACATGCCTCCCTTGGGCACGCCGGTCGAGCCGCTGGTATATATTAAGGTAAAGAGGGAGGAGGGCTTGGGTGTGACTTTAAGGTCTTTAAGGTCCTTAAGGTCCTTAAGGTCTTTCGTCAGCAGGACGTCGCCCTTGTACTCGTCCATTATCGGCAGCAGGGCTTCGTCGGCAATCAGCAAGCGCGCCTTGGTGTCCTGCACCATGAAGTTCAGTCGCTCCTTCGGGTAACTTGGGTCGAGCGGCTGGAAAGCACAGCCGGCTTTCAGTACGCCGAGGGATGCTATTGCCATCCATTCGCACCGAGGAATCAGTATCGCAACCACATCCTCCAAGCCCAAGCCCTTGCCGGCAATATAGCCTGCTATGCGGTCGCTGAGAGCGTCCACCTCGCTGTAAGTGTAGCGATTCTCGCGGAACGTCACGGCAACCTTGTCCGGCACGCTTTGCGCCTGACGTCGGAACAGCGAGACGATGGTCTGACTGTCGTCATACGGTTCGTCCGTTTCGTTGAAGCTGTCCAGCAACTGCGCCTGCTCCGCATCGACAAGGGATATGTCGCGCAGATATTCCTTGGCAAGGAAGCCCTCCATCACGACCTCATAGCTCTCCAGAAACTGCCCCACGAATGCCTCGGAATACTGCAGGGAGTTGTATTCCGCCTCTATGCAGCATTGCCCGTTGCTCACGTATGTCTTAATGTAGATGGGCACGTCGCGTGTGTTGTTCACCAGAAGGAGTGTGGACATCGGCTTGCCGGCGAAGGTGGGATTGTTGAACATCTCCCCATGCCAGGCAAATGCTGTGGCCGACTGCAGGCCGAGGTCGTTCACGAGGTCGCTGTAGGCGTATGCCTCGTGCTGGCGGCAACCCGTCATCTGCTCCTGTCCGGCCTTGAGGAAGTCGAGCACCGAGGTGTTGCTTGTGAACTTAGCATAGGAGGGCAGCGTCTTGACAAACATGCCGATGGTGTGCTTCAAGAGAGCATTCTGCCTGCCGTTGTAGATGTTTGTGAAAAGGGATTCCTGTTCGTTGTTGTACTTTGCGAGCAGGAATGCGAAAACCGAGGTGAACAGGGTGCTCTTGAAGATGCCGTTTGCCCGACAGAATGCGTCGATGCGCTCCATGCTTGTGCCAAACGTCCTTGCAAGGCATGTCTCCGTGTCGAGCTGTGGAGTAACGGTCTGACCTGTGTCCACATCCGGCATCAGCGGCGAATAGACATCCCCGCAATCGAAGTGCTGGGCAAACCATGCTTTCGCTTCGTCGAACGCCGGCGTCTGTCGCACGACGGCTTCCGCTTCTGCCGCTTCCGCCAGAGTCATGCCTTCCTTTTCCAGTTCGAGCCCCTTGTAAGCCGTTTCTATGTCGCTTAGCATCAGTTGTGTTGATGTGCCGTCGACGATGATATGGTGGTATTCGGTGTAGAGATAGAGGTGGCGTGCGTCGCGCAGCAGTCGGATGCGGAAGAGGCGGTCGGCGTAGATGTCGAAGGGCTTGACGAGCGATGGCTTCACGGCCTCGATGTCGTCGATGTCCTCTACGGCGACGGAGAATGCCTCGTCTGCGATTGTCTGCATGGGCTCGCCCTCGTCGTTGAGGGTGATGCGGGTGAAGAGCGTGGGGTGCGCCTTTACCGCCGTCTCTATTGCCCTGCATAGCCTGTCTGCATCGAGAGTCGGGTCGAGCGTGTGGAGATAGGGCAGATTGTAGCAAATCTCGCCGTTGTGGCCGACGCACTCTGCGTAGATGCCATATTGGGTTTTACTTAAAGGAGCCATCGTGTTTTATTTTTGTGTTTATGACTTGTTGAAATTCTTGTTTCCTAAGTTGCTGATTATCAAGAAGCGTTTGGTGTTGAAAATCCCCGCCTGCGGCGATTGCAATTCCCGCGTGCGGCGTTGGTCATTTCCGCGTGCGGCGTTGGAAATCCCCGCCTGCGGCGTTACCATTTCTTTGATATGATGCGTGGTGAGACGATAAGCGAGAACCAGGCCCACTTCAGGTCGTCGTTGCCCTCGGCTCGCTTGAGTCTTTCCATAGTATCTGTGCCTGCCATGTACGAGAAGCCGAGAGCCACATGGGCGTCCTGCAGTATCCGATAGGAAGCCTCGAAGTCGAAGTCGTGTCCCAAGGTCTTTTTCAAGCCCTTCAGCGTTGTTGCCATTGCCAGATAGTGGTAGGAAGCCTTTATGTTCAAACCCTTGATGGGACTGTAGCTTGCCCCCGCGTAGAGGTTCTGTAAGCCGGGCGAGAAAGTGTCGCTGAAAGCCTGCACGTAGAAGAAGTCCATCAGACCATAGAACTTGTGGTGAGAACCATAGACCGGATTGAAGAACTTGAAGACCTTGTGCTGGACGAGACCCAAGCCCCCGTTCTTGCGCACGACGAAGTAGTCGTCACCGCTCAGATAGTCGTAGCCCGCAACAGCTCCCCACTTCGGGCTTATCTGGTATTGCGCCTTGACGCTCGCCATCCAGGCGTCCATCTTGCAATCCTTCTCGTTACGCCCCAGCTGATGATAGTACGAAGCCTCTGCCGTCAGCTTGTCCGGCTTGTAAGAGAGATAGCCGCCCACCAGTTGCTGGTACCTGTTGCATGGGTCAGTGAATTCATCACTGCTGTACTTGTCCCCCTGCATGCCAATGTTCATGAACAGCAAGGAAACCCCAATCGGTATTTTGGGTACGTCGTAATGATACCAGAGGGTGTGCATCATCTTGTACGAGTCACCCGTATACAAGGAACCACCCGTGATGCTCTCGGCATTCTGGTTGAAACCGAATATCGCATGAACCTTGTGTCCGAAGCCTTCATAGCCAAACTTCAGGACGTCGTGGGAGTTTGCGGCCATTGCCCAGTCGTTAGCACCGATGATGCGTTCGTCGTCGTAGGAAAGCACCTGGCGTCCCATCTTTACGAAGAGGCCGTTCTTTGCCGTCAGCTGCGCCCAAGCTTCATAGAGGTTGAAACTGCCCTTGCCGGCCTGTCCCCACACCCCGCTATGCTGGGCAGAAACCTTTGCCTCAATGTAGGGACGCTTGTAGTCCAACGACAGACGCGTCCTTTCCATGAGGAACTGCGCGCGGTTTTCCTCTGCGCCTTCAGTGAAGCCACCGAATCGCATCTCGCCGCGACCAAGGATGTTCAAGTCTACGTCGAGCTGGTTCACTCCCTGACTTTGCGCTTCTTTCTTATTGCCAAAGATGGCTTCCTTCTGTTCGTCGGCCGACGTCTCGTTCTGAGCCGAGGCCATAGACGCTGCCATTAAAAGCAACAGAATAATTTCTTTTCTCACTATTCTATTTCAAAGATGTTAATAAAACCTGTGAGCTTGAAGACGCTCTTGATGTCCTCGTTCATGTTCTTCAGGACAACTTTGCTGCCACCAGCCTTCGCCCCCTTGAGGATGCTGATGAGGATACGCAAGCCGCTTGATGCGATATACTCCAAGCCTTTGCAATCGATGATAACATCCTTGCCGCTTGTAGTATAGAGTGGTTGCAAGGTCTTTTCCACATCAGCTGCTGCCGCGGTGTCGAGTTCGCCTTCGAGTGTAACGAGGTATTTGTCCTCCAATTGTTCGATACTTGTCTTCATTGCCTAAATTATGATTAAGAATTATGAATTATGAATTGACTTTGTCAGTGTCAGGACGTTCTGGCCGTTGATGCGTTCGTAGTTGATAGAGTCCATTAGTTCGCGGACAAGCAGTATGCCAAGTCCTCCTATGGGACGCTCTTCTGCCGAGAGTGTTGTGTCGGCAGCCGTAACTTCAGTCGGATTGAATGGGATGCCGGAGTCGGAAATGATGAACTTCAGCCGACGGCCATTCGATGTGGCACGTATGTTCACGTCTCCTGTCGTTCCCTGTGGATAAGCATACTCCATGACATTGACCACGGTTTCCTCTACTGCAAGACGCAGCCTGCCTGTCAGCGACTTGTCGAGCGATAGGCTTTCTGCCACTTGCTTCACGAAAGAGCCGAGCTTCTCGACTTCCTTGACATCATTCTTCAGCGTAATGCCTTCGCCCATGATGCTTTGCTCCTGCAATGGTGTGTAGCTTAATGCCAGCAATGTCAGGTCATCACTTTGTTCGGTCTCGCCGATGAACTTCTGCCAGCATTCGATAGCTGCCTCCACCAACTGCCTGGGGTTCGTGGTGCCCGCCTCAGCTATCATCTGCCCTACTCTATCCCTGCCGAAGAGTTTACCTTTGGCGTTGCGTGCCTCTGTAAGTCCGTCGGTATAGAGGAAGAGCGCCGAGCCAGGTTGCATCTGTATAGTCTGCATCTCATATTCGAAATCTTCGAAGAGGCCGACAGGCAAGTTGGGCATGGCTTCTAAGTTGGAAATCTCGGCTTTCGAGTTTTGAGTTCTGACCATGATTGGCAATTCATGACCTGCGTTGCAATAGTGCAAGTGTCCCGTTGGGAGGTCCAAGACGCCGACAAAGAGCGTGACGAAGATGTTGGCCTTGTTGTTGCGACAGGCTGTCTCGTTGAGGCGCTTCATGATGTGTGACGGGTTGTCCTCGCGCGAAGCGATGTTACGGAAGAGTGCCTGCATGATGGCCATAATGAGTGCCGAAGGTATGCCTTTGCCACTCACGTCGCCGATACAGAAGAAGAGTTTTCCATCGCGAACAAAAGCATTGTATAGATCACCGCCGACAGCTTTTGCCGGTATCAGCCGCCCTTCAACTTGGACATCGTCTATGTCCTTCATTGCCCCATCTTCTTCCGGAAGTAATGTCTGCTGGATGTTGTTCGCTATGTGAAGTTCGCCCGCCATGCGTTCCTGCTCCAAGGCTTGGCTTCTGAGTTTCTCTTCATCTTTAACAAAACGGCGAACGAGATAGAGCAGGATGCCGAATGCCAGCAAAGAAAGCAACAGCAGGTGGTACCTCAACTCCAGGAGTGAGCCATAGACTTCGTCGTCGTAACAGACCACGGCTATCTGCCAATGTGGTATGCCCCTCATGTTTGTGACAAAGACAGAGCCATCGCGATCTCTTGTGTCAAAGTCTATAATCTTGCTCCGACCGTTGCTGCTTAGACGACGTTCTGCAGTACTATCGTTGACGAGGGAGGTGACGAACTCTACTTCCGTTCGCAGAGTGGAGTCTGCCGGACCAGCTATCAGTTCACCTTCCTCGGTAAGCAACAGATCAAAAGATGATGGATATATGTGTCGGTAATTCAGCGTGTCGCCCAGGCTTTCCGTGTCAAGGTCAACACCTAACACAGCCACAGTATCTCCTGTGAACTCATAGATGGGCACGGCATAGCTGACGAGCCTCATCTCGAGGTAGATATCGTCGTATGGCCCTACCCAACTGTTAGCCTTTTTCTCCTGAATATCTTTGTAGAAGCCGTCCTTCGTGTAGTCGAACTCGTCGCCTGCCACTTGCAGACACACAATGCCGGTATCTGTCCTCAACGCATAAGGTTCGAACAGCCTGCCCTTGTCCTTATAGTAACCGGGATTGAAGGAAATGCCACAACCTCTCATGTTAGGAGAGTATTTGGCAATCTGTGCCAAGATGTTGAACAAGGAGTCTGGGGTAGCGAGGTTGTTCTTCACCTCCATGATGTGACTCTTGAGGGTGCGTTCGGAGGCTTCGACGATACGTTTCGTGATGATGGCCTTCGTGGTCAGCTCCATCTCTGCATACTTCTCCAGTTCCACCTCCATCAAGCGATGGGTGTAGTAGTACTGCACGCCAGACAGCAACTCAAGAAGCAGAGCCGCTGTAATAACAATGAGAAGTCCTTTTCGTTTCTTGAGTGAGAGAACAAAACTCTTCAATTTACTCATTCAGGTCAGTAGTTATAATCAACACTCATTGCTCTACAAAGATACGCTTTTTTTGTTAAGAAACGATATCCTATACCTTACTTTTTGCAGAAAAAACGAAGAAATCCTCCTTACCCTCTCAAAGCAGGGGGGAAACGACATGTGGAATAATTGAAAACACAACGTGTGTCATCGGTAAACATCACGTGTGAAGTTTGAGATTTTCACGTATGAAGTTGGGGATCTTCACGTGTGAAGTTTGAGATTATAACACGTGAAGTTTGAGAACATAACGTGCCTAGTTGGTAATTAGACACAGAACGCGGGCAAGGGACACGGGGAACACTCCTCCAAAGCCTCAATTACAGGCGATAGCTCACCCTCATATTTCCTCTTTAGAAAAAATCCAATCCCAAGCAATGATTCTCTCGGATATTTTTTGTAACTTTGCATTGTCATTAATAATAATGTTTCTATTTGCATCACTTAAATCATGACCAACCTTTTTCGATTCAGAGAAAAAACTAAGGGCATAGGGCATCTTGTCCTCTGCACCCTGATGCTGTCGCTGATTTCATGCATGCACGATGATGTGGAGCCTGCCGACTCAACTATGCTTGTTAAGGTTGGGGATCAAGTCCCTAGTTTTATCCTTACATCTTCTGATGGAAAAGAATTGACATCCTCTTCGCTTAGCGGACATGTTTACATCCTGAATTTCTTCGACACAGGATGTCCCGACTGTCAGAAGGAATTTCCTGTCATGCAGCAGGTCTATGACAAATATGAGGGAAACGTACCCATCTTGAATGTGCCACGCAGCCAAACAAAAGAAGAAGTAAGCGTCTATTGGGAAGAAGCGGGATTTACCATGCCCTTCTATATCCCCCAAGACAAAAATCTGTATTATAAGTTTGCTACTAAGACCATTCCACGTACTTATATAGTAAATGCTAAAGGTAAAGTGGTTGCAGCCTATTCCGACGCTCCAATCGCAGATCTGATTTCAATCGAGCAGCACCTGCAACAGTTGCTTGCCAAGGGCGGTAACTGATAAAACAAAGTCCCTTTCAATTAAAGCCAACGTTACCTGTTTATTCACGCACACCCACGCAAAAAGAGAGCTGCATAATCCTAAGACTATGCAGCTCTCTTTAGTTTATATCTTGCCTCTCTTGATGAGGGCGCTTGAAGCTAATTCACCATGCATCAGTAGCTGAACTTCTTCACCTGTCTCAGGTCATCAGTTTTGGCTGTTACCACGTAGACACCCTTTGGCATACGGAATCGGTGTTCACTGAAGTCTGGTTTTGCAGAATAAACCCGACGTCCACCGACATCAAAGACATTCACTTCTGTGATGGGTTGTCCTGTCGTTGAAGTCACAACGACAATACCATCCTCACCATAGATTTGCAGACTGCTCTCGGCAATTGCACGCTGGATGCTGGATGCTTGTACGATGAAGAAGCGGTTCTGCGTACGGCCAGGCATACGGGTAGACATTCCTGAGTAGAGGGGCACTGCTTCATCTGTCTTAGCATCATAGAGCATCAGGCTGTCGCCCAGAGACTCAACACCCTGGAAGGTAACTGTTGCAGGCTCGTCACTATTGCTCTCAATGCCAATGGGCAGTACTAAGAAGTCGTGAATGCGGTTGATGCTGGTAGCCAAACGACCTGTCAACGTGTAAACTACAGGTATGCTGGAACTGATATCGCTGACGGTGAACGTTGCAAGGTCTTCCTCTGGCAGGAATTGATTGCTGGCAGCTGCACTCTTAATCACACTGGCATCACTCTGGTTGCCGTCGCGTTCTGCATGAATGATGAACTCACCCCTATAATGCAATCCGTCAGGAGTTGAGGACGCTGTTCTTGGAGTATGTGTCATCATGTCGGTGGTGTACTTCAAAGTGATTTCGCTGACATTATCGCCCTTACTCTTTACGAAGAAACCATAGCGCGCAGGAACAATCGTCTGACCCTGCAAGCCAGAACCTTCACCATCATCGTATGCTGCGAAATTCATGTCTGTCCACTTCCAGGAAGTTCCATTAGGATTCAAGTCGGGATTCTTTGGATCTAACTCGCTATCCTTCATCACAAGGAAGTAAGGCATTATGACATCGCTATTCTTTGCGAAGAACTTCTGCATGTCAAGACCGCAGATGAACGGGTTGCCAGCAAGGAAATAGCCTATGCTGCCTTGTCCTTCGTTCTTTAACGTTACTTCGTATTCTTCGGGTGCAGTAGTGCCGTCATCTGGTGTTGCGAAGTAGTCAGAACGCAAACGACCTCGGTTGTTCAATGTTACGGTGTTCTCTGCTGTAGCTCCATCAGGCAATTCACGTCCATCATCAATGTAAACACGTACGCGCCTTTCTATAGTATAGTTCTTTGTCCAGTCCCAAATATCGTAATACTGGTCATCCTTAGGAAGACGGAAGACTGTTCTCACGTTTTCGCTATTGTAGGGGGTCTTCAAGTTATTGATGGGCATCACGCTGAAACCACCATTGTCGTAGGGCACGGTATGATCATTGTGCGCACCACTCCAAGAGCCGCGAACTGCAACATTAATCTTACTGTCACCGAAAGGCTTATATACCAGACGGCTCAGATAATCATCTGCATTAGTGCTATCCCACTCAAAAGCATGACCAGCTCCTGTCCACTCACCTTCTTCACTCCAACCGAGGTTTTCTGTTTGGCTGGCATCGTCAGCAGACCAGACGGCACCACGTTCGTAGAGCACAGCCTTAGCTTTGTCCCACTGACGCTGATAGACAGCAGGTGCAAAGCGGTCGTAGTCAAGACCTGAGGGATAAGTGCCGCTAATGCCCTTCATTTCGAAATGATTGGTCACATCGAAGTTGATGGGCTCGAAGTATGTGGTCTCCTGTCGGCCGCTCCATGATGGTGCGTACCATTCTCCAGAAAGTGTTCCCTGCAAGGGTGAGCTAGCAAGGCTCCAGAGGTTCTTGGACAATGCGAACTCAACCCAAGCCTTCGTATAGTCGAGCATGTGGGCATTTACCAACTCTGTTTCCGGCTGGAATGCGATGCTGTCGCAGACGTTATCAACATACAGTTCTGTTATCATATCACCCGGTGTGCGATACGAAACGTCTGTGTCAGTCCATTCATGAGCCTGGAAGTCGTAGCGGATTAGTGGTGATGCTGTTGAACGCAAAGCCGGGAAACCAGTCAGATTTCCTTCGCCATCAACTTCATCGCCATCATCATAGAGTTCAGATGCAGGAGCCGTTTCACTTGTCATCATCAGGATATTTGTGACATAGAGCGGAGCAAAGCCCTGCATACGGCTACGATCGGCTGGAGTAACATAGTTCGTAGTGTTTGGATTATCACCTTCCTTACCATTCGGGAGGTAACGGTTCTTCAGATTCGTTCCGTTGTAAGCATACAGTTCATCGTAGTCTGCACGGCGCCAATTCTCATCATTACTCCAGTCTGTGTTTCCTGCACCTCCGGTCCAAACCTCATAGTCAGGCACAATCTTGATAATGATGTCTCCATTACCATTACAGGTGAACTGTAATCCTTCATTCAAGTCTTCAATGAAATAGTATCGGAGAGTGTAGCTGTAACCTTCACGTACTTGGAACTTCTTATCGAAATGAATCTTCAACAGACGTTCTTCCTCTCCATTTTCCCAGAATTGATCTGCTCTACCAACCAAGTAATCAATCTTACCAACATCTGGAACCCACGAGTTGTTCTCGTCCATCACAATATTATCCATGATGTAACGCTGCATGATACTGTCTGTAGAATTGGCAATTCTCACATAAGAAAGGGCACTACCTGGATTGTCATCTTTCTTTATGCCAACACATTTTGGTGTGATAACGTTGATATCGCGCAGAGGAATGTGCAAATCATTGTAAACACCATCACCATGATCGACGAGCTTCTCGAACTGGCTCTTCGAGATACGTACACTCAGTGTTCCCAAACCTGCAGGATAATGCTTCTCACTGAATCCTACCTTCATGTGGGGAGCATGATCGCTCACCCTCACCTTGAAGGGCTGTGGTTCAGCACAGATGTATACGAAATCTTTGGCAGCCTCGTTGATATTAGCTTCGATGGGTATTGCAACGAACTTCACATACTTTATAGTATCGCCAAGGTAAATCTCATTTACAACATTATCATCATTTATCTGTACATCCACAATCTTCGTGTGGATAGCGAGTTGTGGCTTGCTGCCATCAGTAGGATTGGCTAACGACCGCAAGTACTCAAGCATCCTTTCTGTAAACGCTGGTATATTTTGATAGAGCGGGTTAACGCCAAACCTAATGTTAGGATCATAGAGGGTGGTCACATCCGGATTCATGAAACGGAAGCACCTGACAGCATCGTAGAGATATATTCTTCTTTCCACTTGTACACCATCCACTTCTTCATAATAAGTAGTGTACTGCTGCATATAGTTCTCCACGGTAGCAGGGATGCTATCTACACCTTCCGACTTGGGCACACCCAACCACCAATCGAAATAAACCTCATCCATGACAACGTAATCGCCATCCGGATGTTCGCCATCTTGGTCTTCATAGCCATCTACCTTTGTATAGCCAGTCAACTCCATGGCAAAGGTCTGAGTGGTGTATTCGCAGAACTCCAGATCTTCAATAGAAAGACCACCGATGGTACCCACAATCTGAATCTTGGGCACGAACCACAAGATAGAGCGGTTAGAACACTCGTTGAGCACATTGAAAAGAAACTCTGTGATAAAGTCAATGTCCTCTAGTTCTGATGACGTCATGGGATTCTTGCCATGTAAAGTCGTTAACAATGCATAGTTGTGATAGAAATCCCATGCAAAGCCACCCATGGCACCATTGAAGATCAAACGCCTCTGACCGCCGGCAGTACTCTGACCATAGACAGTGTTTTCTTCATCAAGTGCCATCTGTGCGAAAGAGAATTCTGGATGGTCAGCGAAACAAGGACTCCACTGGAAATTACCATAGACCACATTGTTGTTTATTGTATCACGCATCATCGATGCAGCGAAAGCAGCCTGGTAAACATCCTTATATTCTGCAACATCGTACATACCTGAATCAATGTTCTCCTGCAGGTCGTGACCATTGACGTTAATGCCCATGGCAGCCAACCCCTCTTGGAACCTCAGCAAGAAGTTGTCCCAATCCAGATAGATGAACGAGAGATATTGTCTGTCTGCTTCTGCAACTGTTGTTGTGGATTCTTCGAGACCAGTAGAAAGAAGAAGACTCTCAAAGTTGGTCTCCAACTGTATCACATCCAGATCACCGCCGCAAAGAGGTGTCGTCAACTGAGGTCCTACTTCAGGCAACTGGGCATACACCCACACATCATCAAGGAAGTAGTCACCACCAGAGGTTGAAGCGCAATTGTTTTCAATCTTCAGTTCATAGCTCACACAAGGATCGTTGAGGAAGAACTCAAAGTAGAACTGTTGCCAGCAATATCCATCTGACCCTGCTGCAGTAGAGTTAGTTAGACCGGTTGCTCCATATCTTCTATACTGCTGACTGATCTGACCTGGGCAGAACGCATAAACCACCTTATCCGGCTGTCCCGGTGTTTTACCAATCACCTTCAGGATAACGCTGCCTGGAACAGTAGTAGCACTGGCTGCAATAGCAGACATCCAGCCTGAGCACATCATCTTCGTACCCATACAGAATGTACCTGTAAACGGCACGCTGGCTACTGTACCAGGTAGGTCGGAGGCATCAATGTAGAGGAAACCAGATTCTAAGTTAGGGTTAAGAATTTCACCGGTTTTCCTACTAACTGGATTTATGTCCAATGCTTGATGAGCTGTGTTACCAACACCATACTCACCCCATACACAATAGTTAAATACATTATTTCCAAAAGGAGCAAAGGCATAGTTTGACTTTTGAGGGTTCAAAGGCAAAGCAGAATTGTTTGCTATTGTAAGGTTACCTGCAGTGTTTCCTGCATAAGTCGTCGTGCCTGTAGGAGTGACAAAAGTCTGTCCCTTAGGATAGTCGAAATCGATATGAGCAACAGGATCCTTGCCGCCTACTAACTCGCGAAGTCCCTGAGGTGAACGAGGTTGCAACTCAGGTCGAGCGTTGGCGCCTACAACATCCATCCATGGATAAACTTCACTATTATCGTCGAAGATAAGGGTAAACTTTGCCAATTGGAATCGTGTGGTACTGTTAGCACCGGTACGGGCATACACCTTGATCTCTGCATAACCACCAGAGGGAACCACTCCGCTTGCAGGATACTGGAACTCTACCAATCGACGGCGATGGGTTGCGGCATTAGCGTAGTCTGGATTAGTTGGAGCACTGATAAAGGCTGCATTTCTAATACCAGCATTATTATAATTGGTTATCTCAATTTGAACATAATCATTGCTCGTGATATTCTGCAGGTTCTGGTCAGCAGCATTATTTGGATTACCATTGGTATAGAACCAATAATCCCATAGCTCCAAATCCAGAGGCACGAGATCAGCCCTAATGGTGTTATAAGCATTAGAGATACGGCGTGTGGGGAAGTGGATTGTATGCTCTTCTAGCCAATTATTACTGCCATAAGTCATTGCCGTGAGCTTGCGTGCCATTACGTTGGCATCGACCAATTCAAAATAATGACGAAGGGTCAGCGAAGGCTCAGTGAGATTACCTGCGTTGGCACCATTAGCTTGGCCTGGATTCTGATATGCCAAATCACTGTATCGTGATAAGTCTGCACCAATAACGAGACGGTCTTGTCCATTCGGCAGGCGAACTTGAATACTATGTGTGACAGCTTGAGTGTTATTATTATTGCCAATTCGCTTGACACCACTTCCCATCACCAAACCATTATTGTAAACAAAAGCACGCTTATTGGAATTATAGATACCATCGTGCAGAGGCAACTCACTGGTGCCATTATAGTAATACCAACGCTGGTAATTAGTGTGCTGAGAATTTGATCCAGCATTATTGGTAGTAAGGAACACACGTGACCATTCGTTATGCCGTACATAATGAGTAACACGGTATTCCGAGATATTTTGTACTTGAATTCCGCTATAGGGATTCGCCTTCATGCCTTCTCCCTTCTGCAGGAACTCGGGCGGGAAGGCTTCCATCCCCTCGGCTCTGTTAGCAATGTACCCCTGTTTATGAATGACATTAGCACTAACACGCGTGCCATTTGTATATGTTTGTGCCTGCACACTACTGAAGACACCCATACTTGCCAGAAGCAGTACGGCAACGCGACGGGAGCATTTATTAAAAGTGTATGTTATATTCATCGTAGTGAAACCTGCTTAGAGATTGTCCTCGTATATGTTATAGTTGAACTGATAGGCGAAGCCCTCGAGCTGCAACTTGATAGTAACCGTTATCATACCAGCAATCTTGTTATTGGTCAGTTTTCCGACGATATCACCCGAGGCAAGCTGCACGAAGCGCTGCTCAAGGATGGCAAGGTCACCGGTGATGACAATACCTGTGCCGGTAGTCGGGTCAATAGACTCTGCCACACCAGTTGCCGGCGTTGTCCAGCCATACACATTGTCGTCGGTAATTTCCTGTTCCACAGCTGGTGAACCATTGACGATATAGGGCTCACCGGGGAGCACGAAGGTGACATCGCTGTCGTCAAAGCCACGCCAAACTCCTTCTGGGTCATGGTTGTTGCGGAACATAGGACGGAGGAAGATATAACCACCAGAATTGAAGGTGATACTCAAAGCATCAGCTGAGAGCACACGAGCCTGGAAGCCTGCGATGGGCGGGAAGGGCAGTGCCTCGATGCGGAACGTCCAGTCGGTGAACATGATGGGAATCTTAATCCAGTCGTTGCGGCGGATATAGTCAAAGCCATTAGTCGTTCCTGTCTTCCATGCAGAACCAGATGTCTGGCTATTCACGGTAAAGCCATAGCGCATCTCCTCCACTGTCGCACCGTCAGCACGGTGACGATTGACCAAGATACGAATAGAGTACTGGTTCTTGGTGGCTGTCGCTGTGGAATTGGTCTCGTTGACATAAAGGAAAAAGGTCTTGGATTCTGGCTCTACAGTTGGATCCTCAGGATTCTTTGCATGCAAGACGACTGGTGAGTCGAACTCTACCTTATAAGAAATAGTGTCTTTGTTGGGAATATCATCAGGAGTGGCAGGTTCCAGAATGCCGACATTGGTTTCGGTCAATGGGAAGACCTCATAGCCAATGATGTCCATCTGCTGCTGCGAGTCGTTGATGAAAGTAATCTCGAGCTTTGCCATCGTGCGTATCAGCTCCACCTCGAACGACTGGTTTTCTGCCTCCACAACAGTAATGGCTTGTCCACCTGTTTTACTGGCCATGGGAATGTCCTTATCCCATCCGTTAGTGGTGGGGAGCGTTACATTCGTCAAGTCGGGCATCATCTCACCTTTCACAATGTTCAAAGAAGAGAAGGGAACATCTTCTGGCAGGTTGGCAAAAGCGAATGCCTTGTATGCCCCTGGAGGCAGGGTGAAGCGGAATGCGTGTTCCTCAGCACCCAAAGCATCACCATGAACTAATTCCTCAACAATATTGTTGCTGTTAACAAATGCAACCCAATATTTATGAATCTTTTCCTTGGAGTCGGTGGGAGAAAGCCAGTCGCCTGTGGCGCGTGTGGCACCGAGATAGCGGGCGGAGAGTCGTACCTGCACTTGGGTCATGCCCTCTGGCACCTGATTTATGTTGTCCTCACTGCTACAAGCACTCAGCCCCAAAACAGTGGCGAGGGCAAGAAGGCAGTATATGGTGATATTCTTCTTCATACGGCTTTAGATGTATATGATAGGATGCTCTACTGAGTACCATTTTCTCACATAGATGCGTGCCTTGAGTTCCTCAGGCTCGCGCGTTTCGATAGTAGGTGTGCCTGGTCCTGTCGTGGGTTTGAGCGTCATGCGGTAGATGTTGTTGCGCACAATACCGAACTCCATGGTATCGTGGATGACTTCAACATTGTTGGAGTGACGCAGATAGGTGACATAGTAGCAAACGCCATTGGTGTAAGTCACCACTTTGCAGAAATGCTTCTCTGCATAAGCCTCTGCATCCACTTGATTCTCGAAGTAAAAGCGCTGGGTCTCGTCGATGGCAGAGGTGTTGGGTTCTGCCATATAGAAAGTACTTCCTAGAGTATAGGTGCCTGACGTTAATACATCGCTATCGGCATCATAGGCGGTATAATAGTGTGCAACAGGAGCATAACGGCACTGGAAGATGACGCCAGTAGCGTATTCCGAAAACGTTGATTCTTTGGCAAATGTGTTTTCGTTGACGTAACCCAAAATGACGGTTGAGTTCGTATTGGTAATAGTGGGCATCAGGGAAGCATCGCTACTCAGCATTGTTGCTACATTGCCAATACGGCTGTCACCGTAGAGGTTCGTCAGGAATTCTGTATTTGTACGGTTTGCCTCGGTCTTCTGTGTAGAATAGGGATCGATGACAAAATTGGTAGCAATTCCTCTGGGTGCAGGAGTTTCATCGCCCAGATAGACAAGGTTTGTGCCATTGATATCGTCAGCCACTCGCTTTACGAAGAAAGATGGCTTCTGGCATCCGTTCATAATAGCCAAACGATCAACATAAAGATAGGCCAGTGGATCAGTTGCTGTGCCTATGGAATAACGCAATCCATCGCTAGTAACCTCTGAACCAGTGGGGAGGAAGTCGATGCGGGCAGCAAGTCGTTCCACAGTAACATGCAGGCGAACAGGGTCATCTTCTTCACCTGTACCTGAGGCATAGTATTCATCGTTCTCGTTGCACATAACGAAACGCGTGGGCAAAGCGTTCTCTTCAGTGGGTTCTGTCCATGTCTTTTCGGGAATACCTTCTCGCAAGGCTCCCACAGTGTGATAGGTGGCTGTCAGATCACCCGCATTTGCGACAACTATAAAACGGAAGACAAGGGGATTGATTTCATCTCGGCTGGCTATAATGGGAATAGAGAATGAATAAGTGAGCACATCTTTATATATAGCGGGGTCATAGTCCTTCAGATTCAGATTCTCACGGAAAGAATCGACTCTTGCCACCTCTTCGTCACTGAAATAACGGCTTCCAAAGAAAGGTGTATTTGCAGCAGAATTGATATCTGCTCCGCTACCAATTACAAAGACAGTAAAGTTGTGCAACTTATTCTCGTTCTCGCGAGCATATTCCCAGCCGTCGCCCTCTTCGCCTCCATTGGGCACCGCACGAGTAACAGCGCCCGCTCGCTCGAAGTCGAACGTTAGCTCAACGTAGAGGCTGTCGCGACCATAGCTCTGATAGTTTAGAGCATCCTCATAGTCGCTGCAAGCCGTCAAGACGCCGAGCATCGTCAAAGTGGGTATTATATAATGGAACAGTTTCATACTGTCGTTAATGTCTGTTTAATAGAATGATTAATCGAGCGTTACGTTCTGGATGCGCTTGACCCAAGGCATGTCGTGTATGCTCAAAGTGATGTATTTCCATCTTCCGCCTATGAGGACAAAGTCGAGGCGATAATCGTAAGCGCGATCGAGGAATTCCTGCGGTGAGTAGGCAAAGCGCTCGAAGGCACCGCGTCCTTGCTGCAGGATTTCTGGCAAATTGATAGTAGCCACCTCCTTGCCAGAGAGGCGATTGACTATGTAGAGCATAGCTGGTACAACGGGACTTTCGCCCTGTCGCAACATAAGACGGTTGAAGTCGAGGTCGGCATGTGCTGCTTCTTCCACGTTTTCGTCGTCAGCAGGTCGCTCATAGTAGCTCATTGCAGTGGTGCTGCTATAGTAGGTGTTCCATTCGTCGTGAGGCGTGTAGGTCAGTTGTGGAGTACCATTTGTGTCCACACTGTTGTCCCAGAGCACTTTACCGTTCTGGTCGACGATGCTGATAGCAAAGTCGGCAATATCGCAATGACCTGGATCGTCGGCCTGACGAAGGGAGATATGCAGGCGCTTTGTGTCACGCACCAGGCTGACTACGCAAGTGGTGAGTTGGTATTCCTTTACGGATACTGTTTCTGCCTCGACCATTACTGGTGTGCCGCTGGCACGCGTCACAGGATTCTTGGTATACTGTGCCGAGCGCAAAGTGCCGTGCCAAAGAGTGTCGAGTACCTGCGAGATGTCGGTGGCGGCTTGTGAGCCTGGCATGTCGGTCAAGGTGACGCTGAGGTTGTTCATCGGTCCATCTTGTCCGCCGCGCAGATAGCGCACACCTGAGAGCTGGCTGATTTCTCCATATGGACGCTGGTTGGCCAGGGCCAGTAGGCGATATTCACCAGGCTGCAGTCCATCGACTATCATGCGGTAGTTAGGGTCGCGCAAGGGTTGGGCAGAGGCGCTATTGTCCTCTGTCTGCGTACGCACCAGATTTCCGGCTAAGTCGTAGACATAGAGCGTGACGCTCCCGACATGGTCGTTGAACATATCGGCTCGCTCTACGTTGTAGTCGTAAACAAACTGCACGGAGAGCCCCTGAGGACAATCGTCGAAGTCGTCGCTCATCATCGAGCACGATGCTAGGGTTGTAAGAGCCGTCAAGGCAATCAATGTCTTTATCTTGAACTGCATCATTGTTGAGTTGAGTTAAGTATCTATGCTTTTGTGTGTCGCGTAGTGTTTTTTAAGATGGCCGACGCCCGCGTAGCGCCGGCCATCTTGTATGAGAGATTTAGAGGTTTAGAGTTCCACATCCTGAGTGCGCTTCACCCAAGGCAGAATATGTACTTCTGCAGTGATGAAGTAGCTTGTGGGAGGATTGTCGTCGGGAGTTCCGTTGCCACTGAAGTCCTCGGGAACGGGAGAACCGATACCATTGATCTGAGTCAAGTTCAGAGAATACCAGTTGTTGCGGACAACACCCCAGCGACCCAGCCATGCGCTAGCGCGGCTTGTGCCATACTGTGTTGTTTTGCCATCGATAGTCTGTGTGGCATTCAGAGGATAAACCAAATCGTAGTTATTATAAGCTTCAGCAGGTCCGTCCCAAGGAGTCTCGACGTCACCGAAGTGCTGGATGCGAGTAGCATAGTAAGAAATACCACCTGTATACTTGAGAAGCTTAGAGTTTGCGGGGTTATCAACTTTACCGATGTTATCAGCGGCGAGAGCCTCGAGAGCAGCTACCTGCTCAGCTGTAGCAGCTGCGCCATCGACCTTAACATTAGCCAGACCGAGAGTAACAGTGTAAGGAAGTTCGCCAGTTTCTGCATTAAGTGTACCTTCTGTAACTGTAACTGTAACATCATAAGTTACCTCTGAACCAGCAGGGAAGTCTGTAGAAGTTCTAATCTTAGCGTTGATAGCAGCGATGCTCTGGTTGATGACGTCGCGCAGACGAGTCTTAACAACAGCAACGATGTCGGCATTGGTCTTCAGCATTGTGTTGGGCTGACCCTGAATTGTGAAGAAGTCACCATCGCTAATCTTAGCCTTCACACCAACATAGGTGGTGTTCGCGTAAGTCTGTGAGTTCTCGTCGAAGGTGTTCTCGTAGGTGTAGACAACATCACCAGACTTTTGGGCGTACTGTGCATCTGTCAACTCAGCATTAATCAGACCAGCTTTGCCATCGAAGTTAATATCCTTGCCAAAGTAGGTGCGGTAAGCGGGGTTGGGAGTATGGCTGCTAGCGAAGAATGGAGTGCGACCTACCATACGATACTTCAATACGGGGTTAGCCTCTGTGTTGTTGTAGGGCAGCCAAGTCTTGTCAACCTGACGGGTGTTGTAGTAAGCTACGTTCACATTACCAAGAGCCCATGTTACATCTGCAGCAGGAACAGCTACTTTGCCATTTCCATCGAGCACAATGCCGAAGGTTTCAGCAACGTTAACCTCAACCTTTGCAGCAGCACGCTCCACGTAGATGCAAGTAGCAGCTGTGGCTGCCTCTGCTTCAGCCTTAGTCTTGTAGATAGCGTTCTTGTCGATCTCGGAGAAAGTGATAATCTCTGCGTCAGCAGGAGTAGACTCACCACCAGCAACAGTAGCGATGGGCACACTGGTCATAACGAGGCCCTTTGCTCCCATAGCACCATAACCAGCTGCTTCAGCAGCAATACCAATGGCCTTCAACTGCTGCAACTTAAACTGAGCACCAGTAGTTGTGCCCACTGTTGCAGTGATACCAGTAGCATTGCCTTCGTCATTCAGGATAACATAAGCATAGAGCTTGTCTGTAATACCCAAATCGGGGTTCTGGATTTCCTGAACAATTCTCTGGCTGGTAGAAGTGATGTTACCAATGCCACTGGTGCCAACTTCTACATCAGATGTCTCAGAGCTGAATGTTGTGTTGATGGGGAAGCTACCGAAGAATGTAGCAGCGTCCTCGTTTGCACCCTTGAAGAGATACAGAGTACCAGTCTGCACAGCATACTCAGTTGCAAGACCATCGTTGAGATCCTCGTTAGCACGTGTGATGGGATCACCAGGCATAGCAATGCCAACTGCAAGCCATGAGCTTTCGCCAGGGATAAGGCCATAGCCGGTTTCGGGCTCAGCTACCACGTCGACAGTTTCGCTCGTGCAAGCTCCAAACAGCAGACCTGCTACTGCAAGAGCAAATAGATAAAACTTTTTCATAATTGATTAAAAAACACAATTAAAATTAATAAAAAGATTAATTAATACTGATTTTCTTATTGTTGTAATTTACGGATTGCTTCACGGTTGCGACTTACGTCGATGCCCTTGCGCTCAGCCTGATCGAGCAGGCGAGTGGCCTCGTCGTAGCGTCCCTTGAGGATGCAGAGGACGGCGCGTGCGTTGATTGCCTCACCGCTGTCGCCAGCATTCTTCAGCAGGGTCTCGGCCTTGAGTTTGTCACCTTCATGCAGGGCAACATTGGCCAGGTTGATGACTGCAGCAGTAGAGTCGGGATAGATATTGACAGCCTTCTGAATCACTTCGTTGTACTCATCGCTATAAGGCTTGTATGTGTTAGCCACCTGCCAGAGCTCGTAGAGTGAGAGCTGATAGGGACGTGTCTTGTACATCTGCTTTGCCTCTTCAAGGGTAAAGCGACGAATATTGAAGGTGATGTCGTAGTCGGAGCGACGCAGGCTGGGATATACGTTCTTCAGCAAGTAGTTATACTCCTGCGGATATCTTGCCTTGAGGTTCTGTTCGTCGCGGTCGGCTTTGTTGGTGATACCTTTGTCGAGATCGCCCAAAACCTTATCGATGATTCCAAGAATTTCTTCACGATGTGGCAGTTCGTCGGTGCTCATCTCGTTGACAGCCTGACGCAGTCCTATCCAGTTCTCAGGTGTAGCCTCAGCAGGAGCGAAGACGTCAGCAGGCAGGTTGTAGGCCTTGCGCACATAGTCGGTGAGCGACTTAGCACGGTTGGTGGCAAGCATGCTGTTGTGCTGATAGGGAGACTCGGGTGATGCCCAGCCGTGTATCTTGATTTCATGCACGGTGATATTGGGGTCCTGCACCATGATGTCGAGCGTGTCGGTAATCTTGCGCAGTTCACGATAGTTGTCCATATAATCGATCTTCATCTCCCACCTGTCCACTACGAAGTTGATGAATGCCGAGCCATGCAGGTTGAGCATAGGCTTCGAGGGATCTGGTGTGACATTTGCCAGGGCGATGAGTGGCAGAGGGTCGATAGGCATCTGGCGCACTACGGAAGGAACTGCGGGCATATCAGAGAGGTCGCCGCAAGCACACATGTCCTCTTCGAGTTGCAGCTGGCTACGTTCCATCCAAGACTGGTAGGGAACGCTGCTGTGATAGTATTCTGTCTGAGCCTTTCCCTTGTTGCGCTTCACATGGGAAACGTCACGATAGGCTTTGTTCGAGACACCGCGCTTATAGAGCACATACTCTGTACGGCTATCGATAACCAGAGGTTCGAAGGTAGCCTTCTGTGTGCGGTCGAGAGAATAGAGCACTGGATGCATCACCACCGACTGGTTGCGCTTGAGCTTTAGTTCGTCGAGACAAACATCCATTGTGAGCACCATTTGCTCGTCCTGGGGTGTCAGCATAGCATTCTTCACCAGCGTCTGGCCGTCGCTCAGCGTCTGTGCGCTCAGCAACTGCGAGGCCATGATAACGAGGCCTGCAAGAATATGGCGTGGATTGATGGACATATACATTATTATATATTATTATATAGGTTAGAGGTTGTAAATCAAGTTAAGGGCCAGTTTTGTCGGACCGAAATAGTGATAATGACCGCTGTCGGTCTGTGAGCCACACTTTTCGCATGGGAACTTCTTGTACTTCAGATAGTCGTAGCCCACTCCAACGACAGCCTCGACGCTGAAATGGCGGCTGACAGGCCACTGATAGCCATAGACAAGACCACCGCCGACGAACCATCCCTCATAGCGATTTTCACGAAGACAGGGAGCGATGCCCATTGGGAACTTAACGCCGCCGGCATTGAACTGACCACCCATGAGGTGGAGACCTACGAAGTGACCGTTGAACTTCTCGCAGAACCAGTAGCGTGCCTCAGGCTGAAGAAGCCAGTGGCGAATCTTCTTGTTGTCGCGGAACGTCCAAGGGTTGAGACCGAAAGTGGTGTCGAAGGTCCACTTGGGAGCTAATCCCACCTCCATGCCGATGTTGGGAGTCAGGCTGGCATCATACAACAGGTTGTTCTTCAACGAGATCTGTGCCTCTGCCTGTTGGCCTCCAGCTATAAAAGCCAACAACAACAGCGTTCGGCCTAGGGTTCTTTGCATGTATTGCATACTTTAAGTTTTTATAAAAAACGTTACTATCTTTCCTTCTTTTCTATTTCAATTTTGACTTCTTTCTGCATCGCTTGCGTATACGCGCATATATGCTTGAGGCAAAACGTGGTGCAAAGGTACAACATTTTTTTATATATGAAGGTTTTTTAGCATTTATACTCAGTATTTTTACAGAAATTTTAACAAAACTTAACATGTTTCGCATACATATGCGCATTTTTCAAACTTATGCGTCTTAAAAAATGGTATTTTTTGTTGAATTTGGTAAAATACCGATTTTAAGTTATAAAATTTCCTAAAACACGACAAAAACACGGCGGCAGATTAAACCAAAAGCTGAAAAAGAGTCTCTTCAAAAAAAGGAAACGAAAAACGCCGCGTGCGGAGATTGCAATCCCCGCGTGCGGCGTTGGTCATTTCCGCAGGCGGTGTTGGTCATTTCCGCAGGCGGCGTTTGGAAACCTCGCATGCCAGAGACGGAAAGCACACCGGATATGTTCGGATTTCGGACAAGGTGGAAGCAAAAATATTGACGTGCTCATGTTGGGGTTTCGTCGCAAATTCAATCCATTTCATCGAAAAGTCATATCCCATACCCGCAGTAATTCTAACTTGTGAAAAGAAGCGAAATGTAAAAATATTTCTGCTTGCTTTTATATGTGACTTATGGGCAGAATGGGGTTAATGTGGAAAACAGGCAGACAGAGCTGAAAATTTCTTCCGTTTTTGCTTGCAAAAACGATAAAAAAGTTGTACCTTTGTGCCCGAATTAAAAGAAAAGCAAACAAATCTCAATGGAAGAAATCGAAAAGAAACAACAGGAATACAGTGCCTCGAACATACAGGTGCTGGAAGGACTGGAAGCCGTACGCAAACGCCCTGCGATGTACATTGGCGACATCAGCGAGAAGGGATTGCACCACCTTGTGTATGAAACCGTAGACAACTCTATCGACGAAGCTCTCGCTGGCTACTGTACACACATCGAAGTGACCATCAACGAGGACAACAGCATCACCGTTCAGGACAACGGCCGTGGCATCCCCGTCGATATGCACGAGAAGGAGCACAAGAGTGCCCTCGAGGTCGTGATGACTGTGCTGCATGCCGGCGGTAAGTTCGACAAGGGCAGCTACAAGGTCAGCGGCGGTCTGCACGGCGTCGGCGTAAGTTGCGTGAACGCCCTTTCTTCCAAGATGATCAGCCAGGTCTATCGCGACGGCAAGATCTATCAGCAGGAGTACAGCATCGGCAAGCCCGTGACGGGCGTCGAGGTCATCGGCACGACCGAACTGCGAGGCACGCGTCAGCAGTTCTGGCCCGACAAGACCATCTTCACGACCACTACATATAAATATGACATCCTGGCCAACCGTATGCGCGAACTGGCGTACCTCAATGCCGGCATCACCATCACGCTGACTGACCTGCGTCCCGACGAGGAAGGCAACACTAAGACGGAGAAATTCCACAGCGAGGGTGGCCTTAAAGACTTCGTGCGCTACATCGACAGCAGTCGTACGCATCTCTTCGACGACGTCATCTACCTGAACACAGAAAAGCAAGGCACGCCCATCGAGGTGGCCATCATGTATAACACTGCTTATACCGAGAACCTCCACTCCTACGTCAACAACATCAACACCATCGAAGGCGGCACACACCTGCAGGGCTTCCGCATGGCACTGACTCGCGTGCTCAAGAAGTATGCCGAGGAGAAGTACGACAAGGAGCTGGAGAAACTTGCCAAGAACAGCGTCGAGATCAGCGGCGAAGACTTCCGCGAGGGACTCACGGCCGTTATCTCAATCAAGGTAGCAGAGCCGCAGTTTGAGGGTCAGACGAAGACAAAGCTGGGTAACAGCGAAGTGGCCGGCGCCGTACAGCAGGCTGTGGGCGAAGCGCTGACGAACTATCTCGAGGAACATCCGCGTGAGGCAAAGCTCATCGTGGATAAGGTGCTGCTGGCAGCTCAGGCTCGTGTAGCAGCTCGCAAAGCAAGAGAGAACGTCCAGCGCAAGAGCCCGATGAGCGGCGGCGGACTGCCTGGCAAACTGGCCGACTGCTCGGACAAGGACCCTGCAAACGCAGAACTGTTCATCGTCGAGGGTGACTCCGCAGGCGGCTCCGCTAAGCAAGGCCGCAACCGTCACTTCCAAGCCATCCTGCCCATCCGCGGTAAGATTTTCAACGTGGAGCGCGTGATGTGGAACAAAGCGTTCGAGCATGAAGAGGTGAACAATATTATACAGGCACTGGGCGTGAAGTTCGGCCTCAACCCGGACGACTACAAGGAAGCGAACTACGACAAGCTGCGCTACTACAAGACCATCATCATGACCGATGCCGACGTCGATGGCTCTCACATCGACACGCTGCTCATGACGCTCTTCTTCCGCTATATGCCCCAGCTCATCAAGGACGGCCGCCTCTACATCGCCACTCCCCCGCTCTATCGCTGCAGCTACGGCAAGATCGAGGAGTATTGCTATGATGAGGACGCGCGAATCCGCTTCATCCAGACCTATTGCAACGGCGATGCCGACGACACGAAGCTCCACACACAGCGCTACAAAGGTCTCGGCGAAATGAATCCCAAACAATTGTGGGAGACCACGATGGACCCGGAACAGCGTCGACTGAAGCAAGTCACTATCGACGATGCTGCCGAGGCAGACTACGTCTTCTCCATGCTCATGGGCGAAGATGTGGGTCCCCGAAGGGAATTTATCGAGAAGAACGCAACATTCGCAAACATCGACGCTTAATTAGATTGACCTGATGGGCTTAATGAATCTAATGAGCACTATGGATCTTTTCTCCTGTTGAACCCATATTGCCCATTAAGTTCATTAAGCCCATACATTTCATTACCCAGAAAGAAGAGGCTGCTCTGTTGAGCAGCCTCTTATACGTTATAGCGAAAAGATTGTGGCTTGATTAGCCGAGCTTCTGGATGTACTGAGCCAACTTGGACTTCAGGTTAGAAGCCTTGTTCTTGTGAATGACATTGATCTTTGCGAGCTTGTCAAGTGCTTTCTGAACACTGGGGTACATCTCGATAGCTGCTGCCTTGTCGGTAGTAGCACGAAGCTTGCGCACTGCATTACGCATGGTCTTAGCGTAATAACGGTTGTGGAGTCTTCTCTTCTCCTCCTGACGGATGCGCTTTAATGATGATTTGTGATTTGCCATCTGTTTTTCTATCTTATTTTATTACTTGTTTCCTTTGTAGTCCCTAGGAGAGTCGAACTCCTCTTTAGAGAATGAAAATCTCTCGTCCTAACCGATAGACGAAGGGACCTTACCCTTGGCTTAAGCAAACGCTATTCGGCCGATGCTTTTGAGCACGGGGCTCAATTGCGGGTGCAAAGGTATAACATTTTCCGAGACTGACAAAATAAAATCGAAGAAAAATGTGCTTTTCTTTGCTTTTTTCTTCATTCTAGTCCGCAAAGTGCCCAATTTTGTGTAACTTTACACCATGCTTGAGACAACGAGCGGCATCGTGCTGCACTACAACAGATACAACGACGACAGTGCCATCGTAGACATCTTCACGGAGTCGCGAGGCAGCCTGTCGTTCCTTGTCCGCGACCGACGCCAGCAACGGAAGAGTAGCCTACACACAACGCTCCTGCGGCCCCTCAACATCATTGAACTCGTCTTCGACTATCGCCCGTCAGCATCGCTGCAAAGGCTGCAGGAACTGCACATCGGGCACTGCTACACTTCCCTACCCTACGACCCGACAAAGGAAACGATTGCCCTCTTTCTGTCCGAATTTCTGCACAACGTGCTGAGGAGCGAGGTAAAGAATCCCGACCTATACCATTATATATTATATAGTATGCAGTGGTTCGACGCAACAAACGCCGGCATTGCGAACTTCCACGTCGCTTTCCTCATCCGATTGGCTTACTACCTGGGCTTCTGGCCGAACATCGACAAAAAGAACATGCTGCCTTTCTTCGATCTGAAAGACAGTATTGCCGTTGACACAGAGCCCGCACACAACTTCTTCTTGAAGGGCGAGGAAGTCGAAAAGCTACCGTTGCTGCTACGAATGAACGTGCGCAACATGCACAGCTTCCGCCTGAACCGGCAGCAAAGGAACCGCATACTGGACGTGCTGACCGCATACTACAAACTGCACGTCCCCGAGTTCCGCGACCTGCGCTCGCTTGCCGTCCTGCGCGAAGTTCTAGCGTAGAATCACGCTTTCCCTACGCTATCCGAACACTTTCGGCACACTGTCCTTACACGCCCCTTTATCTCTGTGCTATCTCTAATAAAGCACGATGGGGAGTACCGAAAGGAGCGCTGAAAGGAACACCCAAGGAGCCTTACAGCTCGAAAGCGACGCCCATCGTCGGCGAGTCAGTCTCCTGAACGGGTTCGCTCTTCTCCTTTATCTTGCCCACCTCTTCTTTCGTGCGATTGTAGGCAGGACGTGCATCGACCATCGAGATGATGTCGTCGTTGTCAAGATCGTCGTCCGTGAAGATGTAGGTGTTGTGACGACGTCGGCGAACGGGCGAACCTGTTGATGAGCCGTAATAGAAGCCTGCACGCTCCTCGTTGTAGTCTTCGCGCTCACGGTCTACAGCTGTCTGTTCCTGTTCTTTCTGCTCTACGATGCCGCGCACGCCGGGCACGTTCTGAAGGCCGAAGCCGGTTGCGAGCAACGTGATCTTCACCTTGTCGCCAAGCGAACTGTCGGTTGCGAGGCCCCACTTCGTTTCCACGTCCTTGCGGAAGCGGCTCATGAAGTCGTTGACTTCGTTCATCTCCTCCATCATCAGGTTTCCCGTCTCGTTCTCGCTACAGAAGTTGATGTTGAGCAGGACTTTCTTCGAGTTGAAGATGTCGTTGTTATTGAGCAGCGGGCTATTCAGGGCTTCCTGTATGGCTTTTGTGACGCGGTTCTCGCCTTCGCCGTAGCCAGTGCTCATGATGGCCACGCCGCCGTCCTTGAGGACCGTTGTGACGTCCTGGAAGTCGAGATTGATGGTGCCATGCATCGTGATGATTTCCGCGATGCTCTTGGCTGCGATGCTGAGTGTGTCGTCTGCCTTTGCGAAGGCGTTGATGACGGTCAGCTCGGGATAAATCTCGCGCAACCGCTCGTTGTTGATGACGAGCAATGCATCGACGTGCTTGGCGATTTCTTCGACGCCGTCGAGCGCCTGGTTGATTTTCTTGTTACCCTCGAACTTAAAGGGAATGGTGACGATACCGACGGTCAGTATGCCTGCGTCCTTTGCGCACTGTGCGATGACGGGAGCTGCGCCTGTGCCAGTTCCGCCGCCCATGCCAGCGGTGATGAACACCATGCGTGTGCCGTCGTTGAGCATATCGCGGATGTCGTCGATGCTTTCTTCTGCGCGGGCCTTTCCGACTGCGGGGTTGTTGCCTGCGCCAAGGCCGTCTTTGCCGAGCTGCAGATGGTTGGGGACGGGCGAGTCGTTGAGCGCTTTCTTATCCGTGTTGCAGACGACGTACGTCACCTCATGTATGCCTTCACGATACATGTGGTTGATGGCGTTGCCACCGCCGCCGCCTACGCCCACTACCTTGATGATGCAGGGGCTTTCTGTCTTCTTTACGTTGAAGTTAATGCCGCCGAAGGGCTGTATGTTCTTATCTTCTGCCATAGCTGTATCTGTTAATCATTCAAGGTAATGTGGTTAAGCATTCTCGTCGTCGCCGTCGGGATCATCGGAAAGCATCTTCTCGAAGGTTCGCCAGAGGCGACTGAGGGCTGACGGGCCCTTAGGCTTCTCGGGAGTCTCCGGCTCGTCCGAAGTGTTCTGCGCAGCCGACTCTGCATTCTGCTCCGGCTCATCCTGCTTGGGCTCGAAGACGAACTCGTTTTGCTCTGGAGCCTTGGCAATCTCGCCTACGCAGTTCTCCTTGCCCGCCAGCAGGAGGGAGTAGAGGGTATTGAGGCGGTCGTGGTCGGTAATCTGCACGCCGAAGGATACGGTGACGCTCTCGGGATGTCCTTTCATAATGCGGACATTGATGTCGCCGCCGGTCTGCCGTGCGAACGCCTGCTGAATGTCAGGAATGCGTGAAGCGCCGCCCGTGACGATGATGCCGGAGAGGATCTTGTCTTTGAAGGCCTCGATGTGATGATAGACGTTGGCGATGATTTCCTCGTAGCGTGCTTCGACAATTTCCTGCAGCTTCTCGAGGTCTTCCGTGCGGTCGAAGCTCAGGCTGATCTTCTCGCCCGCCTTGTCTTCGCTGTCAGAGCGATAGGCGGTGCCGTACTTCTTCTTGAGTTCCTCTGCCTCTTCGGCCTCGACCTTGAGACTTGTGATGTCGCTCGTCACGTTCGAGCCGCCGAGAGGAATGACGCAGAGGTGGCGCAGGATGTTGTTGAAGTAGACGCTAACTGTTGTCGTGTCTGAGCCCATATCGACTAGTGCACAGCCGGAGCGCTTCTCGTTGGCAGTGAGCAAGGCGTTTGCTTCGCACAGGGGCGAGATGAGCACTTCCTGCACTTCCAGGCCTGCGCCGTTGACACACTTGCGGATGTTCTCCTCCAAGGTGTTGCGTGCGATAATGTTGATGAAGTTGGCCTCGATAGCTTCTGCCTGCATGCCGACGGGATCGACGACGCTGCGGCTGCCGATGGTGAACTCCTGCGGAACGACTTCCTTGATCTCCGCGTTGGGATAGACGACGCCGCTGTTCGTGTCGCGCATCTTGTCGATGGTCTTGTGCGAAAGGAGTTCCAGGCCGTCGAACTGCAGCAGCACGCGGTTGTGGACAGACCTGAGCGACTGTCCGCCAAGGCCGACATAGATGCTGTTGATTTTGACGCCCAGCTTGTCGCTGAGTTTGGCGATGACGCGCGACAGTGCCTGTGTCGTCTTGTCGATGTTGTCGATGATGCCCTTACGGATGGTGTTGGGCGACTCTTCTTGGGCAAAGGCAAGTACCTGCATACTGCCGTCAGGTTCCCTCTTGCCTGCGATGGCGCGTATAGCTGTCGATGCCAGCTCTACTGCAATGATAATGTCTTTTTCTGCTCCCATATTATTGATGTTTTAGTTGATGCTATATCAGATTTCCGCAGGCGGCGTTTCAATCCCCGCGTGCGGCGATGGCCATCCCCGCGTGCGGCGTTTGGCATTTCCGCGTGCGGCGTTTTGACCCATGACGGCCCAGCTGAAAATCAGCGACTTGGAAAATGGCAATTTTTGCTGTTTCCATCACTACTTTTTTGTGTCTGTTTTAGTGCAGACGACTTGCCCGTCGTATGCCAGACTTATGCGTTTGTATTTGTTCCAGCCTACGCGCTCCAGACCCTCGCGGTAGAAGATGCGCAGGCGGCTGAGTTTCTCTTGGAAGTTATCGGCGCTGCCCAGTTCGATGATGTGCTGTCCGACACGCGGATAAAGCTCGATTTCATCGGGCCCGACAACGTTTATCTGCTCTATCTGTTCGCTCCAGAAGAGGTCGTCGTGGATAAACTTGGCAAGCTCCAACAGGTGCTCAGAGGCGAACTTCTTCGAGATGTTGCCTGTTGCCACGCAGAGATCGACGTTAAAGCTGGCGGTCGGCATCGTCAGGCCTGTGCTGGAGAGGTAGTAGTCCTCACCCTTCTGGTTGATGACGTGCAGGATGGGCTGCTGCGGCACGACTTTGATGCAGAGGCGCCCAGCGGCGTCGTAGTAGCAGGAGGCACGCTCGATGTGCGACTCGTCGAGCATCAGTTGCTCTATCTGTTCAAGGTTGATGGCGCTTATCTTCATGCCCTGAGGCGAGATCTTGTTCTTGGTCAGGATGGAACGGATGTAGTCGTCGGTAATGAAGCCGTCGGGGATGCTGTCGATGATCTCGACACGCACGCCCTCGCAGGTCCTGTCCTCCGCCTCGCCACCGAACTTCCAGATGGCCACCACGAGGTATCCCACAACTGCCAGAAGCAGAAATATCTTGAACGCTGTCTTCATGATAGAGGTCGCAGTATTTCAGTTATCTGTTGAACATAGTCTTCTATGTCGCCTGCACCGAGCGTCACGAGGACGTCGAAGCCGCCTTGGCGCACCACATCGAGGATGCCGTCCTTGCTGCACATTTGGCGCTTGATGCCCGGGCGCAGATTGTCGTAGATGAGCGCACTCGTAACGCCAGGGATGGGTGCCTCGCGTGCCGGATAGATGTCAACGATACAGACATCGTCGAGCAGGGAGAGCGCGTCGGCGAAGTCGCGGTAGAAATCCCGCGTTCGCGTATAGAGATGCGGCTGGAAGATGGCCTTGATGCGTCGGCCCTGGTAGAGTTCACGAATGCTCGCCAGACTGTGGCGTATCTCTTCGGGATGATGGGCATAGTCGCTTAGGTAAACCATCTTGTCGGTCTTGATGTGGAAATCGAAGCGGCGGTCAACGCCGGCGAAGGACGCCATACCTCTGCGTATCTCGTCCGGCGTCGCCCCGGCTATCTGCGCCAAGGCCATTGCTGCAATGCCGTTCTCGATGTTCACGCTGACAGGCACACCAAGCTCGATGCCCGGGATGTTGCCAAGCGGTGAAACGAGATCGAACATGATGCGGCCGTTGCCGATGCACACGTTGTCCGCATGGAAGTCACCCGCCTCGCGGCTATAGGTATAGACGGTCACGCCGTCCCGCACTGCCGGCTTCATCTTCAGCCCTGTATGCATGACGAGGTAGCCGCCGGGCTGTATCAGGCTGCTGTATTTGCTGAAGCTCTCCAGGTAAGCCTCCTCGGTGCCATAGATGTCGAGGTGGTCGGCGTCTGTCGCTGTGATGACACTGGCGAAGGGTGTCAGCCAGTGGAAAGAGCGGTCGAACTCGTCGGCTTCGATGACGACGAACGGGCTTTTCTGGCTCAGGATGTAGTTCGTCCCGTAGTTCTTCGTGATGCCACCCAAGAAGGCGTTGCAGTCGATGTGACTTTGGTGCAGCACGTGCGCCGTCATGCTCGAGGTCGTCGTCTTTCCATGCGTGCCAGCCACGCAAAGCCCCTTCAGCGAACGCGTCAATGTGCCAAGCACTTGGGCTCGCTTTTGTACTTCGAATCCATTCTCGCAGAAGAAAGAAAGCTCGCTGTGCTCAGCGGGATGAATGGCCGGCGTATAGACCACAAGCGTGTGCTCCTTGTCGCGACAGAGGGCTGGAATGCGGTCCACGTTGTCCTCATAATGGACCAGCGCACCCTCCTTCTGGAGCTGCTCCGTGAGTTCACTCGGCGTCTTGTCATAGCCGGCGACCACCAAGCCGCGACTCAAGAAGTAGCGGGCGATGGCGCTCATGCCGATGCCGCCGATGCCAACGAAATATACTGCCTTTATCTCTGTCATGACTTCTTTTCTTCTGCAAGTTTTATTACTTCCTCGGCAATGATGCGTGCCGAATCGCGCAATGCCATCGCACCGGCATTCGTGCCAAGCTCCTTGAGCTTCTCCGCATCGACTACTGTCTCCAATGCAAGCGGGATGAGCTGCTCGGGGGCGTCGGCATCACGCACAAACAGGGCGGCGCGCTTGTTGACCAAAGCCATCGCGTTGTGCGTCTGGTGGTCTTCTGCCACGTTGGGACTGGGCACCAGGATGCTTGGCTTGCCCAGGAGGCACAGCTCGCTGATGCTGCCGGCGCCGGCGCGACTGATGACGAGGTCTGCCAGGCAGTACGCCTGGTCCATTCGACTGATGAAATCCGTCACGACGAGGTTCGTCGGCTTGCCCTTCACGTCGAGCATCTGCTCGATTTCTTTCTTGTAATAGCTTCCCGTCTGCCAGATGAACTGCACAGGCGAGGCGGCAATGCGCGAGAGGTTGCGGATAACGCTTTCGTTCAAAGTGCGTGCGCCCAGACTTCCGCCGATGAGCAAGACGGTAGGCTTTGCTGGATTGAGGCCGAAGGCTGCGGCGCACTCTTCGCGCGTCAGGGCGTCGTTCAGCAAGCTCTGCCGCACTGGATTTCCCGTTAGCATGATGCGGTCTTTCGGGAAGAAACGTTCCATGCCCTCGTATGCCACACAAATCTTCTTCGCTTTCTTCGCGAGCGTTTTATTGGTCAAGCCTGCAAAGCTGTTCTGCTCCTGTATGAGACAAGGGATGCCAAGTTCGTAGGCAGCGTTGAGGGTAGCAGAGCTTGCATAGCCGCCGACGCCAACCGCCACTTGGGGCTTGAACTCCTTCAGCGTTTGCTTAACCATGCGCTTGCTCTTGAGGAAGTCCATCAGGATGCTGATGTTGCCTGGCTTCCACAGAGGACGAAGCAAACCGCGCACCGGCAAGCCGATTATCTTGTAACCAGCTGCAGGCACGCGCTGCATTTCCATTCTGCCTTCCGCTCCAACGAAAAGTATCTCCACGTCGGGGCATATTTCACGCAGGGCATTGGCAATGCTGATGGCGGGAAAGATGTGTCCGCCCGTGCCGCCGCCGCTTATTATAACTCTCAGTCCGTTCATGTACATTATTTAATATATAATTTATTCATGAGGTTAGCCTTATCGAAAAACCCCGCGTGCGGCGATTGCAATCCCCGCGTGCGGCGTTGACCATCCCCGCGTGCGGCGTTTGGCATCCCCGCGTGCGGCGTTTGCAACTCCCCTTTCGGTATGTCTCTCTCTGCCCGGTTTCGTCATGCTTCTGCCACCTCCATCTGTTTGTTTTCATATTCGGGTTTACGCTTTGCCGTGTGGCTCACGCTCAGTATCATGCCGATGTAGGTACAGGTGATGAACAGGCTCGTGCCGCCTCGGCTGACGAGCGGCAAGGGCTGGCCCGTGACGGGGAATGCGCCCACAGCCACCGCCATGTTCATCATGGCTTGCACCACAATCATCAGGGCGAGTCCCATCACGAGATAGGACGGGAAGAGCGCCTTGCATCTCTGGGCGATGCGCATCGAGCGGTACATCAGGATGAGATACAAGGCGAGCACCGTCACGGCACCGAGGAAACCAAGTTCCTCGATGATGATGGCGTAGATGAAGTCCGAGAAAGCCTGCGGGATGAAATCGCGCTGGCGACTGTTACCGGGGCCGCGACCGATGACGTTGCTCGTGGCGATGGCAACCTTGGCATAAGCCTTCTGCGGATTGTCCTGCGGCCGGTACTGGCGGGGATCTTCGGGTCGCTCCTGCTTGTCCGTGATGCGGTGAATCCACGTCGGCACACGGTGCAAAGGCCCTTCCGACATTTGCCATTCGGTAAGCGTCTTCTCGGGAATGGAATACGCCACAGCGAAGACACTGCCTATGCCGAGCATGCCAAGCAGCAGCGCACCGATGAGTATTTTCTTTCGTATCTGCGCATAGAAGCAGATGCCGTACATCACAAGGGCTATGATGAAGGCGGTCGAGGCATTCTCCGTGAAGATAAGCAGTATTGTGATGAACGCCGTCATCGCCACTATCTTGAAGCCCATCGGACTCGCCCCTTTCTCATCGCGAAGCGAGGACAGGATAAATGCGCTGAAGCCAACGAGACTTAGTTTCGCCAGTTCGCTCGGTTGGAATCTGATGAAGCCGATCGATATCCAGCGGCCAGCGTCGTTCGTCTTCTGCCCTATCGCCAGCACAGCTATCAGCAGGAAGAGCGACAGGAACATGCCTATGGTACAGAACAACTTGAAGTAGTTGCATGGGATGAGATGCACGAGCCATGCAATGAAGACGCCCATCAGCATGAACGAGCCGTGCTGCATGATGGGGTCCCAGTACGCACCAGAAGCAAACGTCATGCGTGAGCTGGCACTATAGACCTCGATGAGCGATATGGCGCACAGAATGATGAACACCGCCCAGACGCCAAGGTCGCCGTGTATCCAGGTCTTGTCTTTTAGCTTATTCAGTTTCATCGATTCTTCTTTTCTCTGTTTTGTGACCTTAAGAACCATTAAGGGCTTAAAGGACACTTGGGTGTTAAAGGTTTCTCACTTGCTCGCAAAACTGTTCGCCGCGGTCTTCCATATTCTTGAAGAGGTCAAAGCTGGCACAGCACGGGCTGAGCAGGACGGTATAGCCTGGCTTTGCCATGCGGCTGCAAGCCTCAACGCAGTCCTTCATATTGTTCGTGTCAACGACAGGAATGCCCATTCCATCGAAGAATTCGTGCAGCTTCGTGTTGTCAGCCCCCAGGTAAACGAGGCCAGCACACTTCTTCTGAACGAGGTCCTTGATGGCGTTGTAGTCGTTGCCTTTGTCCTTGCCTCCGATGATGAGGATGGTGGGCGTGGTCATGCTCTCCAGGGCATACCAGCAGGCGTCGACGTTGGTGGCCTTCGAGTCGTTGATGTACTGCACACCACCCACTCGAGCCACTTTCTGCAGACGGTGCTCGACACCTTCGAAGTCGCTCAGGCTTTGGCGGAGCGAAGCGTCGTCGATGCCGCTGATGCGTGCCGCGATACCCGCTGCCAAGCTGTTGTACATGTTGTGCTTGCCACGCAGGCTCAGGCTTTCCTGCTCCATGTTGAAGGGCGTGGGGTACTCGATGACGTACTGCCCGTCGGCGATGTAGCCTATCATGCCTTCCTTCTTGATGATGCTGAAGGGGCACATCTTGGCTTTGATGCCATACTTGCGGAGCTCTGCGCTGATGATGGGATCGTCGTTCCAGTAGATGAAGGCATCTTCCTCTGTCTGGTTTTGCACGATTCGCATTTTGGCATCGGTATATTTCTGCATCGAACCTTCGTAGCGGTCCAGATGGTCGGGCGTTATGTTGAGCAGAATGGCGATGTTCGCGCGGAAGTCGTACATGTTGTCGAGCTGGAAACTGCTGAGTTCGATGATGTAGTACTCGAAGGTGCAGCCCTCGGCAATCTGGAGTGCGAGGCTCCGGCCGATGTTTCCAGCCAGCCCGACGTTGTAGCCGGCCTTCTGGAAGATGTGGTAAATGAGGCTCGTGGTGGTCGTTTTGCCGTTGGAGCCTGTGATGCAGATCATCTTGGCATCGGTGTAGCGGCCGGCGAACTCAATCTCGCTGATGACGGGAATGCCGGCGTTCCGCACTTTCTGCACCATCGGCGCGTCTTCGGGAATGCCTGGGCTCTTGATGACTTCGCAAGCCGTCAGAATGAGGTCTTCGCTGTGCTGGCCTTCTTCAAAAGGCACGTCGTACTGGCGGAGCACTTGTTTGTAGTTCTCCTTTATCTTGCCCATATCGCTGACGAAGACGTCGAAGCCTTTCACTTTCGCCAGCGCTGCTGCTCCTACGCCGCTCTCGGCGGCTCCTAGTATTACTATTCTTCTCATCTTTTTACCTTATCTTAAGTGTTACGATGGCGAGTGCCGCCATGATAATTGTCACGATCCAGAAGCGGACCGTTATCTTCGACTCGAGCCAACAGCCCTTGGGCCAGTTGATGAGCACCTTGAAGTCTGCCGGCAGCTGATCTGGCTTGACGCGGAAGGTGTCGTGCAGCGGTGCCCGCTTAATGACGCGCCACTTCTTTCCTCTGCGGTTGCCCATCTTGGCATAGTTGGTCTGCAGGATGACGCTCAGGCTTTCCATGAGGAAGACGAAGCAGAGCAAAGGCAGCAGCAGTTCTTTGTGT
Organism: uncultured Bacteroidales bacterium; assembly: GCA_902778625.1. Taxonomy (GTDB): domain Bacteria; phylum Bacteroidota; class Bacteroidia; order Bacteroidales; family Bacteroidaceae; genus Physcousia. The sequence goes on from CACYYM010000009.1 coordinate 39,339, forward strand.
ATGATGATGGCTGTGACGCCGATGATGCCGCCGATGGCCAGGCTGCCCGTGTCGCCCATGAAGACCTGCGCCGGATAGGCATTGTACCAGAGGAAGCCGATGAGCGCGCCTACGAAGGCACAGATGAAGATGACGAGTTCCTCCGACCCCGGGATGTACATGATGTTCAGGTAAGCTGCCATGTGGATGTGGCTGCTGACGTATGCCAATATGCCGAGAGCAATGCACATGATGGCAGCGTTGCCTGCGCACAAACCGTCCATTCCATCGTTCAGATTCGAGCCGTTGCTGACTGCCATTACGATAAACGTGGTGACGAACACGAAGAAGATCCATCCTGCTGCCGACTTGTGCTTACCAAGGAAGCGGAACATGTCGGCGTAGTTGAGGTTGTTGTTCTTGACGAACGGGATGGTCGTGATGGTGCTTTTCACCACTTCGCTTTTGTGCGTGACAACTTGTTCGGTGCCCTGACGCTCGTCCTGAATGTTCTCACGAATGACGGCATCGGGGCTCATCCAAAGCGTCAGACCTACTACCAGTCCGAGCATTGCCTGCCCGAGCAGCTTCCAGATGGGGCGAAGTCCGTCCTTTGTGACTTTCATCTTGATGTAGTCATCGGCAAAACCGAGTGCTCCGAGCCATACGGTGGTGAAGAGCATGAGGAGCATGTAGATGTTCCTGAGACGTCCCAGGAGCAGGCAGGGAACGAGGGTTGCGACAATGATGATGATGCCGCCCATTGTGGGCACGCCTTTCTTCTCCACGCCATATGGGTCGATGCTGGCGTCGCGCTGTGCCTCGCTGGCGTTGTGCTTGCGCATCCAGCGGACGAAGTACTCGCCGAACCACATGGAGATAATGAGACTCAGGACCAACGTGAGGACCGCACGGAAGGAGATGTAGTGCCAAAGGTTGGCGCCCGAGACGCCGAACTCGCCTAAATATCTGAACAGGTAGTATAGCATGTGTTGATGTTGACTGTATGTTATATTTGCTTATTTCCTTTTGTCTGTTTTCAATCCCCGCAGGCGGCGTTTTAATTTCCGCGTGCGGCGTTGGCAATCTCCGCGTGCGGCGTTTGGCATTTCCGCGTGCGGCGTTTTCAGACCCCGAATGCTTCGCGTATCACTTCGTGGTCGTCGAAGTGGTGTTTCACACCCTTGATGATCTGATAGTCTTCGTGTCCCTTTCCGGCCACGAGTATGACGTCGCCTGGTTGCGCCATCGTGCAGGCTGTGCGGATGGCTTCACGGCGGTCGACGATGCTGATGACGCTCCGCTTTTGCGCTGCGTCGAGGCCTGCCAGCATGTCGTTGATGATCTCTTGCGGGTCTTCGTTGCGCGGGTTGTCGCTGGTGATGATGACGCGGTCGCTGTTCTTCACGGCTTCCTGAGCCATCAGCGGGCGCTTGCCTTTGTCGCGGTTGCCGCCGGCTCCGCAAACAGTCCAGCACTGGCCTTTGCCCTGCAACACCTCGTTGATGGTGGTAAGGACGTTGACGAGAGCATCGGGCGTGTGGGCGTAGTCAACGATAGCCGTCACGCCTTCCTTCGAGCGGATGGCTTCGAAACGGCCGTTGACAGGCTTCTGCGCACTAAGCAGCACGAGGGCCTCCTGCGGCTCGACGCCGAGCATCACGGTGGCACCATAGACGGCAAGCAGGTTGCTGACGTTGAAGCGCCCCACGAACTGCACGCTGACGTCGCGGCCGTCAATCTCCAGGTCCATGCCTTCGAAACTCTCCTCCATGATGCGCGCCTTGAAGTCGGCGGCGGAGTGGAGCGAGTACGTCTTGACCTTCGCCTTGCAGTTCTGCACCATGATCATGCCGTTGCGATCGTCAGCGTTGATGATGGCGAAGGCATCGGCAGGCAACGCGTCGAAGAAGCCCTTCTTCGCGTCGCGGTAGTTCTCGAACGTGCCGTGATAGTCCAGATGGTCGCGCGTCAGGTTTGTGAAGATGCCGCCACTGAACGTGAGGCCGCCGATGCGCTTTTGGGCAACGCTGTGCGAGCTGACCTCCATGAAGGCGTAGGCACAGCCTTCGTCGGCCATGCGGCCCAGCAGGCGGTTCAGCGTGATGGGGTCGGGCGTCGTCACCTCCGTGGGGATGGGCTCGCCGTCGATATAGTTGCAGACTGTGCTGCAGAGGCCGCACTTGTAGCCAAGCTGACGGAAGATGTTGTAGAGCACGGTGGCGATGGTGGTCTTGCCGTTCGTGCCGGTGACGCCGATGAGATGCATGCGCTCGGTCGGATTGCCGAAGAAGTGGGTCGCAAGCACGCCGACAACGTCCTCCGTATTGGGATAGACGAGGTAGGTAACGTCGGCCTTCATCTCTTCGGGCAACTGCTCGCAGACAATGACTGTTGCGCCCAGCTCGATGGCCTTTCCGATGAAAGTATGACCGTCAACCTGCGTGCCTCGCATGGCCACAAAGGCAGCGCCTTGTCCGATGCGGCGGCTATCGATTTCGATGCCCGTCACTTCCTTGTCGATGCTGCCCACGATGCGTTGTGGTTCGCAGCCTTGTATGAGTTGCTTGAGATTCATTATCTTTAATTCTTTGATGAAGCGGTTAATGTGATATGGTTGCCCTTGACGGCAACGGAACCGGCAGGAATGTCCTGCTTCGTAATCTCTCCGCAGCCATTGATGCGGACGCGCAGACCGCGTTGCTGCAAAGCATAGACTGCGTCCTTCACGCCCATGCCGATTACGTCGGGCACCTTGTTCAAAGGCACTGTGTCGGCATCGATGAGGTCGAGCTGCTTTTTTGACAAGCCCATGCCCTCGACGATGGCTTTGGCTCTGCGTACGTCGCCTTTCGTCACTTCAGGAACGAAGACGGAGTTCGTGTCAGCTGCCAGAGCAGCATTCTGCATCGAATCCCTCGACATGATGAACTGCGAAATCTCGCTGAAGACAGGTCCGCACTGGCCACCGCCCGATGCAGGCAATCCCTTCTTGCGGATGCAGACGATGCAACTGTACTTCGGGTCGTCGCTTGGGAAGTAGCCGCAGAAGCTGACCATGTATTTGCGTCCGGCATACGAGCCGTTCTCGCTGAACTGCGCCGTGCCGGTCTTGCCGCTCACCTTGAAGAGCTTGCCGCCATTGCCGGCCTTCCTGCCCAGGCCGCCGCTCACGACGTGCTCCAGGCAGTATTGAATGTCGTGCAATGTCGAGGGCTTGCAGATGCGCTCCTTGATGACCTCCGTCGGAAACTCGCGAATGACCATGCCGTCCTTGAGCTCAGCCTTCACGAAGCGCGGCTTCACCATCTTGCCGCCGTTGGCAATGGCGTTGTAGAACGTCAGCGTGCTGATGGGCGGCAGCATCGTGACGTAGCCGATGCTCATCCATGGCAGGTCAGGCTTGCTCCAATAGCGGTTCTTGTCCTTCGGATGCGGCACGTAGGGTTCACCCTTGCCCACAAAGGGCAAGTTCAATGGGATGCCCACGCCTTCGCGATGCAAGCCATCAACGTAGGCAGAAGGATTGTCTATGTAGGCCTCATCGATAATCTTGCTCACGCCGATGTTGCTGCTCTGTCCGAGGATGTCCTCCACCTTCAACGTGCCGTAGCCGCCGCGATGCCAATTGTGGTCCTTCATCTTGCGACCATGCATGTTGACAATGCCAGGAGCACAATCCACAGTCTTGTTCAAGTCTATCTTGCCGTCTTCGAGTGCCACCATAATGCTCGCGGTTTTAAACGTCGAACCCGGCTCCCAAAGGTCGCTCACAGCATTGTTTTTCATTTCGTAGTACTCGCCGTCCTCGCCTCTTGTCAGGTTGACGATGGCCTTCACGTCGCCAGTCTTCACCTCCATCACGACCACGACACCCACCTCGCCGTTCACCAGTTCTTCCTTCAGCTTGCTGCGAAGGGTGCGGTCGGCAAAGTCCTGTATGTTGATGTCGATCGTCGTAAGCAAGTCATGCCCGTTCTCTGCCTGCGTGTCGATGACGGGAACTCTTCTGTTGCGAACGGTAATGAAGTGCTTCGAGCCCGGCTTCCCCCGCAGGATGCTGTCGAAACTCAGTTCGAGGCCGCACTTAGGCTTGCTGCTCGTATCGTTGTAGAGCTCGCCGATGGTGCGGCTTGCCAGCCCGCCGTATGGCTTGAGGCGAAGCAGCATCTCGTCGGCATGGAAGCCGCTCTTGTACATCGTCTCCCTCAAGAGCGGTAACTCCTTGCAGGCACGGTACTGGACATAGCTGGCGAGCTTCGGATAGATGCGCCACGAGTACTTGCCACGCGCCTTTCCTTGAAGCAAACGCTGACGGAACCACTCGGCCTCACGGTCGGGGAAAATGCGTGCCAAGCCTTGCGCTATGCTGTCGAGGTCAACGCGGAAAGCTGAGTCGCGGAACGCCCTTGTCTTTGCCTCGATGCTCGAGTCGGGGTCATGCACGGCGAAGTCCATGTAAAGCGCGTATTTGGGCACCGTTCCGGAGAGCACCTGGCGGTCGCACGACAAGATGTTGCCGCGGTTGGCAGGAATGCTGGCAGTTTTGCTGTTGCGTCCCACCTCTTTCCAGTAGTCACTCTCGGGCGGCAACATCGTATAGAGGGCCTTGGCCAGGATGTACAACCCAGCGAGGCACATAAAGACGAAGATAACGATGTATCGCCTTGGAGCTTTATCTTTGCCTGTTTGCTTCATCTCTTTTCTCTATTCCTTGACGTTAATGACATACGGCGCAACCTTGCTTGGCGCCAAGGTGCTGTCGCCTTGTTCGCGGAGTTTCTGTTCGAGTTGGCTCTGCCGGCAGAGCTGTGTCAGTTCGCTGACACGCGTGATGCTTCTGTAGCGCCAGTCTTTGAGCTCAGCCTCGAGCTCGTTTTCCTTCATCATCTCGACCTGAGCCTGATAGCCGTTCGTGATGTAGAGGAAGATGCCGGCAAGGACGAGGAGCAGCATCTTCCACTGGCTGAGGAACCAGCGCGGTGCTGCGTCGAGCATCTGACGGACACTGTCGATAGTCAGCTCATCGACCTCGTCGTCGTCGCTGACGAGGGAACGCATCAGCTTCTCTTTGTCGCTGACTTGCTCCTTTTCTTCTGGAATCTCCGGAGTCTTCGGGGTTTCCTCTGCTTCTGGAATCTTTTCGACTTCCTGCAGCTCTTCGAAGCTATCTATCTCAATCTCTGCCATATTCGTGCCTTATATTTCTCTCTTTCGAGCCACTCGGAGCTTTGCTGAGCGGCTGCGGGGATTGCTTTCCTGCTCTTCGTCACTGGGAACGATGACGTTTCTGTTGACGGCTTCGAGCGGCGCGTTGCTGCGTCCGAAGAGGTCAGTCTCTACTTTTCCTTCTGCGTTGCCGGCCTTGACGATGTTCTTCACCATACGGTCCTCAAGAGAATGATAGGTGAGGATGCTGAGCCTGCCTGCTGGTTTGAGCAGTTCTGTGGCTGCATCGAGCATCTGCCTCAGAGCAATCATCTCGCCGTTGACCTCTATTCGGAGCGCCTGGAAGACGCGTGCCAAGTCTTTCTTCTCGCGGTCACCTTTTGACGACCAGCTGTCGCGAGCCATCAATGGCTTCAGCACCTCAACGAGTTCTGTCGTCGTGGTGATGGGTTTCTGCTGACGTGCCTTGACGATGGCGGCTGCGATGCGACGGCTGTTCTTCAGCTCGCCGTAGAGGTAGAGGATGTCTGAGAGTTGCTCTTCGCTGTATTCCTCCACAATCTTCCTTGCGTCGAGGCTTGCCTTTCGGTTCATTCGCATGTCGAGCGGCGCATCGAAGCGAAAGCTGAAGCCTCGCTCTTCCTCGTCGAGGTGATGGCTGCTGACGCCCAGATCGGCAAGGATGCCGTCGACTCCATCGTGCCCGTAGTAGAGCATCCAGTTCTTGAGGAAGCGGAAGTTGCTGCGGATGAAGGTGAAGTTGCTTTCGCCCTCCAGCGCTTTGGCATTCTCCATGGCGTCCTCGTCTTGGTCGAAGCTGTAGAGATGCCCTGTGCCGTTGAGCCTTCGGAGTATCTCCCTGCTGTGTCCGCCTCCGCCGAATGTGAGGTCCACATAGATGCCTTCGGGCTTGATGTCGAGCCCGTCGACTGCTTCGCTGAGCAGCACTGGCACATGATATTCCTCACACTTCGCGTACATTACATATTATTATATAATACTATGTGTTTTCGTCCTTCATCATCTCTTCCAAGATGCTGGCCACCTCTTCGGGGTTGCTGAGCAGACCTTCGGCGGCCTGCTTGCTCCAGATCTCGATGGTGTCGTCCACGCCAATGAAGCGCACGTCGCTCTTGATGCCGGCGTGTTCCATGTACCGGCGAGGGATGAGCATGCGGCCGCCGCTGTCGAGTGTGATGTTCTCGGCGTCGGCAGTGAAGAGACGCAAGCCTTGCCGCTGATGGCGGTCGAAGGTGTTGGTGCGGGCACGGACGGCATTGACCTGTGCGTCCCACACACTCTTTGGGTAAAGCACAAGGCAGTTTTCGAAGAGGTCGCGGCGCAGCACCAGCCCTTCCTCCTCTTCCTTCTGCAGGATTTTGCGGAAGACGCTGGGCACGAAAACGCGTCCTTTTTCGTCTGTCTTGGCATCTATGCTTCCTGTAAATCTCATCGATTTTAGGCTTTTATTGCAATTTCTGCTGCAAAGATACACAATTCCCCACAATTCCCCACAATTTATCTAAACTTTTTTTTCTTAGCATGTTAGGTAATATTGTTGATAACCCTCGAAAGCGGTTGTGCCCCACTTCTGCGAAAGCCCATAAACAAAGGGCTTTCAGCACATTATGACTTATCATAACATGCTGTTGAAAACTTTTTTCGCAATTTGCAAAATTGGTGGGGGGAAAATGCTTTTAAACGTATTCTAACGTCAAAAGTCGCTCAGGAGCGAAGACAAATTGTGCTGTCGAGAGCAGATTTTCGGGTGTGATGGCATCGAGTCGCTCGAAAAGTGCTTCTTTGGTGAGCGTTTTGCCATAATGAAGGTAACGTTTCGCCATTCCGATGGCTACGTTTTCGAAGTTGTCGTAAGAAATACCGATTTGCCCCTTGAGCTGACGGCGGGCAGCGTCGAGGGCGCGCTGGGAGAGCGGATGCTGTGTGAGTTTGTCCAATTCGTGGGCAACGAGTCGGCGGCATCGGGCACGGTCATTTGCGTCGCAACCATAGTAAACCGTCCAGATGCCCGTATCGGTATAGGCCGTGTAGTTGCTCTCGACGGTATAGACCAGTCCGTTGCGTTCGCGCAGGGCGAGGTTCAGGCGGCTACTCATGGCCGGGCCGCCCAGCATGTTGCTGAGGAAATAAAGGTGCAACTGGCGCGGGTCGCTGGCTCCGAAAGCCTGCGCTCCGACGACGACGTGCGCTTGGTGCGTGCCCTTGTCCCGTACAATGTTAAAATCCCCGCACGCGGCGTTGGCAATCCCCGCACGCGGCGTTGGCAATCCCCGCACGCGGCGTTTGGCATCCCCGCACGCGGCGTTTTTCTCCACGAGGCGGAACACCCGCTCGGGCTCCACGTTGCCAAGCACGTAGAGGACCATTCTGTCGGGATGATAAAGACGCTGGGCATAGCGTTGCATATCGGCAGAACGGAAAAGGCGGAGCGTTTCGGCATCGCCCAGGATGTTCCGGCCGAGCGGATGGCCGGGGAAAATCAGGCTCTCGAACTCGTCGTAGATAAGCTCGGAGGGCTGATCGTTGTAGCTCTCAATCTCGTCGATGACCACTTCCGCCTCGCGCGTCATCTCTTCCTGCGGATAGGTGCTCTGGAAGGCGATGTCGAGCAGGAGGTCGATGGCTCGGGGGACGTGCTGACTGAGGCAAGTGCAGTAATAGACGGTCTCTTCCTTGCCGGTGAACGCATTGAGGTCACCGCCCACGCGCTCCATTGCCGTGATGACTTGCCGAGCCGAGCGGCGCAAGGTTCCCTTGAACGACATGTGCTCCGTGAAGTGCGCCATGCCGCTCTCCTGAGGCAGTTCGTCGCGCGTCCCGGCATCGACGGCAATACCGAGATACACCACATCCGTCTGTCCCGGAGCACAGACAATGCGGAGGCCTTGTGGAAGGGAGAACGTCTGAAACATTTTGTAAAAGAAAGCGGGAAGCGCTTCCGCTCCCCGCCTTCCACTCATATAACTAAAAACTTATTAGTTCTTGAAGAAATCCTTAACGGCCTCGTTGGGAACCATCTGCTCGTCGAAAGAGTAGGATCCTGTCTGAGGGTTCTTCACCATCTTGATAACCTTGGTGTATGAACGACCTTCGGTTCTACCTGTCTGGAGGGTAGCGACTGCTTTCTTTGCCATAGTTCTGAATGTTTATTACTTAATTTCCTTATGAACAGTCATCTTCTTCAAGATGGGGTTGTACTTCTTGAGCTCGAGACGCTCGGGAGTATTCTTCCTGTTCTTCGTGGTGATGTAGCGAGATGTACCGGGCAGACCGCTCTGCTTCATCTCTGTGCATTCCAGAATCACCTGGACTCTGTTGCCTTTAACTTTCTTTGCCATAATTTCTGAATGTTTAGCGGTTAGCCGATTACACGAATTTCCTTCCAATCACAATAACCCTGAGCCACTGCGTTCTTCAGAGCGGCGTCGAGTCCTACCTTATTGATGTAGCGCAAACCGGAAGCGCTGATTTTCAGGCTGATCCAGCAATCTTCTTCCACATAGTAGAACTTCTTTGTGAACAGGTTCACGTCGAAAGTTCTCTTCGTGCGACGCTTGGAGTGTGACACGTTATTGCCAATCATGGCCTTCTTACCGGTAATTTGACAAATCTTAGACATTTCTTCTCTTTTTAGTCTATTCCAATAGACGACTTTTTCCAAACCGGCTGCAAAGGTACGACAATTTTTCAATCCGCCAAGCATTTTGCAGCTTTTTTCTTATTAAATATGTGTTTTTTGTGAAAAGAGTTCCCATTCATCGCGCCAACGGATGACTGGTTTGCCGTCTTCAAACCCTATGGGGAGCCAGATGTATCGGGCATCGCTGGGATGTCGGGGACGCCAGATGTCGGCCATAAAAATATATTGCGGACTATTTTCTGACCGTTGCCCTTCCTCTGCTGTCTGTTGTCCGTTGTCTATTGTCAATATGAACGTGCTCTGCCCGCCGAACGTCAGCTCTGCTTTCGGACCACGGCAAGGGTTGGGATGTTGCGTCCAAGGTCCCCAGATACTCGGCGCCGAGAACATGCGGGCCTCGTTCGGTGCCCAACCTGTGCAGCCGGAAGTTATCATCCAATACGTGCCGTCGTGCTTGAAGATAGCTGGTGCTTCGTTGTGTCCTGCAGGCGCAACTCTGGTGTAGCGGCCGGTGTGGTGCAGGTAATCATTCGTAAGTTCGGCGATATGAAGTGTGAGGTTCTCCTCCGAACTGAAGATGTGGTAAGCCTTGCCGTCGTCGTCGACGTAAAGTGTCATGTCGCGCGACATCTGCCCTGTGCCGAAATCGCGTTTCACGAACAGCCCTTCGTTTACTGCCTTCAGCCAGGCTGGTGTCCACTGCTCCCTGAAGTTGGCTTCGTTCAACGTATCGATTGTGACGAGCTCTTGCTCCCTGAATTCTATAGGCCAAGTGCCGGCGTTGGCACGTTGGGAATAGAGGAAACGGTATGGTCCTTCCGGGCGATTGGCAACGGCAACTCCGTAGCGAGCTGCATTGTAGCCTTTCCCCTTCAGCTCAAGGTGGAACCACATGCAGAACTGCTTCGTCAAGGGGTTATAGATGACTTTGGGACGTTCCAGGACACAACCGCGCTCGATGTCTGAGTCCTTCTCGTCGCTCACACTCAATGCCACGCCGCAGTTGTGCCAGTTGAGCAGGTCTTTCGAGGCATAGCAGGTGACGCCTACCAGTGCTGCTGACGTATGGTCGGACTTGTGTTCGCCAAACCAATAATACGTGTCGCCGTACTTCATGATACCTCCGCCGTGGGCATTGATGTGGACGCCGGTGTCGTCGGGCCAAATCTCGCCGCTGCGAATGGTTCGTCTCTCGTTCTGCCCCATTGCGGGTAAAGTCAGCAGAAGTGCCAATAACAAAAGTATCTGTCTCATTGTGTCTTTTAGTATGTTTGGGGTGACAAAGTTACGAATAAGCAAGCACAACACAAAAGGAAAGCCAAGTTTTTCTGCGTTTTTCTTTGTGCGAAAGGCAAAAAACACTACCTTTACACTCGAATTTCAGGAATGCGGAGACCACATCCGCACAAAAACCAAACAACTATGAATGTACGCGGTTCACTCTTCTTATGTTTGACGCTTTGCCTTCTGCTTTTCTGCGGAACGGCTTATTCGCAGGACAGCATCATCTCGGTGCGTATGCTGACCTACAACATCCGGCACGGAGCAGGGACAGACGACGTCGTCGACCTCGACAGGCAGGCTGCTGTCATCCAAAGTGCCAACGTAGAAGTGGTTGGATTGCAGGAGGTCGATAGCTGCGTGAAGCGTTCGGGCTACATCCCCGAAGCGGCTATCCTGGCAGAGAAACTCGGCATGTACAGCACGTTCGGTGCTGCCATTCCCCTGACTTCCGGCAAATATGGCGTCGCCATCCTGAGCAAGGAGCCGCCGCTGACGGTTCACCACTACCCTCTTCCCGGAGAAGAAAAGCGAACGCTACTCGTCTGCGAGTTCCAGGAGTACGTTTTCGCCACCACGCACCTCGCCCTCGAGGAAGAGAACCGTCTCGCCTCGCTGTCCATCATCCTGGAAGAGGCACAGAGCTGGGGCGACAAACCTTTCTTCGTTTGTGGCGACTGGAACGACGAGCCCACCTCTACACTCATCAAGACGATGAAGAAGAACGGCTTCGTCATGCTGAACTATCCAACAAGCATCACCAGTGCATACTACACCTTCCCTGCGGGGAAGCCGAACCGCATCATCGATTACATCGCCAGTTTCGGCAAGGTGTTCCGCTCTGTCAGAAAGCGCCAAGTGCTCAACGAGCCTGTTGCTTCCGACCATCGCCCCGTACTGGTGGAGGTTAGGATGAACTCATACACCACCGGCATCGACGACATTAATGACTCTGAAGACCTGAACGACCCTAATGACCTGAACGGCCAAATCTTCTCCCTCGACGGCAGGAAACTGTCGGGAGTACCGTCGAAAGGCCTATACATCACAAATGGCAAAAAACTCCTGAAGCAATGAGACACACGGCTCTTCTTACGTTCCTTACTTTATTCTGCTGGACACTCACCAGCTCGGCACAGACGCCCAAAGATGCTTGTACCAGCATCATGGTGGGCAAGAAAGCTTCCGTCGATGGCTCGGTCATGACAAGCCACACTTGCGACTCATGGTATCGCACCTGGATAAGCATCGAGCCTGCACACGACTATCCTCGCGACACCATCATGAGCATCTATGAAGGACTGATGCATACCGAGTCGGCCACAGACAGGACAGGTGTCAAGGAACGCGGCACGATATCGCAAGCCCGACACACTTACCGCTTCATCAACACCGCCTACCCTTGCCTCAACGAAAAGCAACTGGCCATGGGCGAAACGACTATCAGCGGCCGAGATACGTTGCAGAATAAAGAAGGACTCTTCCTCATCGAAGAGCTGCAACGTGTTGCACTGCAACGTTGCACGACCGCACGACAAGCCATCCGCCTTATGGGCAGCCTCATCAAGCAATATGGCTACGGCGACAGCGGCGAGTGCCTTACCATCGCCGACCAGAACGAGGTGTGGATCTTCGAAGTATTTGGCGAAGGACCGAAGCGCATCGGTGGCGTCTGGGCTGCACAACGCATTCCCGACGACGAGGTGGCCGTCAGCGCAAACATCTGTCGCATTGGCAAGCTCGACCTCAACGACACAGATCATTTCATGGCATCGGACAACGTCTTCGCCGTCGCCAAAGAACTCAGCCTTTGGGACGGCAAGGAGGAGTTCTCCTTCTGGAAAGCCTACTCGGGTGGCAATTATTTCAACGAGCCGAAGAACTACAGCGTGCGCGAACTTTTCATCATGCAACAGCTGGCTCCCGATGCCAATTTTTCCGATGAAATGGGCGAATTACCGCTTTCGGTCAAGCCTAGAGAGTTACTTTCTGTTGAGAAGGTCAGCAAGCTTTTGGGCTCATATTACGAAGGAACGGACCTGAGTCTGTCGAACAGAATTGACAGTTTGGCGAAGGGCAACGGCGAAGTAAAGCTCAAGGGAGGCAAGCCCCTGATAAGCAATCCTTGGATGCGGCCCGACGAAATAAGGAGATATGCCGGACTGCTCAACGACTCGACGATGGCAAACATACGCACTGTCAGCGTCTCTTGGTGCGCTTATAGTACTGTGATTCAGCTGCGTTCGTGGATGCCGGACGACATCGGCGGCGTGGCTTGGATAGCACTCGACAACCCGGGGCAGTCGCCGCGCTTCCCTGTTTTCGCCGGCAACACCGAGCTGCCCATGATGCTTGGTGTATGCGGTCAGCACAGAAAACGCGACGATGCTGCACTCTGGCATTACCGCGAGGCAAATCGAATTTCTTCGATGAAATGGGGACAAACGCGCACTTCGTTGCAGTCGGCGCAACAATATTTTCTTGATAAAGCACAGCGGGAACAGGCCTTCGTGGAGCAGACATGGTGGAACACCGACGAGAAGAAACGGACTGCTTTCCTGAACAACTACACAGCCGACTTCTTCAATGCTACGATCGGACGCTGGGACGAACTTGCAAAGAAGTACTGGCGGCAGTTCTGGTCGGGCTTCTGACACAGGGTGTTTCGTGACGAAACCCGTATCATGTCAAAACCACTCTTGAGTAATTCGAAAGGTTCTCTGTAGTAAATCGGGGACTTCTCTGCAGAAGTTTTAGCTCGACACGTGTCAACTTTGCAAACATCACATGTGAATTTTGCGAAATCCACGTGTCGATTTCGTCAAATCCACGTGTCGATTTCGTCAAATCCACGTGTCGATCTAGTAAAATGCCGTTGTCAGGCTTTTCATCGGCAAAAAACGAATTTTTACGATGAAATGGGCATTTTTTATAATTTGCGCCGACACATCATGTGCATTTTGGAAGAAAATAACAAATGAAAGGGCAAATTTTGGAAGAAAATGACAAGTGTCCTTCCACAGAATCATCGTACCTTTGCAGCAGAAATCATAAAAAACGACGATGGAACTATCGGAAAAACAAAAAGCGGCTCACAGGCTTGCATCAGACTATCTTAATTATCTGACCCAACAAGAGGCTTTGCTGGGCAGAATGTTCGAGCGGAAGTGGCAAAAAATGCAGCCTCAGCTGGAAGAGATGATAGAACGAAAGATTCAAGAACATTTGTCTTCTTGAAATATTTTTTTTACTTTTGCAACAAAATACATTATTATAATATAAAAATACGCAATTATGAAAACGTATCACACCACAATGAGAATGATTATGGCGCTGGCCATAGTGATGTTCCCACTGCTCAAAGCCCATGCCGACTGGGACTGGGAGTGGACTGACACCTGGGGCGAAGCCGTCGCCTGGTGCGAAGAGTGCGGCTCCCAGTACACCATCTATGCCGAAAGCTCTGCCGAAGCAGAGGCAGCAGCCGAAGAACTCTTCTGCTCGGACTGCGGCTGCTGCACGGCAGATGTCAATTCCGACTGCTGGCATGAGCACCACTGCCGCTTCTGCGAAAGCTGCATTGCCGACGGCGAATACCACGACGGCATCTACAACCAGACCGACATGAGAATCTGCTACGACTGCGCCGACGAATTAATCGAAGTCGGGGAAATTGATGCCTGTCACTATTGCCACGAATTGTTCGGCGAAGGTGCCATAGAGTGCGACTGCGGGTACTCGACGTTCATCCCCCACTGCACGGACTGCAGCGAAGTGCAATGCGATATGTGCAACACGTGCTTGGTCATCGATGGAGAAGAGACCGATGCTGCGGGAGGCGATGCCTGCGTGGAACACGAAATTTGCAGCTCATGTATGGAAAACGCGGCTGCCGAGGACCAGGTGCACTGCCGACAATGTTTCATGTGCGACGAGGATGTCTGCGACGAATGCGGACTCTGCGAGAGTTGCGCCGACTATGAGGAACACTGCCCCGAGTGCGGAGAGTGCTTCGGCGACGAAGTAATCTGGTGTGAGTTTGGCGGCGAACATTGCATACATTGCTGCGAAGAGAACGACTGGAAATGTCCGCAATGCGGCAAGTGCACCGAAGGAGCCGGCCTCGACCTTTGCTCTGATTGTGAACTTTGCGAAGAATGCTGCCACAGCAACAGCGAGTCGGAGGGCTGCGAACATGGCTACTGCATCGCTTCCGCCGACTACGAAGACCATCTCTGCCCCGAGTGCGGAGCATGCCCGCAGGATGAAGAATGCGAGTACTGCGGCCTGTGTCTCAATTGTCAGGCAGACTATCACTGCGAGCACGAGCTCTGTCCCGACGGTTCCGACTGGGACGACCACGTCTGCCCCGATTGCGGCGAATGCTTCGACGAGGGCGAGCTCTGCGAATACTGCGGCCTCTGCGAGGATTGCCGCGAACATTGCGAGCACGACGTCTGCCCGGAGAGCGACGACGACTTCGGCGGCCACTTCATCTGCGACCAGTGCGGCGACTGCTACGAAGGCGAGGAGCGTTGCGACATCTGCGAGCTCTGCCTCGACTGCTGCGCCGACAACACGTCTTCTGTAGGCTGCGACCACGACCTCTGCATCGAGAGCGACGAATTTGCCGAGCATTGGTGCTACGAGGACGACCAGTGCCTCGAACTCTGTGAGCACGACGCAGAATGCCAGCACCTCAACGTGAGCACAACTTGGAGGAAAGACGCCAACGCTCACTGGAACGTCTGCGAGGACTGCGGCATCGCCTTGAACAAAGCCATCCATTCCGAGGGAACGCCCGTCACCCTGACTGCGCCCAACCCCAGCACACACACCAACGGAACGGCTCAGGTGAACTGCGCAGTCTGCAACTACAGGATGAGCATCATCTCCATTCCATACGTTGAGGTAGCTGCCGACGGCAAGCCATACATCCTCAGCCAGCCTACCGACTACACAGGCAAGACCAACACCTCTGCTTATCTTGATGTGCCTCAACGCTATGCCACATTCAAGGTGAAGGCAGGCGGTGCGAACCTGAGCTATCAGTGGTACAAGAAGACAGTCAGCGGCTATAGTGCTGTCACGGACGACACGCCCGACGAAGACGGCTTCTACCAACATGCCGGCGCACAGACAGCAACATTGAAGGCAGTCGTTTTTACCGATGCCTGCGATGACTATAAGCAACAATACTATAAGTACTACTGCGTCATCTCGAACGAGCGCGGCAGCGTAACGTCCGACGTCGTCACAATTAAGGCACAGCACGTCTTCGGTCGCTACAGGTCAAAGGACAGCGAAACGCACGAGAACTACTGCTTCGGCGAGTGCAGCGCGATGAAGGAAGTCTCCAAGCACCGCTTCACAGAGTGGACACTCGTTCGTCCTGCCACTTCCGAAGAGACGGGCCTGCGCGAACAGACCTGCTTGGACTGCCAGTACAAGAACAGCGAAGTCATCCCGAAGGTAGAGCCTGGCCACGTTCACTCTTACGACATTGCAAAGTACAGCATCACGCAGCACTGGTTCGTCTGCAAATGCGGCATCTCAAGCCCCGAGCCTCCACAAGACCACAACTTCGACGAGACTGAAGTCATCACAGAGCCTACCGTGAAGAAGACTGGCGAGAACAAACTCATCTGCTCCGCCTGTGGCTTCTCGAAGACAGAGAAGACCGACAAACTGCCGCATACGGAGCACGAGTGGTACGCATGGAACGACCCCGACATGTTCATCTGGGGAGCCAACGGCATGTTGGTGCCAGACCCGAACAGGGGCAGTCGTGGCATCGAGTCACACACAGTCAAGTGCAAGCTTTGCGACGAGAAGAATATCGAGAAGCACGTATGGCCGGTGTGGGAGAACTCGAGAGATGCCAAGATTTCTGGTACGGACACCATTCCCGGCAAGCTTGTGCGCTACTGCGACATCTGTGGCTACTGCGAAGAGAAGTTCTATCCCTTCGGCTCCTGGCCCATCATGGTTCTTGGCGGCAAGGCTTACGATATAACCATAAGGAATGGAAGAATCATAAGATCTAAGGAAGTTGCATACGCCAAACCGGGGGAGACCATATTCCTCGCCTACGACCCGAAGGCAGCTCAGGTGGAATTGTCCTTTAATAATGTGCCTGTCAAGTTCAAGCAGTGGATTAGTGGTTACGCTCCGGGGGGCGAGAACAATATCCCGTGGGACGGTGGTCGACACAGCATCAGCCTCCAAAGCTTTACCTTCCGATTCAATCGAACTGCTGGCCTATATGCATTTACCATGCCCGACGGCCCTGCCGTTGCCTTCGCAGACACCGAAGAATGCGACCACTCCGGCGGAACCAAACAGAGCAAGCGCGTGGAGGCCACTTGCTCAAGCCATGGCCATGAGCCACACACGCTCTGCAAGGACTGCGATACCATGCTGGAGGAAGGCGCACGCATCCCTGCCCTCGGACACGACCTGCCCGACACACCGATTGCAGGCACAGAAATCGTGGAGTACTGCATGACGGGGGGCCGTATCAACACCTGGAGCACATACGGCTACACTGGCGAATTCCTTTGCAACCGCTGCGGCGAGAGAGTCAAAGGTAAGAGGACACCCCAGAAGCACGGCAGCTACTGGGTGGATAGCTCTGGAAGTCACCTTCAGGAAGGCCATGGGTATATGACTATGAGGAACATAGTCTGGGAAACCTGCACAAAGGATGGCTACTCGGGCGACTATTATTGCAACTTCTGCAACAAGCTCGTCGAGAAAGGCCATCGAGAACCGCGCCACGGCCACGACTGGGGCGACTGGGAAACCATCCGCGAGGCTACCACAACGGTGAAGGGCATGGAGCAGCGCCATTGCCTCTACGATGATGAACATGTCGAGACTCGCCTCACCGACTATAGCGGTCCGGACTACAGGCTGAAGCCCAACAAGACGAGGCTCCGCTTCGAGTGGACCTATGGCGACCCCATCCCATCGCAGACCATCACTTTCAAGTCGATAGGTAGGAACGACATCCATAACTTCACCTATGCTATTGAGGAAAACTGCTTGGTAGATGTGAGCTTCGAGGGTTTGACACTCACCATCACACCGAAAGATATCGTGGATGACTATGAGAGTGCCCTAACGTTTGATCTACAATCGCTCGACGAGAATGGCGAGAAAATATACATCTCCTCGCCCGAGATGTACCTGTCCTGCCATGTCAAGAAGACGGAAGAGAAGTACACGCTGACCGTCGAGGACGGCGTGGCCACGACAGGCACCCTTGTCGGAAACAACTTTGTGCTCGACACGAACTGTGGCAACAAGCTGCAAGTGCGTGGTGGCGTACCCATACGATTGGAGCCTGAAGATGAATGGAGGAAGGACTTCCTACACTGGCAGGTCGTCGAAGATGCCAGCAACCTGTTGCGCAACGAACACGACGTTGAGCGGACTGACGGATGGGACTCATCGTCTAGCCCGACATACGGAAACCGCTGGACATACATGTCGCCCAACAACGTCACCGTGCGCGCCGTCTACAGGAAGAACGTGCCGAGCCTGACATTCAAAGAGAAGATTGTGACGGCCAGCGTGGGCGCAACGGTAGCGGCTCCGCAGCTGCTGAAGACGCCTGGCAATCTGGCAGTCACCTACAAGAGTTCCGACGAGTCCATTGCCAGAGTGGATGCTGCGACGGGCAAGGTAACCATGCTGAAGCAAGGCACCGCCACAATCATCGCTACCAGCGAGGCCAACATCCATTACACAGAAGGCAAGGCAACTTTCCTGGTAACGACAAGCCAGGAGGCACCCATCGCCTACGACCTCTTCATTGCCGGAACACAAGTGTTCAACATCAACAAGCACGACATCCTTGGCGACGGCAAGGTATCGTTCGACACAAGCACAGGTGGCACGCTGACGCTCAAGAATGTTGACATCAATTCGGCTACAACGGGAATCCTGGCACAAAAGAACCTCCACATAAAACTTGTGGGCGAGAACCACATCGCAAGCGAAAGGCTGGGAATGAACCTCAAGGGAACCACCATAGAAGGCCCGGGCTCGCTCATAGTAAAGGGTACGACTGGTGTCAGGACAAGTGGCCTCACGATAAGCGGCGGCGCATTAGTCTCGCTGGAAGGCACTAAAGCGTATGGATTCTTGGGCGGAAGCCTCTCGGTAAGCGGCAGAGAAACGATTGTGATGCTGAAGGGTAAGTCTGGATACGGTGCCTATGTGGGTTCTGAGCCCACACTTTCCGACGGTCTTACCTACATTCAGCCCGAAGGTGCTTACTACGACGAAGAGAAAGGCAACATCGTCAGAGCCAACGGGACTGTCGTTGCGAACGAATGGGTAATGATTGCCAATCAGGACTATGTCGATGGCATCAACAACATTAACACTGACGTTAACCTTAACGACGCCATGTACAATCTGGCCGGCCAGAAGGTGGGCAAGGACTACAAGGGCATCGTCATCCAGGGCGGCAGGAAACTCTTGAAAAAGTAGAAGACGAAAACGCCGCGTGCGGGGATTCGAATCGCCGCACGCGGAAATTGCCAACGCCGCACGCGGAAATTGCAATCCCCGCGTGCGGCGTTTTTTTCACCCCCCCTCACGGTCTTTTATTTAACGAAAGGAAATTTTGAATTAGTGAATTTTGTATTTTGGATTTTCATTCGTATCTTTGCAATCGCGAAACTCATCTAACAACACAAAACAATGAAAAAGACAACCTGCATCATCGCACTTCTGTTCGCAGCCATCGTCGCCTACGGACAGTCCAATCACTATCTGACAAAAGAAGAGGCTCCACACGATACCGTCTTCATCGGACCGCCGCCTGCATTCGGCTCGCTGCTGTTCGAACAGGACTTCCACATGTATCAGTACGGCAAGACACTCCGCCCGACTGAGCGCGGTAAGCAAGCCGTCAAGGACGCCAACACTTCGACCGACAACATCCTGGAGGTCTTCTCCGAAGCCTTCGGCATGACGCTCTCGAAAGACGCTACGCCCGAAATCTACAAGCTCATCAACAGGATGAAGGAAGATGCCGGCAGCTATGCAACCCGTTGCACGAAGAACTTCTATAAGCGCACACGTCCCTACGCCCTCTACAACGAGCCGACAGCAGTGCCCGAAGCTGAGGAAGGGCTTCGCCACAACGGCAGCTATGTATCAGGCCACAGCGCAACAGGCATGGCAGTAGCAGTCGTGCTGGCCACCATCAACCCCGAACGTCAGGACCAACTCTTCAAGCGTGGACTGGACTTTGGCGAGAGCCGATGGATTGTGGGCTATCACCACTACAGCGACGTCAAGGCCGGCCAGATGGTAGGCGCCCTCGTGCTGCCAGCCCTCCTCAATAACGACGAGTTCGTGGACCAGCTCGCCAAGGCAAAGAAAGAGTTCAAGAAGCTCATGAAAAAGTAACAGAGCACACAAGAACACAGCCTGAGGCACTAACCCAAAGCCCTGTAGAGACAACAGAACACACCACGGGGAGTAACCCCGGCTGAATGCCTACAGCGCAAAAAAACAAAACGGGCGGCAGAGATTATCCTGCCGCCCCTCTTTATTATTGCTTCCGCACCGGACGAACAGGCATGCCGAAATAGCTTGTGTCCGAAACCATGCCTGCGGAACTCTGCGTGAAGTAAAAGTCATTCAACATACCGCTCGAACGCGACCAATATGTACCCTGCGTGCCAGCGAAACCCACGGCAGTGCCGTTAATCCAGCCTGCCGCCGGCAGGTAAATAACGTTGCTATTGACCTTGCTCTTGACTTTGAGCACGCTCACACCGTTCAACGTCGTCCAGCCGGAATAAGTGTACTGGCTGTTGACGAGCTCGCGGAACTGCTCCCGGCTCGGCATCTGCCAGTTGCTGCCCCAGTTCGCCGTCGCAGCATCGTGATTCGGCCACAGCTCGCTATATGGGGACGAACCGAAGTACAGCGCTGCGTAGCTGTTGGTCGAACTGTCGAACCACACGTAGCTCGACTTGGTATATTCCTGCTTAGGCGTTGTCTCGCCCCATGCAAAGTAGCTGCCATACTCGGTGGAACTGCTTGCACCGATATTCGTGCTTGCCCACAGCGTACCGCTCGGCAGCTGCAAATCGACGTAATAGTGCCCGTCGATATAACCCGAATCGTCAACCGTCTGCACCGTCACCCCGCATGTGTTGGACACGTTGCTGCCGTCCGTGGCGCGGCAAGTGATGACGCAACTGCCATCGCCCACAGCCGTTACGAGACCGCTCTCGTCCACAGTCGCCACGTTTGTGTCGCTGCTTTCCCACGTCAGGGCAGGGTTGTCGACATCGGAGGGATAGACGTAGGCCTGTAGCTGCGCCGTGCGGTTCAGCTCAAGGTCCAGGTGGCTTGGGTTCAGGCTGATTCCGGTGACCAGCTGAATAGGCTGAGTGTGCGTATATTCGCGCAGCATATCACCATTTCCCATATTCTCGACGACCACCAGCCGCTCGCTGTTCATGTCCACGACACGAATGCAAGACACCGGCTTGTCGGTCTTGTCGTAGACCACAATGTTGCCCGAATAGGGGAAGAAGCGATAAACAAAATCACCCATCATGCCTTGCCCCCAGGAGTTGTCCCAACCGGTCGTCGTGCCGTCTTCATTTAAGGTAATCCACTCGCTCTTCGACCTATACCACTTGCCCGCGACAAGGGCATTGACCGGCGTGAAGGGACCGAAGTCCTCGTCCGAGCCGAGATTGTCGTAGAACACAATGCTGTCCGTGCGCAAACTGTACTGCGCCACCGTCCCGTCGCTCTTATAGACACGAAAGCCCTGAGCCGTCGCCATTTGCATCCCTGCCACCATCAGCAGCAGGGTTGCCAAAACACTTCTTGTCTTCATAATAAACTCCGCTTGACAAGTTAATTACGTAACTTAACTTTCGCTGGGCTTTGCCTCAGACACAGGCGGAAAAGAGAACATCAATACTTCATCACGGGCTTGAGCTCCTTAGCCTGAGCAATCATTTTCTCGACCTGCTTCACTGAAGGCACGCGGCGAACGAGACGCTTCTTAGCGTTCGTCTCCTGCATCTTCTGCACAAGGTTTTCGGGAACACGATGGCGAAACTCCTTGACTGTATCAACGCCAGAAGCCTCGAGCAGCTCAGAGAACTGTGGGCCAACGCCTTTCACACGGAACAGATCAGCGTGGTTCGTCCACGTCAGGATGAGTTTCTCGCTAATGCCTGTAGCTTCTGCCAATGCAGCACGGCCTTTGGGAGTAGCACCCTTCTTCAGTAATTCGGCAACAGTCTTGATGCCAGCCTTGATGAGTTTCGGAGCATAAGCCTCGCCAATGCCCTCGATGTCGATAATCTTGTAAGTCATAATAGTTAAAGTTTTTGAGGGTTAATAACTGTGTTTGTCAATGCAAAGTTACACTTTTTTCCTTTACGTCCAACGTTTTCTACAAGTTTTTTTGCATTATATCCTTACTTCACCACGACTTTCTTACCGCCAAGGATATAGATGCCCTGAGGTTGAATTTTGGCTTTGCGCCCTTGCAAGTCGTAAATGTCATCGGTCATTTTTGTTTGCTCCTCGTGAATAGTCCCGATTCCGTCGTAGAAGTCGGGCAAGGCCTGATAGTAGAGGGCGAAGTTGTCGAAGCAACACCAACAGCCGCTTTTGTAAACGTTGCATTTCAGCCCAAACCTCAAATCGCCTGTCGTCTCCTGAGTATATTCAATTTCGTTCTGGTAGCATCCCTCTGCAAAGCGGATGCCAGCAGCGCGCATACTGTGGGGATAGCCTTGCTGGTTATCTACAGAGCCAAACGACGACGCGTCGGGCCATTGCTCGGAATACAACGACTTCAGCTTGACCGTCTTATTATTCACATAGAGGAACGCGCGAATGTTCTCCGTTCCTGCTCTGTAGGCAGCTCCGCCGTCGTTGCCTGTTGGTCTGAAGAAGGCGTTGCACTTCACGACATATACGCCCGGTTTCATGTCCTGGAGCGTTTGATACGTGTCGAACGTCTTGTTGTACTCCTCGCCGCAACCGTCGCGATAGGTCGGCTCGCCTTCCCATCCTTCCTTAGTGGAGAAGTCGTAGTTGGCGATGAAAAGTGTCATGTCGAGGTATTCGCCCTGTCTTGGCACAGCACCTTCGGCTTTCAGGTATGCGGTTACTGCACTCTTCAGCGCCACCAGCGCGCTATTCACCGATGTCTTCGACGTTGCCTTCGAGAACGTTCCGTCGCTCTTCTCTATCTTCGAGAGGAAAGTGGTGAGCGGTTCCGACTCCAGACTCACGTCGACATTTTTCTGCGCGTAGGCTCTCCAGAAGTGGAATTCCTCGCAGAGCGGCATGATTTCCTTGATAGTGTTTTGCAAGTTTTGAACTTGCGTGAGCAGTGTCTTTATCTGAGTATTCGAGAGGCTTCCCGACGTGGCTCTGGTCAGCAGCGATGCGATGTTCTGTCGAATCTTGTCGGGCAATAGCGTGTTGTGAGCCATCACCTCGAGTTGCCTTGTCACTTCTTCCAGCCTGCGGATCATAATGGTGTTCTCACCAACTTTCTCGATGCTCATGTAATCAATGTTCGGTGCCCAGTTTGTCGCGTTGTAGAGCTCGACACTATTGGTGCCGGCACTGAGGTGAAGTGTCATGTTGTACTCCTTGAACGTGTTCCAGTTCGATGTCTGCACCGTAATCGTTCCTGCTTCGACGCCATTCAGCGCGACGGTACAGCGACGGCTTTCTGCCGAGGCGCAACAGAAGTGGAGTGTGTAATCGCCTTCCTCTGCCACATATACATCCTTCCACAAGAGCGAGTTGCTGCGCTTTCCTCCAAGCCAGCCGACAGACTTGCCGCCGCTTGCCGAGGCGTTGCTTTCGTAGATGGCCGAGCCGACGGCTTGATTATTGTAAATCTCCTGATAGTCGTGCAGGAAGGCTGTTTCGGCTTCATAGAGGTAGCGTTCCAACCTGGTCTCTGCCTCAAGCTTGTAGATGCGAGTGCCATGAGCCGGCACGACTGCGGACAGGGCTCCCTGCATCGCGCCCAAGTCCTCGTGCTCGAAGAGGTCGCGCACCAAGACCTGTCCGCCGAGATCAACTTCGCTGAAGCTGATGCACATCTCTTCTTCGCGGTCGGACGGGTTGTAGAGTGCCACAGCGCGAGTGGTGCCGTGAAGCGAGAGGATGTCTTTCACCAGAACGTATGTCTCGCCGATGTGCTGCACGACATGCGCCTGCAGCCCCAACGGGTCCTGATTCAGGGCGATGAGTTCCTCGTTCTTCAGCAGGGCGAGAGGTCGCTCCTTGATGGTCGCCATGTTACAACCGATGAGCAAGGGCGAGGACATGATGCACCACATACCGAAGTGCGTTTTGTCTTCCTCTTCCGACATCGAACGGCCCACCTCGAGCATGTCCATGTCGTTATAGCAGCCGTCGTAGCAATAGGCAGAAAGATAGAGGTTCTCATTGAGGATGCCTTTCACGGATTCCCAGCCGTCGTAGATGTCGCCCGTAGTACGCCAAGAGGTCGATATGTCGTGGCACCAGGTGCCCGGATACGCCCATCGGCAAAGGTTGTAGCGTACGTCCTTACCCGTTGCGACGATGGCATTGTGGATGGCTGTGTACTGCTCCTGCTCGTTCAGCCCTGCATGGTTGCCGCCACAGTAGTCGACCTTGATGAAATCAAACTCCAACTCGTTGAAGTAGAAGTCGGCATCCACCTGTTCATAGCCGTAGAAGCCCACGTTGGTGTTCTGTGTGTCGCCATTGCTGATGCTGCCGCAAGTGCAGTCGCCGGCATCGCTGTAGATGCCCGCCTTCAGTCCTTTGGAATGGATATAGTCGCTGACGACCTTCAGGCCATTTGGGAAGCGCTGCGGATGGATGCGAACCTTGCCGTCCGACGTGCGGCCGTACTGGAAGCCGTCGTCGATGTTGATGTACATGTAGCCCACATCCTTCAGCCCCTGTGAGACCATTGCATCGGCCTGACCCTTGATGATGTCCTCCGAGATGTTGACTGCAAACGTGTTCCACGAGCTCCATCCCATTGTGGGTCCTTCCACCTGAGCTTGCACGCCGACCGCACAACCTGCCAGCATGCCTGCAAACAAAAGAAATCGTTTCATTATGGTAAGTTTATGGTAAATCACGTGGCAAAGTTACGAAGATTATGTCGCAAAAACAAGAAAACAACGTATAAAGTCACAACCTTCACGTGCCTCCCGAAAAATCCACACGTGGATTTTGGCAACTTCACACGTGGATTTTGGCAACTTCACACGTGAACTTTGCGAACTTCACCAGAGGACTTTGCCATCTTCTCTCGTGAAGTTTTTCAGAGCCTCTGGTCGTGCTTCAGGTTATCTCGCTTTGACGTCACCATACGAACGAAATAATCGAGGATGGCCCTTGCCTGCTCCGGGGTAACAGAAAGGTAGAAGTGGCGACCCGAGGCATCTTGCGTGTAGTGCGTATAGCCCTCGTCTGTCACCTCGATATGTCCGGCTGGCGAGATGTTGAAGAATTGCTGCGGGTCAACGGCATAGAGGACAGCCGTGAGGTCCCACGTCGGGCGATCCTCTATCTTCTTAAGATAAGCTTTGTAGGAATCGACGATGGGATGGTGCTTTGCCCAGGTGAAGTCCTCCTCGATGCTTCGTGCCGGATAACGTATCTGCAGGCCAAGCTCGAAGGGCGAAATGCAGATGGGCGTCGGCCAGTCTTGGAAGACACGTTGGCACGCCTTGACGTCGTTCACGACATTGTACTCGGCATACTTCGGGTTCTCAATGTGGCCGGCCATTGCAACGAGTCGCTTCACTTTTCGACCGATGAGCTCCTTGCCCGTCAAGGGTGAGAACTCGTCTGGCTTCGTGTCGAGGAGCAAGGCGAGATTTGTGCTGAAGCCGACCGAGACGATTGTCACCGAAGCATCTTCCGCCTTTGCCAGGAGCTTGCGATAAAGCTTCACGGCAGGCAGGAGCTTTGTGTAGTCCTTGATGCTTCGCTTGTAGAGCGGCTTGCCTTTTGCGTCGAGTTCCTCACAGACGACTTGCGTATAGTTTGTTCCTGCTACCAGACTCTGGTCTGCTCGAGGGCTGACTCCAATAGGAATTCGCTTCTGCCCATACCATGTGTTCAGTAAGTCGATGTACTTAGGCGGGAACTCGCCCTCCTTGTTCAACATGACAGCCATCAGGTTGATACGCTTCTGCTTGTTGTATTTGTAGAGCATATCGATGGCCAGCGCATCGTCCACATCGTTGCCCATGTCCGTCTCGAAGATGACATTCATTCTCTGTGCCCACATTCCAAAACCGAAGCACAGCATCGTCAAAAGTAGTACAAGTTTCTTCATGATTATGTTAATTGTTATTTCGCCTGCAAAGATGCTTTTTGCCTATACCACTCTTGCAAGACGTAGAAAGCTTTCTTCTTCTCGCCCTTGTCGCTGAAAAGGCCCTTCCTGTTGTAGTAGTCCTGAATGCCTGGCAATACACGACGTGGGGAACGGAAATCCTTGAGAATCCAAGGCGTTGTGCCGGAAAGGCCTTCTATTTTGTCGATCATGGCAATGTTCTCGCGATAGAGGTTCTCTTGGAACTCTTCAGTCCATCTTTGGTTTTTCTCGCCATGATAACCGTACTTTGCCCCTCCGCCGAACTCACTGATGATGACAGGCTTGTCGTAAGGAATCTCCCACTTCATCTTGGGCGCATCATTCACGTCACGATACCAACCTATGTACTGGTTGAAGCTCACCACGTCCACGAACTTGTTCATAT
The DNA here is from genome assembly GCA_902778625.1 of uncultured Bacteroidales bacterium. Taxonomy (GTDB): domain Bacteria; phylum Bacteroidota; class Bacteroidia; order Bacteroidales; family Bacteroidaceae; genus Physcousia. Next base: position 65,229 of record CACYYM010000009.1, read on the forward strand.
TGTCGTTGAGACGGTTCACGTAGTTTGACGCGCCTGTTACCTCCATTGCCATGGAAATGAGACGTGTGGAGTCCATGCTGCGCGCATATTGGGCAAGACGTCCCAGGAAATCGTCACGTTCGGGAGAATGAGGCGTCTCGTTGGCAATGCTCCAGATGATGACGTTGGCACGATTGTGGTCGCGGAGTATCATATCTGTCAACTGCTGCTTGGCGTTCTCGAAGGTTTTGGGGTTCTTCCATGCGATGGTCCAATAGACGGGAATCTCCGACCATACCAAGATGCCCATCTTCTCTGCTTCGCGAACCATCTCTTCGTGGTGAGGATAGTGTGCCAGACGGACAAAGTTGCAGCCAAGTTCCTGAGCCCACGAAAGCAAAGTACGTGCATCCTCGGCCGAGTTGGCACGACCACCTCCATTAGGCTTCTCGTTATGAATAGAGATACCTCTCAAGAAGATTGGCTGACCGTTGAGCAAAATCTGCTTGCCTTTCGTCTCAATGGTGCGGAAGCCTATCTGGTCGGTAATTGTAGAAGCATCAACAGAGAGACGCACCTCGTAGAGTTTTGGGTTCTCGGGACTCCAAAGTTGCAGCTTCTTCGCCTGAATGCCGAAGGTCGAAGTTTGGACTTTGCCCTCTGCATCTGTGGTGAAAGTCTTCTCGAGTTTCAGTTCTGGGATTGAAACGGTGACCTTATGTCCAGCTTCCTTCTTGTTCAGCTTGGCAGAAAAGGCAATAGGCTTTTCTCCTTTTACCACTTTCGCCTTTTCCAACTGGAGGCTATAGTCCTCCAAATAGAGTGCAGGCACCGTCACCAGTTTCACGTCACGAGTGATGCCGCCATAGTTCCACCAGTCGAAGATCTGTGTAGGCACATCCTCTGCATGACGCTTGTTGTCCACCTTCACGATGACATTGTTCTCACCTTCCTTTAGCATGTCTGTAACATCATAATTGAAGGGCGTGAAGCCACCTATGTGATGTCCCACATGTTGCCCGTTCACATACACATGAGCATCATAGTTCACAGCACCAAAGTAGAGCAGCATCCGCTCTGTCTCTTTATTCTGAAGACTCTCGACTCTAAACTTTTTATAAAACCAAACCGTTCCCTCGTAGAAGAACAGGCACTCGTCCTGCGTGTTCCAGTCAGAAGGGATCTGCATGGTTGGCGACTTGTCGAAATCGTACTCGATAAGGTCTTCGGGCCTTTGCGGCTTTGCATTCTGGAAGAAGCCCCACCGTGTGGGATTCATGCGGTAGTCGTAGTAGCCCTCCTCCTGCACGTCGACAATATAGTTCCATTCTCCATTCAGCGACACACTCTCGTAAGCTTTTACATTCTGGATGAGCGGCAGAACAGCATCCTGAGCCGAAGCCGTCAGCACACCCATCATAGCCATAAGGCATAAAAACAACTTATTCATATTCTTTTTCATGTTAATAGATTCTTGTTTGAAGACTCTGCAAAGATACGAAAAATTCCACACCTTCAAGCCGATATAGGAGAAAAAGATGAAAAAATCTATTAGAATCCTATCTTGCGAGGCTGTCCCTTTTCCAAACACCTGCTGTCACAATAAGCAGAGAGTTCCTGCACGACATTATCGGAGTTCCCACGCAGAATGTTGCCTATAGTGTAGTGCCGGACAATATGCTATATCTGGCCGCCACAGAAGTCACACTTTGCAGCCAAGGCCCACATGTCTTCTTCCCTGAGGGCAGAAATCATTTCGTGCCACATGTTCATACGAGCATCAATTGTCGGCTTATCGAACTTTATCTTGTAAAGAAAGCGGCGCTTGCATATCTTCCCAAAGTCCGCACCTCGTTTGGTGGCTTGTGCATGAGGAATTATTGATTTGATAGGCTTTTTCATCTCCTCCTTGACTGCTCTTTTCTGCCTGATTGACGGCTTTTGTCTTAACGTTTGACGCATTTTCTCGCGCGCTCCCCTACCCTACCACACTACAATTCAAGAGTTTGGATGCCTGGTGCGGACTTTGGGAAGATATAATCTCGACGTAAGTCAAGTTTCTATTCGACGTAAGTCAAGTTTCTATTCGACGTAAGTCAAGTTTCTATTCGACGAATTCAATGTTTCGCACGAAAAAATTCTATATGTTCGGCGGAAAAAGCCGACGCAAATCACAACTCATACCCTCTTGGTGCGAACTTTGGGAAGACTTGTTACGTCGAGGTGCGAATCTTGAGAACAATGCCTTTCTGGAAAGGGATTATTGCGGCCAAAACATGGAAAACGCACTCTAAACTCTGCCTCACAATGGCCAAAATCTTCCTTAAGTCCGCACCAAAGATACTAAATGAAGGCAAAAAAGACCTTTTATGGCGAATTTATTGATTTGTGTTGAGCAAACTCTTCCCAAAGTTCGCACCTTCTGGCAACACATCGCGCATTCTGGTGCGAACTTTAAGAAGACTGCTCTCGTATTGTAAAAAGGTAAAACAGGAAAAATTAAACTGAAACCCTCGAAATGTTCTTTTTTAAAACGAAAAAGGTGCAAAAAAGGCGCTCCCTTTTGATGACAAAAAGCACGATTTACGAAAAATCCTGACAAAACGCATGATTTCAGGCGACTCAAACTGTTATGTTTGGAACTACCTGATTTTGAGGCACTCAGGACAACACGTTAAAATTGCAAACTTAACGTGTCGAAATGATGATTTTAACGTGCTAAGTTGAGCAACTTAATGTGTTAAGTTTATCAACTCGGCACGCTAAGCTGAAAAAGGTATCATTTCAAGGCAAAAAGAACAACAGGAAATGACACAAAAGCTGCGAAAAATCTTTACAACTTTTTTATGACCTGTTGAAAAAGAAGACCTTTCGAGGCAAAAATCGAACAATTTTGAGGATTTTCGCCCTCAAAAAGAGACGAACTTAACAATACTGCTCTGACGAGAGGAAAGAAACGCTGTGGGCACAAAATTCGAAAGGCTAGCGAATTCCCCTACCCTGTTTCAGAATCAACCGAAAGCGCGTTTCAATTAATTCAAGCACTCTCAGAAGCTCAGACCCACTGATAGACGCTATCCTCGTACTGCTCGATGATGCGCATCGCTTCTGCATCAAGTCCCTGACCCTCTTTATAGTGATACTTGAGGAACTGGTGGAGAGCAGCACGAACAACATTCTGTTTCTCCAGCTTCTGGCGGAACACAATGTAATCCAGTGCGTTACGGTCGTCCTCACCTGTGAAGAATGTGAAGCCACCAACTTTCTGAATCGTGCAAACTCGACGTAAGGGCTTCACTGCCGGCGTCTCTTGAACGATTTTGTTTCTCACAGCATCATTGGTTGCCAAAGGCTTCGGTGCCACATAATTCTGAGTAGCTTCTGCTGCTACCCTGCTGATATTCAACGATTTCTTCTTAATAGCCATAATCTTTTTCTCTTATTTTTTTGTATTTCTTTCTTTACATTTCCCTCTTACAAATACGCAGACATCCGAATAGTCAAGTGTCTGAATATTCAAATATTTACATACTTTATGATGCCAAACCGCGGACTTTTTTCTCATTTCAAATTAGATCTGTTTTGGCAGTTAATGCGTTCTTGATCAGCATCTTAAAAAACACTACTCATTAACTGATTTACTTCGCTCCTTGATGAAACGATTGTAGGCAGAATTAGCTATCTGGCCCCAACGGACAGGCGTCCAGGTCTTGGGACGTGCCTTGCGTCCAATCATGTATTCGGCTACGCGCATGTAGTCGTCCGCCACAGGTGAATTGCTCGCATACTCGAATAGGGACATCTCGTAAGCTACTGATTCCGTGCATCTTACACTCTCACGGACGCTCACGGGGAACAGCGGTGCCTTTACCTCTTCTTCGTTGCTATAATACTCCTTCACCTCGCGGCTGATGCTGCGATTCTTGTTCCAACGCACCAGAAGATAGCCCATGATGGTGACTGGGCAACGAAGCTGCGTGTGTACCTTATTTATATAGTCGAGCAAGCGAGGCAAGCCTTGCAAGCTATAGATGCCAGCTTCAGTCGGGACAATCACGAAGTCGCTGGCAACCAATGCGTTAGTGTTCATCAACGTCTCGCCACCTGGAGCACAATCGATGAAGACGTAGTCGTACATATCACGAATCCTGACGCCCGTTTCCGGGTCAATCAGGTTCAGGAAATCTGCCAGCCGATGCTCGCGATTATACATCAACTGAAGCTCCGCGTTGATATTGCTCATACTGTGGCTGCCAGGCACGTAGTCGAGACCATCGTAGCGCGTATAGATCGGCAATGGAAGGGATTCGCCCTGTCCGTCGTGAAGCCACTCGTAGATAGTGCTTTCAGCCTCCAGATGGACGGTTTTGTCGACCGTATCCGTCAGATTGCACTGTGGATCTGTATCAACGAGCAGCACCTTCTTGCCAAGTAACCAAAGCGCAAAGCCAAGATTAACGCAGGTCGTTGTTTTCGCGCACCCGCCCTTGTCGTGTAAAAGAGAAATAACTTGTGACATATTCTTTTGATAATTACTTTGTCATGGGGTTATCGTTGACTTGACATGTGACCATCACGTCTAGATGTTTAGACTATAATAGCCTTGTCACGACGATTGGTACCACCAATAATTTCTGATGCAAAGGTAAAACATTTCTTTGATACCTGCAAGAGAATACTCAAATATTTTCAAATATTCACGTATTTTCATACCCACAAACCACCAAATACTCAAATATGTGGCCTGATATATAGCAGGTATACAAGCAGTTCAATCTTACATATTCAAATATTAAGGAATATCTGAAAACCCAAATAGAAAAAAATATTGAGATATAAAGGTAGTGAGGAATTCAACTATATGGATATTCAAAGACACAGATATAGAAATATTCAGGAGTTGGTGAACAGGTAGATTTGTGTATGCAAATATTTAAATATGCGAATACAATCAGGATATAATAGAAAAGAATTGAGATAAGGAGATGTTACGAAAGTTCGCACCAATACTACCTGAAGATAACACCATTTGTTCCAAACTTTCGCACCTTGTGTTCATAATGTTCGCACCAAAGAGGAAGTAATACCCTGTAATATAATAGGTTACGAGATTATATATACAATATAAGATAATCAATAATATAATATAGAATATTCTTTAAATAAATCTATTTTATAGAATTATGAATTTATATTAGTTATAGTTCGTTGCAAGTGATTGTTAATCAAGTTGATAGGGTAGTGCTGGTGCGGACTTTGGGATGATTTGGTGAGGGGAATAGGAAGCTTATGTAAGGAGAAAGTGATGATTAGGTGCGAACTTTAGGAATATTACGACAGACACGTGATTTATTCTATACTAGTCAACCTAAAGGTTGACTTATTGAGCGTCATTGCAGGCGTTCTGCCAATGGCTTTCTTGGGATAGTTTAGTTGCATTCTCAGAACTATGGGACGATCTTATCAAGAAGGAGTTTGTTGGGGTTAAGTTCGCATTCGTGTTTCTCATACGGGTTGTCAATATGGTTTTGATCGGGCCAGTGTTAAGCCCAGGCCTTTGATTGCCGGCTTTTGAATGTTTTCGTAATAAACATAATATGTGGGCTGGTTACTTATATGTGCTCTGATGGTCGAATGAGAGGGCAGACAAAAGTGAAAAATCAGGCATTTTTGCATTATTTTGAAAAAAAGTTGCCTCTAGGGGTTAACAAAAAGGGGGGTACCTAGTATATATATAGCAGGGTAGGGGAAGTATTAAAAAAGTTCGGAGCGACGAAGGTATAGACCGTCGTCTGTGCAAAACGACCAGGCAGCCTTTGTAAACGCGCCTTGTAGGTCTGTGTAATAATATGAAAAACCTTTTGCTTGCGTGTCAAACGCTTTATGTGATGGAGTTTGGCATACCCGTAATTGTGATTTTTTTCAGACAAAAGAGCAGAGGCTTAGTAAAACTAGGTGCGATAAGATTTATAGATAGTCGTGCCAATGCTTATGCAGAACGAGGTGCCAGTGAGTTTATAGACCAAGATGCCAATGAGTTTACAAAGCAAGGTATTAATGCTTTACAGATTGACGTGCCAATGTCGTTACGGACATATGTACTAATGAGTTTACAAAGCAAGGTGCAAGTGCCTCTAAAGATTATGGTGTGGTTATTCTCACAAACCTTTGTATTAAAGCGTTGAAGACTAAGGTGCAAACCTGCATGAAGAAGTCGGTGCAACTTCTTTGCAAATTGTAGTGCAATAATATCGGAAGATAAAGGTGCTATATTATCGGAAGTCAATGGTGCCATAGTATCGGAAGATAATAGTTTAAGAGGTTTGGAACAATAAGGTGCAAGAGAAGAAGAAGTTCGTGGTGAGATTATCTCACAAATTTTTGTGCGAGCTTAAATAGTCAATGAGGTGCGAATGCTTGGAACACTTCTAAGACAAATATAAAAACAATTAATAAAAATTTTCACTTAAAAATTTGGATAATACGATGGAATGGTATAATTTTGCAGACGAAAACGTGTTCGATGTCGAAGACAACGTCTTTGGCACCGAAGGAAAACTATTAACAGACGAAGAAATGGCTAAGAAAAAAGGGCCGGCTATTGTTAGCAGTAAGAACGAACTTGTGCAGACGATAGCGAATAATCGCGAGTTGGATTTCATACTCAATCCTGTGAGCTACACGCAGATACGTGGAAACTTCTCGCTGGTACAGACGAACTTGATGATTGCCATCATCGCTCAGTTGCAGAATCGCATTCGCGAGCAGCTCAGCGTGGGCGAATCGTCATTTCTGTTCAAGCCTGAGGATTTATCAGGCAATTTGCTCAACTTCGAGATTCCTCTTCGCGACTTGGGCATCAGTCCGAAGAAGTACGACGAGCTGGAGGTGGCGTGCAATACCTTGTTGAATGTGAACATGTCCTACAAGCGTTACGACGAGTACGAACGCATAGAATATAATGTCAGCCAGAACATCTTTCACAAGATTGAGTTTCCGAAGGCGGAGATAAATGCGGCTGGCGAGAAGGTCGCTTACAAGGGCGGACAGCGAAGGAAGGGTGTCATCAAGATTTCGATGGTGGACGAGAGTGCTCGCGAGATTCTGAACCTCCGCAAGGGCTACACCCGTCACTTGAAGGGCATCACCCAACTTTGCCGCAGTCCTCGCACACCTCGACTCTACATCTATCTGAGTGCTTGGCGCAAGATAGGCTCTTGTACCGTCAACTACATCGACCTGAAGGAGTTCTTCGGCGTGCTTACCTTCAGCAAGGACCACAAGCGCATCATCGAGAACCGTTATGTCAAGTACGGAGCTTTCCATCGCGATGTCCTCGATCCCGTATTGAAGGAGATGAAGAAGCTCTCGGACGAAGGCAAGGTGGAATTTTGCTTCGAGTACGAGCCCGTCTATCCTCATGGTGTCAGTCGTGGCGACCCGGACAGCATCCGCTTCACCATCATCGAGGGCAAGATGGGGCAGGCTCAGCAGCACGAAACTTTCCTGGGCAAGATGCGGGCCAAGCTCATCACGAAGTACGCTCTTCAGCCTAGCGAGTGGGCGAAGTTGGAGAACCTCATATACGACGGTCTGGACCTCAAGCCGGAGCTGGACCGCATAGACAAACTCGTCGAGGAGAAACAGCCCGACAATGTTCATGCCTATGTTACGGAGGTGCTCTACCGTTGGCTTCTTGAACAGCAAAAGCCCAACCAGCCCGAGTTTGCGGAAGCTGTCGAGGTGAAGGACGAAGAGCCTGACCGTCCTTATGTTCAGCCCATCTATCAGGAGAAGTGGAATCTCTGGATGGAGAAGGCTCGCGAACGTCTTGGCGAGGAGTTCTACAACAAGTATATGACTTGTGCCAGCCTTTGGGCAGTTCGCGACAAGAACGTCTTCGTGTCTGTTCCCAATAAGTTTGTTTCCGAGCAATGGGAAGAGCATATCAGCGAAATCGTCAGCTACTTCTACAGTGCTTTCGGTGCCGACAAGACGGTGACCTATATTTTCCAAGATATGTAAAGGCGTATGTCAGAACAGTTAATCATACAAGGTGAGACGAAACAGGAGCGTTACGAAGCGCTCTTGCCGCAGATAAAGGCAGTCGTCGAGGACGAGCCAGACCTCATTGCCAATATGGCGAACGTGGCGGCGATGCTTCACGAAACCTTCGGTTTCTGGTGGACAGGTTTCTATCGAGTGGAAGGCGCCGAGCTCGTGCTTGGTCCGTTCCAAGGTCCGATGGCATGCACACGCATCAAGAAGGGTAGGGGAGTGTGCGGAACAGCTTGGCTGAAGGAAGAGACGCAGGTCGTTTCAGACGTCGATAAGTTCCCGGGCCACATTGCCTGTTCGTCTGCCTCCAGAAGCGAGATAGTCGTCCCAATCTTTCAAGAAGGGAAGGTAATTGCCGTCCTCGACATCGATAGCGAGCGGCTCAATACTTTCGATGAGACTGATCGTCAGAACCTCGAACAAATCGTAAAAATGTTGTCATGAAGAAACTAACGAATTTCCTTTTTGCTTGCCTGACAGTTATGGCAGCTCAGGCACAAGCTCAGAAGTCGCAGCCCGTCAACCCGAGCGACGCAGGCACTCATTACATCAATCCCATCGTTCGTGCCGACTTCCCTGATCCAGACGTCATTCGCGTCGGTTCGACCTACTACATGGTCAGCACAACAATGCAGCTCTTCCCCGGAGCCACCATTATCAAGAGCGAGGATCTCGTCAATTGGGAGTACTGTTCCCAGCCGTTGAAGGCTTTGCTTGACGATGACCGCTACAACCTCCGCAATGGTAAGAACGCTTACGCAAAAGGCATGTGGGCTTCGTCGATGAAGTACCACAACGGACGGTTCTGGCTTCTCGTCAATGGCAACGACAACAGGGCCTGGTTGCTCTCTGCAGCAGATCCCGAGGGCGAATGGGATGTGAAGCGACTCTCTCGCAACTACTACGACCCGGGCATGCTTTTCGACGGCGACAAGGTCTATATCGCGTGCGGCTACTGCAACATCTCGATGTGCGAACTCGATGCTGACTTCAACTTCATTCAGGAGAAAGAAATCATCGTTCGTGAGCGCTCCGGACTCGAGGGCTGCCACGTCTATAAGATAGGCGATTACTACTACATTTATGCTACCTACGGAGGTTTCCCTAGCGGACAGGCAGCCTTCCGTTCGAAGAGTCCTTTCGGGCCGTTCGAGGAGAAGATGCTCGTCGAGAAGCATTACGACGGGAAGATCAACACCATCCATCAGGGTGCGCTCTTCCAAGACACAGAAGGCAAGTGGTGGACCGTGATGCAGGAAGACCTCGGAGCCTTCGGACGTTTCCCCAACCTGTTGCCAGTCGAGTGGCAGGACGGCTGGCCCATCGTGGCAGAAGGTAAGCGGCCGCCCGTCAGCTTTGTCGATAAAGTGCTTCGCCCCGTAAGCACCGACAAGCGCATCAAAGTGCTGCCCACCAGCGACGACTTCAGTTCCACCTCTTTGGGAATGCAGTGGCAATGGAACCACAATCCAGTTCCTTCTGCTTGGAGCCTCACAGAGCGTCCGGGCTGGCTGCGCTTGAAGACAATAGGCACAAGTCAGGAGCTCCATCAGGCCCAGGGAATGCTCACGCAACGTATCTTCGCCGACCCAGAGCAGCCGTCTCTTGGCACCGTTCGGCTCGACGTTAGCAAGCTCAAGGAAGGCGACCGCGCCGGCATCTGCATCTTCCAAGACCCTTACGGCCAAATCTGTGTGGAGAAGACCTCAAAGAAAGGAGGCTACCAGCTCGTCTGGCGTCAAGACAAAGTCCGCAATGCCGGCCGGGACTTCCAGGCAGCCGAGAAAACGCAGCCCATCAAGCCCAAGAAGGGCATCATCTATCTTCGTGCAGCCATCAAGTACGGCGACAATAAGGCTTATTTCTTCTATTCGCTCGACGGCAAGACATGGGAGCGCTTCGGTGGCGAGACGCAGCAGTCGTTCAACCTTACCGTCTTTGTCGGATCTCGCTTCGGCATCTTCTGCTATACCACAAAGCAACAGGGCGGCTATGCCGACTTCGACTGGATTTCGACGGAGCCTTAGGCAACGGAATCATGCTTCTTTTTGTGTGAGAACCTTTTAGACCATTTACTTTGATGTGATTTTGCCATCTGCTTCCAATACCCAGTCATACTTCTTCACCCAGCGCCAGACGGTTGGGCGCGAGAGGTTGGTCATGTTCTGTGCTGTTCAGTATAGTTGCCCAGCTCTTTCACCAACTTATCTTTGAACGATGGGTAAAGCGCATCAACAGCATAGTAGAGTTGTTTCCACTCGGCGGCGGTCATCTCTTTCTTGCCTGTTGATGCTTGCCGTATGGCTTCGATAACTTCCTCCGCAGTTCCTTCAAGTTCTGTCTTGTGCATCAGCTTGATGATTGCCTTGTTTTGTTCTTCGCGCTCTGCCAGTTGCTGCTCCCTCGCTTTATTCTCTTCCAAAAGTGCAACGACTTCCTTCAGATGTCTATTCCTCTTCCAAATATGGTAGATGAAGCCGAGACAAACCAACAACAAAGCAG
>CACYYM010000010.1 GCA_902778625.1 uncultured Bacteroidales bacterium
TACGACGATTCCATAAACTGACAAAACAAACACACAACTTTTTTCAAAAAACAATACACTATGCTATACCATACATTATATATAATATACGCGCGCGAGGAAAACAAAGCATCATTGTCAGCAAGCTGAAGAGTTTGGTGAGTTTTCTAAACCCATAAACTTACCAATTATATTTATTGCTGATTCTATATCTTTTTTTGAGCAGAGTTCATGAGGTGTGTGCATATATCTGCATGGTATTGAGACTACTGCTGTTTTTACACCATCTCTATAAAGTTGTATCACGTTTGCATCTGTTCCTGTTGCGTATGGACTTGCCTCTACTTGATACATAATCTTGTGCTTGATTGCCGTTTCTTCAAGACTCTCAAATAGTGCCGGATAGACATTGGGGCCTTTTGCCAAAACACATCCTTCACCCAACTTGATATCTCCATCACGAAAAACATTCATAGTGGGATAATCAGTGGCATGAGTAACGTCTACGCAGATACAAATATCAGGTTTTATCGAATGAGCCACAACAGAAGCGCCTCTCATACCAATCTCTTCATGATTTGAGGCAACAAAATACACATCCCATGGAATGTTTGCTTCACAAAATTGCTCTGCCAATTTTAGCAGCACATTCAGTCCTACTTGATCGTCAAAATAAGATCCTGTAATAAGGTCATTTGGCAGTTCCTCATAGTCTGCACAAAAGAAAGCATAATCTCCTTTGCTGACCATCTGTGATGCTTCTGCCCGACTCTTTGCGCCTATATCTATCCACAGATTCTCATAAGCGACCTTGACGTTCTGTTCTTCTCGTGTCAGATGAATTGGTTTTTTACCTATGATGCCAACAACTTCGTTATCCTTATGCCTTATTACAACTTTCCTTGCTTGGAGAATTAGAGTATCTATACAACCTGCAGGTTTTACATAAAGGAAACCATTTTCATCAATATGAGTTATCATAAGGCGCACCACATCATGGTGAGCAATTAACATGATTCTCTTTCCCATACCTGGCTTGTGGGCAACGATGTTACCTAAAACGTCATTATAAACTTCGCCCACGAAAGGATTAATCTTATCAGAAAAGGCTTTATAAGACATAAAAGTATTATTCATTTCTCAGGATATGTTTTGTCTGGTCCGTATTTATTTTGCTCAAAAGATTCTTTCCGGGAAATGTCCGCTGTCTCTGTCAGTTTGTTTTTACTGGCTTCTGCATTTAGAGCTCCATCAATGGCAAACAAATCTTCCACATTATTTGAGGTTAGCGAATGTTCTCTGCCATCATCACATACAATGGTACCGCTATCTTTTCCACAACGTTCTTTCAAGTTCATCTGCATTAACGGAATTAATGCTTTTTTCCTTTCATCTGTAGTTTTTCTACAGGAATACTCTGCCTTAAAATCGTCAAACTGCTTTTTCGATCTTCTAAACTCTTCTTTTCCCATAATGAAATTTCTATGTTAAAAATATAATGCATAGGGAAGTAAAATCTTCCCTATGCTTAGCTCTTGCAGTCATCAGAACGCCAATCTGTACTGAATGCCGCAATCGAACTCACTCAACTGAGGGCATCCACTTGCAGTCGTCACCTTAGAAGCTGCACTAACATTCAAATCTACTTTCATAGTTCTATCTGTTATCGGTTATAGTGATGTTTCTTGGGGAACCACATTTACCCACCTACCTTCAATCTCGTATCGCTATAATCGTGTAGCGAACTTTCACGTTGTATTTTCATTGGAACGAAGTCAGGCAATTCATTCAGGCGCTCTCTCAAGGATTTACCTTCTAAAGGGTCATACCCAGCCATCATTTTTTGTGCCAATTCGTATCTTGCTTTTGCCATGGAGCAATTAACTTCTCCTGCTTTCAGGGGATTGCCATGCTCTATGAAGTTATTTCCTGGACAAAGATTACAGTATGCACAATAATCATGTCGCCCACAATCTTCATAGTCATTTAGACTCAATCCCAGCCAATACTTTCTTTCCTCACTTCCATTTATTATATCCAAGATGTTTTGTTCCCTAAGATTCCCGAACAACGTATGGAAAGCACAACAAGGGATGACATTACCTTCGGGTGTAATGCACAATGAATTGTCTCCTGCACCACAAGGATTTCTCGTCATCAGTTTCTCTTGTCCACCGTAGTTTGGGGCTTCCTTACCTACATACAATGGCACATTGTCATCTCGCAGGACAATCTCCATTTCTTCTGGCGTCATGCGAAGATATTTGCTGACACATCTGTCACCTTCTATGGAATCAGACAGATTTACTTCAAATTGAGGTACAACGCCATATTGCTTGGCAATGTCTGCCACCATATAATATGACTTCACATTCGGGCGCATTACACAGCATTTCAAATTCATCGGAACTGCGAGGGAAGATAATTGCCGCACAACTGACATTGAACGCTCCCACGAACCTGGTATCCGAGTGATATAGTCATGCACATCTGGAAGTCCGCTATAGATGGAAACGCCTACCAATCGAGGATAGTAATTGGCCAGTCGCTCCACATCCTTTATGATACGCTGTCCATTAGTAAACACATCGAAAGCTACACCTTTATTATATAGATAGTCTATGATGTCCCATGCAAAGGGCTTCGAGAATGGGTCGCCACCTGTTAGACAGATTTTAAATAATCCCTGCTCATACAGTTCATCTATCAGCCTCTTATAATCCTCCCATTGCAACTCTTGCCTATCTCCACGAGCACTCTTCTCATTATCATTGCGAGTCGCACCCTCGTTATAACAATGGATACATTTCTCACTACAATTGTAAGTCAATTCAAACATTGCGCTGGTTATGCCACCAACCTTTTCTGTATACTTCTGCTCTGCATTCGAAAAGGCATAAGGAAGTTTTTCTTGGGTAGTTTTTTCGATGGTCTGCTCTTGTTGGCGATTGTATTCAGAGACTCTTTTACGATAATCAGAAATGACTTCAGACGTTGGATATATAGATGAGACTATACCCATCTGCTCCAATTGCTTGAAAAATGGGATTAGACTTTCTAATGCGATATTCAACTTAGATGCAATGGATTCCAGAGCAAACTCTCTGTTTCTTGGAACCGTAAGTATTTCCCCAATAACCATTGCAGAATAACTTTCAAAGAAGTAACTCATCCCTGCTATAAGATTATAGTAAATAGCAGATTGCGATTTCTCGTGGTATCTGCCACAAGTCCAAATAGGACGATAGTATTTGTGCTTACACATAAGCTAATCCATTTCCTATGGCTCTTAGGAGAGATTTTTATTAGTATGTTTCAGGCATACAAAGAAAGTGTGAGCCAAATAGAACTATATTCCCTGCTTGGCTCTGGACTGCCTGGATATGAATATAGAAAAACGGCTCACACCCTTGACAGTATATACACAAGTATATAATCCATCGAAGGGAGGACGTTTTTTGTCTATCCCAATATCCAGTGAATTGTCCAGATTCAGCAGGTGGAACAGCGCTAAACGCTTCCTCAATATGTCTGTCGCAGATTCTTTACGACGATGCAAATATATAATTTATTTAAGCAAAAACATTCGAGTGGTATTATTTTTTTTTACAATAATGCCTCTTTTTTAAAAAAACACACATAATTATCTATTTAATAGAGTATTCTTTTCGGTCAAATGCAGCATATCTCATCCATTAATCTAAGCAAAATCAAAAACACTCATCACTCATCAGGTTTGGGGGTTAATGTAATGTATATCAACAACATAGAACATGACGAGTGCATGATGAGTCGTCAGGAACTCATCAGGGTGTTAACTTCTGATTGTCAAATGATTAGGACAAAATATGATGAGTGACGAGTAAAATGCAATTTTTTTCAAAATTTCGCAATCTGCCTACATGCCTACATAGATATGGCTTAAGTTCAAGTGATTCAAGAGTTTAAGTGAATTCAAGCCTACACAAAGCCTACACAAAGCCTAAGCCTACATAGTGCCTACATTATGATTCTTCTCCAAACTCGGCACGTTAAGTTGGCAAACTCGGCACGTTAAGTTGACAAACTCGGCACGTTAAGTTGGCAAACTCGGCACGTTAAGTTGACAAACTCGGCACGTTAAGTTGATTTGCCTTGCCCTGCGTCACACGAAGCAAAGCAGCAGGATGATGAGCTGTGCCGTAAGGATGCGGAGGAACATGCTGAGAGGATAGACTGTGCTATAGCCGACGGCTGGGGCATCGTTGCCTGCTGTCTGGTTGGCAAAGGCGAGTGCTGGCGGGTCGGTACAGCTGCCGGCTATCATGCCCATCAGGGTGAAGTAGTTCACTTTGTAGAACAGTCTTGCCACGATTCCAACGATAAGGATTGGCAGAATGGTAATCAAGAAGCCGCACCAGACATAGGTCAGTCCATCGCCTTCAATGACGGTGTTGACGAAGCTTGCTCCTGCCTTGATTCCTACACTGGCAAGGAAGAGTGCGAGACCTATCTCGCGAAGCATGAGGTTGGCACTCGTGGTGGTATAAGCGACGAGTTTTGCCTTGTATCCGAAGCGTCCGATGAGAATGGCTACGATGAGAGGTCCCCCTGCCAGACCAAGCTTGACGGGCGTCGGGACACCAGGAATGGCAAAGGGTATTGCGCCAAAGATGATCCCGACAAAGATGCCGATAAAGATAGCGGAGAGATTAGGATGGTCGAGGCTTTTGACGCTGTTGCCCATCTTATGAGCCACACGGTCGACGGCATCTTCTGGTCCGACACAGACAATGCGGTCGCCTATCTGCATCCGAAGGTTGCGCTCTGCAAAGAGGTCCATATCGCCACGACGGATTCTTGTGACGTTGACGCCATAGACAGAACTGAAGTGCATTTGTCCAAACGTCTTTCCGTTCATCGACGGCTGAGTAACAAGTATGTTTTTGCTGACCATCGGCACGTCTTGTTCTTGCCACTCTACCGTCTCCTCAGGTCCGATGAATACACGGATTGCTTCAGCATCGTCCTGGGCACAAGTGATGAACATCTTGTCTCCTTCGGAGATGATGGTATCACGATTGGGGATGCTGACGTGTCCGTTCTGTAAAATACGGCTGCAAACAAAGTCGCGACCAAGGAATTGACGCACCTGCAGAATTGTCCTGCCTGCAAGATAGGCGTTCTTCACCACGAGGGTCATGCGATGCGGAGTGGCGTGAGGATTGGCTGCCTGCTCTTCTTCGATCTGCTTCTGCTCGTCCTTCAGACTGATGCGGCAAAGGAAACGAAGGGCGATGGTTGCACCTATAATGCCCAGAACGCCAAGAGGATAGGCACAAGCATAGCCGTTGGCAATAGCCGGAGCACTTGCTCCGAAGACCTGATTGCAGGCTTCCGTAGCGGCACCAAGGCCTGGGGTGTTCGTGATGGCTCCACAAAGCACACCCACCATCATGGCAAGCTTGCTTGAGTTCTCGGCATCTGCGGCTCCTCCGTCGTAGAAAACAAGGAAGTAAAGACCGATGCAGCAAAGGACGTTGAGCAGTACGATGCTCATCGCCATCAGGTTCAGCTGGACGCCTCCCTTCTTGAAACTCTCAAAGAAGCCCGGTCCAACTTGTAAGCCGATGCAATAGACGAAGAGAATCAGTCCGAAGTCCTGAATGAACGTCAGCACATTGTAGGTTCCCGTGAAGCCGAAATGTCCGGCCACGATGCCTGCGAAAAGCACGAACGTGACACCCAGAGAGATGCCTCCCACCTTAATG
The DNA here is from genome assembly GCA_902778625.1 of uncultured Bacteroidales bacterium. Taxonomy (GTDB): domain Bacteria; phylum Bacteroidota; class Bacteroidia; order Bacteroidales; family Bacteroidaceae; genus Physcousia. The sequence goes on from CACYYM010000010.1 coordinate 5,730, forward strand.
CGACCCAAACCAATACCAACGGAAATGACCAACGCATAGAGCAAAACGATGTGAGCCACGCTGTCGGTCGATGAGAATAAAGGCTGCAACCAGTCCATGAAATATCGAATTTAATGGGAAGTAAATAGGGGAGTTAATCCGCTTCGCTCATGGAAGTAAACTTGCTTCGCTCGCGGACGAGACTTCCTCTTTTACTTCTTTTTTCCCTTTTTCGGCTGCAAAGGTACGAAAAGATTAGGGAATAGGGAATAGGAAACAGGGAAAAAGTGCGAAAATGCCAATTAAACGAATAATTTTTCAATGTTCAATGTTCAATGTTCAATAATTCTTCGTACCTTTGTGCGCCTTTAAGCATAAACACACATAACAACATATTTTAATTAATAACTTATGGCAGATAGTAAAGAAAAACTCTTTTCTGATTTTACTGCGCCCAGTCGTCAGGAATGGCGCGACAAGATTGAGGTAGACCTCAAGGGAGCAGACTATCAGAAGAAAATGGTATGGAGAACCAATGAAGGTTTCAGCATGGAGCCCTTCTACCTGAAGGAAGATGTGGATAAGCTGCCGCTTGTCAATGCTCTCCCAGGCGAGTTCCCCTACGTTCGCGGCAATAAAGCCGCAGACAACGAATGGTATGTCCGTCAGGACATCAAGTGCGAATGCCCCAAGGAAGCCAACGCCAAGGCGCTCGACATCCTGAACAAGGGCGTGACAAGCCTCGGCTTCTGCATCCCCTCTGAGAAGGTTAGTGCAGATTACATCGAGACTTTGCTCGAAGGTATCTACGTGGATTGCGTTGAGCTGAACTTCTGCACTTGCCAATGCAAGGCGCTTGAGCTCGCTCAAATCCTCGTGGCTTACTTCCAGAAGAAGGGTGCTGACGCAGAAAAGGTTGAAGGCAGCCTCAGCTTCGACCCGCTGGAGAAGATGCTCATGAAGGGTAAGGACACGACCGAGAAGCTGAAGGATGCGAAGGCACTTGTTGAGGCATTTGCCGCCTATCCCAAGTTCCGTCCTATCGCTGTGAATGCCTACAAGCTCACCAACGCCGGTGCTTACAGCTACCAAGACCTCGGCTATGCTCTCGCTTGGGGTAACGAGTACCTGGCAGAGCTGACAGAGGCAGGCGTGGCTCCTGAGCTTGCAGCACAGAGCATCAAGTTCAACCTTGGCATCAACGGTGTTTACTTCATGGAGATTGCAAAACTGCGCGCCGCTCGTATGCTGTGGGCACAGATTGTCAGTCAGTACACCGCTTGCAAGGAGAGCGCCAAGATGCACGTTTGTGCTTTCACGACAACCTACAACCAGACACTTTTCGACAGCTATGTCAACATGCTCCGCTCGCAGACTGAGACCATGTCTGCAGCCCTCGGAGGTGTGGAGAGCATCGTCGTGACACCGTTCGACGAGCCTTACGAAGTGCCGACAGAATTCGCAGAGCGCATTGCCCGCAATCAGCAGCTGTTGCTGAAGGACGAGTGCCACTTCGATCGCATGGTCGATGTTGCTGGCGGCTCTTACTTCATCGAGGAGCTCACGACCGCTCTCGCAGGTCAAGCTTGGAAGCTTTTCCTCGCTGTTGAGGAAGAAGGTGGCTTCCTGGCAGCTGCAAAGGCAGGTTCCGTGCAGAAGACTATCAACGAAACAAACGCTACTCGTCATGCTAATGCCGACAAGCGCAAAGAGTTCCTGCTCGGCACGAACCAGTTCCCCAACTTCACCGAGAAGAGCGAAGGCAAGGAACCCGTCGAGTGCTGCTGCAAGAGCAGCTGCGGCTGCGAGAGCGAGATTCCTGCCATCAAGACATCTCGTCTGGCAAGCGACTTCGAAGCACTCCGCCTCAAGACAGAGAAGGCTGCGAAGGTGCCCGTTGCATTCCTGGCCGCTGCAGGTTATCAGGTTATCGACAACCTCGGCTTTAAGACCGTAGAGGAAGGTGTTGACGCAGCCCTTGCCGCAGGTGCTGACATCGTTGTCATCTGCTCAAGCGACGACGAGTATGCAGAATATGCCATCCCTGCCTTCAAGTACCTGAACGGCCGCGCCCTCTACGTTGTAGCAGGTGCTCCGGCTTGCACGGAAGACCTCAAGGCAGCAGGCATCGAGAACTTTATCCACGTAAGGTCTAACCAGCTTGAGACCTTGAAAGAGTATAACACTAAACTCGGCATCTAATTATGGCACGCAAACAATTCAACAACATAGACATCTTTGCCGGCATTGAGGCCAAGGACGGCCACGCCTGGCAAAAAGAGAATGGTATCACTGCCAACTGGAAGACAGCCGAGCAGATTGACATTCAACCCGTTTATACTAAGGAAGACCTCGAGGGCATGGAACACCTGAACTTCGCAGCAGGTATTCCTCCTTTCCTTCGTGGCCCGTACAGCATGATGTATCCCTTCCGTCCGTGGACTATCCGTCAGTACGCTGGTTTCTCTACGGCAGAAGAGTCCAATGCATTCTATCGCCGCAACCTCGCTTCCGGTCAGAAAGGTCTGTCCGTAGCGTTCGACCTTCCCACACACCGCGGCTACGACCCTGACAACCAGCGCGTAGTAGGTGACGTAGGTAAGGCAGGTGTGAGCATTTGCTCCTTGGAGAACATGAAGGTCCTCTTCGACGGTATCCCCTTGAACAAGATGTCCGTCTCAATGACGATGAACGGCGCCGTGCTGCCCATCCTGGCCTTCTACATCAATGCCGGCCTTGAGCAGGGCGCGAAACTGGAGGAGATGGCAGGCACCATACAGAACGACATCCTCAAGGAGTTCATGGTGCGCAACACATACATCTACCCGCCAGCATTCTCCATGAAGATTATCGCCGACATCTTTGAGTACACCTCTCAGAAGATGCCGAAGTTCAACAGCATTTCCATCTCGGGCTATCACATGCAGGAAGCAGGTGCAACAGCCGACATCGAGCTGGCTTACACGCTGGCCGACGGTATGGACTACCTGCGTGCAGGTATCAACGCAGGCATCGACGTGGATGCCTTCGCACCTCGCCTCAGCTTCTTCTGGGCTATCGGTGTGAACCACTTCATGGAAATCGCGAAGATGCGTGCTGGCCGCCTGCTGTGGGCCAAGATTGTGAAGAGTTTCGGAGCGAAGAACCCGAAGTCGATGGCATTGCGTACACACTCTCAGACGTCAGGCTGGTCTTTGACAGAGCAAGACCCCTTCAACAACGTGGGCCGTACCTGCATCGAGGCTATGGCTGCCGTGCTTGGCCACACCCAGAGCCTCCACACAAACGCCCTGGACGAGGCCATCGCCCTGCCTACAGACTTCTCGGCTCGTATCGCTCGTAACACGCAGATCTACATCCAGAACGAGACGCAAGTCTGCAAGCACATCGACCCGTGGGCCGGCTCTTACTATGTTGAGAAGCTCACCTACGAGTTGTATCACAAGGCATGGGAGCACATCCAGGAAATCGAGAAGCTTGGCGGTATGGCAAAGGCCATCGAGACCGGTCTGCCCAAGATGCGTATCGAAGAGGCTTCGGCACGCACTCAGGCCCGCATCGACAGCGGCGTACAGACCATCGTCGGCGTGAACAAGTATCGCCTCGACCACGAGGATCCCATCGACATCCTCGAGATTGACAACACCGCCGTGCGTCTGCAGCAGGAGGCTTCCCTGAAGGAGCTCCGTGCACATCGCGACGAGGCTCAGGTGAAGAAAGATCTGGAGGCCATCACCGAGTGCGTGCGTGAGTTCAACGAAGGCAAGAAGAGCAAGGACAACCTGCTCGACCTCGCCGTCCGTGCCGCAGGCCACAGGGCCACTTTGGGTGAGATAAGTGATGCCTGCGAAGCCATCGTGGGCCGTTACAAAGCAGTAATCAGAACTATTTCAGGCGTGTATAGAAGTGAAAGCAAGAACGACAAGCTCTTCGACAAGGCTTGCGAAATGACCGACGAATTCGCCAAGAAGAACGGTCGCCGTCCCCGTATCATGGTTGCCAAGATGGGTCAGGACGGTCACGACCGCGGCGCGAAGGTTGTCGCTACAGGTTACGCCGACTGCGGCTTCGACGTGGATATGGGTCCCCTGTTCCAGACACCGGCCGAGGCAGCTCGTCAGGCAGTGGAGAACGACGTGGACATCGTAGGTGCAAGCTCGCTTGCAGCAGGTCACAAGACACTCATTCCTCAGCTCATCGAAGAGCTGAAGAAGCTGGGCCGCGAGGACATCATGGTCACCGCCGGTGGTGTCATCCCTGCACAGGACTACGACTTCCTGTACAAGGCCGGTGTGGCCTGCATCTTTGGCCCCGGCACTCCCGTCCCCTACTCTGCTTGTGAAATGATGAAGATTCTCTTAGGCAACGAAGAGTAGTGAAGTTTAAAACGCCGCGTGCGGGGATTGCAATCGCCGCACGCGGGGATGACCAACGCCGCACGCGGAAATTAAATCGCCGCGTGCGGCGTTTTTTTTTGCCCCATCGCCGACAGGCCGAAATCCAAAGCGAAATGCTTCGAACGAAAATGTCAGATTTCTTTTGGTGGTTTATGGAAAAAATTGTAACTTTGCAGCCGATTTGTCTTTTTAGACAAAGATAATTGCGAAGTAAAAAAAACTAAATCATAAAAAATGAACAACAAAACGACCTTAACACGAATCGTGTTGACATTACTCCTTGCCCTGTTCTGCGTGAGCGGCGTTTGGGCAGAAAACATTACCACAGAGCAGGCTCTCGAGCAGGCACTCGATTTCCTGACAGGCCAAAAGGCAACTCCCGGAAAACCCCGCAAGGCTCAGGGACAGGTGCCGCAGCTCCAGCTGCAAGGCAAAGTGAGCGGACTCTACGTCTTCAACGTTGAGAACGAAGGCGGCTTTGTCATCGTATCAAACGATGACCGCACACGCCCCATCCTCGGCTTCAGCGAGAAGGGCAGTCTCGATGCAAATAACATTCCCGACAACATGCGCGCTTGGCTGCAAGGCTATGCCGACGAAATCGCATGGCTGCAGCAGCAACCACGCGGCAGTGTGGCAGTGCCAAAGACCGGTAAGGTCGGCACCCACCCCACCACAGCCGTCGCACCCCTCGTCACCACGACCTGGAACCAAGGCACGCCCTACAACAACCTCTGCCCCAACTACAGCAACTGGTACGGCAGTAGCGGAAAGTGCGCTACAGGCTGTGTGGCAACGGCAATGGCACAGGTGATGAACTACCACAAATGGCCCAAGGCTCAGACTGCCACCATTCCCGGATACACCACTGCCACTCAGGGACTCAATCTGTCCTCACTGCCAGCCGTCACCTTCGACTGGGCACACATGAAGAACAGCTATTCAGGCAGCTACACCACCACCGAGGCAACAGCAGTGGCAACTCTGATGAAGTACTGCGGCTACAGCGTGAAGATGGACTACGACGAGTCGTCGGGCGCCTACACCGAAGACGTCGCAATCGCTCTCCGCGACTACTTCGACTACAACCCCTACACCACACGTTTCGTCTCCCGCAGCTCTTACACCTATGAGAACTGGACGGACATGATCTACCACGAAGTATCACACAGCCGTCCCGTCTGCTACGGCGGCCTCTCATCGGGCGGCGGACACGAGTTCGTATGCGACGGCTATAAGTTCGAGCAGAACACCGACTTCTTCCACATCAACTGGGGATGGGGCGGCATGAGCGACAACTACTTCGTCCTCTCTGCACTCGACCCCGACCAGCAGGGCATCGGCGGCAGCACATCTACCGACGGTTTCCACTACGGACAGGATGCAGTCATCGGCATACAGAAGTCGACAGCAAGCGGCACCATCGCTAACATCGATCCCAACGAGAACAATCTCATCCTCAACAGCATAACACTGAGCGAAACGGCTGTCGAGCCCAACACCACCGTCAACATCACCTTCAACATCACCAACGACGGAGACGATCCCTACGACGGAGACATCTGGCTCTGCTTGAGGGAAGACGACGACGACTACCTCATGGACCTGGAAAGCGTAGTCATACCGGGCAACACCACACAGGACGTTGTCATCCCCTACACACCCACACAAACAGGCTCGTACACCTTCCTCATGTGCTACATTAACGCCAACGGTGAATACATCGTTTGCGAATCAGATTCCGCAACGCTTGTCGTTACACAGAACCTGAACAACGGCGTCGTTCCCATATACGGCTATTGGACAGACCAACTGACAAAGAGCCAGTTCATCATCGCAGAAGCTATCATCGAGGACATGGCAAACTCCACCATCACAAGCATGACGTTCAGTGCCACACAGAGTTCCGTAAACTGGGGCAGTGCGAAGTTCGACGTTTACCTGAGCGAAACAGACGACAACACCATCAACTCGCTCAAGTCCTGGAGCACACTCGAGAAAGTTTACTCGGGCAGCCTGTCCGTCTCGAACAAGAAAATGACCGTCACCTTCGACGAACCCTTCTACTATCAGGGCGGCAACCTCCTCGTCGGCTTCAACCAGACACAGACCGGCAGCTACAGCCAGGTTGCATGGAAGGGCGAAAACATCACCGGCGTTTCCGTCGGCGGATACAGCTCAAGCATCAGCCAGCAGAACTTCAGGCCCGACACTGAGTTCGAGTACACACCGGGCAACAGCACATCGCTCAGAGTACCCAAAGACCTCGCTGTCCACTACGTTGGCGGCATCGAGGCAACAGTAAGCTGGACAAGCTATGCACCGGCCTTCGACATCGAAGTGAACGGAGAAGTAACGGAGAACGTCAGCAACCCCACCACGCTGACAGGGCTCGAACTCGCCACAACATATACTATTAAGGTACGCGCGAGGGACGGCGAAGAGGTAAGCAACTGGACTGAGCCCGTAAGCTTCACCACCAGCCTCTCCGAAGTCACATGCCAAATCAGCCTCGAACTCTCCGACGCCATGGGCGACGGATGGAACGGAGCAGCCATCAAGCTTGTCGACGTACTGACAGGCACAGAGCTCGGCACATTCTCATGCACCAGCGAGGCTGCAAAGAACGAAGTGCAGACCTACTACGTCGAAGTGCCCGACGACCGCGACATCGAGTTCCAATGGGTAAAGGGCAGCTACGACCACGAGTGCTCATACGCTGCCTACGACGTCAGGGGCAACCTCATCTTCTCCGGAAGCAAGAGAATGAAGGAGCCCGTCGCCTATCACGTCAGCTGCGGCGACCCATACCCAGTTCCCACTAACGTCGAGGCAACAGCCATCACAACTACGACAGCCGTCATCGTCTGGGACAGCGAACTCATAAAGTACGACCTCCGATACAGGGCAGAAGAAGACTGGACAGAGATCAACGACATCGAAGCAACGTCATACGAACTCACAGAGCTGACTCAAGAGACAACCTACGAAGTCCAGGTGCGCGGCTACTGCGAAGGCGCTGAAGCTCCCACAGAATGGAGCGAAGCCATCACCTTCACCACGCTCGGGCTCTACAACATCGTGCTCAGCAGCTACAACCCAGAGAACGCCAGCATCATCGAGGCGCACGACGGGAAGCACTGCAACGTAACGCTCGGCGAACGCACCTTCCACAGGGACGGCTACTGGAACACCATCTGCCTTCCCTTCGACCTCACACTCGAAGGCAGTCCCCTCCAAGGAGCTGACCTGCGCGCACTCAGCCAGGCATACGTCGAGGGTGACGTCATCACACTCAACTTCACCGAAGAAGGCGAGCTCGACGCCATCATCGCAGGCATACCATACCTCATCAAATGGCCAGAGGGCGAGACACTCACAGAAGCAGACCTCGTCTTCAACGACGTCGTCATTCGCAACGTCAACAACGACTTCGTCACAGAGGACGGCACCATACAGTTCAAGGGCTCATACAGCCCAATCCTCTTCACTGCCGAAGACAAGAACATACGCTTCATAGGAGGCAACAGCGTGCTCTACTATCCCCTCAACGGAGCACGCATCGGCACACAGCGCGCCTACTTCCAGTTTGCTGAAGGCGTTTGTCACGGCAAACAGTACATCACGAACATCGGAGAAGACAACCCGACAAGCATCGAAGACCTTGACGGACTTAATGACCTTAACGATGCATGGTACGACCTCGAAGGTCGCAAGCTCGCTGGAAAGCCTGCACAGAAAGGCATTTACATCAACGGCAAGAAGACTGTCGTCGTGAAGTGATAAAAAACGCCGCATGCGGGGATTGCAATCGCCGCACGCGGAAATGGCCAACGCCGCACGCGGAAATTGCAATCCCCGCGTGCGGCGTTTTCTTTTCTATTTTGCGATGGTTATTTATTCCGTTTGTTGTGTCATATTTATGCGTTAATATTACATAAAGATGAAAAAAAGGACAAAAAAGATACAAAATGCTTGCTTGTTCTCATAAAAAGTCGTAACTTTGTAGGCGATTTGTATAAAAAAAAACGAATCAACAGTTTTAACTAAATAAATGTTTAACCAAAGTATTAACTACATGAAACGGAAAACTACTTTCCTGGCAAAAGCATTCACAATGCTCTTTGCCGTGCTCCTCTCCCTGGTAACATCAGGAGCAGCAGCACAAGAGACCCTGACCGTGTACGAAGATGGAGAAGCAACTAGCGCCTACGTACCGGTGTATGGTTTTTATGGTGACGCATTCAACAAGTGCGAATTCATCATTCCATCCGAAGAGCTGGCCAGCATGATTAATGGCACCATCTCGCAGATGGCCTTCTATCTGTCGTCTCCCGCTACTGAAAGCTGGGGAGACGCACAGTTCCAGGTCTTCCTGAAAGAAGTGAGCGAGACCACACTCGCCGATTTCACTGGCGCAGAAGGTGCTACCATCGTCTATGAAGGTGCACTCGACGGAACAGGTGAGACGATGACTATCGATTTCACCAGCAGCTACACCTATGGTGGCGGTAACCTCCTTGTTGGCGTTTACCAGACAGTAAAGGGTAGTTACAAGAGCGCTTCCTTCTATGGCGTAACAGCCGCAGGTGCAAGCATCACAGGCTACAACTACTCCAGCCTCGACGGAATTGCTGCAACCGCACGCGACTTCATCCCGAAGACCACCTTTGCATACACAGGCGGCAGCTTCGACGGCGTTCTCAAGCCCACGGGCCTCAAGGTCAGCTATGAAGGCGGCACAGAAGCCACCATCAGCTGGTCGAGCGAAGAAGAAGTATTCGACATCGACGTCAACGGTACCGTTACAGAGAACGTAGAGAACCCCACCACACTGACTGGTCTGGAGTATGCTACAGTATATACTGTTAAGGTACGCGCGAAGAGAGGCGAAGAAATGAGCGACTGGAGCAATCCTGTCACCTTCACCACCGCCATCTCCGACGATATGTGCCAGATTCAGGCTGTCCTCACCGACAGCTACGGCGACGGTTGGTCCAGCGCTAAACTTGTGATTACAGATGTTGAGTCAGGCATCGAAATTGCTAGCCTTACACTTGCCTCTGGCTTGGGCCCCGAGACCATTGCCATTGACGTGCCCAACAACCACGACATCAAGTTCTCTTGGGTTTCCGGCAACCAGTTATCATATGAGTACGAGTGCGGCTTCGTCATCACCGACATCAACGACCAAGTCATTCTTGCGAAAGAAGCCGGCAGCCAGCCTGCTCCCACAGCTGGCGTACTGGAGACCTGGCACGTAAATTGCGCTGCTTCTCCTTGGCGTTCTCCCGCCGACCTCGCAGCATCCGAGATTACCGCTTTCAGCGCTACGCTGAGCTGGACTGAGAGAAGCCTCAATCCTGCTACATCTTGGGTTCTCGCTTACGCAGCTGCCGGTGCTGCAGAATACACAGAGGTGACCGTCACAGAGAACCCCTACGTTCTCGAAGGCCTCACACCCGAGACAACCTACGCTGTTAAGGTTCGTCCCGCAACAGACGAAGTAGAGTTCTGGAGCGACGAAATCACCTTCACAACAGACGTACAGTTCCCCGCAGTTCAGGACCTCGCAGTTGAGCCCACAGCTACAACAGCTACCGTTACATGGACTCCTGCAGAAGGCGCAACAAGCTACGTACTGGAATACGCAGATCCAAGCAGCGTAACCTTCGTTGGTGATTGGTACAAATACGACAACGGAACAGCCTCTGGCGCTGTCAATGCCGGTGGTGACGAATTCAACTACGCTGTTATGTTCCCCGCAGGCAGCTTCACAGGAAATGCCCTGAACAAAGTCAGCATTTTCGACGCAGCAGCAGCAACAGGCACAGTCATCATCTACGCAGGTGGCACAACAGAACCTGGGACAGTAATCGCTTCGAGTCCTTACACCCTGACAGCTTCCAATGAATTCGTAGATGTTAATTTCAATTACATTACCGTCAATCCCGAACAGAACCTTTGGGTTGTTGTTACGAATCCCACTGGTGCCGCAGTAGCGACCGCAGACGATGAACTTGGTGACGCCAATGGCAGATGGCTTTACTATGGTAATTGGGGGGATCTGGCCAATGCAGGTGTTAGCGGCAGTTGCTGGTTGATTCATGCTGAGATTGGCACAGCTGATTTCTCTTCTATGACTTGGACAACAGTTGAAGGCGCTACATCTCCCGCAGAAATCGCTGGCCTGACTCCTGAGACAGACTATCTCGTAAGAGTTAAGGCTATCTATGGCGAAGAAGGCGAGAGCGATTGGACTTCCACAAACTTCACAACGGCTGAGGAGGTTGCCACACCTTCCGACCTCGCTGTATCTGAAGTTGGCAACAAGAGTGCTGTCCTGAGCTGGACAGAGAACGGCGAAGCAACTGCTTGGCAGATTGCACTCAACGGCGACGAGGAGAACCTCATCGCTGCCGACAGCAACCCATTCACGCTGACTGGCCTCACTCCCGAGACAGCTTACACCGCTAAGGTTCGCGCCATCAATGGCGAGAAGCAGAGCAAGTGGAGCAATGAAGTCAGCTTCACAACAGACATCGCATATCCCGCTCCCACAGAACTCGCAGCAGAAGCAGCATCAACCGACGCTACTATCACTTGGACTGGCGACGCTGACAGCTACAACCTCCGCTACAGAGTATACGTTCCCGGCAATGAAGTAAAAGAAAGCTTCGAAGAAGAACTTGGCGACTGGACAACCATCGATGCCGACGGCGACGGACAAACCTGGTATGGACTTACCACCGCACAAGGTGCGTTCACCCCACATGATGGTGAAGCCTTCATGACATCTGCAAGTTATCAGAATGCAGCCCTCACTCCCGACAACTACCTCGTTTCTCCGAAGGTTAAGCTTGGCGGCAGCATCACATTCTGGGCTTGTGCACAGGATGCAAGTTGGGCAGCAGAACACTTCGGCGTAGCTGTTTCTACGACAGGCAACACCGATGCCGCAGACTTTACAACCATCGAGGAATGGACCATGACCTCTGCAGGCACACCAGCCTCCAGCAGAAGAAAGGTACAAGGCACATGGGGAGAATACACTGTCGATTTGAGCGCGTATGCTGGACAGGAAGGTTATGTGGCTATCCGTCACTTCAACTGCTCAGACATGTTCAGACTCAACGTTGACGACGTCACAATCACCATGCCTGGTGAAGGCGAAGAGCAGCCTTGGACTGTTGTTGAAAACGCTACCAGCCCCTACACCATCGAAGGTCTTGATGAAGACACGAAGTATGAGGTTGCTGTACAGGCTGTCTATGCCGACGGTGAGAGCCAGTGGGCAACGACAACCTTCACAACTCTGAACAACAATCCTGTTCCTTACAACATCGTAGCTGACCTCACAGCCGACGGCGCTAACCTCACATGGGAAGGCAATGGCGAAAATTACGTTGTTCGCTACAGACCCGTAGGCGAGCCCATGAACATGGACGTTTGGAATCAGGTTGGCAGTGACGTTACCGCTACTAGCGAAGCAACAGAATATAGCTTCGACCTCAGCGGATACAGCGGCACTGGTTATGTTGCTATCCGCCACTACAACATTTCTGACATGTTCAATCTTTGCGTCGACGACATCACGCTGACCGATGCCACTGGTGCCGTTGTAGTTTCCGAGGACTTCACAAGCGGAGAGATGCCTGCTGATTGGGACAATCTCGACTACGATGGCGACGGAAATGTATGGGGCCTTGCTCAAATTAGCGAAGATGGTAATTACTGTGCTTATTCTGCAAGCTTTATTAACAATGTAGGCGCTGTTACCCCCGACAACTGGCTGATTATTCCTAACGTTGAGTTGGGCGGCACATTGTCCTTCCAAGCTTGGGGTATGGATTCCAGCTATGCAGATGAAGTCTTCGCCGTATTCGTTTCAACAGAGCCTTACACAGCTGTAGAAGAGCCTTGGACCGAAATCGTTACTAACGATCCTGAGGCTACCATCAGCGGCCTTGCTACAAACAACGCCTACGAGTATCAGATTAAGAGCATCAAGGGCGAAAACGAGTCCGAATGGAGCGAGCTCGGCGAGTTCGCACTCGTTACGCTTGACTGCAATGAGAACAACACCGACCTGCTTAACAAGTTCAACGGCAAGTTAGCTCACGTTACACTCGCTAACCGCACCTTCTACAAGGACGACACATGGAACACCATCTTCCTGCCCTTCAACCTCACTGAGGAAGAATTTGCACAGACTCCTCTTGCTGACGGCGAACTCCGCACACTCACAGACATTGACTATGACGAAGAAAACGACATCGTTACGCTCAACTTCGACGAAGCAATGGGTATGTACGCAGACTATGGCTATCCCGGCATGGTTGGTGGCAATCCTTACATCATCAAGTGGGCTGCTGGCAGCAACGTCGAGAATCCCGAGTTTGCTAACGTGACTATCTCAAGTGACCAGTACTACGCTGGTGGAGCAACCGACGACGAAAGCATTCAAGTCCAGTTCTACGGCACTTATGATTGGATGGAGTTCCCCGACACCGACCAGAGCTTCCTCTTCCTTGGCGCAGACAACACTCTGTACTATCCTGAGGGTGGTGCTTCCGTTGCTGCAACTCGCGGCTTCTTCTACCTGATTGGCGTAACAGCTGGCGAAGGCGAAGGCGTGAAGTTCTGCACGAACCTTGACGGTGCTAACGATCCTACTGGCATCGCTAACCTCAACGTTGAGGAAAGCGGCGAATGGTACGACCTTAGTGGCCGCAAGCTCGCAGGCAAGCCCGTACAGAAGGGTATCTACGTAAACGGTGGTCGCAAAGTTACTGTTAAATAAATAATAGGAGGACAAATAATATGAAAAAGATTTATATGACTCCCCTCTTGAAGGTGGAAAGTGCTGAGATCACAAGCATCATCTGCACAAGCTTTGACAGTAATGTTGGCATTAGCGGTGGCAGCACCGGTAATGGTGGCGAAGCCCACACTAAAGAAGAAGACTGGGATATCTGGGGTGAGGAATAATCACTCTCCCATAATGTAAACGAAGCGTGGCTGGTTTCTCAACTGGCCACGCTTTATTTTATAACTTAACGTGTTGAAATGAAAACTCGACACGTTAAAATAGAACACTCGACACGTTAAAATAGGAAGCGCGACACGCTGTGAGAAACTTCACAACATGTCGCGCTTCATTATGCCCCTAAGAGTTCTTACAAACGGTTCTCTCGTGGGAAGACCACTTTGGGCTTGAAGGTGCGTGCTTCCTCCAAGTCCATGAGGGCGTAGGCCATGATGATGACGGTGTCGCCCACCAGGACTTTTCGCGCTGCTGCGCCGTTGAGGCAGATGCAGCCAGAGCCGCGTTCGCCACGTATGACGTACGTCTCGAACCGCTCGCCGTTGTTGTTGTCCACCACCTGCACTTTCTCGCCAGCAATGAGGCCAGCTGCGTCCATCAAGTCCTCGTCGATGGTGATGCTGCCCATATAGTTGAGATTCGCCTCGGTCACTGTGACCATGTGAAGCTTCGACTTTAATAGTTCGATCATCATAGCTTACTTGTATCTTATGTGGTCAATGAGTCTTATTGGTTTTGTGCCGCAGAAGACGGTGATGCAGCCCACGACGGACGGTGCGTCGTCCCACGACGAGACGTCTGCCAGCGTGTCGCCATCGACGATACTGAAGTACTGCACCTCAAGGCCGTCGATGCTGTTTATCTCGTTGACGACATAGTCGTGCGTCTCCTGCACCGAGAGTCCGAGCATGCGGCTTTCTTTCATGACACGGTAGATGTTGGCTGCCGTCTTTCGTTCCTTTGCCGTGAGCAAGCTGTTGCGGCTGCTCAGTGCGAGCCCGTCATCTTGGCGAACGACAGGGCAGGGAACGATCTCGAGCTTGAAGCCAAGGTCGGCCACCATACGGCGTATGACGGCAATCTGCTGATAGTCTTTCTCGCCGAAGTAAGCACGGTCTGGCTCGACGAACATGAAGAGTTTGCTCACGATCTGGCACACGCCGTTGAAGTGCCCGGGGCGCATGGCTCCCTCCATCACGCTGTCGGTCGGCGGATAGCTGAACTGACGCGTGTCGGGCTCGGGATAAATCTCCTTGACGCTCGGCGCGAAGGCAATGTCCGCCTTGCACGCCTCGAGGAGCCGGCAGTCCGCTTCGAGTGTCCGCGGATAACGTTCCAAGTCCTTCGGGTCATTGAACTGTGTAGGGTTGAGGAAGATGCTGACAACGGTAACGTCGTTCTCCTCCACACTTCTGCGAACGAGCGAAGCGTGCCCTTCGTGCAAAGCGCCCATGGTCGGCACAAGTCCGATGGTGCGTCCTTCACTGCGATGCTTCGCCAAACACTTGCGAAGCTCTTTAATGCTGTTTATTACCTTCATGGCATAGAGATAAAACGGTGCAAAGATACAAATTAATTAATAATGAAGAACGAAGAATGGAGATTTATTCTCCATTTTATTCTAAAAAGTGTGAAAAGATGCAGAATTTCATTGTCAAGTGCGTAAAATTTCGTAACTTTGCACAGGTACTATTGTATATAAAGAAGTATATAAGAGATGACTAAAGCCAAGAAGATACTCTTCGTCACACAAGAGATGATGCCCTTCGTGCCAGAGACCGACCTGGCAGAGATGGGCAGGTACCTGCCTCAGGCTGTTCAGGAAAAGAGCCGCGAGATACGCTCTTTCATGCCTAAATGGGGCACGATCAACGAGCGTCGCAACCAGTTGCACGAAGTCATCAGGCTGAGCGGCATCAACATCGTGGTAGATGACACAGACCATCCGCTCGTCATCAAAGTGGCAAGCATCCCCGCTGCCCGTATGCAGATATACTTCATCGACAACGACGACTTCTTCGAAAAGCGGAAGCTGGCCTTCGACGAGGAAGGCAAGGAATATGCCGACAATGCCGAGCGTGCCGCCTTCTTTGCACGCGGTGTGCTGGAAACAATCAAGAAGCTGAAGTGGTCGCCCGACATCATTCACTGCCTCGGCTGGATGTCAGGTTTCCTGCCCCTCTACGTCAAGACAGCCTATGCCGAAGAGCCATCGTTCCGCGACTGCAAAGTCATCTTCACTCCCGACACACAGATACTCACATCCCCCATCCCGTCGAACATGGACGGCATCATTGCATTCCGCAATGCCACCATATCCGCCACGAGAGGGCTGGGCGAAAAGAAACTCGTGCCGATGCTCAACAAGCTGGGCGTCAAGTTTTCCGACGGCGTTAGCTTCCTCGCAGACAACAAAGAGCTGACAAAGTATGCGGAAGGCCTGGGCAAACCTTGCCTGCAACCCGTCGGCACAGAAGACTACGGCATACACTACCCCACCTTCTACGACACCATATGGAACATTGGCAGAACGGATGTAGAGGAAGAAGGATAACATTGAACATTAATCACAGAACATTGAAAATCAAAGAGACATATAAGATTTGGGCGGCTGTCATAATGGCATTCGCCTTTATGCTCATCGGTTGCACCGAAGACACCGGTCAGCTTGGCGTCTATCCCCAGCAGGACGCTATCAGCACGTCGACGGAGACATTCGGCATCCTTTCGAGCGACCTGCTCAATACCGTCGTGCCTGCCAACAGCACAGCATGCTTCTTGGGCAAAGTCATCGACCCCGAAACCGATGAAGCCATCACGGCAACCTTCGCCGCACAGTTCCACACATTCGAGGGCTACACCTTCCCCGCCAGAGAAAACATCATCAAAGACGAGGACGGACATCTCTGCGACTCTATCGAGATACGCCTCTTCATCAAAAGCACCTTCGGCGACAAGAACAACCCGATGAAGCTCGAGGTGTGGCCGCTCAGCAGGAACGAAGACAAGCTTATCGAAGAGTCGATGAACCTCTACACAAACACCGACCTCCAGCAGTTCGCAGAGACAGAAGGAGGTCCTATCGCAACGAAAGTCTTCACCGCAACAGACTACATCGTGAGCGAAGGACAACGTGCAAGCAGCACCTACTCGGACAACGTGCGAATCGTGTTGCCTCGCGAGTACGGCGAAGACATCATGGAGAAGTACTACGCTGACCCGAACTCGTTCCGCGACTCCTATCAGTTCATCCGCAACGTCTGTGCAGGCTTCCTCTTCCGCACCGTAGGCGGCACAGGCACAATGCTTAACCTCGAGGTCAGCACGATGAACCTCTTCTTCCGCTTCAAGAGCGAAGCCTATCCCGACTCAATCCTCACAGCAAACTGCCGCTTCTCAGCTACGCCCGAAGTCATTCAGAGCACGCAGTTCGAGAGCAGCAACCTCGCGGGGCTTGTCGGCAACGAGGACTTCACGATGCTCAAGACGCCAGCCGGCATCTGCACAGAACTCGTGCTGCCCATCAACGAGATATTCGCCGGACACGAAAACGACAGCATCAATCGTGCATCATTCACCCTCACACGCATCAACAACCAGGACGAGGACGCACTCGACGACGACTACGCCCTCGGCATTCCAAAGAACTTGTTGCTCGTCCGCAAGCAGAACCTCGAAAGCTTCTTCGAGAACCATCAGGTAGCAGACAACCAGCAGTCGTTCTCGACATTCTTCTACAGCACCTACAACTGCTACGACTTCGACAACATCAGCCGCCTCCTCTCCTATTGCTACAAAGAGAAGAAGGCAGACATGGAAGCAAGCGGCATGAGCGAGGAAGCATGGGAAGCTGCACATCCCGAATGGAACCACGTAGTGCTCGTTCCCGTCACAGTCTCGACGGCAGCGAACAGCTTTGGCGAAAACGTGCAGGTCTCTGTTACGCACGACCTCAGCCTTGGCAGCACAAAACTCGTCCGAGGCACGAAAGCCAAGCCCATAAAGATGCAAGTCATCTACAGCCGCTTCGCCGGAAATTAGTATTCACAACCATACACCACAAACATTACTATGAAACATTTCATGCTTTTCGCAGTCATGCTTCTTAGCCTGACTGTCATCACACCCACCTCTGCCTTTGCCGGCAAGAAGCGGGACGCTCGCGTGGCTTACGTCCTGAAAAACCTCAGACTCAAGCCAGACGTACAGGCCAAGTTCAAGCCCCTGCTTGAGGCTTTCCTTAAAGAGCTCTCTGACGTGAAAGACCCCTATGAGGACCTCAAGGACGAGCTGCAGGATGCCATCGACGCCAACAAGCTTACCGCCGCACAATGCGACAAACTTTTCGAGCTGAAGCAGAAGCAAGAGGAACAAGAACCGCTAGTTCTGCGCAAATGGTACGCTAAGTTCAAAACAGTTCTCACTACGCAGCAAGCTTACAAAGCAATGAAGCTCAGCGACGACAAAATAAAGTAACCAATGGCTACGACAGACGACAAGAAGGTCATCTTCTCGATGGTCGGCGTAAGCAAGGTCATCCAGCAGAACCAAAAGCAAGTCCTCAAGAACATATACCTTTCCTTCTTCTACGGCGCCAAGATTGGCATCGTGGGCATGAACGGTGCAGGTAAGTCCACACTCCTCAAGATTATTGCCGGCATAGAGCAACAGTATCAGGGCAACGTCGTGTGGAGCCCGGGCTACAGCGTCGGCTATCTCGAGCAGGAGCCCAAGCTTGATGACGACAAGACGGTCATCGAGGTGGTGAAGGAAGGCGTGCAACACATCGTGGATGCCTTGCAGGAGTACGAGGAAATAAACCAAAAGTTTGGCTTGCCCGAGTACTATGAGGACGAGGACAAGATGAACCAACTCTTTGCTCGTCAAGGCGAGTTGCAGGACATCATCGACAGCACAGACGCCTGGAACCTGGACAGCAAGCTGGAGCGAGCAATGGACGCGCTTCGTTGTCCGCCAGCAGACCAACCAATCAATACGCTGAGCGGTGGCGAACGTCGCCGCGTGGCACTCTGCCGCCTGCTCCTGCAGAAGCCCGACGTGCTGTTGCTCGACGAACCGACGAACCACTTGGATGCCGAGAGCATCGACTGGCTCGAACAACACCTGACGCAATACGAGGGCACGGTGATTGCCGTGACGCACGACCGTTACTTCCTCGACGACGTGGCAGGCTGGATTCTTGAACTCGACCGGGGCGAAGGCATTCCCTGGCAAGGCAACTACTCCTCGTGGCTCGAGCAGAAGACCAAGCGCATGGAGCAGGAGGAGAAGGTGGCCAGCAAACGCCGCAAAACGTTGGAGCGCGAGCTGGAATGGGTGCGCATGTCGCCAAAGGCACGCCAGGCAAAGGGCAAGGCGCGCCTCAACAGCTACGACAAACTCCTCAACGAAGAGCAGAAGGAACGCGAGGAGAAGCTTGAGATCTTCATCCCCAATGGCCCACGCCTCGGCAACAAGGTCATCGAGGCACACGGCGTCTGCAAGTCTTTCGGCGAAAAGCAGCTCATCAAGGACCTCGACTTCATGCTGCCGCCGGGTGGCATCGTGGGCGTCATCGGACCGAACGGCGCTGGCAAGACGACCCTCTTCCGTATGATAATGGGACTGGAGAAGCCCGATGCCGGCACGTTCGAAGTGGGCGAGACGGTCAAGATATCCTACGTGGATCAGAGCCACGCGGACATCAAGCCGGAGCTCTCCGTCTATCAAGTCATCAGCCAGGGCAACGAGCTGATGCGACTGGGCGGACGCGACGTCAACTGCCGCGCCTACCTGAGCCGCTTCAACTTCAGCGGAGCGGACCAGGAAAAGAAATGCGGCGTGCTTTCGGGCGGCGAACGCAATCGCCTGCACCTCGCCATGGCGCTCAAGCAAGAGGGCAACGTGCTGTTGCTCGACGAGCCGACCAACGACATCGACGTCAATACCCTGCGTGCCCTCGAGGAAGGCCTCGAGAACTTCGCCGGCTGTGCTGTCGTCATCAGCCACGACCGCTGGTTCCTCGACCGCATCTGCACGCACATCCTTGCCTACGAGGGCGACGGCAACGTCTTCTACTTCGAAGGCAGCTACACCGACTACGAGGCGAACAAGCTCAAGCGTCTCGGACTGGAAGAGCCGAAGCGCATACGATATAGGAAGCTAATGGAAGACTAATCGCAACGATGAGAAGAAAAGGTAAACATGATTGTAATAAAGGATAAAGAGTACGGCGGCGAACGGCCACTCTACAAGCTTCACGATGCACGGCTTGAGCGTGTAACGATACATCTCGGCGAGTCCAGCATCAAGGAGAGTGGCAACATCGAGGCCTACGACTGCACATTCCAGGGCAAGTACGTCTTCTGGGAGTGCCGCAATTTCCTTGTCCACAATTGCCACTTCGAAACGTCGGCGCGCTCGTCCCTCTGGTACAGCAGAAACGGCAAGCTCGTCCACTGCCTCGTGGATGCCCCGAAGATGTTCCGCAGGATGCAGGGCATCGACCTGCGCGATTGCCGCTTCACCGATGCACAGGAAACGCTGTGGGACTGCAACCAAGTCAGGATTCGTAACTGTGAGATACTGAACGCCGACTACCTCGGCATGCACACCGACAACATCCGTATCGACCGCCTGCACCTTGAGGGCAATTATGCCTTCCAGTACAGCAAGAATGTGGAGATAACGAATTCGTTGCTGAACAGCAAGGATGCGCTTTGGGACTGCGAAAACGTCACAATCACCGACTGCGAAATAAATGGCGAATACTTAGGCTGGTACAGCCGCGGCCTGACGCTCATTCGCTGCCACATCACGGGCGAGCAGCCCTTGTGCTACTGCGAGAACTTAGTCCTCGAGGACTGCACCTTCGGGGCCGACGCTAATCTCATGCTCGAGTACAGCACCGTCCGTGCAAGCATCAAGGGCGACGTCCACAGTATCAAGAACCCGACAAGCGGCCGCATCGGTGTGGCAGGCCATATCGGGGAACTCATCATCGACGAGAACCAGAAGGCACCGGCCGACTGCACAATCAATGAAATACACGCAGAGTAAAGACAAGTTGCTCTCGCTCATCCGAGAAGGCGGCAAGCTCGACGCGATGTCACAGGTCAAGCTTACCGCCTTGCTCAGTTTCCCAAGCATGTTGGCGCAGCTGGTGCACATCATGATGCAGTACATCGATGCCAGCATGGTTGGCAGCCTCGGAGCCGAAGCCAGCGCGAGCATCGGACTTGTCAGCACCTCGATATGGCTCTTCGGCAGCTTGTGTGCAGCGGTCAGCGTCGGCTTCTATGTGCAGGTGGCGCACAAGATAGGTGCCAACGACTTTAAGGGGGCGCGAGAAGTGCTGAGGCAGAGTTTCATGGCTTGCATTCTGTTTGCCATCGTGCTGGGATGCATCGGCGTCGGCATCAGTAGCTACCTGCCGCATTGGCTCGGCGGAGGCGAAGACATCTGCCACGACGCAAGCCTCTACTTCATGTTCTTCTCCATGTGCCTGCCTTTTTCGATGCTGAACTCGCTCTGTGCCGGCATGCTTCGCTGCAGCGGCAACATGCACGTTCCAAGCATCCTGAACATCGGACTTTGTCTGCTCGATGTCGTCTTCAACTGGTTGCTCATTTTCCCTTCCCGCACCTATTTCGGCATCACGATACCCGGCGCAGGACTTGGCGTTGTGGGAGCCGTCTTGGGCACTGCCATTGCTTTCATCATCTGCTCGTCGCTGATGTGCTACTTCACCGTAGTTCGGAGCAAAGAACTCTCATTGAGACAGGACAGCGGCACGTTCATTCCCCAACGGAGCACCTTGCGCGAAAGCTTCCACATCGCTGCGCCGATAGCCGTGGAGCACGTCATCTTGTGCGGTGCCCAGATAGTAAGCACCATCATTGTTGCACCGCTCGGTACGGTCGCGATTGCTGCCAACAGCTTCGGCATCACAATCGAAGCGCTCTGCTATATGCCTGGCTATGGCATCTCGGACGCAGCCACGACGCTTGTCGGGCAAAGCCTTGGAGCCGGCCGTCGCTTCCTGGCGCGCAGCTTCGGACGTATCACGCTTGGCATGGGCATGACCTTCATGACCCTGATGGCTGTGGTGATGTACTGCTGCTCGCCAGCCCTTATGAGCATCATGACGCCCGACGTCGAGGTGGAAAGGCTGACGGTACAGATTCTTCGCATCGAGGCGTTTGCCGAGCCCATGTTCGCCGCCAGCATTGTCTGCTACGGCATCTTCGTCGGCGCTCGCGACACGCTGATTCCCTGCGCGATGAATCTGGGAAGCATGTGGATGGTGCGCATTGTCCTGGCCTCGATACTTGTTGGCACGATGGGGCTGCGCGGCGTCTGGATTGCTATGGCGACGGAGCTCTGCTTCCGCGGCATCATCTTCCTCATCAGATTCCGAGGCGACGGCTGGCTGAAGAAGTTCTCTCCGCAGGTAGCCAGATAAGCCTCATCAGACCTGTTAGCTAAACCACCCCCGCAAACGACAAAAAAAACGCCGCGTGCGGGGATTGCAATCCCCGCGTGCGGCGTTGGCCATTTCCGCGTGCGGCGTTTGCAATCCCCGCACGCGGCGTTTTTTTTACCCTTAATCTTTCAGCTTGATGCAAAGCTCGTCGAGCTGGCTCTGGTCGATGGGACCTGGAGCGTCGAGCATGACGTCGCGCCCGCTGTTGTTCTTCGGGAAGGCGATACAGTCGCGGATGCTGTCGAGCTCTGCAAAGAGGCTCACAAAGCGGTCGAGGCCGTATGCCAATCCTCCGTGAGGCGGCGCGCCGTACTTGAAGGCATTCATCAGGAAGCCGAACTTCTGCTGAGCCTGTTCCGGCGTGAAGCCGAGGATTTCGAATATCTTCTGTTGCAGTTTAGCATCGTGGATACGAATGCTGCCGCCGCCGACCTCCACACCGTTAACTACCATGTCGTAGGCATTGGCACGCACGCTGGCGGGATCTGTATCGAGCAGAGGAATGTCCTCGGGCTTGGGCGACGTGAACGGGTGATGCATGGCCATAAGGCGCTGCTCCTCGTCGCTCCACTCGTACATCGGGAAATCAATAACCCAGAGGCACGAGTACTTGTTCTTCGGGCGGAGACCCATGCGGCTGCCCATCTCGAGGCGAAGCTCATTGAGTTGCTTGCGCACCTTCATGGCGTCGGGGCCGCAGAGTATCAGAATGAGGTCGCCTGCCTTGGCGTTCATTTTCTCGCGGAGAAGCTCGAGCGTCTCGGGCGTATAGAACTTATCGACGGAACTCTTCACGCTGCCGTCCTCGCCGACGCGGGCATAGACGAGTCCCTTGGCGCCAATCTGCGGACGCTTCACGAAGTCGGTCAGCTGGTCGAGCTGCTTTCTTGTATAAACGGCCTGGCCTTCACAGCAAATGGCTCCAATGTAGGCTGCCTCGTCGAACACAGCGAAACCTGTGGGGAAGATGCTCTCGACGATTTCGCGAGAAGCATTGTCAGGCTGGTTGTTCTTCAGTTCGACGAACTTCATGCCGAAGCGCGTATCAGGCTTGTCGCTGCCGTAGTACTTCATGGCGTCTGCCCAAGTCATGCGGGGCAGCTCGGGGATATCGATACCTTTCAGCGTCTTGAAGAGGTGACGGCTCATGCCCTCGAACATCTGCAGAATGTCTTCCTGCTCGACGAACGACATCTCGCAGTCAATCTGTGTGAACTCCGGCTGGCGGTCAGCGCGCAAGTCCTCGTCGCGGAAGCACTTCACAATCTGGAAGTAACGGTCCATGCCGGAGACCATCAACAGCTGCTTCAGCGTCTGCGGGCTTTGGGGAAGGGCGTAGAACTGGCCAGGATTCATGCGGCTGGGCACCACGAAATCGCGTGCACCTTCCGGCGTACTGTTCACCAAGACAGGCGTCTCAATCTCGAGGAAGCCGTGCTGGTCAAGATAGCGTCGCACCTCGAAGGCAAACTTGTGGCGCAACTCAAGGTTTTTGCGGACGCATGGACGACGCAGATCGAGGTAACGGTACTTCATCCTGAGGTCGTCGCCGCCGTCGCTCTCCTCCTCAATTGTAAAGGGAGGCGTCAGGCTTTCATTCAGTATGTTCACCTCGCTGACTAGAATCTCGATGTCGCCAGTCGGGATGTTCTTGTTCTTAGAATAACGCTCGGCAACCTCACCCTTCGCCTGAACGACGTACTCGCGTCCCAGACGTCCTGCCTGCTGACGAAGTTCTTCCGAAGCATCTTCGTTGAAAGCAAGCTGTGTGATGCCGTAGCGATCGCGCAGGTCAACAAAAGTGAGCGCACCAAGATTGTGCACGCTCTGCACCCAACCTGCCAGAGTGACTTTCTCTCCTACGTTGGCGAGACGAAGCTCGCCGCATGTCTTTGTCCTATACATATTATAATATATTGTTAACTTCATTCAAACGAAGAAGGATGAACTGTCATCCAGTTCATCCTTCCTACCTTGTACGCCCTCAGGGGCTCGAACCCTGGACCCATTGATTAAGAGTCAATTGCTCTACCAACTGAGCTAAGGACGCATCGCTTTTGTTGTTTGCGGGTGCAAAGGTATGAACTTTTCTTTAATCTACCAAATGTTTTGCAAACTTTTTTTGATTTATGTGAGAGAATAGAACTCCGATGGGGATTTTCTCTTCAAAACATCGAGATTAAAATCCACTCCAGGGATGATGCCATGCTGACGAAGTACCGCCTCTGCCGTCTTGCGCGCAAGGACCGGATGGTTGTTCTCCTCGCTCAAGTGACAAAGCCAAACGTGACGCAACTGCGGTGTGGCATACTCAGCAAGCAGCCTGGCGGCCTGCTCGTTGTTCAAATGTCCCTTGTCGCTGCTGATGCGCTCCTTCAAGTATTGCGAGTACTTGCCCATCATGAGCATGTTGACGTCGTGATTCGACTCGAGCACTAAGTAATTGGCCAGACCAACCTGCTCTTGAATAGTCTCTGTAACGTGTCCGATGTCCGTGATAAGGCAGAAACGGACACCGTCTGCCTCGACGACATAGCCCACACAGTCGCGACTGTCGTGAGGAACATCGAACGGCGTGATGCGGAAGTTCCCTATCTCAACCGCCTTGCCCTTCTCTACAAACGCCTTGCGGTCGGAAGGAATGCTGATTTTCAGGCAACGGTTGTTGGCAATGCCCTCATGCACGAGCTGAGTGGCATAGATGGTCTTGCCGCAATCACAGGCGATATTCCCAACTGCCTTGATGTGGTCTGCGTGGTCGTGCGTGACAAACACCGCAGCAACATCATCCTCCAAGCTCAGGTCGAAATCCTTGAGATGCTTCTTCAAGGTTCGCATGCTGATGCCTGCATCAAGCAATATGGACGTTTCGCCAGACTGCAAAAGGTAGCAGTTGCCACTACTTCCGGAGCCAAGTGATACGAATTTCATCCTTTGGTGTTATATTTTACCTGCAAAGATATAAAATAATGTCACATAACGCAAACTTTTATACGATTTTGTTTGGCACATACACATAAATTCATTAACTTTGTACGCAGAACAATCAATTTAGTATTAACTTTAACAATAAACAACATGAAAAAAGCATTACTACTTTGTGCAGCTGCGCTATTCTCGTTAATGGCCAGCGCTGGCGACGGCTTGACCCCCGTCGGTGCAAATATTATCATTGCTCCTTCGTCGTTCTATGATGGCGACATGGAGTGGAAGGCATGGACATGGGTTTATAACTCTGGTGTGCCCTACAATGACAACGGTCAAGGTAACAACACCGAAAACATTAACTACAACAATGTCTATGGCCCACCAACTGCTGACGACGAGGGCCGCGAATGGTTCGAGCCCGGCTTCGACATGAGTCCGAAGATGTATGGCGAGGAGTATCTCGACTTCAACCCTGACACGAGCGAGCCCATCTTCTGGGAAGAGCACACCGCTCCTTTCAGCACAAGCGCTGAGTTCAAAGGGCGTCCCTCTTACCAATGGACGACCAGCGATGTCATGGCCGACATCTACCTCCGTCGCACCTTTACCGTCGACCCGTCACAGCGTCTGACAGGTCCTGTCTTTCTTGCTTGTACGCACGACGACTCTCCCTGCGAGTTCTACCTCAACGGAGAACTTATCTATTCTACCGAGGACGGCTGGGAAGACCAGGGTCGTTTCATCCTCCTGGACGAAGATCAGAAGGCTCTTATCAAGCTTGATGGTGAGGAGAACCTGCTTGCTGTCCACGTTCACCAGAACTGGGGCGGCGCACTTGCCGACTGCGGTCTTTACACGAAGATCGAGGGCGGTCTTGACATGGGCTACACCACTCCTTGGGAAGGCAAGGTGCTGTTCAACAGCTTCGGCGGTTACAACTGGGACGGCAAAGAGCCCAGCAACAATCCCCACCATCCCTGGTCTCCTCTTTTCGAGGCACAGGAAGGCGACGTTTACACCTTTACAATCAACGATGCCCTTACCGGCTCGTTCGAGGAAGAGCCTTGGCAACAACAGCTCCAGTTCAAGACTCCCATCCGCATAGAAGAAGGACACTGGTACAACTTCAAGGTAAGGGTAAAGACGGACAAGACGTTTGAGAACTTCTCTATCGTTCTTACCGACAATGACAACACCGACAACTGGCTTGAATCCAGTGAAAGCATCAGAATCGAAGCTCCGTTAGAAGGCGAGGAAGACTACGAAGGCACACTCATCGAGTTCGACTTCGAAGGTTTGGCTGACGTGAACAACTTCATGGTAGCCTTTGACTTCGGCGGCGGTCAGGACACAACAACCGTTTCCCTTTCCGACTTCTCGCTGATGGACGTTTCTCCCGAACTTGACGAAGAAGTTGAACTTTGGGTCGGCACATCTTACTTCAACATCTTCGACTTCCATAAGTCTATCGTCAGGTACGTTATGTATGAAGAAGACGAGAACGGCGAATTAGTCGAAAGAGAAGCAACCGCAGAGGAGATAGCGAACGGCGAAGCTGACGAGATAGAGGACATCGCAGAGGTTTACGCTCCCGAGATTGAAGGCCGCACCGAGACACTGAGCTGGACTCAGGCCGACTTCGACGACTCGATGTGGGATGACCAGACGATGCCTGTCGGCAACGATGGCTTCATGCCAGAAGTGCAAAGCATCTGGCCCGGCGGCGACAACACCAACTACTGGATTCGCCGTAACTTCGAGCTCGAGAGCATCAATCCGAGTGTCTCCTACGAGCTGAACGTTTGCCATGATGACGTTTACGAAACATACGTGAACGGCCACCTGCTGCAGAAGAACACCCACTGGACCGTGGGCAAGAACCCCGTGCAGGTTCACATCCCCGCCAAGTACCTCAACATCGGCAAGAACGTCATCGCCACATACATCCAGCAGAACTGGGGCGGCAAGTTCTATGACTGCGGCATCAACGTTACCGAGGTGAACTATGACGATTGCCTCAAGCAGTTCAACGACGCACTTGCATACGCCAAGACCGACACTCTGCTGACCAACAAGATGTGGGAAGCAGTGGATGACATCGTTGCCGAAGCAAAACAGTTCTACAACGAAAACAAGAACGACGCCGCCGAGCTCAGGAACTACGCAAAGGAACTCAAGGATAAGATCAACGCTGTCTTCTTTTACAGTATTCAAGTAAAGGCTCTCAAGGACACCTACGACATCTGCCGCAAGATGGAGGACAAGGGCTATTGGGGCACCACTCTTACAGATGCCGCTGCAGCCCTCGACACTTGTGCCGTTCCCAGCCAGTGGACCGACGTCCTCAACAATCTGCGCTATGCACGCAAGGCTACAGCTATGGAGCGCCACACCGAGAACTACGTTGGTTGCATTCCCGAAGCTGTTTCGATGGACATGCTTGGCGACGACATGCTCTATGGCGATGCTCCCAAGTACTATATATATAATGTAGGCGCGAAGAACTTCCTCGGTGGCGGCGAAGCTTGGGGCGCGCATCAGGCTCTCGAGTATGTTTCAACTCCGATGATGGTCATTCAGGCTGCAGAATTTATCACAGACGACGAGGGCGGCATCGTATTCGATACAGATAGCCCCGTCAGAGATGCTTACTACATCGAGACTTATCGTCCTAACGGCGAATATGGCGCGATGGACTTCCTGGGCTGGAACGGCTTCGTTGACGTCGGCATCGGCAACGGCACCGACAACCGCTGGGAGCTCATCCCTGTAGAGGGCAAGCCCAACGTTTTCAATATCGCACAGTTCGGTACCACGCTCGGTGACCCGGCTGACACAACATTCTCCTTCAAGAGCTACAACGGAACAGAGTACGCAGCCGAAAGCAGAAACCTTCTCGGCCTTCGCAACGGCGGCAACCGATTCGCACCCTCTTACTACATAGTAGACACCGACTTGCACGACCCGGCAGAGGAGACCAACCAATGGATGTTCATCACACGCGAAGAGATGCTCGGCTTCATCAAGAATGCCAGCGAGGACAATCCCGCTGACCTCTCCTTCCTCATCAACAACCCCGGTTACGACCAGCGCTGGACAATCGACGGCTGGATGTTCTCCAACGGCTCCGTATGGGGTCGTGGCGGCGATCACCCCAACTTCGTGCTTGAGTCTTATAACACACAAGAGTTCAGCAACAGGCAGGAGATATGGCCCAACGAAGGCGCAGAAGCTCTGCCTCAGGGCACATACATGCTGACCGTTCAGGGCTATTATCGCGATGGCATTGAGGACGCACACATCAGGAAGGTGCTTGCCCACCAGAACATCAAGGAGCGTGCATACATCTTCGCCGGTTCTTCGTCAGAAGACTTCTCGGATATCCAAGCTAACTGCTCTATGATACCCCTCATGCCCATCCACATCGAGTCCGGCAAGTATCCTGGCATCGGTTACTACATGGGCGGCATGCAAATGCCCGGCACATATCTCAACGACCAGGGATTCGGCGTACAGCCCTACTCTGCTTGTAGCCAGGCTGCAGACGACTACTTCCCTGTAGGTCTCTACCTCAACAAGCTCGCCTTCCACATCTCTGATGACGATGAGAACAACGCATCAGACGCTCGCCACCTCAACATCGGCGTTTGGAAGGACTACGACGAGAACACTTCCGGCGGCGACTGGATCGTAATGGACAACTGGCGCCTGAAGTACTACGGCGGCGCATTCCTCGATCCCGACGGCATCGGAGCAGTCGAATCCGACGAAATCAAGAACGTTCCTGCTGTCAAGAAGGGCATCTACAACATGCTCGGCCAGCGCCTGGACAAGGCACAGAAGGGCGTCAACATCATCGACGGACGCAAGGTCATCAAGAAGTAAGAATCAACTCACTTCAATATTCAAGCGGGCTCGGCACATCGCCGGGCCCGTTTTTTGTACCGCGCTGCCACATCCTTCATGGCATCTTCCCCAACTCCGCAGGCGGGGTTGATTATAGATACATGTATGTATAATTAAATGTACATGTATCTATAATTATACATACATGTATCTATAACGAACGCCACGTGCTGTGTTTGAAATCCCAACGTGTCGAGGTGGGAAATGCAACGTGTCGGAACTGGCATTTCGGTGCAGGACGACGATTAATATAATGTTTCGCAAAGAAAATGCCCGCTGCATTTGCATATCGGCAAAAAAAGTCGTACCTTTACACGCGAAATATACTCTCAAAACATTATGAAAGCTAAAAACATATTCTTTGCAACCCTTTTGCTGCCGTTTTTGCCGCTTCAGGCACAGGAATCGCGCATGGTGAAGCCCGACGATATCAAGCCGACCAGCTCGCTCTACGTTAACAACCGCGCTCCGCTGCCTGCCCAACCTTTCCTTAAACTGGCTCCTGCAGCCGTTACTCCCCGCGGATGGGTGGGCGAGATGCTCACGAGGCAGAAGAACGGCCTGAGCGGACAGCTCGGAGAAATCAGCGATTGGCTCGACAAGAAGGGCAACGCGTGGCTCGAGCCTGGCGGCAGTCACGGCTGGGAAGAAGTGCCGTACTGGCTCCGAGGCTATGCCAACCTCGCGTACATATTAAATGATAAGGCGTTGCTCGAAGAGACGAAGTTCTGGATTGAGGGCATTTTGAGGAGCAGCCAGCCAGACGGTTTCCTCGGTCCCGTCAATGAGAACAAGGGCAGAAGGGAGCTTTGGGCAAACATGCTGGCACTCCAAATCCTGCAAGATTACTATGAATGGTGTGGCGACGAGCGTGTCCTGCCCGTCCTCACGGCCTACTACAAGTGGCAACTCGCCTACCCCGACGAGAAGTTCCTGCGCGACTACTGGGAAAACAGCCGCGGCGGCGACAACCTGCTCAGCGTAATTTGGCTCTACAACAGGACTGGCGAGCCGTTCCTGCTCGAACTTGCTGGGAAAATTCACCGCTGCACGGCCAACTGGATGCAGGAAAGCGGCTTGCCCAACTGGCACAACGTCAACGTGGCAGAATGCTTCCGTGAACCTGCCGAATGGTACCTCGTGAGTGGAGACCCGAAGGCTTTGAAAGCCACATACAACGATTTCTGGCTCATTCGTCGCATCTATGGACAAGTGCCTGGAGGCATGTTCGGCTCGGACGAGAACTGCCGTCACGGCTACATCGACCCGCGACAAGGCACCGAGACCTGTGGCTTCGTGGAGCAAATGCTTAGCGACGAGATACTTATGAGGCAGACAGGCGACCTGCTTTGGATGGAGAACCTCGAAGATGTTGCCTTTAATGACTACCCTGCTTCCATGACAGAAGACCTGCGGGCTCTGCGCTATCTGACCTGTCCGAATCAGGTGCAGGCCGACTCCAACAACCATAGTCCGGGCGTGGACAACGGCGGTCCGTTCTTCTGCATGAACCCCTTCAGCTCACGCTGCTGCCAGCATAACCACTCGATGGGCTGGCCCTATTATGCCGAGAACATGGTGCTCGCCAGTGCCGACGGTGGTGCGGCGTTGCTCATCTACGGCGATTGCACGGCAAAGGTCAAGGTTGCCGACGGACAAGAAGTCGTTATCGACGAACAAACGCAATATCCTTTCAGCGAAGACATCAAGCTGACAATCTCCGGCCTCAAGAAGAAGACCACCGCCACATTCCCCCTCTACCTTCGCATTCCCACGTGGACCGAAGGCGCACACATCACCGTGAACGGCAAGACGGTTGACTGCAAAGTCAGCAGCGGCCTGCTCTGCATCAACCGGGAATGGGCGAACGGCGACGAAGTGAAACTCTTCTTCCCCATGCGCCTCACTAAGCGCGTCTGGGCGCTCAACAAGAACAGCATCTCCGTGAACTACGGTCCGCTCACATTGAGCCTGAAGATATCGGAACGCTATGAAGAGAAAGACAGCCGCAAGACCGCCATCGGCGACAGTCATTGGCAGGAAGGCGCCGACGCAAGCAAGTGGCCGACCTACGAGATCTATGCCGACTCTCCCTGGAACTACGCTTTAAGCGGCGACCTCGAAAACATGAAAGTCGAGTTCAAAGCATGGCCCGAGAGCAACTATCCCTGGAGTCACGAAGGCACGCCCATCAGCGTCAAGGCAAGAGGAGCACGTGTCGAGGGCTGGGGACAAGATGAGACAGGGCTTTGCCAGATACTGCCCGACGCCGACGCACCTCGCGGTAAGGTTGAGGACATCACGCTCATCCCCATGGGTGCAGCACGCCTCAGAATATCAGCTTTCCCACCTTTGAGATAAATGTATCACCCTAAACAATATTAAACACTTTATGAGAAAACTATTCCTCTCCGCGCTTGTGGCAGTAGCTGCCACTGTTTGCGCCCAGACAAGCGACTTCTTCAAACCCTACACGGCAACAGACCTGCGTCTGCCCTCTGTACCGTTGATTGTCAATGACCCTTACTTCTCCATCTGGAGCCCGTACGACAAGCTCACCGACGGCACGACTCGCCACTGGACGAACGACGAGAAGCCCATCCTCGGACTGCTTCGCGTGGACGGCACAACCTATCGTTTCATGGGCGCACAGCAGGAATACATCCTCGCTGCCATTGCCCCGATGTCGAACGAAGAGGCGTGGGAAGGCAAAGTCACTCACGATAGGCAGAACGGCGAAGGCTGGACAAAGCCAAACTTCGACGATGCTTCCTGGCGGACAGAGAAAGCCGCTTGGGGCACTGAAGGCGACAACATCCGCAGTCGCTGGGGACGCCAAGGCACAGATATCTACATCCGCCGAAACGTGAATCTCAACGAGAGCGACCTTAACGAAGACCTCTACCTCGAGTACAGCCACGACGATGTGTTCGAGCTCTATGTCAATGGCACTAAGGTTGCCGATACTGGCGAGACATGGGTCAACGGCGTAGTGCTCCACATGGATGCCAACATGAAGAAGCTTCTCCATAGCGGCAGCAACACTATCGCAGCTCACTGCCACAACACAACAGGCGGCGCTTATGCCGACTTCGGCCTCTTCAAGAACATCAAGCCCAAGGGACAGGACATCAAAGTTGCTGAGCAGAAGAGCATCGACGTGCTTGCCACAAATACCTACTACACCTTCTCGTGCGGCCCCGTTGAGCTCGACCTCGTCTTCACCGCGCCAATGTTAATCGACGACTACGACCTCATCTCCATGCCGATTAACTACATCTCCTATCAGGTTAGGGCAACCGACAGCCGCAAGCACGACGTGAAGATTTATTTCGCTGCCAATCCTTTGCAGGCCGTCAATAAAGACAGCCAGCCAACCATCACCACAATGGGCAACGAGAAAGGCGTTCGCTACGTCCGTACCGGCACCGTCGAGCAGCCCATCCTAGCCAAGACAGGCGACGGCATCTGCATCGATTGGGGCTACTTCTACATTCCCGCCATCAACGGACAAGTCATGATGGGCACTCAGACAGACATTGAGAACAGTTTCATCGAGAGAGGCAACATCATGCCACAGCGCGGACAGCAAGGCGGTCGCGGTCAAGGCGGTCGTGGTCAAGGCGGTCGTGGTCAAGGCGGTTTCAACTGGAACCGTGGCATTATTGCCCGCAGTGCTGCCGAGATGCCTGTTCTCGCCTTCACCCACGACTTCGGCTCCGTCTCGACAGCCAGCAGCTTTATGATGATGGGCTACGACGAGATTGAGGATATCGAATACTTCTACAACCGCTACAAAGGCTATTGGGCTCACGGCGGCAACGTCACCATCTTCGACGCCTTCAAGTCCATGCAGAGCCGTTATGCAGGCATCATGCAAAGGTGTCGTGCTTTCGACAAGACAATCTACGACGATGGCATGAAGGCTGGTGGCAAGGAGTATGCCGAGATACTCAGCGGCTCTTATCGCCACGTAATGGCTGCCCACAAGCTCTTTGAGGACAAGGATGGCAATCTGCTCTGGTTCTCGAAGGAAAACAACTCCAACGGTTGCGTTAACACTGTCGACCTCACCTACCCCGAAGCACCGCTCGTCCTCGTATACAACCCAGAACTGCAAAAAGCCATGATGACCTCCATCTTCGACTACAGCCTCTCTGGTCGTTGGACAAAACCCTTCGCTGCTCACGACCTCGGCACATATCCACGTGCTAACGGTCAGGTCTATGGCGGCGACATGCCACTCGAGGAAGCAGGCAACATGATAACCCTCGCCGCAACGATTTGCATGCTGGACGGCAACACATCGTATGTAGAAAAGTACTTCGACATCATGACCACTTGGGCAGATTACCTTGTCGAAAACGGACTTCACCCCGCCAATCAGCTCTGTACCGACGACTTCGCAGGCCACTGGGCAGGCAACTGTAACCTCGCGATTAAGGCCATCATGGGTGTTGCTGGCTATGCCGAGATTGCAAAGATGATGGGCAAGGACGACGTTTATGCCCAGTATAATGCAAAGGCAAAAGAAATGGCAGCCGCTTGGGAAAGAGAAACGAAAGTCAAGGACCACTACGAGCTTGCTTACGGCGCAGGTGCCGACACGTGGAGCCAGAAGTACAACATGGTTTGGGACAAGCTCTGGAAGACAAGCATTATCCCAAACAATGCTATGCAAACTGAGATAAAATACTATTTAAAGAAGCAGAACAAGTATGGCCTTCCGCTCGACGTCCGCAAAGATTACACCAAGAGCGACTGGATTATGTGGTCCGCAGCAATGGCCGATACAGACAAGGACTTCCAAGCCTTCGTCGGTCCACTCTACAAGTACATCAACGAGACGAAGAGCCGTGTACCCATCTCCGACTGGCACGACACGAAGACTGGCAGCATGGTAGGTTTCAAGGCACGTTCTGTCATCGGCGGTTACTGGATGAGAGTCCTGACAAACAAGATGAAATAAAGACCTCCCACCCCCTTTAGGGGGAACTAAGGAACTAAGGAGTTAAGGAAGTTAAAGCTCCGCGAATTTCGCGGAGCTTTAACTTCCTTAAAAACGACACCCCATTAATCTCATGTTTGAGAAGTAATCGGCGCTTTCTGCGCATAGAGTCGTTTTCTGCGCAACAACACTGGTGCATTCGCGCGCATTCCACGATAAATATCGCACAAAAGTTATATCTTTGCAGAGAATAAGCAACAACAACATCTTTGACTTTCAACAGAAAGAAACCCAGAACATTCCGACACAATGAACATTTTCTCTTCCTTTGGGAGGCGCATCGTCTCACTATTGTTATTATCCCATGTTGCCACAGCCACCATGCTGGCTAACGACTACCTCGAGGTTCAAAGCCACTATTCAGTTTATTCAGTTGGTCCTGAGGCCATACATGTGAAAGTGCCTCTCTGGGCATACGGACGCGTCAACAACTACTACATTGCCAATGGCAGCTACCTATATTTCAAGTACAAGGGAAGCCAGGACAAATGGTTTGCCGTCTATTTCAAGGCCGACCAAAAGGGAGAAAACGATGTCAATAACGGCAAGGGAAGCGGAGAAGTGTTCATCACGCCCGGCAGAGGAAACATCATCATCACCAATACCTACGATGGTGTCCGCCAGCAAGTGAACGAGTCAGAAGGCTGGAAAAAGTTCGTGGTGAAGCAAGGCGCGGTAGATGACTGCTCGCAGCTCACCACTTTGGAGTTCGACTGGTATCCACCCGAAAGCCTCACCGGCAAGGACTTCATATTAGGCATGTACTTGGAAATCAACAAGTACAGCAATGGGAGTCTCGCTTACAAGAAGGATTTCGAGTTTCCCACGATATTCACTGGTGGCAACAATCTGCAAGCCCCACAGCTCTATTCACCCTACCTCTACGTCATCAACGAAGACGGCAACGCGGGTTATGGGCTGGCGGCAATGCCATACGTCACGTTCCAGACCCCCATTAACTACACCACCTCTCTCGATCCGATGCGTGAGATAAAAACGTCTTCGCGCTCGGGCAGCATCTATGTCAACACAGCAGACACCGTGCAGTCGAACGTCACGGCAGAATTTACCGTCTTCCGCGATGAATCGCTTGGTACGAAGACCCGCATAACATCATCGCCCACCAACATCCCCGCCTATCATCGCATCTACGACTTGGAAGCCAAAGAGGAAAAGGACGAATCGGGCAGCCTCACCGGCGCCAACACCATCAGCTGGACAGTGCGCCACTCATCGGCACAAGACCTTATGGAAAGCGACTATTTCGAGGTGCAACGTGCATACAAGAGCGACTATTCGGATGCCAAGACGCTGGAAGTCGTAGCCATGCGGCGAGGCACAGACGAGTATTCATACAGAGACAACAGCCGCTCGGAATGGAAGGACAGACATGTGGTGAACGACACGCTGCCCGTCACATACTACGTTACAGACGAGGACTACACCCTGACCGATGCCGACGGCAACAACATCTTTAGGATGAAGCTGAAGCTGACAGCTCCGAATGTCATCATGCCAGCCCAACCTGTCTATTATCGTGTTCGTCGAGCCTCGTCGGCAGCATGGGGATGGGACCACGAATTTGCAAAGACCGCCCAGGTCTATCGTCACAACTACCTGGCCCCATTGGCCAAAGAGCAACAAGACTATACATGCGACAAGGACTTCAACGAGAATCACAAAGTCCACTTCAACCTGAAGATAGACAATGCCGACGTCCCCTATCAGCCCGTCAGCATCGAGGATTGTGAGCTGGAGTACGAGTTCACCCAATCTTGTTCGGATACAGCCGTGATGAACATCCATGTAGCCGACACTCTGATAAACTCCGTAAAAGAGATTTATTTCGAGACATACAAGGGCGGATACATTGAGGACCAACGCCAACGCCTTAAAGCCGGAGATAACGAAGTGACGGTAAAAGAGGGTGATAGTTTCTGCTTCTATATCGTGCCACGTGAAGGCACTATGTTTGAAGGATATAGTTACGCCTATAGGTATAAGTTTGTAAACCTATCGAGTGGTAATTTCGACAAATGGAACGGATACACAATCAATCTAGGCATTTCTTACTGCGACGTCTATAATTCCGGGGAAAAGGACTATAGATCGGAGTTTTGGAAAGAGAAAGGCGAAGCGAGCAACATAAATCAGGCAAAAGCCCGCTGGGAAGAAGTGCAGGCTGACGTCAAGCAACAACTCTACGAACGCCTGTTCGGCACCCAAGTAAGCCATACAATAGGCAAGTGCCTGTGGGATCGCACAGCAAAGCTTATCCTGACTCGCCATCATGTAGAGACAGGCGAGGACATAGAAATCATCGTGCCACAGGACAGCATCCGTCGCCAGAGTGACGGCTCATGGTTGGCTCACATCACCGATGTAGCAGCTTCGCCATGTACACATTATATATATAACGTGCGCATAGACCAAAGCGATGCCGACCTGCGTGTAAGTGACTCGACGCAACTTGCCCCAATCGTTATCAAAGGTCCCGAGCTATACTTCAATGAGGCAGCACGAATCCAGCAGTTCACCGCCACTCAGGGAGCCACAGAGGGAACGCTCATCAACAGCGTGCTCCTAAACTGGCAGTCCACATCATCTGCGGTGGACAACTATGTGCTTTGCCGCCTGGAGAAGGGGTCCGACCAAGTACCGGACACTCTGACCGTAACGACTGACAATACGTTCACCGACGAAACAGCCCTCCCCGGTGTACACTACGAATACACCATCACAGCCCGATATGCCTGCAACGGCATCTCTTCCGCCAATAGCGCAAGTGCTGAAGGATGGAGAACCACATTCGGCAGAATAGCCGGACACGTGACCTTTGCCGATAATAGCGGACAGAAAGGCATCACCGTCACGCTGACAAAGGATGGGACACCTGTCCTCCAAACAACTACCGATACCTCAGGAGAATTTGTGTTCGAAAATGTAGAGTATGACCTAAAGAACGGCACATCCTTCATCATTACGCCTACCGCACAATACGGACAGTTCAGCTATAACAACAGCAGCTCCGGCGCTGCCACCGTCGTGCTATCTGCCGAGAATGCACTCGTAACAAGCCTCGACTTTGTGAACACGCTGGCCTATCGCCTGACAGGACGTGCGCTGTACAAGCACTCCACCATTCCTGTTGCTGATGCGTTGTTCGTCCTCAATGGCGACACCATATGCCGAGGCGGACAACCTGTCCGTACGGCCACGGATGGTAGTTTTGAACTGCTTGTTCCTCGTCAGCCTGTGACACTACAAATTGCCAAGCAGAATCACACTTTCGAGGGCGACGGCATATTGGAGGTTGACGGCAGTACAACCTTCACACCCACTAAGCCCATTGACGGCATACGCTTCTATGACCAGACAAAAGTTCGTCTTGTAGGTCGCGTGGCAGGCGGAACAGAACAACAAAAACTCAAACACGGCTTTGGCCTCGGGCGCAATAACCTGGGCGATGACCTGCAGCTAGTTTTGATGCTGGAAGGTGACAACACAGCCCACATCGTTCACGACCCCGACGACCTCACATGCGACACCGTGATGCAGACGATCATCCTGAACGGCACAACCAACACGCTTTTCGAACAAAAGCGCATCATCATCCATCCCGACCCGGCTACGGGTGAATACACAGCAGACCTCTTCCCTGTGAAATACAAGGTCGTGCAGGCCACAGCCAAAGGTTACGCCACACTCTTCCCCTCAAACACAGGCAGCGAGACCTTCGACCTCACAAATGCCCCGCTGACCCTCATCCACGACACGCTGGAATCTAACATCATCTCTTACAATGCCATTTATGACCGCATCTATCGCTCACCCGTTCAGGTGGCAATGACTCAGATGCAGTATGGCATGGCGTGTGACGGTCTGGGCGAGAAGACATTGGAGATGTCGTCCATGGCAGGAAAGGGCGAGGACATACCCGCCTACACAGTTCAGGCCGATGGCAGCGTCGACTATCTGCTCGGCTACCCCGTATTCATCATGGGCAGGAAATATCAGTTCCAGGTCTCTGCCTTTGAAGATTACCGCTACAACAATACTGCCGCAGGCCATCTTGACCGTGTGCCACAACGCGGCGGGAATGTGACTGTGCGCAACGGTATGGAGAGTGCCACACATAGCCAGACATACGCACTAGACAATGAGGGAAAGAACAAAAACGTCTTCCTCGAAATAAAAGACCTCGACTACGCCAACAGCGGCACGCAGGCTCTGCGCACTGTCACCACTGTGCTTGAAGCGTATGGAAGCTATCTGGAGACAGATGCTTTCCGTGCTTTCGTCAGTGGCAACAAGTTAGAGGCGGGAGACCTTCATGCTACGGATGCTGATATTGTGTTGCTCGACATCGTTCGCGACCCAGGCGGCATGAACAGTAGTGCATGGCTGGAAACAGGCACCACATATAAGTATGCATATAAGGAAAGCTACCACTGGGAGTTAGGTGCTGAGTTTGATCTCCAGTATGGAATGAATGTGACGCAGGATATTGGTATCACAACT
This sequence comes from uncultured Bacteroidales bacterium, assembly GCA_902778625.1. Lineage (GTDB taxonomy): Bacteria > Bacteroidota > Bacteroidia > Bacteroidales > Bacteroidaceae > Physcousia. The sequence goes on from CACYYM010000010.1 coordinate 43,781, forward strand.
CTTCCTGGCACATATATCGGCAGCACATATAACACAAGCAAGCAACTCAGCTTTAAATATCCAGCCGTGCATGAGTGGAAATGGGGATACACCTATTCATACGAATTCACTACCACCGACCGCATCAGTACTTCTTCATCCTATTCTAATGTAGGACGCAATGCCGACGTCTTCCTCGGAACTACCACCAGTATGCTGAGTGGCAAGGTCAAGTCCGTCGCCCTCATCAGCGACAGTCTATGGCAAGCACGCCAACCCGCCTACAATGCCGGCACACTCAAACTGCTGGCAAAGGGATTTGCTGCCGACGGCAAACCCTACTATCTGGTCACTGGGCAGAAAGTGACCATGGGCACACGCATCAACAACACTTTTGTCTATACCCAAACATATATTCTGAACACGCTCATACCCAATTTAGCCAAGGAACGGCAGGACAAGTTGGAGACATTTGCTAACGAAGAAGCGGCCCAGGCTGCTGCCGATGCGCGCGATGAAGTTGTATATTGGGACTTAGCCACCGATGCCTCCACTAACTTGAGGGACACCCTGAAAGCAGGAAGCTATAAAATGATTGTGCCGAGGCAAACAAACAAGCTATTCACCAACGAGGTGGCAGCCCTCGATAACATCATCCTAAAATGGATTACCATTCTCTACCATAACGAGAAGGAGAAAGTTGCTGCACGCATTTCGGGACAAAAGGTTGGAACATGGTCCGTTAGTGGCGGCACAAGCATCGCACATTCCGACTCCTATAATGCTGCAGCTGGCTACAATGAAATGCCTCAGGGTGGGGCTCTCTGGTTGTATGAGCTCGGCCAAACGGCTCCTGTGGATTTTGCCCAGAATTTCTTATCGCACTGGAAAGACATATTGCAATTTTGGAAAGAACGCGGGAAAGATACTCTTGGAAAATCAGTTGCCGAGCTAGTTAGCCAATATAACAAAGACGGTGAACAGGAACAGAAATCACCTGTGGAACTAGGCACTTTCACCAACGTGTCAAAATGGGATATCGAAATCACGCCTGTCTTTAGTTTCGAAGCCGATGACAACCGGAGTAAGGAGAAAGCGGTTTCACGTAAGACGGGCTTCACCATCAGTCCCGACCCCCATGGCGACATGACTATCAGTGTCTATCGAGCTCGCTTTGATGACGTGTGGGAAAATACCACCGAGGCTATTCGCGACGAAGTGGAAGCTCCCAACGACGATCTCTACGGCAGCTACGTCTTTTTCACCGAAGAAGGTACCACCTACTGTCCCCATGAGGGCGAGGAGCGCACACTGTTCTATAACAAGGGTACGTTGCTAAACAACGACACCCGTTATGCCAGCAAGCCAGAGATGACGATTGACACATACGAGCAAACCAATGTGCCTGCTGACAAAGCCGCCATTTTCCGTCTTACCCTAATGAACAACGGGCAGGAAGAGTCTGGCAAGGCTGCTGACGGAGAAATGATGACGCTTTCGCTCGTTGGCGGGAATCCTGATGGCGCTGTGGTGACCATTGATGGTCAGAACCTTGCTGCTGGATATCCTGTTTATATCAAAACGGGAGAACCGATGGTAAAGACGCTTCAGGTAGTGCGTGGCACGGCTGATGACTATAACGACCTTGAGCTCATGCTCTCCCTTAATGACTGTCCGAAAGTATATAGCATCATTAAACTTTCTGTCCATTATCTGCCCGTTAGTTGCGATGTTGCCATCACTCAGCCTCGCGACAAATGGATTATGAACACACTTTCGGCCAAAGATTCCATAGGTTATTACCTACCTATCAGCATCGACGGGTTCGACATTAACCACAAGAACTTTGACCACATAGAATTCCAATATAAGCTTACCACAGAGAATAGTGATGCGTGGGTGAACCAGTGCTCCTTTTTTGCCAGTGACTCGCTCTACGCCTTGGCAACTGGCAACAAAGCGATGATAGAAAATGGACGCATCGCACCTTTCCGCTTCTATGGTCATTCCGATCCAAAGGAACTAAGCTACGACCTGCGTGCTGTCTCGTTCTGCCGTCATGGTTCAGGCTTCGTCAGCAAGTCCTCTGCTGTTCTCAGCGGCACGAAGGATACCCGTCCGCCCATACTCTTTGGCAAGCCACAGCCTGCCGATGGCATTCTCACCTTGTCGGACGACATTAGGCTGCGATTCTCGGAAGCCATTGCAGGCAATTGGCTGGACGAAGACAACAACTTCCAGTTGCAAGGTGTCACCAATCAAACAGGCATCACTTCATCCTCTTCACTCTATTTCGCAGGAACAGAAGAACAGTCTGCCCGTTCAGAGGCGCTGCGCGGATTGGCTATCACCGACCTGACAGTTGACATGATGATTCGCCCTGCCGAAACAGACAAAGAGATGACACTCTTTGCTCATGGCGACGACCTCTATTCTGTAGAGTTCATGCTTACCGGTGACAAACGACTGAAGACGGTACTGAAGGCGGAAGGGAGTCAGCCCATCATCAAGCTTTCAAAGCCGATGCCAGCCCTCGCGACTGATGACTTTACCAGAGTGATAATGGTCTATGACTTTGACAATAACACGCTGCGCTTCTATGCTGGCACGAGCGACATATCCGAGGACACTGGCGTTTCCTCTTGGATGCTTCAAAACGAAGCTTGTCCCATCATCGTTGGCAAGAGTCTGGACGGCTCTAATCCCTTCCACGGCAACATAACTGAGGTGCGCATCTGGACGAAGTCCCTGCGCCCCGAAGAGATTGCGGAAACGCATATGCGAAGGCTTACAGGTTACGAGTATGGTTTGATAGACTACTATCCGATGAACGAGGGCAGCGGCACTGAACTGGCTGACCTAGCATCAGGCGCTACTCTGACGGGCAAAGGACTTAGTTGGGTGAATCCGCAGGGCATCTCGCTCGCTCTAAGTGGAGAGCAAGCAGAACTCCTGCCGACAAACTTCTCTCGCGCTGCGGCCCAAGACTACACGCTGATGTTCTGGTTCCAGATGGCCGAGTCAGCTAACGACTCCATCGCACTCTTCACCACCTATATGAGCGACTCCATTACGATGCAAATAGGTTATGACAGCGAACGACTGTTCTTCTCTCAGGATAACATTCACGTCAGCAGTCCAGCCACATTGCAAGCAGGCGAGTGGCACCACCTGACTCTTTCTGTCAGCAAGACCTACAACACAGCTAACCTATACCTCGATGGAAACCTGATCCAGACGTTTGCTTCCGACAGACTGAGCGGACTGTCAGGCTCCCGCATCGCTCTTGGCGGAGGTCTGAAAGGCTACATCGACGACCTCTGCCTCTTCGAGCAAGCCCTACCACTCTCGCTCGTGAAGGAGTTCGACAAAGCCACGCCATCCGGCGATGAGATGGGACTGATTGCTTTGCTCACCTTCTCCGAAACACGTCGCAACCAAAACAACATCCCTGAGCTCGTGTTCTCTATAAATGACCAACGTCACTTCAAAGATGCCAACGGGAAGACGGTCAACAAAGAAGTGCCGCTGCTTGTAGGCAAGCAAGACGAATACATGAGCGACAAGAGAAACTATGCTCCTGTCTGCGACAGAGGGAATCTCTCTAACCTGAACTTCACGTGGACCAGCCACGACGAAGAGCTTCTCATCAACCTCAACATGCAAGACCGCGAAATCAACAAACGTACGCTCTATCTGACAGTACGCGACGTGGAGGATTTGGCCGGAAATCGTCTGCCGTCGCCCGTCACATGGACTGTCTATGCTGACTTGAACAGCATCCGCTGGCTTGAAAGGCGACATACCGAAGTAATCAGCGACAATACCAGAGACTATAAGTTTGAGATGGGAATCTTCAACTCCACAGGCAGAACTCGGCAATACACCATCACCGGCCTACCGGAGTGGCTCACTGTAACGCCAGCACAGGGTACGCTGGATGCCGAGGAGGAGTCCGTTGTTACCTTTACGATTAAGAAAGGACTCGCGCCAAAGGAATACAATGCAGTTGTATTCCTCACAGATGACCAAGGCTTGGCAGAATCGCTCTGCATTGACGTCAACATGCAGAGCGAATGCCCATGGAATGAGATAGATGCCGGACGCTTCGAACGCAGTATGGCACTACGTGCACAGGTGTTTACGCTGAAAGATGGCATCGAGGTCATTGACACGGACGAGCAGGATGTGGTGGGCATCACTATGGATGGCGAAATTGTTGGCCTGGGCTCTATCAACTATGACGAATACACGCGCGGATATGTTTATATCACAGTGTTCGGCAATCGTTCTTCGGAAGACAAGAAGCTCACAGCATGGCTTTGGCAGCACGACACAGGAAGGACGCTCATGCTTTCCAGCGGAGACATTCCGCTGCGTTTCACCGATGGAGAGACGCTCGGGTGTCCGCCTTCTGAACCAGTCCGCCTTACTGCCACGGATGGCATGATGCAGACAATACACCTCGACAAGGGATGGACGTGGGCATCGTTCCCCTTCATACCAGAATCCAATGGTATCATCAACGACATCCTCTTCAGCGATACTCAGTTCGCCGGAAATGACGAGATAAAGAGCCCGGCAACCAATAGTTTCTGTCGATACAACGGCACAACCTCATTATGGAATGGTTCGCTCTCACGGATTAACAATAAACACGTTTTCATGTTCCACACTGCCAACGAGCACACACTCTATGTCTATGGAAAAGCTTTCGCCACAGAGGAAGACCGTACCGTATCTCTGAAGCACGGATGGAATGTGCTACCGTATCTTCGCACGGAAAGTCAGAACTTGCGCGATGCACTTGCCTCATACTATTCGTATGCTACGGAAGGCGACATCGTCAAGAGCCATGATGAATTTGCCGTGTTCTCGGCTGCCGGCAAATGGGAAGGCAATCTCACATTCATGCAACCTGGCAGCGGATACATGCTCTACCGCGGAGCCGATACAAACGCTTCACTGACGTACACACCCTCTCCAGGCGATGCCCTCTACACTGCAAACCACAAACCGGCAAACAAAACGTCCTTCAACAATCCCGAAGCAGCATCCAACATGACCATGATTGCCAAGATTGCATCGCTTTGGCAGAACGAGGACATGGAAGATGGAGCAGGACTTTCTGCTTACATCGGCGACGAACTTGTCGGTTTCGCACGTCCACAAGTTGTGAATGGCGACACCTTGCTGCTGCTGAATATCCAAAACGATAAACCCGGCAAGCTGCGTTTCGAATACGAAGGTCTGCCGACAGAAACCGAGGACGGAACAGAACTGACTTATCAAGCCGACAGTCATCACGGCACAATAGCAAATCCCGTCGTCTTTATCCTCAGACAAAATGCTGACGGAAAAGTCAAGAAACGTCTCATCGATGGTCGTATTTACATCTTCCATGGCGAACATATATACAATGTTCAGGGAGCAGCCGTGGCTGAGCCAAAGAAGAGAAACAGCCATAAATAGCCCCAATTACACGTCAAACATCAACTACAGACTATGAAACTTCACATCCCTACTTCTCTCCACCTTGCTGCATGCGGATTGCTTCTTATCCTTTCCGCATGCAAAGGCGGGGACGATACAACACTGCCACAACCATCCGAACAAGAAACCTTGGTTGGCAGTAAGGAGAAACCTGATTGGCAGAATCCTGCTGAACAAGACATGACAGCCTCGATGACCGCATTAGTTCGTGTCAACTTGAGCCTTTCCTATCCCAAACAGATGGAAGCACTTGGCAATGTTGCTACCAACGGACAAATTGCAGGGCCGGACGACATGCTTGCAGCCTTTTCTGGCGAAACATGTTTAGGAGTGGCAACGTTCGTTGACGGTCTATTCTTCCTCTACATCAGCAAGCCGCCAAAAGGAGTTCCCCTAACTATCGAGCTCCGATATTATTCTGCCAAATTGAAGAATATATTCGTGGCAAAGGAAGCATGCACCTTCGTGGCAGATACTTGTCTGGGATCTGCTTCCGTACCACTTGAACCAAAATTCTATTTGACGTATTGACACTTATGGAATTCATGGATGCTCCAGCACTCAGGCGCGATTATAGTCGCGGACAAGGAGTTTAATATCAAGGTTAAAAGGAACATTACTTCATTCTTCTTTTTTAATTCTTAATTCATATTTCTATGTATCTTTGACAAGTCTCGAAGGCACTTCCGCTCGACAATTAAAAGAAAAACTTTGGTTTTCCTTTTGTATTGTGCTTGCTTTTTCGTATCTTTGCCCTTATGAAAACATGAACAGGGAAAGATGAAAGATGAATTTTTAAGGATGAAAGATGAAAAGACTGGCTTCTATCGCCTATCGTGGTTGCAGCGCATCGGTTACGGCTCGGGAGATTTGGCACAAAACCTTATCTTCCAGACGGTGGCATGTTACCTGATGCTCTATCTTACGACCGTACTGAAAATCGATCCTGCCTTCGTGAGCGGGCTGATTCTTTCAGTCCGTCTCATCGACTGCTTCTGGAGTCCTATCGTCGGACGCTACATCGACAATCGCAATCCTAAGCTTGGCAAGTATCGCGCCTATCTTCTCTACGGCGGCATTCCCCTGACAGTTGCTGCCTGCCTATTGATGCTTCCGCAGGCCGCCACATGGTCTATGAGCATGAAGATTGTCTATGCAACGGTCAGCTATACCGTGCTGAGCATGATCTACTCTGTCGTGAACATTCCTTATGGCTCAATCATGGCAAGCATGACACGCGACAACGATGAGGTGCTCAAGCTTACGTCCACACGAATGGTCTGCGCAAACATCGGCCAGATTGTCGTTCAGGCAGGCTTCCCCATTGGTCTCGCCATCGTTGCACACACGATTATCGACTGGAACCAAGCAATCTTCATGGCTATCGGTACGATTCCCGCCTTCATCATCCTGCCGTCACTGCCATTCCTGAAAAGGCTGACAGGCAAAAAGGGCCTTTATTATCTGCTGCTTTCTATTGGCTTCGTCGGGTTTGTCATACTGTTCTGCGTTGGCAAGTTCTTTGATGTCGAGAGTTACAACACACTTATTCAGGCAGCAAAGGTCATGACGGGCGTAGGACTTCTAGTCGGTTCACTGATGTGGGCGCTCGTGCCTGAAGTCATCACAGAAGCAGAGTACCGAACAGGCAACAGACCAGCCGCCACGGTGAATGCACTGGCAGGTGTTGCTTTCAAAGCAGGCTTCTCGATAGCCGGCTGGATAACACCTTTAGTGATGGGCATGATAGGTTTCAACCTGGCAAGCGAGGCATCTGCTTTGCCCACGAATCCCAAAGCATGGTTCACCGTCACATGTGTTTTCGCGCTTATCGGCTTCGTGCTCTTGCTGATGTGTTTTACTGGCTGCAAGGAAAGGATTGCGACAACGCCTGAAAAGCCTGTAACGTATGGCGAGATGTTTGCCGAGTTCAAGGCTAACAAGTGCCTCCAGCTGGTGTTGAGCATCTTTGTTGTTGTCTTCCTTGCATCGTTCATCAGTGCTCCCGTGAATGCCTATTACACGAAACTGAACGAATACTCGCCCACGGCACAAAATGCCATCCTTTGGTTCACGTGCATCATCCCGGCTATACTGCTCATCGTGGTCGGCTGCCTTGTTTACAAGTACCCGCTCACCGACGAGAGACTCGACGATATCAACAAAGAAATTGAAGAAAGGAATCAGTTTTAACAGTTAAGAAATGGAAGTTTGACTTCTTTAACCTCCCCAAATAAATTCAAATTTCAAACAATGCAACGCTACCTTTTCCCTTCTGACTATATGGCCGACCCTTCGGTCCATGTCTTTGGTGAACGACTCTTTATCTACCCTTCGCATGACATCGAGACAGGTGCTGCCTTCGACGACGACGGCGGACATTTCCAGATGCGCGACTACCATGTGCTGTCCCTTTCTGGCAATCCTCTCGAAGCCGACGTCACAGACCACGGCTTGATTCTCGACGTGGACCAAGTGCCTTGGGCTGAGAAGCAGATGTGGGACAACGATGTCGTTGAGAAGAACGGCCGCTATTACCTCATCTTCTCGGCAAAGGACTTTGGCGGTGTCTTCCATTTGGGCGTTGCCATTGCCGAGCGTCCCGAAGGTCCTTTTATTCCGCAAGAGCATCCCATCCGCGGTTCATTCAGCATAGACCCTTGCGTCTTCAAGGACGACGATGGCGAGATATATTGCTACTTCGGAGGTCTGTGGGGCGGACAGCTGCAATGGTATCAGTCGCCCTCAATGCTTACGAAGGAAGGCATTGACTTAGGTCCGGCTGCCGACAAGAAGACGCAACTCTACTGTCCTGCAGACACACCTGCCCTACCCTCGTTTGTAGTGCGCATGAGCGACGACATTTTGCAGTTCGCAGAAGCGCCTCGTTCGGTCGTCGTCACAGATGAAAACGGCGAACCTCTCAAGGCTGGAGACCCGCATCGATTCTTTGAGGCCTCATGGATGCACAAGTGGAACGGCCGCTACTATTTCAGCTACTCGACAGGCGACAGCCATCTGCTTTGCCTGGCTGTAGGCGACAATCCCTACGGACCTTTCCGCTTCAAGTGCGAACTGTTGCAACCCGTTGTCGGATGGACTACGCATCATAGCATCGTACGTTACCAGAACCGTTGGTGGCTCTTCCATCACGACTGCGTTCCGTCGAATGACGTCACCCATCTCCGCAGCCTGAAAGTAATGCCTCTCGACGACAAGCTGTTCGAATAAACACGACCCGTTTTTAACTACTGCAGAGAAGTTGACAAAGTTCTGCAGAGAAGTTGACAAAGTTCTGCAGAGAAGTTTGCAAACTTCACGTGTGAACTTTTAAAAATCCTCGTGTGGATTTTTCCCGATTCACCAAACAACTGTTAACCTGCCACTTAACAAAGAAAGCCCCGCAAACGGTTTGCGAGGCTTTTTTCTTTGTTCCTGTTCCTTTTAGAACTCAAACGACGCGCCGCCCATGAAGGTTGCTTTGGGCATGAAGTAGCCGTCGTAGGTCTGGTATTGTTCTGCGAGGAGGTTCTCGCCCTTGGCAAAAATCGTGAGCCAAGGCAGCACTTTGTAGCTGACAGTTGCATTGAACAGGGTGTAGTTCTCCTTTGCGTCCTCTGCGATATAGAGGCCGCTGATGTTCTGCACACCAGCTGTGGCGGTCCATTTGTCCTTATGGAACTTGCCGCCAAAGTAGAGCTTGCCTTCGGGAGCACCGATGATGGGCGTCGTCATGCGCAGATAGGAGTAGTTGCCGTTCACGCTCCAATACTTGTTTATAATGTAGTCGGCACTCAACTCCATTCCCCAGTTCTCGAAGTCACCCGTATTGACATTGCGCGGACGACCGCCGACACGGATTGTGTTGATGAGGTTCTTGCCTTTGATGTAGAAGAGGTTTGCACCGATGCGTGCTTTCTTACCGATGCGCTGGTTGTAAGCAAGCTCATAGTTCATCATGCGTTCTGGCTTGAGGTCTGTCGTGGCAGGCGGGAACATATACATCTCTCGGATGATAGGATTACGGAAGCCTTTGCTCACCAACGCCTTAATGTCGGCATTACGTGTGGGGTGGAAAGCCAGTCCGCCTTGTGGCACGAGTTCTGTGCCAATGACAGAATGCCAATCGACACGCAGGCCTGCATCCACCGTCAGCCACTTGCAGATGTCCTGACGGAAGTCAATATACGTCCCGACTTCATCGGCATGTTGGTTCTCGACAAGATTGCCGTCGGCATCCTTCACGAGATAAGTCTTGGCTTCGGTCGTCTTGTCCTCATTCCAAGCACTGCCGCCGAAGTGCTGCCAGTCGAGACCAACGGTCATGGTATTGCCTTCAAAGAAGTGCACGCTTTGGTACCAAGTGATGCCTGCAATGTAATCATCGTGCTTATAAAGGTAAGCCTTTGGAACAGCACCTTTGCTATAGCCATCGTCGATGTTGTGATGTCCCCAATCGATGAATGCGCGAAGTGTTCCGCTGGTACGTTCGAAACTATTGCTAAGGCTGACACTTGCGAGGCCACGCGTTATCTTGGAGTCGTTGTCGAGAAGTGGCGCGTACACAGGGCCAGGGTTACTTGCGTCGAAATGCGTCACGTTGGCATCGGCAAAAGCTTTCCAATTCTCGTTGAAGTCGTAACCAACTTTCGCATAACCTCCAAACTGTTCGAACTTGCTGTCAGGTCTGTGGCCATCTGTCCTCTGGTATTGAGCTCCAACGATGCTGTAGAACTTGCCCATACGGAAACGGTTCACGCCGTCTGCCTGAAACGTTCCGTAGCTGCCGCCCTGCAGAGAAATGTTCGTCTTGCACCCGTCCTGATTCATTTGTCGCGTGACAATATTCACGACGCCACCCATCGCGTTGCTGCCGTAAAGCAGGCTCGCAGGGCCACGAAGCACTTCGACTTTCTCCGTCATTAAGGTCTGATAGACGTCGGGGATAGGATGTCCCATGAGACCTGCATATTGAGGCTGGCCATCTATCAGGACAAGTAACTGAGCGCCACTGCCCACGCCGCGAACCTTGATGCTTCCTTCTGCTCCAGTGCTCACGCCATAACCCAGCACGCCTCTGCTTGTAGTGAACAACCCGGGCGTTTGTTCCATGACAGTTGGCAGGACAGAAGAACGATAATTATCGTTTAACCTCTCATTGCTAATGCTTGTAACAGTGAAAGGTAAATGGCGAGCTTCGGTCGCATCACGTGTTCCTGTGACGACTACCTCACTCATTTCCGTGGTGTCTCTGATGCCTTCATCCTGAGTTTCAGCCTGCAAGGAAAGACTTGCAGCACAGGTACTTAACAATAATAATGTGCGAATTCGCATGACTTTTGACATTTGGAATGAAAATTAAGAATTAAAAGTTTCCAAGTGCAAAGTTACGAACAATGCTGGCAAACGTCCAAACCCAGATTTCGCAGAGTGTTACCGATTTTTCCCAAACTGCCCAATATAGCGGCTGAAATGAGACATATTTTCGAAGTTCAGCTTTGCTGCGACCTCTTTTGCCGTGAACTTGCCATGCATGAGCAAGTGCTTGATCTCCATCATGGTGAATTGTTGTATCCAATAACTTGGCGTACGTCCGCTCACCTGAGTTGATATCTTGTGCAAGTGCTTGGGTGTCACACAGAGTTCTTGCGCGTAATAGGCTACCGTTCGATATTGCCTGTAGGTTCCTGACTCCAGCATCCTGATGAATCGCGACATGATGTCGGCCGACCTTAACGTTGCCTCTTCGTGCTCGAACAGCGAGGCGTGGGCGTTCATGACATCAAGATAAAGTGCTCGCATGCCTTGCAGAACAGCCTCCTCCCGATAGGCTTCCGGCGTATGCTCGCTTCGGAAAGCAACGTCCCTGAAGTCGTGTTCGATGACGGCAAGCGTGTCGTCCTTGAGTTCGAAGATAGGATGCATGAAAAGGTGCAGCCATCCGCAGACGCCATAACTGCTGTGAGGCATGCAACTGGCCTGTTGTTCGGCAGGGAAAAGGAGCTGATAAAGCTGACAATCCTGCGAGGGAAGAATGTTCCCGACGTGGCTCGCCATCGCTATCATGCAACAGCCAGACGTGAGTTCATGCTCGTGTCCGGAGAAATGGAGACGGCATGAACCGGCAGTACACAAAAGGTGCAAAATCTGTTGTTGCATGATGAAATCAATCCTTTTACCTTTGCAAAAGTACAAAAAAAAGTGAAAAGAGAAAGACTTTTCGCTTAAAAGTTGTACCTTTGCACGCGAAAAGATTAAATCGTAAACGTTTAAATCGTAAAAGAGAGATGCCGCAAATATCCGTACGAGGTGTTGAGATGCCGGAGTCGCCTATTCGTAAGTTGGCTCCTTTAGCTTATGCTGCAAAGGACAGAGGAATACATGTTTATCACTTGAACATTGGTCAGCCCGACCTTCCCACACCAAAGGCGGCGATTGATGCTATTCGAAACATAGACAGAACGATTCTCGAGTACAGTCCTTCGCAAGGTTATCTGAGCTATCGTAAGAAGCTTGTCAGCTACTATGCAAAGTACAACATCAACCTCACGCCTGAAGATATCATCATTACCAGCGGTGGTAGTGAGGCGGTTCTGTTCTCTTTCTTGGCTTGCTTGAATCCTGGCGATGAGATTATTGTGCCGGAGCCTGCATACGCAAACTACATGGCGTTTGCCATCTCAGCAGGTGCCGTCATCCGAACCATCACGACAACCATCGAGGAAGGCTTCTCTTTGCCAAAGGTCGAGAAGTTCGAAGAACTCATTAACGAAAAGACACGTGCCATCCTTATCTGCAACCCGAACAACCCGACAGGCTATCTCTACACCCGTCGCGAGATGAATCAAATACGCGATCTCGTCAAGAAGTACGACCTTTACCTGTTCAGCGACGAGGTCTATCGCGAGTTCATCTATACCGGCAGCCCTTACATCAGTGCTTGTCACCTTGAAGGAATCGAGAACAATGTCGTGTTGATTGATAGCGTGAGCAAGCGTTACAGCGAGTGCGGCATACGTATCGGTGCTCTCATTACCAAGAATAAAGAGGTCCGCAAGGCTGTCATGAAGTTCTGTCAGGCACGTCTCAGTCCTCCACTTATCGGGCAGATTGCAGCCGAAGCAAGTCTCGACGAGCCCGAAGAGTATGGTCGCGAGGTTTATGACGAATACGTTGAAAGGCGTAAATGCCTCATCGACGGACTCAACAGAATACCTGGAGTCTACAGTCCTATCCCGATGGGAGCGTTCTATACTGTCGCCAAATTACCCGTCGACGATGCAGAAAAGTTCTGTGCCTGGTGCTTAAGTGAGTTCAATTATGAGGGCGAAACGGTCATGTTGGCACCTGCAGCTGGCTTCTACACCACGCCAGGCATTGGCAAAAACGAAGTCCGATTGGCTTACGTGCTGAAGAAAGAGGACCTCGTTCGCGCTTTGTTCGTGCTTCGTAAGGCTTTGGAAGCTTATCCTGGAACAATTTCTTAGTCCATAGTTCATAGTCCATAGTCCATAGTCATGAAAGAGAGCCTTGTTAAAGGAAAGAGCATGAACTTTGCTATTCGCATTGTGCGATGCTTCAAGTTCCTTTCCGAAGAAAGACACGAATACATCCTCTCCAAACAATTACTTCGCTGTGGAACAAGCATTGGAGCCAATGTAAAGGAAGCATTAAGAGGTCAAAGCGTTCCAGACTTCGCTGCTAAAATGAATATATCGCTAAAAGAAGCGAGTGAATGCGAATACTGGATAGAGTTATTAGAAAAGACTGAATATCTACAGACAAATGTCGCAGAGTCCTTGCTAAAAGATTGTCAAGAGCTTATCAAAATGCTTACTTCAATCGTTAAGACTTCCAAAGAGCAAAAAGGGACTATGGACTCATAACTATGGACTATGGACTCATAACTATGGACTATGGACTATTTCACTTGGTTTGTCGCTAAACGACTCTTCGCGCAAGGTGGAAGCAGCGGACGAGCCTCGCGTTTGGCCACAGGTATTGCTACCGTGGGCGTCGCCATCGGCTTGGCTGTGATGCTTGTTAGCGTGTCGATTGTGCTGGGTTTCCAAAAGGAGGTGCAGGACAAGGTGCTTGGTTTCGGCGCTCACATCAAGGTGATGAACTACAAAAGTCTCGGTCAGCAGGAGTTCTCGCCGATAGTTATCGACGACTCCATCACATCGAAACTCCAAGCCATCCCTAACGTGGCTTCCGTTGCACGCTTTTGCATCAAGCCGGGTATGCTGAAGACCGACGCGAACTTCAAGGGCATAGCCATTCAAGGCATAGGTCAGGATTACGACCAAAGCTTTATAAGCAGCCATTTGGTAAAGGGCGAGATACCTGAGTTCACAGATTCCGTCAGCTCGGGAAAGCTGGTGATTTCGCAGGCAATGGCTCGCGAAATGCAGGTCGATACAGGTCAAGAAATCTATGCTTACTTCTTTGAAAAGACGGTTCGAGCAAGGAAGTTCACCGTCGCAGGCATTTATCAGACCAATCTCACCGATTTCGACAAGAACTTTGCCTACACCGATCTCTGCACCATACATCGCCTTCTCGGTTGGGACAGCCAGCAATATGCGGGAGCGGAAATCAGGTTGAAGGACTTCGAACGCCTCGACGAGACTCTGATGGACGTGATAAACAAAGTGAACCACAAGCAAGATGCATACGGCAACTACTACTCCAGCTTGACAATCAGGCAGGAACATCCGCAGATATTCGGTTGGTTGCAACTCCTTGACATGGACATCGTTGTCATTCTCATCCTGATGATTTGCATCTCGACCTTCACTGCAGTGAGCGGTTTGCTTATCATCATCCTCGAACGCACCAATTTCATCGGCATCATGAAGGCTTTGGGAGCACGCAACAAGCAAGTCCGCCACCTCTTCCTCAACTATGCTTTGCTGATTATTCTGCGTGGCATCGTGCTCGGAAACCTGTTGGCTTTCGCCCTTATCTACTTGCAAAAACAGTTCGGACTCATCACCTTGGACCCCGAAGTTTACTACGTCGAGGCCGTTCCCGTGCTTGTAAATTGGTGGTGGGTGCTTGCCATAGACCTCGGCACACTTGTCGTAAGTGCCTTGGCTATGATTGTGCCGAGCTTTGTGGTATCAAACATCACGCCTGCCAAGAGCATTCGCTTCGAATAGAAGCATTGCCCAATCGCCCTCACTTGCCTCTTTCTGCAGGGAGAAACCCTGTTGCTCGGCAGCTTCTTTCAAGGCAGGAATGTCCGCTTGATAAAAGCCGCTCAGTATCATTTGACCTTTCGGTTTGAGCGAAGCAGCGAATCGAGGCAGGTCCTGAAGCAGGATGTTTCGGTTGATGTTGGCAATCAAAAGGTCCGCTTTCGTCTGTCCCTCGAGCACAGAACTATCGCCACAAACAACCGCAACCCTAATGTCCTTAAGGTCCTTAAGGTCTTTAAGGTCCTTAAAGTCCCTGTAGGCGATGCCGTTCAGGAGCAGGTTGTCCTTCGTGTTTTCCACGCTCCATTCGTCGATGTCGTAGGCGAAAACGCTTGCCGCACCACGTTTCACGGCCATAATCGACAGTATGCCCGTACCGGTTCCTGCGTCGATAACGTGCTTCCCTTCAAGGTCGAGTTGGGCAAGTGTACGCAGGATGAGTCGCGTTGTCTCGTGGCTTCCCGTACCGAAAGCCAAGCGAGGAGTGATGAGGATATCGTACTGGGCGAGTGGCACGTCTGTGTGCTTCACATCATGCACCACCACAAGAGCCCCGTCGCGACCGTTCGGATAAGGGATGACAACGGGCTGAAAGCCCTCTTCTTCCCAGACCTGATTCCAATCTTCATCAGGCGCCTCAGCCTTCGTATAACGGATTTCGACCCCGGGCAGGAAGAAGTTCTCTATCGCCTCTCGCATCAAGTTCTCGTCCCAAACGCTTTGCTGAATGTAAGCCGTCAAGCCGTCTTCGGTCTCGGAAAACGACTCGAAGCCAATCTCGGCAAGATTCGCAGACAGGACATCCGCAGCTTCCTGGCTGAAAGGACGTATCTCGCAAGTCACTTCGAAGTATCTCATAATATATATATAATAATGTATAGTCAGCCGACTCGACTCATGCCTTCGCTCAACTTCACACGTTAAGTCATTATAGATACATGTATGTATAATTAAATGTACATGTATGTATAATTATAGATACATGTATGTATAACGAACACACCACGCTAAGTTTTCCAACACGACGTTTCGAGACGAGCAACTCGCTGCTTCGAGTCAGGCTTTTCGCCGTAATCCGTCGTCTTTTTCTGTTGCAAATGTAAGGCTTTTTATCCATTTGGGGAAATTTCCCCAACAAAATAGGTGTTTCCCTTTGGCATATTGCACAAAAGACCGTAACTTTGCATCAAGAAAGTTGAAAAACTGTAAAACTGAAAAGGTAAAAAGCGACAACTAAAAACAAGGAACATACTATGAAAGCAAACGTTATTACCCTCTTGATGCTCTTGGCAATCTGCTTTAGCGCATCCGCACAGGACGACGACATGTACTCCTTCTCTTCCAAGAAGAAGGGACAGGCCAACACGACTGCTTCCGTACAGTCTTCCACCTCATCTTCCGCATGGGACGAGAGCGACGCAAATGCCGACTACCACACCGGACAGCTTCGCGACGTCGATGAGTACAACCGTCGTGGACCTGGCTCACAGGCCGGTACACCCTCCTACGAGTTCCGAGGCGACACACTCCTAGTGAAGACCGCACCCGAACAAAGTGAAATGTCCGGTTACGACGAAGGCTATTATGCCGGTTACAGCGACGGCTTCAACGACGGAGACTACTACTACACATCCCGTCTGGCACGCTATCGTGGCTTCCGCCTCTATGACCCATACATCTGGGACTACTGCTACGGATGGTACGACCCATGGTACGATCCCTGGTACGGCTGGTACGGACCCTACTATCGCTATGGCTACTACAGCTGGTACGACTGGGGCTGGGGCTGGCACAACTATGGATGGTACTCACCCTATTACTATGGAGGCTACTACGGACCCTATTACGGCGGCTACTATGGCAGTCGTAAGAGTGACGCAGCACGCAATCTGGGACAACGCTCAGCCACCTATGCAGGCCGCTCCGGCGGCGGACGTCTGGGCAACGGACGTGTCGGACCATCTCGCTCGGCAGGCTATGGCACACGTGGCGCCACAAGAGGTGAAGGAACACGTCAAGTCACAGGAGGCTCAAGAGGCAACGGCACCAATAACACCGGCGTTATGACAAGACGCAGCAACAACGGCTCGCGCGGCACCTACCAAGCTCCATCGACAGGCTCCAGCACATCGCGCAGCACAGGAACACGTGGCACAACAACTACCACAACTCGCAGCACCACCACGACAAGCTCGTCGCGCGGCACCTACAACAGTGGCACAACCAGAAGCACAACTACCTATAGCTCTGGCGGAAGCCGCGGAGGCGGTGGCGGATACAGTGGCGGCAGCAGCAGCGGAAGCTTTGGCGGCGGCGGTTCTCGCGGCGGAGGCGGAGGCTTCAGCGGCGGTGGCGGAGGCTTCAGCGGCGGTGGCGGCGGAGGCTCACGCGGTGGCGGCGGAGGAGGTGGCCGCAGATAACACCCCTCCTCTCATCCTCTCCAACAAAAGGGAGAATGTAAAAATGGTATATGCAAAATGATTAAATAGTAAATGAAACACATGAAACGTTATATCTTACTTCCCCTCCTTGCTGCTGCCATCGCAGTGCAAGCACAGGACAGCTACATGAACGAACGTCTCGTCAACAGTTCAAGCGACGTCATCGGCACTTCCCGCTACGTCGGTATGGGCGGCGCTCTCGGCGCTCTCGGCGCAGACATAAGCGTCATCAGCTGGAACCCTGCAGGCATCGGACTGTATCGAAAGAACGATATCGCCATGACGATGGGCGGACTTTGGGGTAAGTCGCACATCAGCGAAGAGAATCGCGGCAAGTTCACCTTCGACCAGGCCGGCTTCGTGCTCAATGTCAAAACTGGCGGCGAGACATGCCCCTACGTCAATTTCAGCTTTAACTATCAGAAGAAGATCAACTTCAACCATAACTTCTACGCAGACAATCCCAACCTGCACGAACTAAGTCAGCTGGACCAACTGGCTGAGCTGACGGACTGGGACAACGGCACAGAGAACCTGGAAGGAATGGCGTGGGACAACGGCTTCTTCGGAGAAAAAACCCTTGTGGACGCAAGCGGCAACCCTCTCCTTGACGAGGAAGGCAAAGAGATAAAGTACAGATACAATCAGTACTCTTCCGACAGAAACGAATACACACATCACAGCGAAGGTTCCCTGCAGTCGTTCGACTTCAACGTCAGCACCAACGTCAACGACCGCGCCTTCTTCGGCCTTACCATCGGCGTGGATAACATGCGCTATCGCGGCTGGAACTACTACAGAGAGTACTACATGCCCTTCGACTTCGACGGCAAAGCAAAGTATGACGTCGAGAACTACGACATCAACATCAGCGGTACAGGCGTCAACGTGAAACTCGGTACCATCATTCGTCCCTTTGAAGACAAGCCGTTCCGCTTCGGCTTTGTTGTTGAGACACCCACTTGGTACCGCCTGAAGAACAGCACATGGTTCGACATGGTCCGTCAGCCTAATAACTTAGGCAGCAGGACAGAAGCCTGGGAAAGCTACCTGAAGTTCAACATCCGCTCGCCTTGGAAGCTGCGCACAAGCATCGGCAGCACCATCGGCTCAACCCTCGCTTGGGACGTCGACTACGAATACTCGGCTTTCAGACACACGAGCATGGGCTATCCCGAGAACATCTACGCCGACGGCTCAACATCAGGCAACGTCAAGGACAAGGCAATGAACCAAATGACACGCGACAACATGCGCGGCACACACACGCTTCGCATTGGCCTCGAAGCAAATGCAACGAAGAACCTTGCCTTCCGTCTCGGCTACAACCTCAGCACGTCAGCTTACAACAAACACATCAGCTTCGACCAGTACAACCTTAATAGTTACGCGATGGACTACGCGACGGGCACAAACTTCATGCGTCTCGGTCACACAAACATCCTGACGCTCGGCGCTGGCTACCACACAAGAAACTTCTACATTGACCTTGCCTACAAGATTCGTCACCAGAAGGCTGACTTCTATGCCTTCGACACGAACTTTACCAACTCGAACCAAGAGCTTATCCCGCAGTTTGTGCTCGACAATCCTGCCCTTGCAGACGTGACGATTGACCCTGTTGGCGTTGACCTCACACGTCAGACGATTACCTGCACGCTTGGCTTCAAGTTCTAATTAACGCACCAAAACCTTTCGCCCGGACTTTATATAGAGCCCGGGCTTTTTGTTTCCATCTTCAACCTTGATGCCCGAAAGCGTAAAGACTGCAGCGTCGTCATCTTCATATAAATAAGGTGTAACGATGGCATCATCGTCCTCAACCTTTGTGCCATAGACATGAAAGGCATAAAGAGCTGGTGCTTCGGCATTGTTCATGCTGGCAGAATTGCGGGGAAAGACGAGCTTGACGTAGCGACCGCGAACCGGCGTAGAAAGCGAGACGGTCTTCTTGTTCGTTGAGCCAGCGTTCTTTCGGTC
The DNA here is from genome assembly GCA_902778625.1 of uncultured Bacteroidales bacterium. Lineage (GTDB taxonomy): Bacteria > Bacteroidota > Bacteroidia > Bacteroidales > Bacteroidaceae > Physcousia. Next base: position 62,877 of record CACYYM010000010.1, read on the forward strand.
TGCCACTTGTGTCCAGCAGTCGTTCGTGTCGCCTGTCTTCGTAATGAGGCTCAAGTCGGGCTCGTCCATGCTTATGAACAATTGATAGGCGTTCATGTTTGTGGCATCCGTATCTACGCTCTTAGCGTCCCATAGCAGCAAACGTTTGATGTCGTACGTGCCTTCGAGGTCAACGATGACGTAACGGTAAGGGTCGCTATTCTGCTGAGGTGTAGTAGGACACCAAGGACGCTCGGCAGACGGCAGGCCTGTGAGCAGATTGAGCGCGCTCTTGGTTGCATCAGGCGCATCGTAAGCCGCGAGAACCGTCTTGCCGATGCTGACGTTGCCATCGCTTCTTGGCAATTCACTTACAAAGCGTCCAAAGACATCGCAGCCATAGAGGCGAATCGCGTTGTCTGCCTCGCCGCTGGGACGCGTACCTTTCGAGAAGACGAGCTTCAAATAGCGGACTTCGGTCGGACTAAATGAGACATCCTTTATGGCTTGATTGCCAACGCCTTCTTCATGTGCAAGGAGCGTCCACTCCTCGCCTGTTGCTCTCCTACCATACACCCAATACTCGGGCACGTTGCCGCAGTTCGACTCGTGTCCCTCGACATCACGAAAGACAAGCCGCTCCACTTCGTAGATGCCTGTGAACTCAAGGACGATCCACGGCTGCTCCGTGCTCGCATCGCACCATTTGCGTCCGGGATAAACGTAGCTCATGTTCATGAAGCACGGTCTTTCGCTTTCGACAGCATAACCGCTTGCAGAGTTGACGAAGCACGTCACTTTGCCTGTTCCAAGCGCGGTCTGTTGATTGATGACACCTTCCGGGACGTTTGCCGTAACGATGGGATCGCCCTCATGAGGCGAGGCTTGTGGGTCGCAGACGGCAACTCCGACGAACGAGTCGGCACAGCCATAATAGAGGAACCACTTGCCTTGGTGCCAGACGAGGCCTTCCGTAAAGACCGTTCCGGCAGCATATTGTCCGCTCCGTTCAAAGTCGGCAAGGGGTCGGAAGAAAGGCTTGTCGAGTCGGTCAATAAGTTGCAGCGGATTGTCATTGCTGAAGAGCATCTGTCCGGCGGCATACGTGCCAGCAGCATAGCAAGCGTCTCCGTTGCTACCACTCGCGTTCTTTCCGTTATAGATGAGCACGATGCCGTTCTCCGTAACGACTGCTGGTGGCCCGCATTCTGCAAAGCTACTGTCGAAGAAGCCTTTTCTGGTCCTTGCCAAATAGAGGAGCTCCGTGTTACTATCCACGATGGGTGTCCATGTTACGAGGTCGTCGCTGGTTGCTCCGCAGACCCATGACTCGCCCCAATACATGAAGTATTTGCTCTCGCCGTTCACCATTATCTTTGCCGCTTGCAGGCGTCCGTCCTTTATCTCCGTAACAATAGAGCCAGACTTGCAGGCCAAGTTGGCAAACTTGCCGTTGTATGCCGTACGGAAACACGGGCCGTGATGGGTCCACGTCTTGAGGTCGCGGCTCGTGGCAACGCTGAGTCGTGCCGTCTTTCGGTTCCATGAAGTGTAGGTCATCACGTAGAGAGGTTCGCCATCGACCTCGGCTTCGACCACGCGTGGGTCTTCCGTTCCACCTGGCCACTCGTATTCTTGCGAGACAGACGACTGGTCGGGATACATGACAGGCACAGGCGAACGATAGTCGACACTGACTCCATCCTCGCTCTCCACCAAGCCTATTCGTGAGGTTCGCTTGCCTATGCCGGCATTCGGGTCGTCCTCTGCACGGTAGAGCACGCAGACCTTGCCGTCCTTCACTACGGCTGCAGGATTAAATGTGTCTGCACATTCCCATCGTACATTTGCCTTCTTCATGGGACAATAAAAGAGGTTCGAGGCTATAGGACTCACCATCGGATTGCTTTCAGGACGTGTGAAACCGCCTATCGCCCAGTAAGGCAGAGGATTATCACCCGCGAAACAAGTGATGCAGGCAAGCAAAAGTGGAAGGAAACAAAGTTGTTTCATAAATAGGCATTAATGGTGTTTTCAAACGCAGCACGTTAAGTTAGTCAACTTAGCACGTTAAAGTGGTCAACTTAGCACGTTAAGTTTGCTATTTAACCACGCTTAGTTTGGCAACATCCCCTATTCTTCGGGGAAGAGGCCGTAGAGCTTTGCGTCGATTTGTTCTGTGATGCGTTGGAAGTCAGCGACGTTCGACTCGAACTTCAGCGTGTCGCCATCCACGATGAGGAGTTTGCCTGGATAGTCTTTTATCCACGCTTCGTAGCGGTCGTTCAAGCCGCTGAGATAGTCGATACGAATGCTTTGCTCGTAGTCGCGACCTCGTTTGGCAATCTGCGCAATAAGGTTGGGGATGCTACTTCGTATGTAGATGAGCAAGTCGGGCAAGCCCACGAGGGACATCATCAAGTCGAAGAGGTCGCTGTAGTTCTTGAAGTCGCGGTCGCTCATATAACCTTGCGCATGAAGGTTTGGGGCGAAGATGCGTGCATCCTCAAAGATGGTACGGTCCTGAATGATGGTGTCCGTGCTCTTTGATATCTCGACGACATCGCGGAAGCGCTTGTTGAGGAAGTAAACCTGCAGGTTAAAGCTCCAGCGATTCATGTCCTGATAGAAGTCGTCGAGATAGGGATTTGTCTCGACTGGCTCGAAGCGTGGTGTCCAACCATAGCGTTTAACGAGCAACTTGGTGAGGGTGGTCTTGCCGCACCCAATGTTTCCGGCAATAGCGATATGCATGGTAATTTACAATTTGACGATTTACAATTTACTATTTAATCAGGATTGAACTCTCACATCTTACGTCTTTCTTCTTCCATCTTATAGCGGGAACATGCCGAAGAGCAGTCCATCTATCTTGTCTGTAATGCCTTTGAAGTCTTTTGGGTTGTGCTGGTAGTCAATGTCATCGACTTCGATGGTCAACACCTTGCCTTTGTATTTGTTATAGACGAAGTCTTCGTAGAGGTCGTTCAAGCCCTTCAGGTACTCGAGCTGAATGGCTTGTTCGCAGTTGCGACCGCGTTTCTGGATGTTTGCGACGAGGTGAGGGACGCTTGCTCGCAGGTAGATCATGAGGTCGGGGAACTTCACGATGTTCGTCATATGACTGAAAAGTTCCATATACGTCTCGAAGTCTCGGTCACTTAGGTTGCCCTGATTATGGTTGTTCGTAGCGAAGACATAGACGCCTTCGTATATCGAGCGGTCCTGTATGGTGTCTTTGCCGTCCTTCTCCATCTGCATGAGGTCGCGGAAACGCTCTTTCAGGAAGAACACTTCCATTGGGAACGACCACCTTTCTATATCTTTGTAGTAGTCGTCGAGGTATGGATTGAAGGCCACTTGCTCGTACTTCGGCTCCCAATGATAATGCTTTGCGAGCATTTCGGTCAGCGTTGTCTTACCGCTTCCTATGTTTCCTGCAATGACGATATGCATGTTCTTACTTCTTTAACATAATGTCAGCCACGCCGTAACGGTCAAGGAAGACGCTCTTGTCGACGTGTCCCCTGATGCCGTCCACATAGCTTGTACTCGAGTATTGCCATAGGACGATTGGCACGTCCTCACTCAATCCTGGGAACTCATCCGCGTAGCGAGCCACCATGAACCTGTAGCCGCGGAATCTTCCCTCGAGGTATTTCGCATAGAAGTTCACGCCAGTATAGATGATGGGCTTCACTCCGAACATCTTCTCGACACCGTCGAGGAATGTCTTCAGGCTTCTTTGGAACTGGACGAGCGATGCTTTGCCGCGCTTCTCGACGTCGACAATCGGGATGAGGTCCTGCTGACGAGGGTCAACGGTCGAGCGGAAGTTCTCCAACTGAACGAGCGCACTTGCCGAAGGACTAAAGAAATGATAGGAGCCAACGGGTATGCCAACGCGTTTTGCGCCATAGAGATTGCGGACATAGAACTCGTCGACGAGGTTGGCGCCCTCAGTCGCTTTGACATACGCGAAACTGATTGTCTTGTCCTGAGCCACTTCTTCCCAGTCGATACGGCCTTGATAGTGCGACACATCGATGCCTTGCTGCTGGCCTGCAGTATGGCGAATGATGGCGAGAACCTCTGTGACAGGATCAATCGGACGCTCTGGAAGTGGTGCTCGAGGCAAGGGATCTGGCTCAGGCAGGGCATAGATAGGCTCAACTGGCTTGCCCTTCTTCTTGTCTGCTGTCACGTTTGCAGCCACGAAGAGCAAAGCGAAAACCATCAGAACCCACTTTCTACTTGCCATTTATCACTTGCATTTATAGCACTCCCCAATAGGAGGAGCGGGGAAAAGGCCTTTACTCTCCCACGAAACTAAACTCGAAGTTCTGACTCTTGATGCTTGGGAACTGGCTTCTCGGGTCGATGTCCTGACGGTTTCGCAAGTAATCGACCACTTTGTCGTAGCATTCCTGAACATTTTCGGCCTTCAGTTTGCAGACGAAAGGCGTGTCGACATACTTCGACTTCTGTGTCTCGGGATTCATGATGACACGCTTGAAGATGATTTTTGCCTCGTACCAGCCGGGTTGAGACTTGCTGTAATTGGCCAACGCCTCTTTTTGAATGGCCTTTTCAATCTTGTTTTGTGTAGCGCCTTTTGACTTGAACTCTTCCATCGTGGCTGCCGTCGTCTTGATGGCAATAAAGAAGGAGCGCTGGTTCACCTTAATGTGCTTGGGATACACGGCATTGCTCGCCATGAATTTCTCCAGTTCAATTCGGATGCTGTCGTTAACCTCAACGTCCTCCAAGGAAGCCAGAAAAGCCAAAGCCTCCTCAACGCTATAAACGAGAGCCTCGTCGTCGAAGAATCTGATATAAAGGTTCATCGAATAATTTACAATTTGACAATTTACAATTTACAATTCTTTATCGCGCCACAAAGTTAGTCAAAAGACACAACATAACGAAATTTTCGTGCCACAAAAACATGCTAAGCGAAAGATTTTGACTAATTTTGCACGGCAAAGGAGAATGAATAAAGATGAAAATCAGAAGGTTTCTCAAGGATTGGTCGCTGCCTTTGAGCATGATTGCAGGCTGTTCGGCCTACTTTTTTTGCCAAAGCCTGGAGCTCTCGAAGAATGTCAAGGAGGCGATTGTGGAGAGCGTCGCTTATGTCCAACCCACGCTGATTTTCTGCATGTTGACCTTGACATTCTGCCGCATCCGACTTCAAGACATGCGACTCAAAGGGTGGCAATGGTGGCTGCTGGCTTTTCAGGCAGGCATAGCGGCTTTGCTCTGTCTCCTGCATCAAACGGTGGAAGACGAAACCAGCCGAGTCTTTCTGCAAAGCACGATGCTCTGTTTCCTATGCCCAACCGCGACTGCTGCAGCTGTGGTGACTGCCAAACTGGGTGGAAACGTTGGCTCGCTGACGGCTTACACCATGCTGATCAACCTCATGGCGGCAGTCCTCATATCGGCTTTCGTGCCCCTCGTCAATCCGGCTGGTGAACTGAGTTTCGGGCTTTCCTTCTGGATGATTATCAAGAAGGTGTTTCCCCTGCTCATCTTTCCCCTGTTCCTCGCCCTCATCATCCGCAGAATCTCCCCCACTCTGCTGCGCTGGCTGACCTCGATTCCCGACCTGCCTTTCTACCTTTGGCTCGTCTCGTTGTCGCTCGCAATAGCCGTCACCACGCGGATTCTCGTTCATGCAAAGGTGACTTGGCTGCTCTGTTTGCTGATCCTGACAGGTTCACTCGTGGCTTGTATCATGCAGTTTGCAGTAGGCCGACTTGTTGGCAGACATTACGGCGAAGCCGTCACAGCCGGACAAGCTTGCGGTCAGAAGAACACGGTCCTCGCCATATGGGTCGGCTACACATTCCTCGATCCCCTAACCTCTGTGGCAGGAGGCTTCTACACCATTTGGCACAACGTCTTCAACGCCTGGCAGTTATACCAGAAGAACAAGCCTAATCACGCAACTCGACACGCTGTGTGACTCAACTCGACACGCTTCGTGACTCAACTCGACAGGGTGTCTTTCTCAACTCAGCACGTCGAGTTCATTATACATACATGTATCTATAATTAAATGTACATGTATGTATAATTGTAGATACATGTATGTATAACGAACCTCGCATGCCGCATTTTGAATGCTGACTTTTCAAGCCGGGCAACCAAGCCTGTCGAGCTGTGTCTCGAAGGCTGCCAAATCTGGCTTTTTCCCACTCGACGATACTTATTTTGCAGTATTTTGTAAAAAAAGTCGGTGTTTCTCTTGGCAAAATGAAAGATTTAGCGTAACTTTGCAGAGCAAATCAAAAGAACAGATGAAAAATACTGCGAACCGCTTTTGGGGCTTTTACTATTACTTTTACTTTAGCAGATGAAGTGAAGCGGGCCGTCGTATATATATAAATAAGGTATAAGAAAAAGGATATATAAAAGCATCCCGCTCACAAACAGAGCGGGATGTTTTGGTATAAATAACAAAATGAAAAGGATTGCAATACAGGGCATCGAGGGCAGTTTCCACGACATTGCAGCTCATCGCTTCTTTGAGGGCGAAGAGGTGGAACTCGTTTGCTGCAACACTTTCGAAGAGATGTTTGCCCGACTCAAAGTGGAAAGAGACCTGCTGGGACTCATGGCGATAGAGAACACGATTGCCGGAAGTCTGCTTCATAACTATGAGTTGCTGCGAGAGAGCGGCATGACGATTGTCGGCGAACACAAGCTCCGCATCAAGCACAGCATTATGTGTCTGCCAGATGAAAGTTGGGAAGACCTCAAAGAGGTGAACTCCCATCCCGTTGCCCTCATGCAATGCAGGCAGTTCCTCAACAGACATCCGGAATTCAAGATAGTCGAAACGGACGATACAGCAGGGGCCGCAGCCGACATCAGCAGGGAGCGCCGACACGGACACGCTGCCATCTGCCATCGAGACGCTGCCGACATCTACGGAATGAAAGTGCTGCAGGAAGGCATCGAGACTAACAAACACAACTTCACGCGCTTCCTCGTCCTCGCTCAACCCGAGAAGGCTACGACGATCCGAAACACCAGACCAATCGACAAAGCCAGCCTCGTCTTCACACTTCCCCATGAGGAAGGCAGCTTGAGCGCAATCCTCTCGGTCCTTTCGTTCTATAAACTCAACCTGACTAAAATACAGAGTCTGCCGATTATCGGGCAAGAGTGGCAATACATGTTCTACATCGATCTCTCGTTCAACGAGGAGCGTCGCTACAGACAGGCTTTGAACGCGATTACTCCGCTGACCCGCGAACTCAAACAACTTGGCATATATGGCAATGGAAAGCAAAGCATTTGACATCAGACCGGCTGACAGATTGGCCGACGTAACAGAGTATTACTTCAGTCGCAAACTGAAGGAAGTGGCGGCGATGAATGCCGAAGGAAAGGACATCATCAGCCTCGCCATCGGTAGTCCCGATATGCCTCCCTCGCCGGAGACTGTCGAAACACTCTGCGAGGAAGCCCAAAAGCCCACAGCTCACGGGTATCAGCCCACGATAGGCATCCCCGAGTTGCGCTCTGCAATGAGCCGTTTCTACAAACGCTGGTATGGTGTCGAACTCAATCCGAGTTGTGAGATTCAGCCTTTGATAGGCAGCAAGGAAGGCATCCTGCATGTTACTTTGGCGTTTGTCAACGTTGGGGATGAGGTCCTCGTGCCCAATCCCGGCTATCCCACCTATACAAGTCTCTCGAAACTGCTTGGCGCGAAGATTGTCAACTACGACCTCCTGCCCGAAAACGGCTGGCAGCCCGACTTCGAACAGCTCGAGAAGATGGACCTCTCACGCGTCAAACTCATGTGGACAAACTATCCGAATATGCCGACAGGGGCAAGGGCGAGACGTGAGACATACGAGCGACTCGTCGATTTCGCCCTGCGTCATAACATCATTGTGGTCAACGACAATCCTTACAGCTTCATCCTAAACGAGGGAGAAAGGCTGTCGATTCTGCAGATTCCGCGTGCCAAAGAATGCTGCATCGAGTTCAATTCGATGTCGAAGAGCCATAATATGCCGGGCTGGCGAGTCGGTATGTTGGCCACCAATGCGCAGTTCGTGAGCTGGATACTGAAGGTAAAAAGTAATGTTGACAGCGGAACTTTCCGCGCTCTGCAGCTTGCAGCAGCCAAAGCATACGACAATACCGACCTTTGGCACAGGCTTGCCAACGTTGATGTCTATGCTGGGAGACGTCGCTTTGCAGAGGAAATCATGCGACTCCTCGAGTGTCAGTTCGACCCGCAGCAGACCGGAATGTTCCTTTGGGGACGCATCCCTGATAAATATAATAATGTAGAAGAGCTGACGGAACGCGTTCTTCATGAAGCAAGAGTGTTCATCACGCCTGGCTTCATCTTTGGAAGTAACGGCAAACGCTACATTCGCATCAGCCTTTGCGCTAAGGAAGACAAGTTCGCCGAAGCGCTCCAACGCATCAAAGCAATCGACATCAAGCCATGAACCACAAGACTCTGACACTCATCGTCCTGCTCCTGGCATTGCCTGCGACACTCTTCGCCCAGATGAACTCCGCAAGAGGCTACGTCGTTGTCACCGATTACATAAAAGCGGAGACAGGGAAAGACGTCAGCGATGACATTCAACGCGTCATCGACACGAACCCCAACCGAACCATCTTCTTTCCCGACGGCATATACATCATCAGCAAACCCATCCTCACTCCTGCCGACCCGCAGAAGAGCGTCGCACTCGAACTCTCGAACTTCGCCATCATACGGGCCGCTGAAGACTGGGCCAGCGAGGAGGCCATGATACGCCTCGGAGGCAAAGACCCCGCGAACAACATCTCCACGCCCGGCAGCAACTACTACCTGAGGGGCGGCGTCATCGACGGCAGAGGCATAGCAAAAGGCATCTCCATCGACAGCGGACGCGAGACTGCCATTCGGCAAACGTCCATCAAAAACACGACAATCGGCATACACATCAAGCACGGAGCAAACAGCGGCTCGTCCGACAGCGACATCTCCGACACGAATATCACGGGCAACAGAAAGCCCGACTGCATCGGCGTGCTTGTAGAAGGCTTCGACAACACCCTGACAAACATGCGCATCGGCGGCGTGCATGTGGGCGTCCTGCTTCGCTCCGCAGGCAACAGCCTCCGCAATATCCACCCGCTCTACTACAACTCGGACGAACAGTACGAAAGCAGTTGCGGCTTCATCGACGAACAGGAGAACAACTGGTACAACTTCTGCTATAGCGACCAATTTGCCGTCGGCTTCCTCAGCCACGGCGGACGCAGCTTCTACGACCACTGCTTTGCCTATTGGTACAATAACAAGCAAAAGCGACATACCGTGTTCAAGAGCACCGGACGCTTCAACGCGAGCGTCGTCTCCATGAATGCAGGAATGTATCGCCACAATGCTGTCGAGGAGAACGTCATCCTCGATGCAGCCCAGGAAGGAGGCGAAGGAATCCTCTGGAACCTGTGTATCGGCGACAGCACTCTCGTCACAGACCATTCCTACAAACAGTACATGAGATAACGGATAACAATACATTATATATTATGGAACTTCAACTACAACCCCTGAACCTGCCAAGCGACCAGGAACGTGCTTTCATCATCGCCGGTCCTTGCAGCGCCGAGACAGAAGAACAAGTGATGACCACGGCCAAGCAGCTTGCCGGAAAAGGCTGCCACATCTTCCGTGCCGGCGTCTGGAAGCCGCGGACCAAGCCCGGCGGCTTCGAGGGGCACGGCGAGCCTGCACTCCCCTGGATGAAGCAAGTCAAGGAGGAAACGGGCATGCTTACTGCTACGGAAGTCGCAACGCCTGAGCATGTCGAGCTGGCCCTCAAGTATGGCATCGACATTCTCTGGGTCGGAGCTCGCACCACAGCCAATCCTTTCGCCGTTCAAGCCCTTGCCGATGCGCTGAAAGGCACCGATGCGACGGTACTTGTGAAGAACCCCGTCAACCCGGACCTCGAGCTGTGGATTGGCGCTCTGCTGCGCATCAATGGTGCCGGCATACAGAAGCTTGGAGCTATTCACAGGGGATTCAGCAGCTATGAGAAAAAGCTGTATCGCAACGAGCCGATGTGGCAGATACCAATCGAACTGAAGCGTCGGCTGCCGCAACTGCCCGTGGTGTGCGACCCAAGCCACATCAGCGGTCGTCGCGACCTGATTGCCTCGCTCTGCCAAGAGGCGATGGATATGGGTTTGGACGGCCTCATGGTCGAGAGCCACTGCGATCCCGACAAGGCTTGGAGCGACGCGTCGCAGCAGGTGACACCCGATGTGCTCGACTTCATCGTGTCGCGCCTCGTCTTCCGCGACATCACGGAACATTCCGACAAACTCAAAGACTACCGACACGAAATTGATGTCATCGACAACGAGCTCATCGAATTGCTCGCCAAGCGCATGAAAGTCAGCCGAAACATCGGTGAATACAAGAAAGAAGTGGGCATGACGGTTGTGCAGACACGCCGCTACAGCGAGATTCTCGACAAGCGTGGTGCTCAAGGTTCGCTGCTCGGCATCGGTCGCGACTGCATCAAGAGCATCTTCGAGAACATTCACGAAGAGAGCGTCCGTCAGCAGATGGAGATATTCAACAAGTAAAAGCCCCCTCCCCGCTCCCCTTTGGGGAGTGCTTTTAACATATTACACTATGAAGATTCTTATTTTAGGAGCTGGCAAGATGGGTTCGTTCTTTACTGACGTCCTGTCCTTCGACCACGAATGTGCCGTATACGAGATTGACCCGCGGCGTATGCGCTTCCTCTACAACACGCAGCGCTTCACAACACTCGACGAGATACGCGACTTCAAGCCGGAGCTTGTGATAAACGCCGTAACGCTCAAATACACCATAGATGTCTTTGAGCAAGTCATTCCGTGCCTGCCCAAAGGCTGCATCATCTCAGACATTTCCTCTGTGAAGACCGGGCTAAAGGACTACTACGAACAGACGGGGATGCGCTACGTCTCTACCCATCCGATGTTCGGTCCTACGTTTGCCAACCTCGGAGCGCTCTCTTCGGAGAACGCCATCGTTATCAATGAAGGCGATTATATGGGGCGAATCTTCTTTCTCGACCTGTACAGAAGACTTGGTCTGAACGTCCATGAATACAGTTTCGACGAGCATGACGAGGCGATGGCCTACAGCCTGTCGGTGCCTTTCGTCAGCACCTTTGTCTTCTCTGCCGTGATGAAGCACCAAGATGCGCCAGGCACGACGTTCAAGCGCCACTTAAAGATAGCCCGCGGCGTCCTGGGGGAGGACGACACGCTGCTGCGCGAGATACTCTTCAACCCGCGCACAAAAGCGCACGTCGAAGGCATTCGTTCCGAACTGAAAGAGCTGATACAGATTATTGACAACCGCGACGAGGACGCGCTCAACGCCTACCTTTGCAAGATTCGCAGCAACATCCGATAATCTGCCATTAAAAAATTTACCATTTACCTTTGCTTCTTTTGTAAAGCCGCTAAGGTAAATGGTAAATTGCTAAATGGCAAATGGCATTATCGCCACTCCGACATGCCTTCTCCGCTCTTGTGCACGAGCTCTATGCGAATGCGGTAGAGCAAAGTACTGTATGCCGGAACGGCTTCGGACTCAGTCTCCTTGTAAGCCAATTGCTGCGGGATGTAGACGTCCCACTCGTCGCCTTTCACCATATATTGAATGGCGGTCATGAAGCCCTCGACCGTGCTTGTGACAGGCATAGCGATAGGAGCAGCCGTTGTCCTGTCGAAGTCTCCATAGTAGCTTTGGCTGAAGACAGTCATGCTAGTCTTGCTTACAGGATAGTTCTCGTCCATTATCCAAGCACGGTAGTAGAGGCGAACGCTATCGGTGTAGGCTGGGCTGAAGTCGCCAACGCCACGCTGATTAATCTTGCAGACAATGTAATCTGTTGAAGCACCCTGCACGTCCTGACTCTTTAGCAGCGTTTTATAGATTCGCCAGTTGCAATGTTCTTCCCAGCTGTTGCCGTGCTGAGCTTTGGCAGCAGCAATCTCAGCCTGAGCTGCATCATACACCTCAGCGAACCACTGGGCATTGCGTTCCTTCCAGTCGTAGTGGGAATCATAGTTTTCCTCGCTATTCTTGCAAGAAGCGAGAAGCAGGAGCGGCAAAAGGAGAAGGAGCTTCTTCATCGTTCTTTAGAGCAGTTTTTTGAGAAGGGAGGTGATGCTCACCTTGTCCTCGATGATGCCACGCAGTTCGCTGATGTGGACGCGCTTCTGTTCCATGGTGTCGCGGTCGCGCAGCGTAACAGTATTGTCTTCCAGTGTCTGCTGGTCGACGGTGACGCAGTAAGGACATCCTATCGCGTCCATTCTGCGGTAACGCTTGCCAATCTGGTCCTTTTCTTCGTACTTGCAATTGAAGTGGAAGCGCAGCTCGTTGATGATTTCCTGTGCTTTCTCGGGCATGCCGTCCTTCTTCGTAAGCGGGAAGACAGCAAGCTTCACCGGTGCGAGGGCTGCAGGCAGATGCAGTACGGTGCGTGTCTGACCGTCGGGCAGCTGCTGCTCCTCATAGCTGTGGCACATGATGGAGAGGAACATACGGTCCACGCCGATTGATGTCTCGATGACGTAAGGCGTGTAGCTCTCGTTCGTCTCGGGGTCGAAGTACTCGATCTTCTTGCCGCTGTACTTAGCGTGCTGCGAAAGGTCAAAGTTCGTGCGGCTGTGTATGCCTTCCACTTCCTTGAATCCGAATGGCATGCGGAACTCGATGTCCGTTGCGGCATTGGCATAGTGGGCCAGCTTGTCGTGGTCGTGGAAGCGGTAGTTCTCTGCTCCGAAACCGAGGTTCTGATGCCACTTCATGCGATATGCCTTCCACTTCTGGAACCAGTCGAGCTCGGTGCCGGGCTGGATGAAGAACTGCATCTCCATCTGTTCGAATTCGCGCATACGGAAGATGAACTGACGGGCAACAATTTCATTTCTGAACGCCTTGCCTATCTGTGCGATGCCAAAGGGAAGCTTCATGCGCCCCGTCTTTTGGACGTTGAGATAGTTGACGAAGATGCCCTGCGCCGTTTCGGGACGGAGGTAGATGGTGCTTGCACCGTCAGCGGTGCTGCCCATCTCGGTCTTGAACATGAGGTTGAATTGGCGCACATCTGTCCAGTTGCGCGTGCCGCTTATCGGGCAGACGATGCCTTCGTCGAGTATGATCTGCTTCAATCCGTCGAGGTCGATGCCGCCTTCTGCATTCATCACATCATGGAAGCGGCGGTGCAGGTCGTCGTATTTCTGTTGGTTCTCGAGGACGCGCTCGTTGGTGGCGCGGAACTTTGCCTCGTCGAAGCTGTCGCCGAAGCGCTTCTGAGCCTTCTCTATCTCTTTCTGTATCTTGTCCTCATACTTTGCCATCTGCTCTTCGATGAGCACGTCGGCACGATAGCGCTTCTTCGAGTCGCGATTGTCGATAAGGGGGTCGTTGAATGCATCCACGTGTCCGCTTGCCTTCCAAGTGGTCGGGTGCATGAAGATGGCTGCGTCGATGCCCACGATGTTCTCGTGGAGGAGCACCATCGACTGCCACCAGTACTGTTTTATATTGTTCTTCAGTTCAACGCCATTCTGCCCGTAGTCATAGACTGCGGCCAAGCCGTCGTAGATATCACTTGAAGGGAAAACGAAGCCGTACTCTTTGCAGTGCGACACGATTTTCTTGAAAACATCTTCTTGTTGTGCCATTTCTCTAACGTTATTATATATTTATAGTTTTTCCGGCTGCAAAGATAGCTAATTTTGCCGAAAGATTGTGCAGAATGTGTACTTTTTATTTGATAATGCGGCACTCTTGCAAAAAAAATGCCGCTTTTCTTGTTTGGAAACGAAAGTTGTCGTAACTTTGTCTTTCGTTGGAAAAGTTATACGACAAAACAAGTATGAGAAAGACACTTTTTATGATATGTCTGGCAGCATTCGCCATGATGACAGTCGGCTGCGATTCCTCAAAGACGAAGGACGGCAAAGAAAGCAAGCCCGAAGAGGAGCAGGCGTTCGCCGACGAAGCTGACTTCGAGTTCACCGAGCTCAAGAAGGTTCAGTTGCCATGCTCTAAGGATTCGCTCTATTACGCATGGAAATGTATCGGAGTCGTCGACCTGCAACGCAAGAAAACGCTTGACTACAAGCAACATACGCCTACCCTCTTCCTCTCGACCGACTTGGACGACGACGGGAATCCGGAGGTCCTGTTGCGTGGCGAACCGCCCTACGCTGCCATCTACACCTTTACGAAGGACTCGCTCCACCTCGTCACATTTGTCAACCAAGCCGAGATGGGACTTGCCATCACACCGGACGGCACAATCATCCGAAACGGCATAGGCACAGGCGGCTCGACCCTTTCCGAGTTCATCCGATTGGAAAAGAGCAAGGAAGCAGCTTCTGGAGCCATTCGCGAAACGTTCGTCATCAAGGACGGCACAATGGTTTCCGGCGGCATGCACTATATGCTGAAGAACGACACGGCGATGGTCGAGGTCAGCAAGGAAGAGTATGAAAAGGTCGCTCCACAGCAGGCAGGAACCTACTTGGAAGACATCGACGGTTGGGAAGATTTCCGGAAACCCTAGACACATACTTTACAATCCGTTCTCTCAAGAAAAATAATTACATCATCCCAAACTCTGAGGTGATGTATTTTTTATTTGGCAACAAGATTTGTCCCCCTCTTTGCCAACCCACTCATAATGAAGCGATTGGAATCTCCGATTGCGACAATCCCAAACGCCGCACGCGGAAATCGTCCACGCCGCACGCGGAGATTGCAATTTCCGCACGCGGAAATGACCATTTTCGCACGCGGAATTTGAAAACGCAGCACGTCATGTTTGAAAATTCGGCTGGCGACAACAGAAAACTTCGCGAAAAATCTTTACATTTCCGCCTCATTTCCAGAGCTGCTTCAAAACTGCAGGAAAATCCTCCCGAAAAGTCCCGTCAGCTCGAACAAAAGCAAAAAACCGGTGCCGCTTTTGGCCAAAATCAATAATTTTTGTACCTTTGCGCGAAATTTCGTAGAACCAGACACAATAAAACCACATTATACATCGTTATATAACAAGGATGAAAAAACTGCTCTGGATAGGTATGCTCTTCGTGACCCTCAGCATGAGGGCACAATTCGACGCGGCGTTTACCAACACCTGGGCGTTGCAATCCCCAAGACGATGGTCATCAATGCCGATATGCCACTGTTCTTCATCGGACCCAAGCACGGCGTAGGTGCAGCTTTCCTCAACGACGACATCGGAGCCTTCTCGAACAAAAAGATACAGCTCCAGTACGCGTTCCACCAGAAGTTCCTCGGCGGCAGAGCAAGCATCGGCGTGCGACCGGCACTGCTCATGGTAGGCTTCGACGGCTCCGACCTCGAGTTGAACGACACCGGCGACCCAGCCTTCGCACAGAACGACATCAAGGGCAATGCCTTCGACCTCGACGTCGGACTGCGCTACACATACAAGAAGCTCTGGTACGCCGGCGTAAGTGCCACCCACCTGCTCGGCCCAACCGTCAAACTGGGCGACGACAAGACACACGAAGTCAGCATCGACCCCGTCATGATGGTGCAAGGCGGCTACAACCTCAGCTTCCGCCAGCCACGCTACAAACTGGCAATGGACGCGATGGTGCGCTCCGACCTCAAATTCTGGCGCGGCGACATCAACGCCCGACTCATGTACGACGGCAACAAGCACAAGCTCTACGGCGGCCTCATGTACAGCCCAACCATCAGCGTTGGCCTCCTGCTCGGATTCGACTTCCACGGCATCAACATCGGCTACTCCTACGAAGTCTATACCGGCGGCGTCGGAGCACTCAATGGAACACACGAAATACTCATCGGGTATCAGCATGACCTCGACGTCTTCAAGAAAGGAAAGAACCTCCACAAGAGTGTCCGACTACTCTAAACGGCTCAATCATAAAAACCCCATAAAGTCCATTTAACCCATTAACCCCATAAGACCCATTTAATAAAACAATATGAAGATAAAAAGTCTGCTTTTAGTAGGTGCAGCCCTCGGCTGCTTGGTCTTGGCCTCCTGCCTCGGCTCCAGCTCCTCGGCAAACGCCGTCGGAGGCGAAGTGACAGGTTCCAAAGGCTCCTCCTTCTCGGAACCAACACCATACGGCATGGTTCCCGTACACAAAGGCTCACTCAAAATCGGCCTCGAGAACAACGACACACTGTGGGGCACAGAATACCCCCTGCGCGACATCAGCGTCGACGGATTCTGGATGGACGAGCATGAGATAAGCAATGCAAAGTACCGCCAGTTCGTCAACTGGGTGCGCGACAGCATCATTCGCGAACGCCTGGCCGACCCAGCCTTTGGCGGCGACGAAACATACAAAATCGAAGAAGACAAGGAGGGAAATCCCATCACGCCTCACCTCGACTGGAGCAAAGCCATTCCCTGGCGCAAAGCCAACGAGGACGAAGACCGCGCCATCCAAAGCGTATATGTCATTCACCCCATCGACGGAACAAAGATGCTCGACGCCAGCCAGATGAACTACCGCTACGAAATCTACGACTACGTAGCAGCGGCACAGCGTAAATACCGTCTCGACCCGGAAGAGCGCGACCTCAACACCGACCACCCCGTCAGCAACGAACAGGTCATCATCAGTAAGGACACCGCTTGGATCGACGACGACGGCAAGATCATCCGCCAAACCATCACACGTCCCCTCTCAGGGCCTTGGGACTTCCTCAACACGTACATTGTTAATATATATCCCGATACAACCTGTTGGGTAAACGACTTCCAGAATGCCGACAACGAGCGCTACATGAAGCTCTACTTCTCGAACCCTGCCTTCGACGACTATCCTGTCGTAGGCGTCACTTGGGAACAGGCAAATGCGTTCTGCGCATGGCGTACCAACTTCCTCATGAAAGGCCTGGGCGACTACGCAAAATGGATACAGCGCTATCGCCTGCCAAGCGAAGTGGAATGGGAGTATGCAGCCCGCGGCAAGGAAGGCAACCCGTTCCCATGGGAAAGCCTTGAAGTCAAGAGCGACAAGGGATGCTTCTATGCCAACTTCAAGCCCGATCGCGGCAACTATACTCAGGACGGCTCGCTCATCACAAGCAAGTGCGGCATCTTCAGCGCCAACAGCAATGGCCTCTACGATATGGCTGGCAACGTGGCAGAATGGACAAGCACCGTATACACGGAAGCAGGCGTCGAAAGCATGGCCGACATGAACCCCGAGCTCTCCTACAATGCTGCCAAGGAAGATCCCTATCGCCTGAAGAAGAAATCAGTGCGCGGCGGCTCGTGGAAAGACCCAGAAAGCATGATACGAAGCGCATGGCGCTCCTACGAATACCAGAACCAGCCACGCTGCTTCATCGGATTCCGCTGCGTCCGCACAATGGTCAACGACAAGGCAGGCACCAACAAAGCCAGCGGCAGCTCAGCCAAAGGAGGCGGCAAGAGCTCGAAAGGCTCGTCCGCAGGACCCGCACTCAGCACGAGAAAAACTCGTCGCTAAAACAACATTCCAATCGCAAAACAACAAAAGAAAAGATACATAAGACATGAATCCCATAGCTAAATTGCAGAAATGGATGGACTCGCCATCCGGACAAGTGTTTATGAATTACGCCTACAGCTGGGGCGCAGCCGTCGTGGTCTTAGGTGCACTGTTCAAACTGACTCACATCCCTGGAGCCAACGAAATTCTGTTCATCAGTATGATAACCGAGGTGCTCGTCTTCTTCATCTCCGGTTTCGAAAAGACCTACGAGAAAGTTCCTCGTGCCGAAGGCGAAGGTGCAGTGGCAGGCGGTCAGGCAATCGTCGTTGCCGGCGGCGCACCCCTCCCCGAAGGAGCTGAAGTGCCGGAAGGCCCCATCGTGATTGGCGGAGGCGGTCCCGCAGTGATTGGCGGTGGCGGTGCTACCGTAATCGGTGGTGGCGCAGTTGCTGGCGGGCCAATCGATCCCGAAGCCCTCGCAGCCGGTACTGGCCTTAGTGCAGCAGCAGCCAACCTCGCAGCAGCAGGTCAGGCAGCAGCCCAGGCTCAGCTTGCCCTCGAACAGATACAGAACGGCGGGCCTACGGTGGACGCCAACCAAATCAAGGCTACCGACCCTGCTTCCATCGAAGAAGCTATCACGAACTACGCAGAAGAACTTGCCGAGCTTACCGAAGTCTTCTCTCGCGTCAAGAAGCAAGCAGAACGCATGTCAACGGACAGCGAAGAGATGGAGAACCTCAACCGTTCCATCACAGGCATCGCTACCGTTTACGAACTCCAGCTTCGCAACATCAGCAAGCAAGTCAGCACCATCGAGCAGATTGACGAGCAAACACGCCGCATGGCACAGCAAATCGAGGAGCTCAACAACGTCTATGCCCGCATGATTAAGGCGCTGACCGTCAACATGAAGACTGTGCCCGGCGCAGAAGAAAGCGAGAAATAAAGGACTCTGAGCCTATATTCAGAGTATTCAGAATAATCCGATTATTCAGATAGAAATGCCAATCAAGAAGAAAAGGATATCCCCTCGCCAGAAGATGATCAACCTGATGTACCTGGTCCTCTTGGCCATGCTGGCACTCAACGTGTCGAGCGACGTACTGAACGGTTTCTCTCTTGTGGCGGACGGACTGAAGAAGAGTACCGAGAATGCCTCGAAATCGAACATGGGCATCTACAGCACCTTCGACCAGCAGATGAAGGACAACCCCGCGAAGGTGAAGGAATGGTACGAGAAGGCACAGTATGTGCGCGGCATGAGCGACTCTCTCTACAATCTGGCAGAGGAACTCAAGGAAGCCATCGTCCGTAAGAGCGACGGCAAGGAAGCCGACATCAACAACATAAAGAACCGCGAGGACTTGGAAGCGAGCACACAGGTCATGCTTGCTCCGGGCACAGGGCGCGGCAAAGAACTCTACAACGCCATCAACAACTATCGCGAACGCATCGTGAAGATGGTGACGGACAAGGAGAAGAAGGACATCATCACCAGCAACCTCGCCACCGACGTGCCCACAAAGGCAAAGATCCTTGGCAAGAACTGGCAGGAGTACGCCTTCGAGAATATGCCCACGGCAGCCGCCGTGACGTTGCTCACCAAGTTGCAGAACGACGTCCGCTATGCTGAAGGCGAGGTGCTCCACAACCTTGTGAGCAACATCGACGTCAAAGATATTCGCGTCAACCAGCTGAATGCCTACGTCATCCCCAATGCGGTGACCGTCGTGCAAGGCGGACGCTTCAGCGCACAGATCATCATGGCTGCTGTCGACACGACGCGCCGCCCGACCATCTACATCGGAGGGCGTGAGATACAGAGCGACAAGGGCTACTACGAAACGGTGTGCTCGAAGACGGGCGACTTCACGTTTAGCGGTTACATTGAGATGCTGAACGGTTCCGGAGAGAAAGTTCGTCGCGACTTCTCGCAGAAGTACAGCGTCGTAGCTCCCAGTGCAACAGTCAGCGCAGACATCATGAACGTCCTCTATGCAGGCTACGACAACCCGATGAGCGTCTCGGTTCCCGGCATCCCCAGCAGCAAGCTGCGCGTCAGCATGACTGGCGGCAATTTCGAGCAGAAGGGTGAAGGCAAATACATCGCCAGACCGACGACGCCCGGCACAGAAGCCATCATCACCGTTGCAGCCGAAAGCGAAGGACGCATGCAAGAAATGGGCAAGTTCACTTTCCGAGTGCGTAAGTTGCCCGACCCGACAGCCTACATTGCCTACGCTGCTGAAGGCGGCGGCGACACGCATTTCACAGGCGGCGGTCTGTCGAAGCAAATCCTTATGGGCACTGAAGGTATCGGCGCAGCCATCGACGACGGTCTGCTTAACATCGCCTTCCGCGTCAACAGCTTCGAAATCGTCTTCTTCGATGCAATGGGCAACGCCGTGCCCTACCAAAGCAACGGTGCAAAGTTCTCCGACCAACAGAAGGCGCAGATGCGCGGCTTGGCTCGCAACAAGCGATTCTACATCAGAGAGATACACGCCACAGGCCCCGACGGCATAGAGCGTACGCTCAACGGTGTCATGGAGGTCATTATAAAGTAACAAGTAACATTAAAAGATATGAAGCGCATACTTTTTCTCATAACGGTCACGCTCCTCGTGGCAGGTCCCGCAACGGCACAGCCGACGAAGCGTCGTACCACACCCGAAACCACGCAACAGCAGCAGGCAGGCAAATCCTCTGCCACCGACCGTGCATCGCTGATGTTCCCAACTACGGCAGCCATGCCAGACGACGTGGTCTGGAAGCGTGACATCTATCGCCAACTCGACCTGACGAAGGACAAGAATGCTCCGATGTACTATCCCGTTGAGCCTATGGGCAAGCAGGTGAACCTTTTCACCTATCTGTTCCGCCTGATCCTCACAGGACGTGTCAACGCTTACACTTACAAACTCGACGGCAACGAGTCGTTCGATGAAAAGGACAAACTCCCCGTTAAGGATATGCTCGAGCGTTACGGCATCTATTACGAGGAGAACGGCGGCAAGATGACCGTGGCCGACAGCGACGTGCCAAGCGCCGAAGCAACACGCTATTACCTCAAGGAAAGCATCTACATGGACCAGCGCACAGGTACCTTCACAACCAAGGTGACTGCCCTGTGCCCCGTCCTCATGCGAGGCGCCGACGAGTTCAGCAGCGATGCAACGCCCTACCCGCTCTTTTGGGTGAAGTACGACGACGTGGCTCCTTGGCTCGCTAAGCTCCCCATGATGCCCAGCGACCTCAACAACGTCACCAACATGACCGCCGACGACTTCTTCGCCATGAACCGCTACGACGGCAAAATCTACAAGACCAACAACATGCAGGGCAAGATGCTCCACAACTACTGCGAGACGGACAGCGACATGGTGGCCGAGCAGAAGCGCATCGAGAAACAGATAGACGACTTCGAAAAGAACGTCTGGGGCAACGGCTTCCTGCCCGACACAACCAAGAAAGACAGCCTTGACGCTGAGATGGAATCGGCTGAGAAGAAACCATCGAAGGGTTTGCTGTTCGGAAAGAAGAGTGCTAAGCCTAAGAGCTCCGAAGGCACCGCAAACGACACTGCCAACAAGAAGGAGAAGAGCGAATCGTCCGCCAACACCTCCGCCCGCGTCAGTGCCCGTCGCCAGAGAAGGTAAAAGCAGAAGACATAAAACGAATCAGAGGGCGTTTCCGTTTTGGAGACGCCCTCTTTTTGTGCTGTAACCGCAGATTGAACAGCATGAACAGATTCCTTCCGGCTCGCAAACTAAGAATTAAATACGCTTGAACAGATTACTTCCGGATCGCGAACTAAGAATTAAATTCGCTTGAACAGATTACTTCGTTCGGACGGATTTGCAATCCAACAGCCGACAGCACCACTCCCAACAGGTCACGACACACGACGGCACAGGGGGCATTTCCAAACGTCGCAGGCTAGGTTCATTATAGATACATGTATGTATAATTATAGATTCATGTATGTATAATTATAGATACATGTATGTATAACGAACATCACGTGCGGGGTTTTACGATGAGGCAAATGAAAATGGGGAACGCGGCATTTCGCATTCCCCATTTTCGTTCGTCAAAAGCCCGAATCGGCCCTGGCGTTTATTCAACTATCTTACTTAACAGCAATCTTCTTGCCGTTGACGATATAGATGCCCTTAGTGGCGTTGCTTACACGGCGGCCTTGCAAGTCGAAGATTGCGCTGTTGCCAGCGTTCGGCTTAACACTTGTAATGGCATCTGCGTTGTCAAGAATACCGATACGGATAATTGCATCAGCCACAACCTGGCTGGCAGGCAGTTGCAGATAAGCAGACTGTGCAGGCAGTTGGAATCCTTCTGCAGGAACAGGAATGAAGCCGTTCGAGTCAGCATTGTAAATGTAATCTACGGTTGCAGCATCCTGTCCGGCAGGGTACAATGCTATTCCCTGGATAGTTGCGACGAAGTAATCGACGAAGGCATTGCTCTCGGTTGTTTCATCGGCATAAGGAATCATGTAGGTCTGACCCACCTCGGCAATGAGCATAACACCCGTGCCAGCAGGAACAACCTGAATCTCCTCAAGGAGAGCATAGTTGATAGCGCTATTGTAGCCTGTAGCAATGTATGCTTTCACGTCGCTATCAGTGAAGTCCAAAGCCCTTGAGCAGCTGAACATGGTGTACTGCTGTGTGGGTGTAAAGAACTCAACAATGGCCTCATAGGTTGCCTCAACGGTGATGTCGCCTGTCACGAACTCGATGACATACTTGCCATCAACAAGTTCAACGGGCTCGTCGTTGACCTTAAGTGTAACAGCATAGCCGTCTCTTTCCTCGACTGTAACGTTAACGGTTGCACCGTACTGAGGAGTCATATTGTCAACGGTCACACCGTCGCCGATAACCGTCACGGTGTAAGTCTCGAGATCCCACTGAGCGACACAAGTGATATTCTCTGCAGGCATCCTCTCAGGAACTGCAGGCTCCCAGCCACGGAAGGTGTGACCTTCCCATTCGGGATCTGCGGGAGCAGACACCTCGGTGTCATAATCCTGTGTGATGGAGGCTATCTCCACGCCAGCGCCGTTGGTGTCAAAAGAAATAGTATACTGGTTAATCGTGAATGTACCCGTTACGGTAACATCCTCGTCGGGCATTGTTTCAGGTGCCTCGCTCCAGCCAGAGAAGGTGTAGCCTTCCTTCGTTGGCTCCTCTATCAGCACGATTGCTGCGCCATACTCCAGTGTCTCTCTTGAAAATTCCTCACCGTCGACGACATAGATAACGTCCCAGCTGTTGATTGTCCACAGAGCCGTGTAGGTATTCTCACCTTCGGGCATCGTGGTGGGCAGCTCGGGATCCCAGCCTGCAAAGGTGTAGCCTTCCTTGGTGGGAGGTTCGGGAGCGGTCACTTCGGAGCCGACGTCCTGCGTAATGGAGTCGATAGTGCTGCCGCCGTCGGTATTGAAGATGATTGTACCCTGTGCAGGAGGTGCCGGTGCCTCGATTGTCCAGGTGAAATCTTTCTGGCCTTTATACTGGTGAGGGTTGTCGTTGCTGGCTTCAATAAGCAAGATGTCCTTGACCGTTACCGTGTAGTCGCCAGGAACGACTGCAGCGTCGATGTTGACAGTAACGATAGCGACAGCACCTTCCTTGCCGGTCAGTGCAACGCCATCTGCGCCGTAGCAGGTGAAGTGGATGCCGTCGTCAGAAACGGTTGTGGTAAGCTGTGCGTCGTATTCTTCCGGATAGCGACTTCCTTCGCCGTCAACGACAACTGCACTTTCGAAGGTAACGCCTTCAGGCAGCACCAGCGTACAATTCCATATCGTAACCGGATTTGTGTTCGACATGTACAGGGTCAACTCGGCAGAACTTCCAGCCTGACCAGGTTCGCCCCATGCTTCGATGCGATACGCCTCGTTCATCGTGTTCTCCGTTTCAGCAGCCATACCGCCAAGGCACAGCGCAAACAGAGCAATCAAAGAGAAAAATTTTTTCATAGTGTTTTGTTTATGAGATTATTGAATGTTGAGTCTATTTGCGCACAAAGTTATGAACATTTATTCAAAACGCCAAACGAAACGATTAGTTTTTTTGAAAATGTCACTATATTGCACTACATTATATAATAATAAAGCCGCCCCATCCTTTCGGACGAGACGGCCTTTATTGTTCTCCCTCTCTCTTGGAGAAGACAAAGGTGAGAGGCTTTTTACATCATGCCGCCCATGCCTGGAGCACCGCCCATCGGCATCTCGGGTTTCTCTTCCTTGGCTTCGCAGATGACGCATTCCGTGGTGAGGAACATGCCTGCGATGCTGGCTGCATTCTCCAGGGCAACACGTGTCACCTTGGCAGGGTCGATGATGCCCGAAGCCTTCAGGTTCTCGTACTTGTCGAGGCGAGCATTGTAGCCATAGTCAGCCTTGCCGTTGCGCACCTCGTTGACAACCACACTGCCTTCCAAGCCTGCATTCTCGACAATCTGGCGAAGAGGTTCTTCGATGGCACGGCGAATGATCTGGATGCCAGTTTCCTCATCGGCATTGTCGCCCTTCACGCCTTCGAGCGCTTCCTGTGCGCGGATGTAAGCCACACCGCCGCCGGGGATGATGCCCTCTTCGATAGCGGCACGCGTTGCACACAGAGCGTCGTCAACTCGGTCTTTCTTTTCCTTCATCTCGACTTCGCTGGGAGCGCCGACGTACAGGACAGCCACACCTCCGCTGAGCTTAGCGAGACGTTCCTGCAGCTTCTCCTTGTCGTAGTCGCTTGTCGTGTTGCTGATTTCGTTCTTGATCTGATTGATTCGGTCCTGTATGAGTTGCTTCTGGCCGTGTCCGTTGACGATGGTGGTGTTGTCCTTGCTGACGGTTACCTTGTCGCAAGTGCCAAGCATCTCGATGGTGGCTTGTTCGAGCTTGAGGCCCGTGTCTTCGCTGATGACAACGCCGCCAGTCAGTGTGGCGATATCCTGCAGCATGGCCTTCCTGCGGTCGCCGAAACCAGGAGCTTTGACAGCGCAAATCTTGAGTTGTGTGCGCAGACGGTTCACGACGAGCGTTGTGAGTGCCTCGCTGTCGACATCTTCGGCGATGACGAGGAGCGGACGTCCGCTCTGTACGGCAGGCTCGAGGATGGGCAGGAAGTCTTTCAGGTTCGAAATCTTCTTATCGTAGATGAGGACGTAAGGATTCTCCATGACGCACTCCATCTTCTCCGTGTCGGTCACGAAGTAAGCGCTGAGGTAGCCTCTGTCGAACTGCATGCCTTCCACAACGCCGATGGTTGTGTCGCGGCCCTTAGCCTCTTCGATTGTGATGACGCCGTCCTTGCTAACCTTCTGCATTGCATCGGCCAGGAGCTTACCTATTTCCGGGTCGTTGTTGGCGCTGACGGTCGCTACCTGCTCGATTTTCTGGTAGTCGGAAGCAACGGGTTCCGACTGCTTCTTGATGCTCTCCACGACAGCAGCAACGGCTTTGTCAATGCCGCGCTTCAAGTCCATCGGGTTGGCACCGGCTGCCACGTTCTTCAAGCCTTCGCGTACGATAGCCTGAGCCAATACGGTTGCCGTTGTCGTTCCATCACCAGCGTCGTCGCCAGTCTTGCTTGCCACGCTCTTGACGAGCTGAGCACCTGCATTCTGGAAGTGGTCTGCGAGTTCCACCTCTTTAGCCACCGTGACGCCGTCCTTCGTGATTTGAGGGGCGCCAAACTTCTTTTCGAGAATGACGTTACGACCTTTCGGACCGAGCGTCACCTTTACTGCATTTGCCAACTGATCCACGCCTTGCTTCATTGCTTCGCGTGCCTCGAGGTTGAATTTAATATCTTTTGCCATGACTTTATTCTATGATTTAAAAGTTAAGAATTTAGGATTGATTATTAACACAAAACTGCCACGACGTCGCTCTGTCGCATGATGAGGAACTTCTTTCCTTCCAGTTCGAGTTCGGTGCCGGCGTATTTGCCATAGAGCACTTTATCGCCCTCCTTGAGGACCATTTCTTCGTCTTTCGTGCCATTACCTACGGCAACGATTGTGCCCTTCAAGGGCTTCTCCTTTGCGGTATCGGGAATGATGATGCCGCCTACTGTCTTTGTCTCTGCAGGTGCGGGCTCAATAAGCACGCGGTCTGCCAATGGTTTTACGTTCATTGTCTTATTATA
Organism: uncultured Bacteroidales bacterium; assembly: GCA_902778625.1. Classification (GTDB taxonomy): domain Bacteria; phylum Bacteroidota; class Bacteroidia; order Bacteroidales; family Bacteroidaceae; genus Physcousia. Next base: position 88,586 of record CACYYM010000010.1, read on the forward strand.
TTAGTTAATTAAACATTCCACACTCTTATATACAAAGTGCGTGCCAAAACGTTTGACACGCACAATTATCTGTCAGGACTGACAAAATTTCATACAAAGGCACACTCTATTTTCCAACTTTGGCAGAAGCATTTGCAAACGCCGCACGCGGAAATGCAAAACGCCGCACGCGGAAATTGCAATCCCCGCACGCGGAGATGGCCATCGCCGCAGGCGGGGATTTTAACTTTCCTTAACTTTGTTGCCTCTTCCGGCGTATGCTAATGACTATCAGCGTGATAAGAATCAGGGCGAGCAGAGCAAGGGCTCCGTACGCGATGGCTTCTGTGGCGTGCACCGTCTGCGGGTCAAAAATCATGACAACCTCATGCTCTCCTGCAGGCACCTTGATGGCGCGAAGCACATAGTTGGCGCGGGCAATCTCCGTCGGCTGTCCGTCGATGGTGCATGTCCAGCCGGGATAGTAGATTTCGCTGAAGACGACGACTCCGCCCTGCTTGCTCTTCACCTTATACGACAGGCGGTTGGCCTCGTAACTGGTCAGTTCGACCCTCCATGCCTCAAGGTCCTCGCCCTCGAAAGTAGAGTCAGCTGGGGCCTTTACCTCGTTTCCAAGAATCGACTCGAACTGCTTATCCACCACAGCCACCGTTCTGAGGTCGGCATCGTGAAGTGCCGCAATCTCGGCATCGGCATCGGGCACGTACTCGATCTGCTCGACAAACCAGCCGTTGCCCTGTGCCCAAGGATTCTGTACAGGCATCTTACTGCCATCCTTCAAGCCGAGGATGACGTACTTCGTGTTCAGCATGTTGAGCACGTGGAAGAGGCTATCGCCGTTGCAGGCATCGAGATGTCCGCCGGTTTCAACGACAGCAGCGTTAAGTCTGCCCATCTCGTCCTGCAAGTGCTCCTCGATGAGTTCCTGATAGCGACGCAGTTTGGCAGGATGATAGCCACCGATGCTCTTGTGATAGAACGAGGTGGTGTTGTCGTTGAAGGTGCTGACACTGAGGTTCAGGACGCGGTAATAGGTGTCGGTATCCTGCAGAATCATCTTGTCGGCCTCTGTCTCGGGGAACGCCTGAGCGTTTGTCTGCGGACGAGAGAACATGCCGTCGTTGAGGTAGCGCTTGTTCACGCCCCACATATCGACGAGGCAGAGCAGGATGATGCCTGCAATCATCGGAGTCGCCTTCAGTTTCTGGAAGCGATATGCAAGCAGCAGGACGGTGCCGATTGCCACAACGATGAAGCTGCGGAGGGCATCCGAAGTGAACATCGCCCTGCGCATCTCGCTCATGTTCGCCATGATTTGTCCAGCCATCTCCTGTGGAATGTAACCTGCCGAAACATATTGCTGCATGTACATCTGGTCGGAGGAAGAGATGTAATTGCCAAAGAAGACGTCAGGCATAAGCCAGAACAGCAGGGCCACACCGCCGGTGAGAGCAAAGCTTATAGTAATATAATGTACGCGCGAGATGTGGTCCTCTTTGCCGCGCAGGCAGTCAGGGTTGGTCACAACCTCTTTCAAGGCGAGCATCGCAAGCAAGGGTATCGTGAATTCTGCAATGACGAGGATGCTGGCGACGGTGCGGAACTTGTCGTACATCGGCACGTAATCGAGGAAGAAATCCGTGAAGCCCATGAAGTTTTTGCCCCACGACAATAGGATACTCAGCACGGTTGCTGCGATGAGACACCATTTCATCGGACCCTTCACGACGAAGAAGCCAAGCCAGAAGAGCATGAGAACGAAGGCTCCGACATACACCGGTCCGCTCGTTCCGGGCTGCTCGCCCCAGTATTGTGTAAAGGCACGATAGACGGGAACGAAGTCCTGCCTGGCATGCTTCATAGCGGTTTCGTTGTCGGCAAGCACTTGACTTGCACCGCCTTTGGTGTTGGGCACAAGCAAGGTCCACGTTTCGCCTTTGCCATAAGACCACATCGTGATGTAGCTTCTCTCAAGGCCGCTTGTCGTTTGGTCTGCAGGGTCTTTGGTCTTTTGCGTCAGCTCGCTCTTGCCTCTCATGCTTTCCTTGCTGTATTCCCAAGTGTGATAGAGGTTGCTCAGGTTGATGCAAACGCCGAGCACGCCGCCGATGGCGAAGCACAAGGTTGCCTTCAGCCACTTGGCAAAAGTTCCCTGTCGGATGGCGTCGATAAGGAAAGCGAGCGACATCAAACCGATGACGAACAAGAAGTAGTAGCTCATCTGGACATGATTGCTGAGGACCTGCATCGCCGTGAAGAAGCCCGTCACCACGATGCCCAGCAGGTATTTGCCTCTGTAGCACAGCACCATGCCTCCGATGGTTGGCGGGATGAAGCTGAGCGTCAGTAGCTTCCAGATGTGTCCGGCTTGGATGATGATGAAGTAGTAACTGCTAAACGCCCAAAGGACTGCGCCGAGTGCAGCCATCCAGACGCGGAAGTCGAACGCCCTAAGCATGATGTAGAAGCCGAGCAGCATCATGAAAACGTAGGCTGCGTAAGCCGAGAGACCTGGCAAACCGAGCTGATAGACGCGCTCCAGCGAGCTGAGTGTCTCGGTGCTGCGGTAGCTGGGACTCATCTGATAAGTGGGCATTCCGCAGAAGAGCGTGTTGGTCCAACGCGTACGCTCACCATTATGAGTCGCTCTGTACTGCTCCATCTCCACACCACTACCGACGCCTCCCGTGTGGTCGTGTCCTGTCAGGACCAACCCATCACGGATGGGCACGAAGAAATACATGACGCTGATGGCCACGAAGAATGCGATGGCCAGCACATCAGAGACCCACCCCCAGCCCTCCCTTACAGGGAGGGAGCGGTTTCCACTAAACAATTTGTTTTCGCTCATCTTATATAATTACTTTTTATCTCAGAAAAAAAATAAGTGAGGAGTGCTCGCACTTCTCACTTTGTCCAGTCTTAACTGAAAGGTTACCTCTCCCTCCCTGCAGGGAGGGCTGGGGTGGGTCTGCTTATTTACGCAGGCCGAGAGCTTTGACGATAATTGAGCAGGGCGCGACGCTTACCAACCAGACCGGTGAGGGCACGTTCGGTGCTGTGGTCCTTGCGGTTTTGCTTCATGTGCTCGGTAAGATGGCTAATGCGGTGAGTGAACAGAGCGATTTGGCTCTCGGCACTACCTGTGTCAGTTTTGCCCTGACCGAACTTCTCAAAGATCTCTTCTTTCTTAGCTGAATCTAAGTACATAATGTTTTGTGTTATGTGTTGAACTTGTTTGTCGAACAGCACCTCTCGTCGGCACTGTTTCGCAAATGCGGGTGCAAAGGTACGAATAAATGAGAGTATAACCAAACAAAACGCAGTTTTTTTTTGTTTGGCCGGATGAAAGTTCCTTCGAGACTTGCTCTCAAAGGTTAGAAACAAAGTGAAAAACCTCTTTTCCTGCTTTACGAACCCAAAGGAATCCACGTCGGGAAATGGAACACGCGCTTTTCCGGGCTGAAATCCAATATGTTGCGTTCGAGGTTTTTGCTGGTGTCCATATCGAAGACGATGCCGTTTATCTTGCGGAAGATGTTCGAGATACGCTCCGACGAAATGTTGAGAAGAACTTGTACGTTGTATTCTTTCCAGCCATCGCGAACCAACATGCAAACAAAAAGGTCGCGTCCCGACAATAGGCCCTTTCCGCTGGCGAGCATGGAAAAGATGAAGTCGTGATGCTCCACCTCGCTCATTCGGATATACGCTTCCCAATCTTTCTGATTAGGCCTGCCCTTGCCGGTTGCCAGAAAAGCCTGCATCTTGTCACGTGCCACACTACCTCTCTCCATAATGCCATCGAGGTCGGCCATCAAAGGCGACGTAAATGCTTTGACCTTCGTTAGGTTATGAATTTCTTCGCTCAGCTTTTCTATTTCTTTCTTCAGTGTTTTTATCTCCTTCTCATGGGCATCCTGCAAGCTTTTCAGTAAGTTTACGAAATCGTTCTTCTTTCCTATCTGTTTTGTCATATTTGCTGAACTAGTATAGATTTCGCCGCAAAGATACATTTATTAGCTCAACTTTCCAAAAAAAACGCGCAATACTTCTTAGGGGAAAAGCTATCTAAGCCCCTTCCTACTTAGGGTTTTTGCAAAGCAGGAAGGTCAAACGGGACTATTTGACGAGGGAAATCAGCCGCCCAAAAACGCGAAAATGCTCAGCACAAAAAGGTGTGTTTCTCAACGTGGCACGCGGCGTTCATTATAGATACATGTATGTATAATTAAATGTACATGTATGTATAATCGTAGATACATGTATGTATAATGAACTTGACACGCTAAGTTTTGTAACTCAGCACGTCGAGACGGATGATTCGAAACGTTGAAGGGATTAACGCGCCGTTTTGAAGCGATAGAAACGGCGTGAAGATAGGACTTGCAAGAAGTGTTGGAGTGGCTGAAGCTATATGGTGGGAAGGATTTCGCGCAACGGTATCATCACAAAGTCGCGCTCCAGCATGTGAGGGTGCGGAATGGTGAGGCGAGGAGTGGAAAGCGTCAAGTCGCCGTACAAAAGCAGGTCGATGTCGATAGGCCGGTCGTGATAATTGCCATTCCTCGACTTCGATTTGCGTCCCAACTCGCGCTCGATTTGCTGAGTTCGCCTGAGGCATTCCATGGGAGAAAGCGTGGTCTGCACCTTTACGGCAGCGTTCAGGAAGCGGTTCTCGCTTTCGAAGCCCCAAGGCTCGGTCTCGATGAAAGAAGAAACACGCTGCACCGTGCCCACACGCTCATTGATAAGCGCAATGGCACGATGCAGCGTGTCTTCCCTGTCACCGAGGTTCGAACCCAAAGACAAATAGAGAGATGACTCACAGCCCCCTTCCCGCTTTCCCTTTGGAGAAGTTTTTTTTAGCGAGGGGACAGCAACATTGTGGCACTCCCCCAAAGGGGAAATGGGGAGAGGACTGTTGTGGTGCTGTTCTTTAGTCATTGAGTATCAGCATCGCATCGCCGTAAGGACCGAAGCGATAACGCTTCAACGGGTCGTTTTCGTTGTAGCGAAGTGCTTCCTTATATGCTTTCATGACGAGGTCGTAGCCGCCGAAAGCCGCTGTCAGCATGAGGAGCGTGCTGTAAGGCAAATAGAAGTTCGCTATCATGGCATCTGCCAAGTGGAAGTCGTAAGGCGGGAAAATGAAGCGGTTCGTCCAGCCGTGGAACTCCTTGAGCAAGCCGTCGGTGGATACTGCGGTCTCGAGTACGCGCTGCACCGTAGTGCCGACTGCCACTATCTTGTGTCCCTCTTCGTGTGCCTTATTGATGATGTCGCAGGCTTTCTGGTCGGCGTGCATCTCTTCGCTGTCCATCTTGTGCTTCGTCAAGTCCTCGACATCTATCTCGCGGAAGTTGCTGAGTCCGCAATGCAAGGTAACGAAGGCGAAGTCGACGCCCTTGATCTCCATCATCTTCATCAGTTGAGGCGAGAAGTGCAAGCCAGCCGTGGGAGCCGTCACAGCGCCTTCCTTCTCTGCGAATATCGTTTGGAAGTTCTCCACGTCCTCGGGCACGACGTCTCGCTTGATGATTTGCTTCGGGATGGGCGTCTCGCCGAGGGCAAAGAGAGCGCGTTTGAACTCATCATGCGTGCCGTCGAAGAGGAATCGAAGTGTACGGCCACGGCTTGTAGTGTTGTCAATCACCTCAGCCACCAGCGACTCGTCCTCGCCGAAGTAGAGCTTGTTGCCGATGCGAATCTTGCGTGCCGGATCGACCAGCACGTCCCAGAGGCGCATGTCCTTGTTCAGTTCTCGAAGCAGGAAGACCTCAATCTTGGCTCCCGTCTTCTCCTTGTTGCCGTAGAGTCGCGCAGGAAAGACTTTGGTGTCGTTGAAGACGAAGACGTCCTTCTCGTCGAAGTAGTTAAGCACATCACGAAACGAGTCGTGATGCTCGATGACACCCTTCTTGGCGTGAATGACCATGAGTCGGCAGTCGTCGCGGAACGGCGTCGGCTCCAGCGCGATGCGGTCCTCAGGAAGCTTGTACTTGAATTGCTGTAGTTTCATATCAGTGAGTTTTGTCGTTGTTACGTTCTATCGTTATTCAGTCGGTTCGGAGATGTCCTGCTTGTCGAGCCATTCGGAAAAGCTCTCGACTTGCATGCAGTCCTCTACACGAACGTCGCCGACGCGAGTTCGACGCAGAGCGATGAGGTGGGCGCCGCTGTTCAGGGCCAGTCCTATGTCGCGAGCCAAAGCGCGGATGTACGTTCCTTTGCTGCAAACGACACGAATCGTGGCCTGCATCTTCTCGCTGTCAAAGGCTTGCAACTCTATTTCGTCGATGACCAAGACCTTTGGCTTGAGCTCCACCTCCTTGCCTTTCCTGGCGAGGTCGTAGGCTCGCTTTCCGTCTATCTTGCAGGCCGAGAAGGCTGGCGGCACTTGTTCGATGCGGCCAAGGAACTTCTGGAGTGTCTCGAGAACCAGCGCCTCGTTGATGTGTTCCGTTGGGTAAGTGTGGTCGATGGGCTTCTCAAGGTCGAAGCAAGGCGTTGTCGCACCAAACTGAAGCGTGGCGACGTATTCCTTAACGTGTGCCTGGAGCTCGTCGATACGCTTCGTCGCTTTGCCAGTACACACGACCATCACGCCAGTTGCCAACGGATCGAGCGTGCCTGCATGCCCCACCTTGAGCTTCTTCATGCCAAGACGCTGGCACAGATGGTGCCTTATCTTGCGCACGACATCGAAGCTCGTCCACCTCAATGGCTTGTCGAAACAGAGTATCTCGCCTTCTACGAAGTCCATCGTTTTATCCTAGCAGCAGCACCAAGACGCCAGCAATGGCGCAATAGATGCCGAAGTATATGAGCTTACATTTCTTTACGAGCGCAATCATCCACTTGCAAGCGAAGCATCCTGACACGAAGGCTGCGAGAAAACCAACCAGCAAAGAGGTCGTCGGAATGGCTGCCGCAGCTCCATGCTCTGCAAGGTACTCAGCGCTTGGAGCCACGATGTGCTTAAAGTCGATGAGCGCCTCGCCCAAGATTGGCGGGATGACCATGAGGAAAGAGAACTGCGCAAGTTTCTGCTTACTGTTGCCCAAGAGCAAACCCGTCGCGATGGTCGAGCCGCTGCGACTCAGGCCTGGAAGGACTGCAACAGCCTGTGCGATACCAATCACAAAGGCGTGAAGGGGCGAAATCTCTTCCTTCTCTTGTGGTTTGTAGAAGTGCGTGAGAGTGAGCAACGCTGCTGTGATGAGCAGACAAACGCCCACGACAAGCGTTCTTACATGCTCGTCGGCATAAAGCGCCTCGATGCTGTCCTTCATGAAGAAGCCCACGATTGCCACCGGAACCATGCTCACGAGGATGGCAAAAGCGTAGCGAGCCTCATCGTTCCACTTGAACTTGAACAACCCTTGCACTATCCAAATGATTTCGCGCCACAGGATGACAATTGTCGCGAGCACCGTTGCAACGTGAACGACAATGTCGAAAGTCAGTCCTCCCTGCTCCGGGTCAAGTCCCAAAAGCATCTTGCCTATCTCGAGATGCCCGCTGCTGCTGACGGGGAGGTATTCCGTGAGACCTTGTATGAGGCCCAGAATGAGTGCTTGCAGTTCGCTCATACTTTCTCTTCTTTACGCGTTTTGGGCTTGTACATAATGGCGAACATGATGAAGACGAAGCCGAAGAGGCTTACCAGGGGAGCCAGTTTGATGCGACGCGCACTGAAGATATCAGCATTGAAGAAGCCTTCGGCACTTCCTTCGCCAGACATCAGCACCAGACCAAGAATGACGATTGCCATGCCGATGGCAAGCAGGATGTAATTCTTTTTACTAAAAGCCATATTATTTACTATTTGTAGATTTACGATTTGCTATTTGCCATTTAAGTTCTCCACATAGAGAGGGAGCTAGAGAGGGTCTCCTAATAGAGTTCCGAACCACGCATCTTCAAGCAATGCGTTACGGAGAAGTAGGTGCAGACGGTCGTCAGCACAAGTCCTATGACGAGCACTGAGACAGCCGTAATGAGCATATTTTGCTGAGTCACATAGTTTAGTATGCTGCTGTCGTACGTTGCAGACCAATATACGCCTCCGATGATGACCGCGTCGGCAATGAGGGCAGAGACGACGCCAAGCCAGAAGCCCTTGACGAGGAACGGCCGACGTATGAAGCTCCACTTCGCGCCCACAAGCTTCATGGTGTGCAACACGAAGCGATGGTGGAAGACACTCAACCGGACGGTGTTGTTGATGAGGCTCAGGGAGATGACGACCAGCAGGAGAGCGATGGCGAGCATAAAGAGAGAGGCTCGGTGGAGGTTGAAGTTGAGGCTCTCCACCAGGTCTTTCTGGTAAACCACATCTGCTATAAGCTTCGAACTCTTCAGCTCGCCGGCAATCCACTCTAAGCTGTCGTTGCACGAGTACTCAGGTTTCATCTTTATCTCCATCGAGATGGAGAAGGGGTTGGCGCCAAGAAACTCGGTCGGGTCGATGCCCATGCTCTCAATCTGCTCTTGCAGAGCCTGCTCGCGACTGATGTATTCGATGCTGCTGACGTAATGCTTCGTCTTCAACGAGTCGAGCAGACGGACTGCTTCCTGTGTCTGCACGTCGTCATCGAGCACAGCCGTTACGGTCAGGTTCTCTTTGACACTGTCCGCTACAACTCTGGCAGTGAGCGAGAAGAGGATGACAAGTCCCAAGAGGATAAGCAGCAGAGTCGTGCTGATGGCACTGGTGAGGGCCTGCATTGCCCACCCTATCTTGCTTTTCTTTCTTTTCTTATGAGCCATTCTATACCTTATTATATATTACGTTTCCTTTGAGCGTAGCGCTGCTGCTGTCTGTGATGACGACGGGCACGGTCTGCCCTATCCGCAGGTCGCCGCGCGGCACGATGACCACTTTGTTCTGCCCGGTCCGGCCGAAGAGCTCGTCTTTGCTACGCTTGCTGATGCCTTCGAGGAGGACATCATACTGCTTTCCGATGCACTTTCGGTTGGCTTCGGCGGAGAGCTCGTTCTGCAAGGCGATGATTTCGTTCAGACGCCGTATTTTCACCTCCTCGGGCACGTCGTCGGGCAAGTGTTTGCTGGCATACGTTCCCGGTCGTTCGCTATACTTGAACATGAAGGCGCTGTCGTAGCCGACCTCACGCATAAGCGACAGGCTTTGCTGATGGTCCTCTTCCGTTTCACTGCTGTAGCCAACGAAAATGTCTGTCGAGATGGCGCAATCGGGCACGATGCGACGGATGGCAGCTACTCTCTCGAGGTACCACTCCCGACTGTACTTGCGGTTCATGAGCTTCAGGATGCGGTCGCTTCCGCTTTGCACAGGCAGATGTATGTGGTGGCAAAGGTTCGGCTCCTCCGCAATAACGCGAAGTGTCTCGTCGCTCATGTCCTTGGGATGGGATGTCGTGAAACGCACGCGCATCTGCGGCACTTCACGAGCCACAAGGCGCAGTAGCTCCGGGAACGTCGTGTCTCCGCAAAGATACGAGTTCACGTTCTGCCCGAGCAACGTCACCTCTTTGTAGCCACGCTCTTGCAAGTCGCGACACTCGCGCAGAATGCTTTCCACGTCCCGGCTGCGTTCGCGGCCTCTCGTATAGGGCACGATGCAGTAGTGGCAGAAGTTGTTGCAGCCGCGCATGATGCTGACGAAGCCCGAGATGTGCGGTCCGCAGATGCGCTGCGGCACAATGTCGCGATAGGTTTCCGTCGTTGAAAGCTCTACGTTGATAGCTTTGTGACCGCATTCAGCCTGTGCGATGAGGTCCGGCAGCGTGAGGTAGGCGTCCGGTCCTGCCACGAGATCAGCATGATGCGCCTCGATGAGCTGTTCCTTGACACGTTCCGCCATGCAGCCCAAGACACCGACAATAATGCGGCGACCAGTCTTCCGCTGCAAACTGTGGTAGTAGTCGAGGCGCGACAATATCTTCTGTTCGGCATTGTCGCGTACGGAACACGTATTCAGGAAGACGGCGTCAGCCTCGTCCTGACTCTCCGTCACTTCATATCCAGCCATACCCATGACGCTGGCCACGACTTCGCTGTCGGCCACGTTCATCTGGCATCCGTAAGTTTCTATGAGCAGCTTCTTCATCTTCAGCATGGGGTACACTTCCCCATTTTCGCCGCAAAGATACTACTTTTTTGCGAGAATTGCGATTTTCTGCGGACAAAATATGTCTTTTTAGCCGTTTCTGTGGTTAAATAATGTGAAAGGTGGCAGTTCGTTCGGCGTAGGGCAAAAAAAAACGCCGCAGGCGGCGATTTAATTTCCGCGTGCGGCGATGGCAATCCCCACGTGCGGCGTTGGCAATCCCCGCAGGCGGCGTTTGAAATCCCCCTTAGACAAGATGCCCGATTATCTGCTCGCGATCGCCCGGCAGATAGTCGATGACGGGTATCTCTATCATCGTGTATGCTCCGGGCTGCTGCTTCATCGTGGCACGAGCGGCATTGACAAGCACCTGAGCCGTGAGGGCTGGATTGTTGATTTTCATGTTGAACTCGAAGAGCTGATTGTGCGTCTGGCCGCTCACGCCCTTGCGGACGAGGTTTACACCGTGGCCGACGTCGTTCAGCGCATCGACGCTCTCCACCTGGAAGACGTGTGTCTCGTCGTTGGCAAAATAGGGGTCGGCCTTGATGTCCTTCGTCACCTCCTCGAGGCTCACGCCGTCCTCCAGCTCAACATACACCATGCGGCGGTGGATGCCTTCGCCCACGGGAATGGTCATCGAAAGCGCATCCTTCACACCCGCCTTGCTGCGGACGCAGACACTATGTCCCATCGAGCGCCCCGGGCCGAAGTTCGTGTAGGTAAGTCCCTTAGGAGCGAGGCTCTCCATCAGCGTGCGGACGATACTGTCGCTGCCTGGGTCCCATCCGGCCGAGATGATGCTCACGGCCCCGTGTTGCTTGGCGGCAGCCGAAAGCGAGCGACGGAGGTCGAGAATTGACGTGTGGATGTCGAAGCTGTCCACCGTGTTGATGCCCAGGGCGAGGCATTTCAGCGCATGTTCCTCGACGGAGCGCGTCGGCGTGGCAAGTATCGCCACATCCACCTTGCCAAGTTCCGTGATGTCCTTCACCACCTTATAATCAGCCAGCTCAGCCGGCTTGTCGGCTGCGCCATTACGGCGAACGATGCCTGCAATCTCCATGTCGGGGGCCGCCTGCAAAGCCTGAACTGTGTACCTTCCAATGTTGCCGTAGCCTACAACAGCAATTCTTAACTTCTCCATGTCAATATACTTTTAGTTACTTATTTCTTGATTTCGGCGACAAAGATACATCAATTTCCCGATACGAACAACAAAATGCTCACTTTTTATAGCTAAAGAGAAAAATTTGCATAGCGAGGCCGCTCTCTTCACTTCCAGAAGCCTGCCAATTGCCTCACGTCGGCCAAAAATCCGTCAACAGTCATTTTCCTTCTCGCCACGTGTCTTTTTCATCCTATACATATATATATTTATTATGGTTTTCGCGAGAATTTGACGAACTCGACGCGCCCCTCCTTCCTTCGGCTGCAAAAATTCAAAAAGTTTTCCAACGGAAACAACGCACATACAAGCAGAAATATACTTTTTGGAAAACTTTCTGTTTTGCCGAATGCATTTATAGCACTACCCTTCAAGTACTTAACTTTTCGTTTTGGAAAACTTTTCTTTTTCTCTTACTTTTTTCTTGTTTTATTTTGGTCAACTCGAAAAAAGTTTCTACCTTTGTAGTCGTTTTCCGTGAAGCAGGAAATCAGAGTTAAAATTAACACACTATACCATCATGATCGTAATCAAAAGAGACGGCTCGCCGGAAGAGTTTAATCGAGCCAAAATTAAGAATGCCATCATCGGGGCATTACAGTCGGTGAACAAACTTGACAAGGAGAAGATCAAGAGCGTTGCCACCGACTTGAGTGAAAGCATTTCAGTCCGCGACGGTTATACAGTGGAGGAGATTCAGAACCGTGTGGAGCTGGCTTTGATGCAGAACGGCTACTACGACGAAGCCAAAGCCTACATCCTCTACCGCCAACAGCATGCCGAGGCTCGCTTCATCAAGGAGCGCATCGACTACATGAACGAGTACAGCCACAGCGATGACAACGCGGCCACCGCATCGGAGACTGACGCCAACGCCAACGTGACGATGAAGAACGTGGCGAATCTGGAAGGCGAGGTCTATAAGACCACAAACCGCGTCATTCAGCGCCAGCGCATGAAGGACAAACTAAACCAGATGTACCCCGAGGTGTCGAAACAGTACGAGGCCGACCTGAACCACCACATCATTTACACTCACGATGAAGCCTCTACGCCCGTGCTGAAGCAGTACTGCATGGCAGTCAGCCTCTACCCCCTGATGACGGACGGCGTGGGCAACATCGACGGCGTCACACCCGGCCCGCCAAACGACCTGCAGTCTTTCTCGGGACAAATCACTAACCTCACTTTCCTGCTCTCTTCCCAGTGCAAGGGTGCCGTGGCGTTCGGTGAATACTTCGTCGTGCTGAACTATTACATCATCTCGGAGTTCGGCCAGAAATGGTACGAGCATCTCGACGACGTGGCAACGACAAGCGTCTGCCTGCAGCAGCGCACGGTACGCGAACATATTCTCAAAGCCTTCAAGCAGTTCATCTGGGGCATCAACCAGCCCGCAGGCAACCGTTCCTACCAGTCTCCCTTCACGAACGTCTCCTACTACGATCACACATACTTCAACAGTCTCTTTGCCGACTTCTGCTACCCCGACGGCACAAAGCCCGAGTGGAAAGCTGTCGACACGCTGCAGCGCATGTTTATGAAGTGGTTCAACAAGCTTCGCCTGAAGCAGCTGCTCACGTTCCCTGTCGAGACGATGGCCATGGTCTATGACCCTGAAACCAAAGACATCATCGACAAGGACTACAAGGACTTCACCGCTGAAATGTATGCCGAGGGACATTCCTTCTTCACATACATTTCGGACAGCGCCGACTCCCTCGCTTCGTGCTGCCGACTGAAGAACGAACTCACCGAGAACACCTTCAATCCCACTTCAGGACTGACGGGCGTGATGACAGGTTCGTGCAACGTCATCACCCTGAACATCAACCGCATCGTGCAGGACGCCAAGCGCTCTGTCTCTGTAGCAGAAGGCAACTTCGACTTCTACGCCTTCCTGCGCCTTTACCTCACCACCATCCTGGAGCGCGTATATAAGTACCACATCGCTTACAAGACTATGCTCTATGAGATGGAAGACCGCGGCATGTTCGCAGCCTCGAACGGCGGCTACATCTACATCAGCAAGCTCTACTCCACCATCGGCATCAACGGACTGAACGAGGCCGCACGCTTCCTGGGACTTGAGGTCGGCAACAATCCCGAGTATATCAAGTTCCTGCAGCTCATCCTGGGCACCATCAAGGAAGAGAATAAGCGCCACAGCATCCACGATAAGAAGAAGCCCTTCCTGTTCAACTCTGAGGTTGTGCCTGCAGAGGGACTGGGTGGCAAGAACTACAGATGGGACAAGGAGGATGGTTATTGGGTGCCCGAGGACGAGAATCTCTACAACTCCTACTTCTACGATGCTCACGACGACACACGCGTGCTGGACAAGTTCATCCTGCATGGCCGTCAGACTTACCAGTACACCGATGGCGGCAGCGCTCTGCACTGCAACCTGCAGGACCACCTTTCGAAGGAGCAATACCTCAAGCTCATCGACTTCGCCATCGAGAATGGAACGTCGTACTACACCTTTAACATTCCCAACTCGAAGTGCGAGGACTGCGGCCACATTATCAAAAAGCCCATCGAGGTTTGCCCGTGCTGCGGCAGTTCGAACATCACGCAGTACACCCGCATCATCGGTTACCTGCGCCCCATCCCCGCCTTCGGTCGCGACCGCCAGATAGAGGCTGCGAAACGTACCTACAGTTGTGGCCTGGGATGAAATACGTTGATGTCAAGGAGGTCTTTGCAGAGATTCCCGACGAGATAACGTTGGCCGTCAGCATCAGTGGTTGCCCGATACGCTGCCCTGGCTGTCACAGCCAATATCTCTGGGCGGATACTGGCGAGCCGCTTACGGTGGAGGCAGTGGCAGAGATGCTGAAGAGCCATGTCGGCATCACGTGCCTCTGCCTGATGGGGGGCGACCAAGACCCCGCCGAAATTGACAGGCTGGCCCATTGGACGAAAGAGAACTCGAAGGTCCGCACGGCATGGTACAGCGGGCGAGACAAATTGCCGCCCGAGATAAGGTTAGAGAACTTCGACTACCTGAAGACAGGCCCTTACGATGCAAAGCGAGGACCACTGAACGCCAGGACAACCAACCAAAGGCTCTACCGCGTGGAGCGAAAGGGAGCAACGCTGGAACTCACGGACATCACGCATCGCTTCTGGAAATAAGACGCCAGGCGACATTTTACAGCATGAGTAAACTTTTACGATGTAAGGTTCACTCATGCTGTTTTTTTTATCTCATCATGAACTTCTTGCCGCCTCGGATGTAGATGTGGCCCGGCTGGGGATTGGCGACGCGACGGCCGAGGAGGTCGTATGTCTCATTGACCATTGACCATTTACCATTTACCATTTCCTCCTCGGGAAGTTGCTCGATGCCGTCTATCATGTCGTCCGTGAGGTCGCCCACGATGGTGCCGAACTTGGCCCAATCCGATGCCAGGTAGGCCTCGAGAGCACTGGGATAGACGTGTATCGTGGGGTTGCTGTTGAAGATATAGGCGGCGAGGGCCGGCGGATTGAGTGCCTTGACGTACGCATGCTTGACGGGAGAGTTGTAGAATACGCCTTGACTGATGGTCGCGACGCTTCTGCCGATGATGACCGTCGTGAGCATCTCGCAGCCGCCGAAGGCTTCGAGGCCGATCGACGTCACAAGGTCAGGGATGTCTGCCATCTTGAGTCCTGAGAAACGGAACGCACGGTCGCCTATCGAGGTGATTGAGTAAGGCAGGCGAATCGAGACGAGATTCTTGAAACTGTCGAAAGCATAGGCTCCCATTACATTGTTTGCAGTGTGGTAAGACGAATAATATGCCACGCCGCCGCTGACGATGTTTGCGCTGGCAAGGTCTATCGATTGCAAATTGCCGCTGCTGATGAGGCCCCTCAGGTACTTGATGTCCGTGCCATTGATGTTCCCAATGACGGTTGCCTTGATGGCCTGGCCTGTCAGTTCTTGCGAAAGCGTGCCGGCTTCTGCAAGTTTGACAATCTCTGCGCCACTGCCCACTCTCGTAATTTCGTGTAGCGAGCCGTCGGCATCGTAAGAATAAAGCGTAAAGCCGCAGCCTAAGCTTGACGGTATGCAGAAGTGCTTGGCATTGGCAACGAAAATAAGGTTGTCGCTCGCATCAAGTGCCAAGAAGCCCAAGCCGCCCTCGCCTTCCAGCGCATAGAGCGAGTCGGCATCCAGATAGGTATATGCAGAAGGCGCACACGCTCCTGGCAAATAGTCAGTGAACTGACCCACGTCTCCGCACTGGCCGACCTTCTCCGACTCACGCCGCTTCTTGCCGGCCGTCGTGAGGAAGTCTGTCGTGAGGACGTAATCGGCACGGTCTTCGATGAAGAGAATCTCGATGTTCTTCTTCGGATATTGTGCTATCTCGGCAAGCGTGTTGTTGATGTCGGACTGATAAACCGTCATGTAATGAGCACCGTAGTCGTTGACGACGTAATTGTCGAGCGGCTCGAAGAAGCCCCAGATGCGAAAGAAGTCAGTGAGGTCTTCCTGTGCCACCTCGCAAACTTTACGGACGAACTTGAGGCAACCGGTGTTGGAGCTGTAGAGAGTCAGCGGGTCGTTGCGGAGAGCTTTGAACAGCTCTGGGTAGAACGACGTGTTATGTTGGGCAAGATGGTAATAGAGATAGAGCTGCCAGTACATGCGCATCTGGCTGTCGAGCGGTCGCGTGAAGAAAGGTTCGTGACGCGCTGCTTCGTCCATAATGGTGGCGAGTGAGTTACCACTCGACGTGATGAGCCCGTCATGGAAACGCACATAGTTGGAGAAGAGGTTGTTGCTGACCTCTGTGCCGCCTTCGACGGTGATGGCTCCTTGGTTGTTGTGCCCGCATTCATGTGCGGAACACCAGTCGTCGAAAGTTGTCGTTTTGCTGACATCGAAGGAGCTCTGTACGCAGCCCTGTGTGTTGTACATCGTGCGGAACCATGCCGAGTTGGCATAGCCGCCGTCGGTCGATTCGCCTTCAATTGCGAAGTTTGGGTTGTTGTAGTATTGCGGGAAGTACGACTCGCCTCCGGAGATGTAGAAAGGTGCTGCTGCTCGCGAGCCTGATGCGACAGACTCGCAGATGCCCATGAGTTCCTTTTCCCAGACGGTCAGGCTGTCGAACCAGCAGATGCTCTTATCGATGGTGCGTTTCCAAACATTCTTGTAGGTACTTGTCTTGAAATTGAAGAGCGATTGCCCGCCCTTGACGGTGAAGCGCTCGTGCTTGGCTGTGCGGAGGATTGCCCTGTAGTCGGCTTCGCTGTGGCGACCGATGTCGTAGTAGCCGTTCACGAGTCCGCCCTCGATGTGTATCTTGAGCTCGGGCCATTCGCTGAGTGTCTTCGTCATCGATTTTGTATCGGCTGTATATATAATATAGTACAGGGCGTTCGGTATGCCGTCCACGACGTTCAGACCCGGCTTGAGCATCTTGCCCTGCGTGGCACTCGTGACGAGGTCGTTGCCTGTGCAGCCTGCGATGTAGAGTGTGGCGTCGGATGGGATTTCGCTATCGACGAAGACGTACAGCGGGTCGGAGCCGGTCGTATATATGCCGGTCGGGTTGCCCATGAAGGAGCCGCCGGTGCTCTTCAGCCTGCTGTTCCAGTAGCTGGCATCGCTGTAGGCTTTGTAGCTGTGGATGCGGAAATCTTTCTCGTAAGCAGCCCAATCTTCGTTCTTCAGCTTTAGGGCAATGGGTATCATGTACTCGGGCATACCTGCTTCGGTCAGCGCAGCCGTCAGAGTCGAATCGTCCATTTCCTTGTACTCGGCTTTGAGCTCGGTACATGCGACGTCCTCGAAGAAGGTACTTGCCAAGCTGTTGACGACATCGCTGGAATCGGACTCTTCCTCGTAGTAGTTCTCCAACTTGCCGACAATCGTGCCGTATTGGTTCCAGGAGGAAGCCTTGTACTCTGCCAAGACACTGGAAAAGACGCGAATCGTCGGCCTTGCGGTGAAGATGTAGGCGTCGAGTGCTGGTGGCGTCTTTGGCTTCACATTTACAGTTGTAATGGAGGGTGAGTTATAGAAGACCGCCTGCCCCAGATGCGAGACTTTCCTGCCGATGACGACTGTCTTGAGCGAATTGCAATTGGCAAATGATGCGCCGCCCAGGTTCGTGACGCCGTCGGGGACTTCTGCCTTGGTGATGCCTGACAACTGGAAGGCTGACTTGCGAATGTCCTTTGTCGTGGCGGGCAAAGTAACAGCGGTCAGTTTAGAACACTGGTAGAACATGGAGTCGCCTATGACGTCGTTCTCCGTCTTATGTGTGCTGAAGTATGCTTCGCCGCCGCTCACGATGCGGACTTCTTCGAGGTCGAGCCTCGTCAGCTTGCCCGCAGCAATTCTTTCACGGAGGAACTTGACATCGGTGCCATTGATGCGCCCCGTCAGCTTGACCAGCCTGCCAGCCGACTCCATGAGCGAGGCCAAAGTGCCGGCCGTTTCGACATGAATTGTGTCTGCCGACCTGGCACTCGATGCAAAGAGACAGGCTAGGCCGACCAATAGCGTTCGATAAGCCCTCTTATTTTCAATGCTTTTCATGACTTCTTTCTTTTCTTGATTTTCAAACGCCGCACGCGAGGATTTAAACGCCGCACGCGGAAATGGCCAACGCCGCGTGCGGGGATTGCAATCGCCGCACGCGGCGTTTTTTTTGCCCTTTTCGGGGGTTATTTGCTCAGCATGAATTTCTTGCCGTTTCTGATGTAGATATTGCCCGGCTTCAAGTCGGAAACTCGACGGCCCATCAGGTCGTAGGTAGGAACTTTCTGGTCGTTGAGGTCATCGAGGTTATTTAAGTTCTCGTCTGCCTCAAGCTCTTCGATGCCATCTACCATATCGCTAGTGAGGTCGCCGACAATTGTGCCGAACCTGTCCCAACCGGCTGCGAGGTAAGCCTCCACAGCGCTGGGATAAACATGGATGGTGCGGTTCTTGCCACTGAAGAGGTAGTCGGTGACACCCGTCAGGCTCGGGGGCGTCATCGGTGTGGCATAGACGGTCTTGACGGGCGAGCTGTAGAAGACGCCCTGGCCCATCGTCTTGACGTTCTTTCCTATATAGGCCGTCATCAGCTGGTTGCAGTAGGCAAAGGCATCGCCGCCTACCGATGTCACCTTGTCGGGGATGATGATGGACCTGAGTGAAGAGCCGGAGAAGGCGGTGCCGCCAATCGAAGTGAGGTTCTGCGGCAACCTCATGGATACGAGCTTCTTGATGTTCTGGAAAGCAGAGGCCGCGATGGAGTTGGTCCGGGCGCGCTCCAGGTCGATGGACTGCAGGTTCTCCTTGTTGATGAGCTGCTTCATATAGTTGATGTCGGTAGCATTGATCGGGCCGCTGACAATGAGCTTGATGGCCTGGTCGTTCTTCAGCTCTCTCCTGAGCGTGCCGGCCGTGGTCAGCTCGACGTATTCCGTGCCGTTTCCGGCCTTCGTCACCTCGTGATATGTACCGTCGGCATCATAAGAATAGATGGTAAAGCCGTCGCCTACACTTGTCGGGATACAGATGTTCTTAGCATTGGAAGCATAAACAATGGCGCTGTCGGCATCGAGCATGAAGAAGCCCAAGCCGCCATTGCCCTCGAAGGCATAAAGGCTGTCGGACTGGAGATAGACATATTCCGAGGGTTCGCAACCGCCCGGCCAGTAAGATGTGAACTGACCCAACTCGCCGTACTGCCCGACCTTGTCGGAGCCGTTACGCTTCCTGCCAGCCGCCTGCAGGAATCCCGTCGAAAGAACATAGTCAGCACGGTCTTCGACAAAGATAATCTCGCGGTTCTTCACGGGATACTGCTTGATGTTGTTCTTTGTTGAATTGATGTCGGCCTTGAGCACTGTAAGGTTGTGCGAGCCATAGTCCTCTATCTTAGTTCCCTTCTTTATGGGTTCGAAGAAGCCCCAGATGTTGAAGAAGTCGGTCAAGTCTTCCTGTGCCACCTCACAGACCTTGCGGACAAACTTCAGACCGCCATTCTTGTTGTTTGAGGCGTTGTAAAGCACCAGCGGGTCGTTTCGGAGTGCCTTGAAGAGTTCGGGATAGAAGGAAGTGTTCTTCTGGCCGAGGTGATAATAGAGATACAGGTCCCAATACATGCGAAGCCGGCTGTTCACATCCCTGAAATAGAATGGCTCGCGACGCGCAAACTCGTCCATAACTGTTGAGAGCGACGAGCCGCCCGAAGTGTTCAGGCCGTCGAGATAGCACACAAGGTTCGAGAAGACATTGTTTGAAGCCTCGGTGCAGCCCTCGACATTAATGGCGCGCTGGTTGTTGTGGCCGCACTCGTGTCCTGCGCACCAGTCGTCCATGTTCTTGTTCAGAGCATTAAGGCAATTCTTGATGCAGTCGATGCCATTAAATGAGACACGGTATCCGCTCGAGTTGGCATAACCGGCATCCTCCGGCTCGCCCTCGATAGCAAAGTTCGGGTTGTTGTAGAAGAGGGGGTATATTGCTTCGCCACCGGTAAGATACCACGGATAACCGGCTCTCTTGCCCGAGGCGACATATTCTGTCATACCCATCAAGTCCTTCTCCCAGACGGCAACGCTGTCATACCAGCAGATGCTCTTGTCGACAGTGCTGGGGAAGACTGTCTTGAAGGAAGAGGTCTTGAGGTGGAAGAGTGAGTGTTCACCTCGAACAGTGAAGCGGCCAAGTGTCGATGCATTGCGGAGCGCCTTGTAGTCGGCATCGCTGTGGCGGCTGATGTCATAGTAGCCATTCACCTTACCGCCTTCGACATGAATCTTGATGCTGGGCCACTGGTCGAGCGTCTTGGTCTGCGATTTTGTGTCTGCAGTGTAAACAACATAATAGAGCGCATTCTTCACGCCATCGACAACATTGAGGCCCTTTGTCAGCCTCTTACCTGTTTGGGCATTTGTGATGAGCTGATTCTCCACGCAGCCTGCAAAATAAAGTGTTGCATCGCTCGGAACATCCTCATCCACAAAGACATAAATCTCGTCGCCGTCATTCTGGGCATAGATGCCCGTCGGGTTGCCCATATAGGATCCGCCACTGGCCATCATCTTGTCGTTCCAGTAGTTTGCGTCGCTGTATGCCTTGTAGTCGTGTATGCGGAAGTCCTTCTCATAAGTTGCCCAGCTTTCATTCTTTACCTTGAGAGCAATATCCACCATATACTGTGGGAGGGTGTCTTGAACCATCGCCTCCGTCAGGTCTTCATCGCTGAGAGCCTGATACTCGCCCTTCAGGACGGTGCAGGCAGCGTCTTCGAAGTACTTTCCGCTCTTAGCCTTCGCGATAGCATTCGGATCAGCTTCCTGGGGATGAGTGTTCTCCAAGCCGCCATAGATGGTGCCATAGCTGTTCCAACTTGATGCTTTATAGTCGCTTAGCACCTCTGTATAAACATAAATCTTAGGGCTCGACGAGAAGAGATATGCTGGTGTGGCTGGAGGCGTAAGGGGCTTCACGTAAGCCACCTTCACATTCGAACTGTAGAAGACGCCCTGGTAAAGTTGGCTTACTTTCTTGCCGATAACGACGGTGTCGAGAGAAGAGCAATAGGCAAAGGCGTCGCCCCCCAACTTCATCACCGAGCCGGGAATGTCAATCTTCTTGAGGCCAGTTCTCGAGAAGGCATTGGTCTGAATAGCTGTCACATTTGTTGGCAACACCATCCGCTGGAGCTTTGAGCACTCATAGAACATCTTCTCGCCAATGATGTTGTCCTGCGTTGTGAAACTTTCCGTGTAAGCCTCACCGCCACTGACAATGCTGACGCCCGACCAATCGAGCTTTGTCACCGTACCGGCCTGCACCAATGAGCGGATGAACTTGATGTCGGTGCCATTGATGACGCCCGTCACCTTCAGTTCCTGTTCGGTTTCCGTCAGGAGAGACTGCAGCGTGCCAGCCGTCTCGACATTAATCTCTGTCACAGCCCAGAGGCTTGTCTGGGCGAGACACACTACGGCTGCAAGCAACAGCCTTTGTAATCTTTTCATGTGTTCCATATCATTGTCTATTTTATCTTATTACAAACTTCTTGCCGTTCCTGATATAAATGGTGCCTGGCCACCGCTGACGATGCGGACGCCCGACCAGTCAAGCTTCTTTACGGTTCCCGCCGTAACGAGTTGGCGGATATACTTGATGTCGGAGCCGTTGATGACGCCCGTCACCTTGAGTTCCTGTTCGGTGCTTGTCAGCAGGGACTGAAGTGTACCAGCCGTCTCGACGTAGATTTCTGTCACAGCCCAAAGGTTTGTATGGACAAAAAGCAGCAGGACGGTCAGCAACACCCCATAGAGGTTTATAATATGGTTTTTCCTAATCACCTAGTTGTTAGTTTTATCAAAATTCGCACGCAAAGTTATCTTTTTCTACTCATTTCTGCAAGAGAAAAACTATTTTTCTGAAAAGAAAAATGAAAAAGATGGAAAAAACGCAATTATCAATGTCCATTATCAACTATCATTTCAAAGAACGCTCTCAATACCCTTCGAGAAGGGCGTGTTGTGGTCGGCCATGTGCTGTACGTCAGCCCCCTCCCATCCTCCTAGGGGAGGTTTTGTATACCGCGGAGGGGTTAGCGGGTGAAGTTTGCAGCCTTCGCGTGTTAAATTGCGCACTTTAACGTGCCGAAGACTGCCGAGAACCCTGCAGATGTTCTCCATCTTTCACACTGCAAAGGTACGGCATTTTTCCTGCGCCACCAAATTTTTGGCATCGAATTGGGCCGATTTTCAGCACGAATTTGAGCGATTTTGCGCAGGGCTTGCTCGCAACCTGGAAGCACTTCCGCGAACATGTGGTTTTTGACTCAGAATTCAGAATTCAGTTTCTATGTGAGGGGGTCATTCAGTGGGAAATATGGCTCTTAGAATTTTATAATATATATATATATATATTATAAAATTTTTAGTGGCAAAAACTTGTTTACTGTTTGCTGAGTGTGTTTACTGCTCATAAAAAAACTGAATTCTGAATTCTGAGTCAAAAATATATGTAAAGAAACTCGCAGAATGGTTAATAGTTGTTAATTTGTCATTTTGTCATTTTTTCACATCGCTTTTGCAGATTGCTTGTTTTCGTAGTGCATCAAACATTGCAATGCAAAATTTCTCCCCTACTCTTGCAGGTTAGGGAGAGTTTTCGTAGCTTTGCAGGCGAAAGGAATTTTGACGACAACGGGTTTGCGAGACGAAAACGCGAAATGTTCAAAAATTGCCCATTTCATCGCAAATTTGGCCCTCAAGAGACTGCTGCGTTTTCGTTTTTGTGCTGGAATTTGAAGAAAAAACCAGACATTTCTGCCAGGAAATCTCAGCCGCCATGACCGGTAAAAGTCCATCACAAAATCACAAAATCACACAAAATCACACAAAATCACAAGCGAAAATCAGAGGCGCTTCCTTTTATTACGTAACAATTTCTGTTTTTCCTTTCCGATTTTGGGTTTTTTCGCACCTTGACTTCGTCATGCTACATCTTTTGCCCGGAAAAAGTCAAATAAATTTGATTTTTCGCTCGCTTATTTGTACCTTTGTCCTCTGGTAAACCAAAAACTACAACTACTAACCACTATGAAGCATTTCTTTTTCATTCTTTCTCTGCTCTGTATCTCAACTCTTCAGGCAAATGACAACAGATGGCACGTGAACGCCGAGCATTCCGTGCAATGGGACACTCAGGACAGCTCGCTGCCCTATAATGACCATATCGAGATGGCTGGCTCCAGAGCTGCAGTGGTCTATTACTGGGGCATCGACGCCCAGAAGCATTTCACGCTCGACCGCCACTTGGTCTTCCCGATGCTCCGTACCATTCCGAACAATACACACGCCAGCTGGATGCCTCGCTGCGATGTGGATTTCCTGAAAGGCATGACGGCCAACAAGCGCCTTATGAGCCTGCAGGAGGTCAAGGTGGTCACTATCAATGGGGTGCTGACAGTCTTCGGCACTATGAAGGGCGACGGCAATGACTTCGAGCTCACCAGGAAGCTCTTCCCAAGTCCTTCAAAGACAGCCGTTTGCGAGAAGTACACCATCAAGAACATCGGTCAGAAGAAAGAGACCGTGCTGGTGCCTGCGCTCCACTCTGTGCGCACCACAAACAAGGAGGATGGCACGCGAGGCTCCTATTGTTTGGTGGCGAGGACGGAGTTTCAGGAGGACTTCAAGGCTGTCTTGGAGCCAGGGGAAAGCACCACATTCTATTGCTCCATTCAGGCCTATGCTCCCAAAGACGAAAAGGAGGTGGCGCTGGATGTGGAAAAGGAGTTGCAGGAGCGCGAAGGGTTTGTGGAGGAAGTAACAAACAAGCGACTCCACTTCTATTGCCCCGACAACACAATCACGACGCTCTTTGAGATGAGCAAGATTCGCGCCAGCGAGAGCATCTTCGAGACGCAGAACGGCCTGATGCACGCTCCTGGAGGCGAGTCATACTATGCCGCTATGTGGTGCAATGACCAGGCGGAATATGTGAATCCCTTCTTCCCCTTCCTCGGCTACAACAAGGGCAACGAGAGCGCGATGACCACTTGGCGGTGCTACCTGAAATACATCAATCCGGAGTACAAGTTTGTGCCTTGGAGCATCATTTGCGGTGGCGACGATGTCTTTGGGCCCTTCGACCGTGGCGATGCTGCCATGCTAGCCTATGGCGCGAGCCGTTATTGCTTGGAAAGAGGCGACAGGGCAATTGCCGAGCAGGTGTGGCCCTTGATTGAATGGTGCCTTGAGTATTGCCATCGCAAGCTCAATCAGCACGGAGTAGTTGCCAGCGATGCCGATGAGCTGGAGCACCGCCTGCCCAGCGGCGACGCCAATCTTTGCACGAGCAGCCTTTATTATGACGCCCTCATCAGCGGGGCTTATCTTGTGGAGGAACTAGGCAAAGGCAAGGCTTTGGCTGCGACTTACAGGAAGCAGGCTGCCGAACTTCGCCAGAACATCGACAAGTTCTTCCATGCAACCGTCGAGGGTTACGACACCTATCGCTATTATGAGGGCAACGACGTGCTCCGCTCCTGGATTTGCATCCCCTTGACAATGGGCATCTACGAGAGAGCTCAAGGCACTTTGCAGGCCATGTTCTCGCCTCAACTTTGGACAGAGAATGGCATGCTCTCGCAGAGTGGCGACAAGATATTCTGGGATCGCTCCACACTCTACGGCTTCCGTGGTGCTTTTGCGGCTGGTCATGCAGACAAGGCTTTGGAGTATCTGAAGAAGTTCAGCACTTTCCGTCTGCTTGGCGAGCATGTGCCGTATGTTGTGGAGGCTTGGCCAGAAGGCGGTCAGCGCCATCTTTCTGCCGAGAGCGGGCTGTATTGCCGCATCATCACAGAGGGCTTGCTCGGCTTCCGCCCCACCGGTTTCCGTCAGTTCACACTAACTCCACAAATGCCGACAGAATGGAACGAGTATTCCCTCGCCAACATTTATGCCTGCACAGACGAGCCTCTCACAATCCGGGTGCAGCGCTCCAGTGGCAACAAGCTTTATATAAGAATCGAGAAGAACGGAAAGACGTTCAAGACCTTCAAAACAAAACCGGGCGAACCGGTGAAAGTCAGCGTGAAATAAGGTCGGTCAGTACTTCCTCAACAACTTTCGGGAAGTACTGCATCTCGAGCTGATGCTCTTTCTCGGCAATGTCGTCGGCTGTATCGTCGGGAGAAATGCTTGTCCGAAACTGAGCAATGATTTCGCCGGAGTCGCAAACGGGCGTGACATAGTGGACAGTCATGCCCGTCTCTGTCTCGCCTGCTGCTTTCACTGCTTCGTGAACATGATGCCCCCACATGCCTTTGCCACCGAACTTAGGCAGGAGAGCCGGATGCAGGTTGATGATTTTGCGGGGGAAGGCCTCGATGAGGAAATCCGGCACAAGCGGAAGGAAACCTGCCAACACAATGAACTCGATGCCATAACGTTCGAGCAAGGGCAAGGTCTCACCGGGATTGTACAACTGCGCCTTCGAGATAACAGCTGTCGGCACACCCAATCTTTCTGCACGAACAAGAGCGTAGGCATCGGGCTTGTTCGATACGACCAACGCGCACTTCACCGTTTCCGAATGTTCGAAATAGCGAATCAGGTTCTCGCAGTTCGTACCGCTGCCGGAGACAAAGATGGCGATATTCATCACTTGGCAATTCTGCAATTTTACAATTGTTCGTTCGATTTCGCACGCAAAGATACGGCTTTCTTCCGACACTTGCAAATCAAAAAGAGAAAAAGGAATCGGAAAACGCCGCAGGCGGAAAATAAAACGCCGCGTGCGGGGATTGCAATCGCCGCACGCGAAAATGGTCAACGCCGCACGCGGGGATTAAAACGCCGCCTGCGGGGGTTATATTTACCCTGTTAATCCAGATTGTATCCGTAAGCCTTCATGGCCCGGTCGCTTTGTCGCCAATCCTTATCGACCTTGACGAAAACTTCCAGGTAGATGCTCTTGCCGAAAAACTTCTCGAGGCTCTTGCGGGCTTCCGTCGAGACGCGCTTCAGGGCAACGCCCTGGTGCCCGATGATGATGCCCTTCTGCGACTCGCGCTCCACAAAGATAACCGCGCTGATGCGGATGTTCCGCTCTGTCTCCTTGAACTGCTCGACGACCACCTCCACACTGTACGGTATCTCCTTATCATAATAAAGAAGGATCTTCTCGCGGATGATTTCGGTGACGAAGAAGCGGGCAGGTTTGTCCGTCCACTGGTCCTTGTCGAAGTAGGCAGGCGACTCGGGCAAGAGCTCCTGTATGCGCTTCAGAACATTATCGATATTGAACTTGTGGAGAGCACTGATGGGAATGATTTCCGCCTCAGGCAATGCCTCGTGCCAGAGCTCGACCTTTTCGGTCAAAGCCTTCTGGTCGCTGAGATCTATCTTGTTGATAAGCACAAGCACGGGTGCAGTCTGCTTCTTCACCTTCTCGAGGAAGTCGCTGTTCTTGTCGGGCGTCTCCACCATGTCTGTGACATAAAGGAGCACGTCGGCATCCTGAAGGGCACTTTCCGAGAACTGGAGCATCTGCTCCTGCAGCTTGTAGTTGGGTTTCAGCACGCCAGGTGTATCACTAAAGCATATCTGCATCTCAGGCGTGTTCAGGATGCCCATGATGCGATGCCTTGTGGTCTGTGCCTTAAAGGTAGCAATGGAGATACGCTCCCCAACGAGGAGGTTCATAAGCGTTGACTTGCCCACATTGGGATTGCCAACGATGTTAACAAAGCCGGACTTATGCATTCTGGCGAAGCTTGTACCACTCTTCGCGAGTCATCAAGCCTTCCTTATAGAACTGGGCAGGCTCTTTGGCTGCTTCCACGGCGCCATCGTAACCCCATATCATGTAGCTAGCACCCCAAGTGAAGCCTGCGCCGAAAGCCGTGAAGACGAGCTTGTCGCCTTTCTTAAGCTGCGGCTCATATTCCCAAAGACAAAGAGGAAGGGTGCCGCCACTGGTATTGGCCATGTGGTCAATGTTAATCATGATGTGGTCCTTCTCGATGCCAATGCGCTGTGCAACGGAAACCTCGATGTTGATGTTTGCCTGATGCGGTACAACCCAGTCGATATTATCCTTCGTCAAGTTGTTGCGCTTGGTGATGGTTTTGACGGCACTCGTCATGTCGAGTACGGCATGCTTATATACTGCACGGCCTTCCTGATAGACGAAGTGCTCGCGGGCATCCACGCTTTCATGGCTTGGCATCTTCGCTGAGCCGCCAGCCGCCATGTGAAGGTTCTGATAGCCCTTGCCGTCAACATAATAGCAACCATCGATGAGGCCGACTTCTTCCGTCGTTGCCTCCATCATGACACAAGCTGCACCGTCACCAAAGATAGGGCACGAGTTGCGGTCCTCGTAGTTAGTCATGGAACTCATGTGGTCGCCGCCGCAAATGATGATGCGCTTATAGCGACCGGAACGGATGTAGGCGGCGCCGGCTTCCATGCCATACAGGAAACTTGCGCAAGCTGCCTCCATGTCATAACCGAAAGCGTTGGTCAGGCCGCAGTTGCCAATGACGAGCGATGCCGTAGAGGGGAAATGATAGTCGGGCGTCGTAGTGGCACAGATGACGAGCTCTATGGAGCTGGGGTCTGCACCTGTTTTACGTAAAAGCTGAGCAACGGCACGCGTCATCATGTACGATGTTCCGCTGCCTTGCTCAGGCTTGAGGATATGGCGCGTCTTGACGCCAATACGCTCCATAATCCATTCATCGCTGGTATCCACAATCCTCGACATCTCTTCGTTGTCGAGGATGTAGGAGGGCACGTATCCGCCCACACCAGTTATGACGGCATTAATCTGTTCCAATCTTTTAAGCCTCTTTCTCAATGGCTACCTTGCCGCGATAGTAACCGCAAGCAGGGCATACAGTGTGATAGATGTGGAACTCGCCACAGTTCGGGCATACTGCCAGTGCGGGAGCTACTGCCTTGTCATGAGTTCTTCTTTTGAGAGTCCTGGTCTTGGACTGCCTTCTTTTTGGATGTGCCATAGTTCAATTAAATATTTAGTTATTTACGATTTGCTAATTTATTCAGTGCATCCCATCTCGGGTCTGTCTTCTCTTCCTCTGAAGAGGTCGGGAGCAGTACTTTGCACTCGCCGTCGGGATGAACGTGGCGAAGAGGAATCTGCAGAGCAGCGAACTCGTAGATGTTCCAAGCCACGTTGATGATGCCTTCCCGCTCGGGAACAGTCACCACCTCGCCGTCGTCGGCATAGTCTTCGCCCAACACCACTTTCAGTGTGCACTGAGCTTCGATGGGTTGGGACATGGGTTCAAGACAGCGGTCGCACGTCACTTCCACCTCGCCCTTGAGCTGGAACTCCAGTTCGTGGGCGCCAGAAGCCTGCTTCACCCGTAATGCAACATCGAGCGAACCAGCCTTGATTTCCGATCCCTGAACGGCGGAGAAGAAGTCATTGTCGGCTTGCCATCGGTACGACACAGTATCGGATGTCATGCCTTTCAAATCAACATTATAACCGTCCAGTTTTCCCATCGGGCTGCAAAAGTACGAAAAAAATCAATTAGTTGTACACTTTTGGCACGAAAAAAATGCCAAATCAGTGCTTTTTGAGTTCAACTCTAAACGTTGTGCCCTTTCCGAGCTCCGAGTTTTTGACGAAAATGCGGCCGTTGTGATATTCCTCGACGATACGTTTGGCGAGCGATAGTCCCAAGCCCCAACCGCGCTCTTTGGTCGTATAGCCAGGCATAAAGACCGAGCCGAAGCGGTTCTTTGGAATGCCCTTGCCGGTGTCGGCCACTTCCACACTGAAGCAGTCGGGCTCTTCCTTTGCCGTGAGTGTGATGCTGCCCTTGCCTTCCATCGCATCGATAGCGTTCTTGCAGAGGTTCTCGATCACCCATTCGAAGAGGGGCGCACTGATTGGGGCGATGAGCGGCTCGGCAGGCAGGTTGCAGCTCATGGTGACATGATTGCTGGTGCGGCGGCCGATGTATTGCATTACGTTCGACAACACCTCGTTGAGGTTCTCGGGTTTGGGTTCCGGTTGGGAGCCAATCTTGCTGAAGCGTTCGGCGATGCGTTGCAGGCGTTTGATGTCTTTCCCCATTTCGGGCAGCAGTTCGTCGTCCGGATAAGTTTCCTGAAGGACTTCGTGCCAAGCCATGAGGCTGCTGATGGGCGTGCCGAGCTGATGTGCCGTTTCTTTGCTCAAGCCGACCCACACCTTGTTTTGCTCTGCTTTCTTGCTGCTGAGCAAGGCAAAAATGGCGACTACAACGAAGATGAGCACGATGCCGAGCTGCACGTATGGCCACCAGGCAAGGCGCCGCAGGATGAGGCTGTCGGCGTAGCATATCTCCATGTAATCGTCGTCGCCGAAGTTGATGCGGATGGCTCTGCCGCTTTGCCTCATGGACTGTGCCTCGTGCCAAACCAGGGAATCGAGCGAAGCGCCCGACGTTGCCCCCACCTCCATGTTTCGATAGTCGTGGACGCGTCCTCCGCTGTCGAGCACGACCACCGGGATAGTGTTGTTCGAGTTGAGCACTGTTAGGACAAGTGTGAGGTCGGTTGTTTCGTCGGCATTGTTGAACGACCGCATTGCCTCTGCCCATATTTCCATCTTCCTCTGTTCCTCAACCTTGAGGTCGCGCACAAGGAAGTTGGACACCACGAGCGACGCTACGCAGAGCACAACTGCCAAGACGATTAGGATTATCTTGACCTGACGTATCCTATTTATCCATTGCATACTTTATAATAACGGAAAGAAATGCTTGCTTATTGTGTGATAAATGAATAAGTTTTCGTACCTTTGCACTGCAAATCGTCGTACAAGAAGATGAAACGTTTCGCCTTATACATTATTATATTATATATAGGAGTCTTGCTGACCGGGTGTCGCGACACGCTTGTGCCGCCCGAGGAGGTTCCGCAGCCGAGAGCTGAGGCGGAGCGCACTGTCATCATTTATATGGCAGCCGACAACACGCTTACCACTGCTGTCAAGCTCGACACGATGGAGATGGTGAGGGGTAAGAACTTAGTTCCCGAGAACGTCAATTTCATCATTTACCTCGACGACAAGACGCACATGCCTGCCATCTACGAGCTCTCTGCCAGGAAAGGCATGCAGCTCTGGAAGCAATACGATGAGGAGATGTGCAGCACAGACTCGCTGACGATGTTCAAGGTTCTGCACGGCATCGAGCACTTCTTCCCTGCCCGCCATTATGGCATTGTCTTCTGGAGCCACGCCACAGGCTGGACACCGCGCCGCAAGACTTTTGGCAAAGACGAGACGTTGGGCTCTGGCGGTGGCGTGAGCGAGATGGAGATTACCGTACTGCGCGACATCCTTGCCCAGCTGCCAAAGACCGACTACCTCTTCTTCGACGCCTGCTTCATGCAATGCATTGAGGTGGCATACGAACTCAAGGATGTGACAAGTTGGATGGTGGGCTCGCCCGCTGAGATACCGGGTTCCGGAGCACCCTACGACAAAATTATCGACGCTCTCTGCAAGAGCGATGTAAGGGGAATCGTCGAGGGCTACGACAGCGGATATCCGGGCGTCTATGGTATCTACAGCTATCCGGGCGTGCTACTTTCCCTCATCGACTGCTCGCAACTTGAATCCTTTGCTCAGCTCACCGGACAGCTCATCACGCCTCTCTATATGGAGCGCAATGAGCAGAGCACCGACGGCTTTCAGCCTTATTGCAGCTACAGCTACCTGAACCGGTACACGTATTACTTCGATATGCGCACCACAATGTGCCGTTTGCTATCGGCAGAAGACTATGCCACATGGATGGAGTCCTTCGACCGAGTTGTGCCGCTTCGCACATTGTCGTCCACGAAGACTTGGCTTGCACAACTCTGCAACCAGCCCATCATCTGGGACCCCGAATGCTATGGTGGCGTTTCGATGTTCGTTCCCCTGAAAAAGTACGACAGTTACGGTTGGAACGCAGACTTCCAGAAGACTTCGTGGTACACGGCTGCAGGATGGGCTCAGACGGGTTGGTGAGCCTTTTCCCTTGGAAATGTTAAAATCCCCGCGTGCGGCGATGGCAATCCCCGCGTGCGGCGTTGGCCATTTCCGCGTGCGGCGTTTGCAATCCCCGCACGCGGCGTTTAGAAATTTCTTTACTTTCTCGGCAGCGTGACGCTTATCAAGCCGGCCGCGTAGGGTGCGATGTCGTACTGGTTGAAAAGGAACTCAATGCTGTCGCCCTTGATGAGGAAGTTGTTGGTGAGGTAGAGGTCGCCAAGCAGTGTGATGCCGGTTTTCTCCTGCAGGTCGGCAAGGTCCTTTGCCTCCCAATCCTTGCAGAGCTGTTCCTCCATCGCCTTCAGCGCGAGCATCTCGGCCTCTTCGGGAATGATGTCGTTGATGTTTAGCAGTTTGCCGGTCTTCTTGTCGAAATTGTAGTAGAAGATGACAAAGCTGCCGTGAGCGCCGCCGAGGTAACAATCTGTCTTCGTTACATAGGACAGGATGCTGTCAGTGCCATTTTCCTCAGGATAGCCTTCCACTGTGTAGTAGTACTGCAGGATGTCCTTGTACTCGGGGTTATAAGCATAGCGTTCGCCGATTTCCTGCTTCCATTCGGCTTCCGTGCTGTCGGCAAAAGCCTGAATGGCTTGCTGAACGGTGGAATAATCGCCTGTGTAGATGACACTGTCGCGCAGGACTTCTGAGAGACGCTTCGCGAGTTCGCTCTCGCCGGCCAAGGTGTCGAGCTTGAACTCAATGTGATAGCAAAGGCTGTCACCTGGGGCGATGGGATTCTCGATACACAGTGCAGCAGTGCCCCAATTGAGCTCCGCGGATTGGTCTTCGGCTGTTGGATTGTCCACACATGCCACGACCAAAGCAATCAAAGAGAGAAGGGAAAAATACTTTTTCATTTCGTGTTTAATGCTTTTTCTGTTTACTATTTAATATTTCAACTGCGCAAATTTACGCATATTTCCCGAAACGAACAAGAAAAAGGCGAGAAACATTCGGCTACAGGCAACATGGCATCGGAGAATTCGACTCAGTACCGAAAAAAACTCGGCATGCCCAAACTCCAGTTTCACCATGGGAGGACTGAAGTTTTCCCGTGGTGGAACCGGCGATGAGACTGCCTGTGTTTATAATCTCACCACTTTTTCTTCGCTGAAATTAAACTTTCCGGCTTTTTCCGCGTCATATTAAATGTGATGAGTAAACACTTGAAATATATCGCCTCGCTTCTGCTCCTGATTGCTACCACCCTGTTGTCGGCCCAGCAGAAGCAGGCAATGTTGCTTAACATACGCGGTACGGTCTTCGAGAACGAGAAGCTGCAGCCGATGGAAGGGGCTGGTGTGAAGCTCTTCAACGAACGCGACTCAATGGTTGCTGGCGCGATGACCAAGCAGAACGGGCAGTTCCTCCTGCCTGGCATTCCTGCCGCCACCTACACGCTTCAAGTGTCGTTCATGGGCTTCAAGACGCAGAAGTTCAAACTCACCCTGCCCCAGAAGTCCGGCAACTTCAAGGTGGCCGACGTGATGATGCGCGAAGATGCAACCCTGATGGCTGAGACCGTTGTGGAAGGCAAACTGCCGGAAATGACAGTCATCGACGATACGGTGGCCTACAACGCCGACGCCTTCAAGCTTCCCGACGGCTCGATGGTGGAAGACCTCATCAAGAAGTTGCCCGGCATCGTGCAGGACGAGAACGGAAACTACACGTTCAACGGCAAGAATATCAGTCAGATCCTTGTTGACGGAAAAGAGTTCTTCGGCAACAACCGCAATCTGGTCCTCCAGAACCTGCCTGCCGAGATTGTCGATAAGGTAAAGGCTTACGACCGGAAGAGCGATATGGCTCGCATCACGGGCATCGACGACGGAAACGAGCGAACGGTCCTCGACCTCGCTATCAAAAAGGACCGAAAGAAAGGTTTCTTCGGCAACGCAAGCGGCACCTACGGCACTCACGACCGTTATAGCGGGCGAATGAACATGAATAGCTTCGTCGGCGAACAGAAGTACAGCGGCTTCGGCAATGCAGGCAACACTGGAGGTAATGGCCTCTCGGACAATCAAAGCCTTGGCGCGACGATGAATTGGGAGAACAAGAAAGTGGAGCTGAACGGCAGCCTCAACGGCAGCTTCAGCCAGTCGAGCAGCGCCTCCGAGTCGAACTCCCAGAACTTCGAGCTCAAGAACTCAGCCTACTCGGCCAGCAAGAACCATAGCAACAGCCACAGCGGCAACTTCGGCTTCCAATATCGCGTAGAGTGGAAGCCCGACTCGACGTGGAACATCCAGTTCCGACCCGAGCTCAACTTCAGCAGAACCCATGGCGAAGGCGGCAACGAATCGGCCACTTGGAACGACAATCCCTTCCTGCTCTCCCCCACTCCGTTGGCCGACTATCTAGAGCTCGCCAAGCAAATCGGCGTGAACCACCGCATGGGCGACAACTGGAACAGTTCGAAGAACATCAGCGCATCTGCCTCTCTGCAAGTCAACAAAAGGCTGAAGAAACCCGGACGAAACATCACATTTAGCGTCGGAGGCGGCTACGGCGACTCGGACAACAACGGAAACAGCTACTCGCAAACGGATTACTACCTCCTCCAAGCACTCAACGGCGGCGACTCCGTCTACCATAAAGTGCAGTACAACCGTGGCTCGAACTACAACTACAACTTCAATGCGCGCTTCAGCTACAGCGAGCCCATCGCCTATCAGACTTTCTTGCAACTCGATTACAACTACCGCTACAACTTCCGCGACAATGATCGTGATGTCCGCTCCATCTTTGATCCGTACAACGACATACTCGGGGTGAATGCCTTCAACTATGATGATTTCTTCGATGCGCCTTATGTGGTGCAGGACAAGCAACAGTGCAGCTACACACGCAACATTGGTCAGAACCACAGTCTGCGCACCCAGATACGCTTCAACCGCACCAAGTTCCGCCTGACTGTCGGGGCAACTGTGCAGCCGCAAATCAGCAAAGTGGACTACCAGAAAGGCCGCATCGACACTTTGCTGCGCCGCACCGTCGTCAACGCCTCGCCTGTCGTCAACTTCCAATACAGGTTCAGCCGTCAGGAACAACTCGAATTCCGCTACAACGCCGATACTGGTTGGCCTAACATCACAGACATGATTCCCGACACGCTGAGCGACGCCAACCCGCTTAATATAAGAATCGGTAACGCAGAGCTCAAGCCGAGCTTCACCCAAAACATCCAATTCGAGTATCGCAGAACGGTTATCGACTACCAACGCACGAATGCGGTGAGTCTTCAGTTCCACACAACGAGGAACAGCACCACGAGCCGAACGGAATACAACGAGGTGACAGGTGGCCGCGTATCGATGCCCGTCAACGTGAACGGCAATTGGAATGCGTCGGCGAACTACAACTTCAACACCGCTTTGGACAGCAAAAAGCACTGGCGCGTCGATATGAATACGTCGCTCAGCACTTCGAAAAACATCGGTTATCTGTATCGAAGCAAGGACAAGATGACGGTGGAAAACATCACGCGAAGTGGCAACTTCGGTCAGCGAGCTCGCTTCACTTTCCGACAAGACTGGGAAAGTGGCTGGCAAGTGGAAGCGAACGTGAACGGCAGATTTAACTATAACCTCAATCGCAGCAATAATGCAACGGCCTCGAACCTTGACCATTATAACTTCAACTACGGCGGAAGTTTCAACATCACCTTCCCTTGGGGAATGACTATCAGCAGCGATATCGAGCAACAAAGCCGTCGAGGTTACTCGGATGCGGCCATGAACACGAACCACTTGATATGGAACGGACAAATCAGCCAAAGGTTCCTGCCGTACAAACAGCTGACGATAAGTCTTCGCGCAGTTGATATTCTCGACGAACGCGACGATGTGAACCGCAACGTGAGTGCTGTCAGCCGAACCGACACAAAGAACGAAATGGTTCGCAGTTACGTGCTTCTCACAGCCAACTGGCGTTTCCGTCGCTTCGGCGGAAGGGGCATGATGGGTGGACGTGGCAGAGGAGAAGGCGGTCGCGGCGAAGGCGGCGGAGGAGGTCGCAGTGGCGGCGGAGGAGGCCGCGGCGGTGGTGGCGGCGGCTTCGGCGGCGGAGGCGGAAGGTTTTAGCTAAGAACATAAAAAACGCCGCACGCGGGGATTGCAATCTCCGCGTGCGGCGTTGGTCATCCCCGCACGCGGCGTTTGAATTTCCGCCTGAGGGGTTTTTATTTCACGTGATTCGAAATGCTCGTTTTTCTTACTTCACCTCCCAGATATCGTTCGTCTCGAGCAACTCGGCGAAGTTGTGGTACTTCTTCTTCTCTTTGATTTCCTCGATTTGACTCCAGACGCAGTCGTCGTAGGTGGGTGCCTCGACGTCGCGTATCACGCCGAGAGCAACGGGCCACTCCATTTCGGCAAGCTTCAGCTGCAGGGTGTTGTCCTCGCATTTTGCATCGTGAACCAGGACGTCTGCTTCCGTGTAACCGTCCTCGCCCAACTTCACGGGCTTGATGTTGAAGCCTTCCTGCACGATGCCGTACTCGTTGTTCTCACCGAAGAGCATCTTCTCGCCGTGACGCAGGTAGATGGCATTCTTGGCGCGACCTTCCTTCGAATAGACCGCGTCGTGCGTGCCGTTGTTGAATATTACGCAGTTCTGCAGGATCTCGCACACGCTGGCACCCTTATGATCGTAGGCCGCCTTGAGAATCTCCACGGTTCCCGGAGCATCGGTAGCAACGGCGCGGGCAAAGAAATGACCTCTCGCTCCGAAGCACAGCTCGGCAGGACGGAAAGGATCCTCAACCGTTCCGTAAGGCGACGACTTGCTGACGAAGCCGCGCGGGCTGGTGGGGCTGTACTGACCCTTCGTCAAACCGTAGATTCTGTTGTTGAGCAGAATCATGTTCAGGTTGATGTTACGGCGGTTGGCGTGTATGAAGTGATTGCCTCCGATAGCCAATCCATCGCCATCACCGCTGACTTGCCAAACGGCGAGGCTGGGGTTGACGACCTTACAGCCGGTCGCAATCGCAGCCGCTCTGCCGTGAATGGTATTCATGCCATACGTCGCCATATAGTGCGGCAAACGGCTGGAACAGCCGATACCACTGATAACGGCTGTCTGCGACGGCGCCACACCTATCTCAGCCATCGCCTTATGCAGGCTGGCAAGGAAGAAATGGTCACCACATCCAGGACACCAACGCGGCTGTCCTTTCTTGAAATCATTATTCGTGTAAGCCATAGTTTTGTGTCCCTTTTACTTGTTGATAATCTGATTGAATGCTTCTACTAACTCGTTCACGACAAATGGTTGTCCCTTTACTTGGTTGAACTGCAAGGGCACGAAGCCGTCGACTTTCATGCGAAGCCAGCCTGCGAGCTGTCCCATATTCTGTTCTGCGACCACAACCTTCGGGTACTTCTTCAATACTTCGGCAGTGTTCTTTGGCAACGGGTTGATGTAACGGAAATGCGCGAGGGCAACCTTCTTGCCCTGGGCACGCAGTTCGTCCATCGCTGCATGCAGGTGACCATAAGTACCGCCGAAGCCCACGATGAGCAACTCGGCATCGTCTTTGTCGCCGAGCACCTCGAGGTCGGGCACGGGGATGGCAGCTATCTTTGCCTGGCGCTTACGTGTCATCAGGTCGTGATTCTCTGGATTTGTGCTGATGGCACCAGTCTTGTCGTCCTTTTCGAGGCCGCCGAGGATGTGCTCGAAGCCTTCGCGGCCGGGCACGGCCCAGTAGCGAACGCCTTCAGCATTACGCATATACGGTGTCCACGAGCCTTTCAGTTCCTCCGGGACATACGGCGGATTGATAGCGGGATACTGTTTCAAGTCGGGCAATCTAAAGGCAGCCGAGCCGTTTGCAACAAAGGCGTCGGTCATCAGGATGACGGGCGTCATGTGTTCCAACGCAATCTTTGAGGCAGCGTATGCCATTTCGAAGCAATCCGTAGGACTTGCTGCGGCAACGACAGGCATTGGGCTCTCGCCGTTACGACCAAAGAGAGCTTGCAAGAGGTCGGTCTGTTCGCTCTTCGTAGGAAGACCCGTTGCAGGTCCGCCTCGCTGCACATCAAGCACGACGATGGGCAACTCCATGATGACTGCAAGGTTCATCGCCTCGCTCTTGAGGCAGATGCCGGGGCCGGAAGTCGAAGTCACAGCGAGTGCTCCAGCGAATGATGCACCGACTGCCGACGCGCAGCCTGCTATCTCGTCCTCGCACTGAACAGTGATGACACCGAGGCTCTTGTGCTTCGACAACTCGTGAAGGACGTCGGTTGCAGGTGTGATGGGATACGAACCAAGGTAAAGCTTCAGCCCAGCCTTCTCGGCAGCAGCGATGAAGCCATACGCCGTAGCCTTGTTGCCGGTGATGTCCATATAGCGACCGGGCACTTTGTGCTTGGTCTCGATGCGATAGACGTTGGCCACGCTGCTGTGCGTGTTGTGGCCGTAGTCATAGCCTGCCTGGATGACTTTGATGTTTGCCTCAGCCACTTCGGGCTTCTTGGCGAACTTCTCACGCAAGAAGTTGAAGGCGACGTCGAGGTCTCTGTCGAACAACCAGCACACCAGTCCGAGGGCAAACATATTGCGACATTTGCTCACGCTCTTGGCGTCCATCCCACTATCGGCGAGGCAATCCTTCACCATCGACGTGAGTGGACAGGCAATCACCCTGTCTGGGTCGATACCCATCTCGCCGAGATAATCGTCCGAAGCAAACTGTGCCTTCTCCAAATCTTTAGGTCCGAAGCTGTCGGTATCGATGATGATAGCGGCATCGGGCTTAGCGTAGCGATACTGCGTCTTGAGTGCTGCGGCATTCATTGCCACGAGAACATCGCAGAGATCACCAGGCGTATAGACCTGCTCGGCACCGATATGTACCTGAAAACCACTGACGCCCGTGAGCGAACCCTGCGGAGCGCGGATGTCGGCAGGGTAGTCCGGGAACGTACTGATACTGTTGCCTACGGTAGCACTCACCGTAGAAAAAATGTTTCCGGCGAGCTGCATGCCGTCGCCGGAATCACCAGAGAACCTTACTACTACAGATTCTTTTTCCTTTATTTCCATTGTTAACTATTAACTATGAACTCTAAAATGTTTACTACCGAAGTAGTACTCCCGAGGGGAATCGAACCCCTATCTAAAGTTTAGGAAACTTCTATTCTATCCGTTGAACTACAGGAGCAGCAGGACACAACTATGCCCGTCTTTCTAAAATTCGCGTGCAAAGGTACAACAAAAAGTGAAAAGTGAAAAGTGAAAAGTGAAAAATTATTTGTTAATTGCAGGAAATCGCAAAAGCGACAATTGACAAATCGTCAAATCATCACGCCATTCTGCTTACTTTTTGCTACTTTGATTTCAGACGCTGCACGGCGCAAAATAGAACGAAAAACGGGGGAAAAGTGGACTTAGCAGGGGGTGTTGACCGACCCCGCAGGCGACGTTGACAATCCTCGCAGGCGAAGTTTTACATTTTCGCGTGCCGCGTTTGGCATTTTCGCGTGCTTAATCGGCCTCCAAAACACATCAAAAAAACCACTTTCCCGCTCAAAATCGAGCCTATTTACTGACTATGTCGCACATCGCAAAATATAAACACCACAGTCTCAGCCTGTTACAAAAATCGGCAAAATTCTAGAGAATCCGTACCTAGGTACAGGCCCTCGATTCCGATGGGCTTCTCCGCGATTTGGGAAAAGCCAGAATGTAAGCAAAATGCCACTCTTTGCTAACAAATTGTCAAATACGACAAAGAAATGTTTTTTCTTTTAAGGGCAATAACATACCATTATACTTTATTTATCCGAAAATTTTGCATATCTTTGCAAGGCAGTTTGTACAAATAACTATTTTATATGAAAGACAGACAGACAAAACGGCTGGCTGGAGGCCCCGTAGTGGGGCTCGCCTTGGCGGCGCTGCTCTTGGTGCTTCCCGCCTCAGCCTCCCCTACCCCCTCCACAGGAGGGGAAGACGGACCTTCACAGGTCGTGCAGAACGACGAGCCACAAAAAGCAAAGCGGAAAATCAGCGGACAACTCCTTGACGAACAGGGCGAACCGCTCATCGGAGCCAGTGTCTCCGTCAAAGGCACCAGCGAGAAAGCCATCACGGATCTCGACGGGAATTATACTATCATGACCGGCGAGGAGGCTCCCGTGCTGGTCTTCTCCTACATGGGATACCAGGCGAAGGAAGTCGCTCTGAGTCAAGATTCAATGGTCGATGGCGGGTGGTCAATGGTCAATGTGGAAATGTCGGAGGACACGGCACAGCTCGACGAGGTCATCGTCACGGCCCTCGGCATCAAGCGCGAGAAGAAGATGCTGGGCTACGCCGTTCAGGACCTCAAGAGCGAGCAGCTGAACCTGACGGGCGACCCATCGGTGACGTCCGCCCTCTCAGGCAAAATCGCCGGCGTCGAAATGAATACGGCTCCCACGGGACTGGGCGGCTCCACGAAGATAACCATTCGCGGCAACTCGTCCCTCACGGACAACAACCAGCCGCTCTGGGTCGTGGACGGCGTGCCGTTCTCCGACAACCAGACGAGCGACGTGACGGCTTACGGCGGCTACGACAGGGGAGGAACCGTCTTTGACCTTAACCCCGAGGACATCGAGTCGATATCCGTGCTGAAAGGACCTAATGCGGCAGCCCTCTACGGCGCACGCGCAGGCAACGGCGTCATCCTCGTCACCACGAAGAAAGGCGCGAAGAAGGACGGCTGGGGCATCAGCTACTCCGGCTCCTTCACTTGGAGCCAGGCCGCGGAAACCATCAAGTTGCAGAACAAATACGGTCAGGGCAGCAACGGCGAAAAGCAGTATGTCTGCGACGAAGACGGCAACATCAGCTACATGACCGGCGAGAACTCCTTCGGCCCCCTGCTCGACGGGGTCAGCGATTACACCTGGAACGGCACTCAGATACCTTACCAGGCCTACGGCAACAAGCTGACCGACTACTTCAAAACAGGCTTCTCGCACTTCCACTCCGTCAGCATGGGCAAGCAGACCGAGTCGTCCCACTTCCGCCTCTCCTTCGGATACAACGACAATCGCGGCATGTTCAAGGACGAAAGGCTGAACAAGATGACCATCGACCTCAACGCCGGACAAAAGATTAACAAGTGGCTCAGCGTTGACGGCAAGATATCTCTGTCGAGGACAAAGGCCGACAACCGCCCGCAGACGGGACTCTGGGGCGAGGTCGGGCAGTTGCTCCTCATCCCGGCTAACGTCCGCCTCTGCGACCTGGCACAGTACAGCACCCCGCTCCGCCCGCACCAGAACTGGTTCGGACCTGACCAGCACTACAGCAACCCCTATTACATCCGCCACCAGATGCAGAACAGCGACGAGCGCCTACGCGCCTTCGGCTACTTCGCAGGCAATCTCGACATCAAGCCCTGGCTGAAGTTCCAGACGAAATATGCCTTCGACTACTACCGCACACGCATTAAGGAAACCAACCTCGGCCTGGCGGATCAAGCCATCACAACAGGCGACGACACCTGGCAATCGAAACTCACCGAGGACGGCATGTACCGGGGCGAGACGAATCATTTCGAGCATAACATCTCCGCGATGTTTCTCGGCGACTACACCCTCAGCGATGATTGGCGCTTTGGTTACACCCTGGGCGGCAACATCATGTATCAGAAGTACGAACTCCTCGGGGCTTCAGTGCAGAACATGCTCGTCAAGGACACTTGGCTCTTCAATACCGCCGAGCGCCTCAACAGCGCGACGGACGTGGGCAGCGACAGGGCGATGTACTCCATCTTTGCCTCCGCGCAGGTCGCCTTCAGGGAGTATCTCTCGCTCGACCTCACCGCGAGGAACGACTGGTCGTCCACCCTGCCCTCCAGCAACCGCTCGTTCTTCTACCCGTCTGCTTCGCTGAGCTACATCTTCTCAGATTTCATGAGCTCCATCAACAAGCCGCTGCCGCGGTGGGTTACTTTCTCGAAGCTCCGCCTCTCGTGGGCCCAAGTCGGAAAAGACCCGGAGCCCTACAACCTCTATAACACGCAGTTGTACAGCTTCTCGAATGGCGTCCGCCAGTCCGCCGTGCAGACCATCAAGATGAACAACAATCTGAAGCCCGAGATCAAGTCCTCCTACGAGGTGGGCCTCGACATGAAGTTCCTGCAGAATCGTCTCGGCTTCGACTTCACATACTATTACAACACGACGAAGAACCAGGCGATGCTGGTCGACGCTTCGTCTCCATGGAGCCAGCAATGGGTAAACGCCGGCAAGATCAGCAATAAGGGCATCGAGTTCACCCTCTACACGACGCCCGTCAAGACAAAGGACTTCACCTTCGACCTCAATTTGAACCTCGCTCACAACGTCAGCAAAGTCGATGAGCTGGCCGATGGCGTGAACCGCATCTACTTTGCCGGCGACTCGCACATGCCCGTCAAGGTCGGCGCCGTCAAGGGTGGCAAGCTCGGCGACATCTATGCGAACAAGCTCATGAAACGCGATGCGGCAGGCAACGTCATACTCGACGCCAACGGACTGCCTCAGCCCGAGACAGGCGGCGGCAACCAAGAGCAATGGCTCCTCGACCACCCAATCGGCAACATCCAACCCAAGCTCCTGATGTCCCTGATGCCCACCTTCAACTATCGCGGCATTATCCTCTCGGGCTTGATCGACGCGAAGATAGGCGGCGACATCGTAAGCGTGTCCGAGGGCATGGCGACGATGGTGGGCACGTCAGAGCGTACGCTCGACCGCGACTTCCCCAACGCGCAGCGATACTATCAGACGATAGGCCTCTACTCTTCAGAACAAGGCTACGCCGAAGAGTTTGTGCACGACGCCTCCTTCGTCAAGCTGAAGGAACTTTCCATCGGTTACGACTTCCCGAAGAAGCTGTTCCTGAAGACGCCGCTTACTTCCCTGCGACTCTCTTTCGTTGCACGCAATCTCTGTTTCCTCATGAAGAACGCGCCCGGCAATCCCGAGGGAGGCTACGACACAACGATGTTCTCGCAGGCTCTCGACTTCCTATCCGTGCCGTATGCACGCACTTATGGACTCACCGTTAACTTGGGATTTTGAATGATTGATAATGTAAAATAGATATTCGACATGAGACACCATATATATAATAAGGTAAGGCAGACCATCCTGAAAGCCCTCGTCCTCGGGGGCGTAATGGGAGGCGGCCTCTCCTCCTGCTACGACCTGACCGAGATGAGCCACAATCCCTACGCCCTGGAAGGCAGCACGGGAGCGGCGAGCGGTGAGGTGACGGATGTGGACGACAACTCAAAGTACGCCGACATCAACCTCAGCTATGCCGTCACGGCAGAGGACTCGGCCTATTGGAAAGAGTATATCAGCGCCGTGCCCAACGACCTGCGCTCCTTCCTCTATCAGAGCTACTACTCTCAGTACCAGCGAGCCACGAACCTCACCCACGACGTCTATTCCGGCTACGGTGCTTACAACCAGCCGAAGCACATGAATGGCTCGCCCCGCTACGGCTACACGGACGGATGGTCGGCATATCGATGGGAAGACTTCTACAACCAACGCTGCACGGAGTACCGCAACATCCTGCGCGCCCTGAAATTCAACGACACGCCCGAGCGCTACAAGAACATGTTCTACAAGGTGCGCATCTACATGGCCTTCGTGCTGCTGGCACATACCGACACCTACGGCGACATGCCCTGCAAGGAGTACGTGCAGGCCAAGATTCCTGAGGAGAACAACGTGGCCTACAACACGCAGGAGGAGGTGTACGACTGCATGTTCCGCATGCTCGAACAGGCCGTCGATTCCATCAAGCCGAATGACGAGAGCCAGTACAACATCACCGACGACGACATCTGCTACTTCGGCGACGACCTGAAATGGCTTCGCTTCGCCAATACCTTGCGCCTCCGCATGGCGCTCCGTATCTCAAACGTCGACCCCGAGCGCGCTAAGAAGGAGGGCGAGGCTGCCCTCTCGAACCA
Organism: uncultured Bacteroidales bacterium; assembly: GCA_902778625.1. Classification (GTDB taxonomy): domain Bacteria; phylum Bacteroidota; class Bacteroidia; order Bacteroidales; family Bacteroidaceae; genus Physcousia. Next base: position 131,382 of record CACYYM010000010.1, read on the forward strand.
GTACGGCCTGCTTGAGTCGAACGACGACAACATGCAGACGGTCCCCAAATATGCGCCTGTGAGCATCGGCGGCGAGGATGCCGGCGGCGACGAGAACGGCATGGCGATGTGCTCGGTGGCCTACGGCGGCGAGTTCGTCCTGTCGTGGGACATGGAGCAGTTCTACAGGAACCTCTCGACGGGCGGTGCCGAGTACACCATCAAGACGGGTCGCACGGGCTCTACGACGAAGGTCATCGACCCGCGCTGCCTGAAGTGCTGGTACAGGGCCAAGATGACGTCCGAGACCCTTGCCGCCGGCGAGGAGTCGCTCCGCGAGGACTACGTGGGCTGCCACCGCAACGCGCAGGACGATGCTGTGTCGATGTCGGTCCTCAACTACAGCTTGACCAAGACGCAGCCAAAGCCTCAGTCGAAGGACCTGAACCCCGACTTCTACTTCAACTACTGCCGTCCGCACGTCTGGCTCAGCTATGCAGAGAGCCTTTTCCTCAAGGCCGAGGCGGTGCTGCGCGGCTGGAGCGGCGAGAGCCTTACCATGAGCGTCGAGGAGTATGTACGTGCCGGCATCCAGGCCTCGATGGACCACTACGAGGTGGACGCAGCCGAGGCGCAGTCGTATATTGACGGCGTCGTCTGCTTCAACGACGGAACGTTCCAGAGCGGCGACAACGAGCGCATCCTCGAAGCACTTATCACCCACAAGTGGATGGCCGTCTTCCCGAACGGCAATGAGGGGTGGGCCGACTTCCGCCGCACGGACTATCCTGCCCTCGAGGGCATGTACGACCCCGAGACAGATGTCGTGACCAACACTTCCGGCGACCCCCTGCTCGACCATCACCTCATCAAGCGAATCCTCTACCCCAATAGCGAGAGCCAGAACCAGTACTATCAGAACAACGCCGAACTGCAGGAAAAGAACCGGCAGAGCACTCGCCTCTGGTGGGACGTCGATGATACGATGGACGATTCTGGCAATCGGAAAACCCACAATAACTTTAGATAATGGTAGACGCGACTCGTGGGATTTAGCAAAAAAGCACGATAAATTCGATTGAGGAACACGACAAGAATACCTTTTATATTAACCAAATAATCATCATCATGACATTAAAACGACTAACCCTCTCGGTAGCATTGCTGCTGACGGCTGCAATGGGCTTCGCTCAGCAGCCTTTCAACGTTTGTTGCCACCCGCAAGACATCAAGAACTGGACGCCCGGCTCCAATCCCAACGATGCCTTCAACGTGGCCAAGGTACCTTTGCAGGCCCGATTCAAAGAGCCTACCCTCATGAAGGCCAACGAGAACCAGCACTACGAGGGACAGATTTGCAACTCCACCATCCTGTACCCCACCTGTTCGCTTTGCCCGTCGCAAGGCGAGCTGGGCAACTTCCTCGGCTATCAGCCCACGTACTGGCAGTACATGGACAAGCTGGTCTATTGGGCCGGCGCTGCCAGTGAGGGCATCATCAACATCCCGCCAGCCGGCTCGACCGATGCGGCCCACCAGAGTGGCGTGAAGTCGCTCGGCAACATCTTCTTCCCGCCCGCTGCCTTCGGCGGCACACAGGTTTGGGTTCGCGAGATGCTGCAAACCGAAGGCGGCCACTACCCGATGGCCGTGAAGCTTTATGAGATGGCAAAGTACTACGGCTTCGACGGCTGGTTCATCAACGAGGAGACGGGCGGCGGTTCGCAGAGCGAATGGGAAGCCTTCTGCCGCGACTTCTACGCCGCTGCTATGGCCGACGACCCCAACACGCAGATGGAGATTCAGTGGTACAACGCATCGCGCATGCCCAACATCGGCATCTTGAACACCCACCTCAACACCTCGCAGTTCCTCGAGTACGGAGCCGTGGGTGACTACCGCAGCTATGCATCCCAGCTGGGTTGCAGCGAGGCCGAGACGTTCTCCAAGATTTATGCGGGCATCGAACTGGCGCAAGCAGGCCATCTGGGCTGGACGTCAGCCCTGAACAACGCAATGCCGACCACCGGCCACGTGGGTTCGCTCGACCTCTTCTGCCCCGAAACGAAGATTTGGGAAGACCCCGCCAAGCGCGCCTTCAAGTCGGCGAGCGACTGCCACGGCGAAACGGCCTACCCCATCGGCAAGACGGTCTTCGACAACGAAGAGGACATGTGGGTCAATACATTAGGCGACCCGACGCAAACGCCCGCAAGCGGCTTCCCGGGCGTCTCGAACCGCGTGCTCGAGCGTTCAGTCATTACCACGATGCCCTTCGTCAGCGACATGAGCGTCGGCAACGGCAAGCACCGTTTCGTAAAGGGCGAGAAGATGAGCACAACGGACTGGTACCACTCGGGCATGCAGAGCATCCTGCCGACGTGGCGCTGGTGGATAGAGCGCGCCTCGAATCTCTCCGTCTCCATCGATTGGGACGATGCCTGGAACGTCGGCTCGAGCTTCAAGATTGCAGGCTCGCTGACATCGGGCAACCACTTGGTGCGCCTCTACAAGACGCAGATTCCCGTGACCGACGGCGGCATCTTCCGCATCGTCTATAAGGCATCGCGCCGCCTCAACCTGCAGGCCATGCTCTCGACGGAAAGTTCCGTGGAGCCCGACGTGACGCTTAGCGGCGAGACCACGACCGTGAACGGCTGGACCGTTTGCGACTTCGACCTCTCTTCCCTCAACGGCAAGACCATCTACATGCTGGCATTCAACGTGAAGGCGGCTGCCGCATCGGCAAACTTCTGGATGAACATCGGCCAAGTGGCTGTGCTGCCCGTCGATTACGCACCGACGGCTGTCGAGATTAGCGAACTCAGCACGACAAGCGTCCTCGGCGAGGAAGGCGGCGACATCCGCATCACTTGGAAATACGACTGGAACCAGGACTTCGACCACTTCGACATCTATACGCAAACGATGGACGGGGCGAAGACACTCGTCGGACAGACCCGCGACGAGGGCTTCTACATCCCGCGCTTCGAACGCAACGGCTCGGACGCATCCGTCTCGGTGCTCGTCGTGCCCGTCATGAAGGACGGCGCCGAGCAGCCTGCCAGCGAACTGCAAGTCAGCTATCCCGCGCCATCGGCTCCGAAGGTGACGTATGCCGTCGCTCCCAAGAGCTATGTCCTGCCGGGCGAAGAGGTGACGGTGACGGCTAAGTGCACCGGTCACCCGACCAGCTACGAATGGACACTCCCCGAAGGCGTTGAGCTGGCATCGGGCGGACTGAACGACGAGGCCGTCACGGTCAAGTCGAGCGTAGAAGGCAAAATCAGCCTGACCGTAGCCGCCACGAACGAGGTGGGCACGACGGTCTATACCGCCGAAGCTTTCGACGTCTTTGCCGATGAGGCCGCACAGAACGCCGTTTACAATATCCTGAAGGGCAAGACGGTAGTCAGCTTCAGCGGCTCGACGAACTCCACCGAGGTGCCCGGCAAGATAATCGACGGCGTGACCAATCCCTCGCAGACCTCCTCGAAGTGGTGCAACATCTCGCCCGACAACGAGGTGGTGTTCGATGCTGAGGGCGCTTACCGCATCTACGGCTTCGTCATCTACGACGGCAACGCAGGCCCCGAATCGGGCGTCGACCAGATAGACCGCTACACCATCGAGCTCTCGCAAGACGGCGAGAACTGGCAGACCGTCGTCGATAACGACACGCCCGGCAACGAGAAGATTTCCATCAAGAGCGACTACATCGCGCCCGTCAAGGCACGTTACGTCCGTCTGCGTCCCCACGTCAATGGCACGCTGCGCATCTGGGAATTCGAGGTTTACGGCAAGGAAGACAACAACTTGACGATGAGCATCGACCCGAAGGAGCTGACGCTTCCCGCCGGTTCAAACAAGCTTGTGACCGTCAGCTACGACCTCGGCGGCGACACTCGCGAGGACCTCTTCGTCTGCACAGCGAAGTCCACGACGGGCAAGACCGTCATTGGCAATATTTTGGAAGACAAGCAGGCTCAGACCTTCACCATCCCCGTTTATGCCGGCTATGCCTTTGGCGAGGACAACGTCGTCATCAACATCAACAATGGCGGCTCCTATCAGGAACGCACGCTCAAGGTTACCATCGACTCCAACACGCAGCCTAACGTCCTTGCAGGACAGACCGCTACCGTTCGTCACTACCAAGCCGACTACTCGTACGAGGCAAGCTTCAACACCTACAACGTCACCACTCTTACCGACGGCGACAAGCAAGCCGAAGGTCTCCTCGAGATAGAAGACTTCTCGACCCACAAGCGCGACCTCTGGACCATCTTCGAGGCTCCTACGGACGAGGGCTGGAACATCGCAAAGGTCAATATCTACCTGCCTAACGGCAACTTCGGAGAGAACGATAACGGCAACGAGGGCACCGTCACCAAGACCATCGAGATTTGCGTGGGCAACGACCTCACCTCGATGCAGACCATTCAGACCTTCAGCGAACTGGACGGCGTCAGCAAGCTCTCCTATATCCTGCCCGAATACCGCAACACGAAGTACCTCGCCATCGTCTCTACCCTCAACGCCTACTTCTATCCCTCGATGGCCGAGGTGGAAGCCTACGAGCAATACGAGGACGCCATCCCCGTCAATGCTTCCGTAGAGATTGCAAACTGGACGGATGATGTGCTGGCTGAGGGCAAGCCCGTGACCAACTTCACCGACGCCACGCTCGACAATCAGGGCTGGTGCCTCTTCACGCCCGAGGTTCGCCAGAGCGGTTCCCTCGGAATTGTGGACGGTAAGCTGACCACCAGCAGCGGGACAGAATATACCATCAATCCTGCCGCAAAGAACGCCCTCGTGCTCAAGACTGCCAACTCGCCCAAGACGCTCGAGTTCACTGCTCCAGCCTGCTGCGAAGAGCTCCGCTTCATCGTCATCTCGGCTGAAGGCACCTCTACCCTCCGTGCATCTGTCAACTACGACGACGGCACTTCTGAGACCGAACAGCAGTTCTCTGTAGGCGACTGGTACAGCGGCAGCGCAGGTCAGGGCGAAGCCATCTATGGCCTCGACCGCATCAAGCGCGGAAGCGGTAGCGGCTATAGTGCCGACCAGTTCGACGGACGCACAAAATTCCGCATCTTCGAATTCGTCTTGCCAGCCGACAAGAGCAAGATGACCTCCGGCATCACTTTCAACTCTACGGCATCGGGCAAGATACCCACCATCCTCGGCGTTGCGATGAAGGGCTACGCCCATCCCTTCGACCCCGTTGGCATCGAAGCACCTGCAGCAGAGGCTTTGAAGGAAATTGTCGGCATCTATGCCCCCGACGGACGGAAGCTGGCGAAGCTCCAAAAGGGCATCAACGTCATTCGCTTTGCCGACGGCTCCGTGAAGAAGATTCTAAGGAAATAAGGAACTTCAAAAGAAAACAAGAAGGGGAGAGAAAAAGAAGACCTTTCTTCTTAATTCTTAATTCTTAAAAGAAGCGGCCTGTCTTGACAGATGGGCCGCTTTCCGTCTTGCTCCATTTCTGAAAAATTTGTTGTTAAAGTTGTTTATTTGTTAAAGACTTTTCGTAACTTTGTCGTCGAAAACCCCAAAATATAGAAAACATGAAAAGAATATCTTTACTTATTTCGGCGGCCTTGCTGTCCTTGATAGCAGGCGTGCAGACAGCGATGGCACAGAAGGTTATGCTCTATATGACAGGGAATCAGGCTGTCGAGTACGACATCGCGCAGCTGGACAGCATTGTCTTCTGCGAGGGGCAAACGATTCCTGCAGATGAAATTGTTGTTACCGTTGACACTAATGGGAATGCCGACGGCGGGCATAGGTTTGAGAAAATTGACGAAACTCACTTTTACATTGATGACATAAAATATACTGCTCAAAATGGTGATTTGGTAGTTACTGGGTATTATAATGCTTTCTTCAAGGGTGCTGCAAATATAATCTCGGTATTGAAGTACCGCGGTAGAACATTGAATGTTGTTAGCATAAAAGAAAAAGCCTTTCAAGATTGCAGCAGCCTGACCTCCATCACCATTTCCACCAGTGTAACTGGCATTGGTAGCTCTGCTTTCGAAGGTTGCAGCAGCCTGACCTCCATCACCATCCCTGAGAGCGTGACCAGTATCGGACAACGGGCCTTCTATGGTTGCCGTAGCCTGACCTCCATCACTATCCCCAAGAGCGTTACTAGCATCGGCGAATGGGTCTTTTATGATTGTGGCAGACTGGCATCTGTAACTCTGGAAAGCAATAATATCGTCTCTGCTGCAAGAGATTATAATTCTTCTATGAGAACAATCTTTGGGGATCAAGTTGAAGAATATATTATTGGCAACAGCGTGACCTGCATTGGCAAGTATGCCTTCGAGTATTGCCGCAACCTGACCTCCATCACCATCCCCGAGAGTGTGACCAGCATCGGCGAATGGGCCTTCTCAAATTGCAGCAGCCTGAGCTCCGTCACCATCCCAAACAGCGTGAACAGCATCGGCGACGAGGCCTTCCAAAATTGTTTTTTCAAGACAGAATCTTTTGTTAACAACTCTTCTTTAACGAGTGATGACAATTGGGGAGCAACCTTATGTGATGAAGAAACGAGTGATGGATTGGTTATCAAAAACAATATTGTTGTGAGATGTAGAGTATGGGCTGTCTCCATCACCATCCCCGAGAGCGTGACCAGTATCAGCAACGCTGCATTCTGGAGTTGCAGTAGTCTGACCTCCGTCACCATCGGAAGTGGAGTGACCAGCATCGGCAGCTCTGCCTTCTCTCAATGCAGCAGCCTTACAGATGTCTATTGCTATGCTGAAAATGTTCCAAGCACAGATGATAATGTGTTTTCTTCCACCCCCATTTCGTCTGCTACACTCCATGTGCCTGCCGGGTCTGTGGATGCTTATAAAGCAGCAGGACCTTGGAAAAACTTCGGAACCATCGTAGCGATAGAGTAATACCATGCTTTGAAATAATTTTATGGCTTCACCTCCTGAAGAACGTGAAATCGCAATGAAGGGATAATCCAATGGAAAATAATACGAAGGAAGCCCCGCTGCCAGAAGGACAGCGGGGCTTTTTCTTTTCTCAAGTTTTGTCAGATTGCCGAGTTGACGGGATTGTCAAATCTTCAAATCCCTGAATCCCGTCAATACCTAATCTTCAGGAGCTTGACGCCGTGGGTGGGAATGAAGTAGTTGACGTCGGAGGTGCTGAGGTCTTTCTGGCGCCAGAGGTCGCGGGCGGCTTTCAGGCTGCTGATGCCCATCTGGGCGAAGTATTTCTTGAAGTCAACGCGTGCGTCTGTTGTACCGACATTAAAGATGCCCACTGCATAGCTGCCATCGCTGAGGGGACGTGCCCATATCTGAATGCTGCCGTCCAGCACTTCGCGCTTTGCCTGTTTGCCGAGAATATCCTGATTTACGGCGTTCACCTCGTGGTTGCAAAGCAGAGCGACGGTGAAGTCGTCCATCTGTGCAATGTCGCAACCGATGAGCATGTTGCTGGCCAGGAGCGACCAGAGGCTGATGTGCGTGTACTGCTCGTCGGGTGTGAGGCGGCTGTCTCGCAGGTTGTTGCTCCAACCCACCTTGCCGACAATCAGCATGTCGGGGTCGTTCCAGTGACCGGGTTGTGCATAGGGATAAAGTTCGGTCTGCTGAACAAAACCAATGCTGTAGAGGCTCTCCCAGGTGTCGGTAATGTCGCCCGTGGTGCGCCAAGAGTTTGCATCGACTGATTCGCCCCACTTCCAGACATCGGCCATACCATATTGGCAAAGGCTGTAGAAGATGTCGCGAGGTTGCTGGCGGAGGCAGCGTTCCATCAGGAGATAGGGACGGACATAGCTGGCAACGGTCTGGTTGTCGGGTTCTGTCCTGTGCTTACGGCCATAGCCGCACCAGTCATATTTCAGGTAGTCGATGCCCCAGCTGTTATAGCTTTCCGCATCTTGCAGCTCGTGGTCGATGGAGCCAAGATAGCCGCCGCAGGTGAGGTCGCCGGGAGAGGAGTAGATGCCAAACTTCAAACCTTCCGAATGCAGCCAGTCGCCGAGGTCCTTCATGCTTGGGAACTTCTGGTTGACGGCAATTGTACCGTCGGCATTGCGTTCCTTGGCTTCCCAACCGTCGTCGATGTTCATATAGCAGTAGCCATAATCTGCCAGGCCTTTCTCGATGAGTGCCTTAGCGCTGCTGATGACCTTGTCCTGGGTGACACTCAGTCCCCAGCAGTTCCAGCTGTTCCAGCCCATGGGAGGTGTCAGGCCAATCTTGCTGCCGCAGCGGATGGTGAACTTTTGCTCCTGCTCGCCCTTGGCATTCTTTGCCTTGACGGTAAAGGTGTAGGAACCTGGCTTCTCGAGCGAGCCGCTGAGAGCTCCATTGTCGGGATTGATGGCGAGGCCCTTTGGCAGGTCGTCCGAAGTAATCTTCATGGGACGGTCGCCGCTCACGCCAAAGCGGAAGTGAATGGGCGAGCCGGGACGGACGCCATAGAGCGGCGCGGTGTTGAAGCGCGGTTCTGCAGGAGCGGCAGGTGTCAGGATGTACTTCGGGATGTACTTTGTCGTGGTGCTCAGGCCTGTCTTGCTTTCCGTGAAGGTCGAGACAATGCGCACCATCTGGTGGCTGTCGTAGGGAAGGCTGATGCTACGGCTCTTGGCCTTGTTGACACTGACCTTCATTGTCTTTTCGCTCAACACCTTGCCCGATTCGGGGTCTTCCACCTTGACAGAGAAGACGCCGCTTTTCGAAGACTGCATTTTGCTGACAAGTGTGCAGACACTTTGACTGCCTTCACCCTCCTTGATGTTAATGCTGAGGTTATCGATGGTGTTAGGAACGCGGACACTTATGGGGCCTGCGAACATACCACCCGGGTCGCCTGCATTATAGCAACGGACTGCAATCACATTGTCCGCATCCCACTTGACGAGGCCGCCATTTGCCTTGACGCTATAGACGCGCTGGGCGTTCCAGTTGCTGTGGTAGCCATTCGGGTCTTTGGGGAAGGAACCGGTCTTGCCGATGAGTTTGCCATTGAGATACACCTCGTCAGCATCGTCGATTTTTGCCATGTTGAAGTCGACAGTCTCCTTGAGGTCGGACTTCTCGAGCATCGACTTCGGAATTGTCACGTGGTAACGGTACCAGCCGAAACCGTTCTCAATCTTGACGCCCTGAGAGGTCCAGGTCGTCATGTTCGAGAGAGTTTTCCAGCCGCTTTCATCCACATTCACGCCAGCCCACGACATGTCGTCGCCAGCATGGAACTTACCTTGTTCCAGAGTCAGCTCCTGAGCATAGGAAGCCAGAGACATTGTGCCCGCAAGCACCAAAAGAGAAAGAATTCGTTTCATCATAATAGTTAGTTTTAGGTTAATACTGTGCTGCAAAGATACGAAGTTTCATTCAAAATTCAAAATAATTAAATTCAAAATTGATTGTGAGAAGGAAAAAAAATCAGGAAGGCAGACGTCCCTGTCCGCAAAAAACAAGCCCGAGTGCCATCACTTATGTGCCAAAATGACATCTCCAGATTGCAAAACGGCACTTTGACGGAAGAAAAATAGCCTCAGGGGTTAACAAAACGGGGGGTGCCGAGTATATAAAAGCGTGAGGGTTCCGCAAAAGACAAACCGCGACACCCCTGAAGTTTTTTTCCGACTGCAGTCAATTTGGCCAGCTTCTGGGATGGGGTTTTCAAAATGCTTGTGAGCATTTGAAAAAATCCACGTGTGGATTTACTAAAATCCTCGTGTGGATTTCGTCAAATCCTCGTGTGGATTTTGCCATATCCTCGTGTGATGTTTTTTCGCCTCTCTCGCAAATTCTCTAACTCTTTTATTTTTAACCTTTTAAATCTTATTGTTATGATTAACTACAGTATCTGTATCAAGGGCACCAAGCCCGGCACTCTCAAAGCCAACATCCAGGAGACCAAAGCCTATGGCGTGGCTCAGGCAGACGAGATTCTCAACCTCGACGACTTCTGCCAGCACATTGCCGACCACAATTCACCTTTCTCGAAGGGCACCATCAAAGGTATCCTCACCGATGCAGTCGCATGCCTTCGCGAACAAATGCTCGCCGGAAACAAGGTGAAGCTCGGTGACCTCGGCGACTTCCACGTCGAACTCGGCTCCGAAGGAGCAGAGACCACAGAGGACTTCTCCATCAACAACATCAAGGACGTCAACATCCGCTGGACGCCAGGAAAGAAGTTCCGAAACCTCCGACTGGATGCAACCTTCCAACTCGTCCCCAGCCGAAAGATGGCAGCCGACGCCATCGAGGTCATCAAGAACACAGACACCATCCACGGACTCGAGTGATCCCAGGCTGAAGCCTAATTTAAAAAACTCCCTCATCTCTTGCAGGTGAGGGAGTTTTTTTTTTATCTTTGCAGAGCAAAACGCTTAACCCTTAAAACTTATGAAGACAAGAGTATTATTTGCATGGTTGCTTTGTGCAACATGCCTGTCCGCACAGGCACAGACAGAAGAGCAGGAATACCATCCGTTTGCAGAAGAGGGGAAGAATTGGATGACTAAAGTCGGCGGGGAATATTATAATCAATTCTACGGCTATTTCATAGGTGATACAATAATTGAAGGCAAGGTATGGCAAAAAGTATATACGGAACAAATCAGACACGGATTAAAGCCAGCATACTACGCGGCAGTTCGTGACGAAGGGAAAAAGGTCTATGCCATTGCCAAAGGAAGCAGCAGACCACGCTTGCTCTATGATTTCAGCCTGAAAGAATGGGATATTGTCAGGTGCGGAGTGGAAGGCAGTGCCTTTGGCTGTCTGAGGGAAAAGGATGAGCCGATGGACTCGCTGCTTGGATTTCCCTTCGTTGCTGTCTTGGAGGTGAATCGCATAGACACGGTTAGGCTACGAGACGGTTCAGAACGTAGGCGTTTCACTCTCACCTTATGGTCTTCTCCTGGCAAAGACATTCCACTTGCTCCCCCTATCGTCTGGATAGAAGGGCTTGGCTCTGGTGCAGGACCTTTTTGTCCTTGGATGCCTCAGCCACCACTCATACCTAAGCCTAACGCGGAATACCGAGTGTATTATACTTATTGGCACAATGATAATTCCTCCCCTTCCATAGCCGATTACGATGATTTCTATGACTTGGAATCATCAACAGCGGTCAACAGCCCACAGCAGTCCCCAAGGAACGACGCCCTTTATGACATAGAAGGACGTGCTCTTCCCAAGAAACCGACAAATGGCATTTACATCGAAAACGGAAAGAAGAAGCTCCAACCATAGATGAAACAACAAAAGGCGGCAGATTTGCCGCCTTTGTTGTTATCCTGTCGCTAATAGTTGAAAAGGTGAAAAAGTAAAAAGGTGAAAAGGTTTTTCAATTTTTCAATGTTTCAATTTTTAAACTTTTATACCTTCAGGAAGACCTTTTTCCTGTAGAGGAAATACAGGAAGAGCCAACAGACGGCAATGTACGCCACCTGCGTGAAGAAGGCCTGCGAGTTCTCGGGCATGAACTTAATGAGGCCGCTGAAGAGCTTCTCGGAGGTGTAGGAGAAACGGATGAAGCGCTGCGCCAGGTAGATGGTGATGGAGTTCATGCCGATGACCGTGAAGAAGAGTGTCCACTTGCGCCACTGCAAAACATCTATTATATAATAGAAGAGGGCAAACATCAGGACGGAATAGGCGCCGACAACCAGCACAAACGAGCTCGTCCACATCTTCTTGTTGATGGGGAACACTTCATTCCAAAGCAGACCGACGACGAGCAAAATGATGCCGCCAAGTACCATCCACAACACCTTCTTGCCAGGTGTCAGGCCCTCGCGCTTCGACTTCACCAGCTCGCCCGTAAACATGCCAAGCAGGGCTGTGCCTATAGCGGGTATGACGCTCAAGATGCCTTCGGGGTCGATGTTGCCGTAGTAGATGCGTCCGGGCAGAAGAATGCGGTCCACATAGCCGACAAAGCTGCCTTGAGCACTGAAGATGTCTTCTCCATTTCCATCAGGAGCGGGTATGAAGCCAGCCACAAGCCAGTAGCCGACAAGCAAGAGGGCTGTTATTCCCACGCGGGTCTTCCATCCGGTATGGATGTAGATGAGGGCTGCAAACATCCAAGCCAAGCCGATCCGACCGAGGACACTTGCATAGCGAAGTGTCTCGAAGTCGAAGTCGAGCAAGCCGTTATAGACGACTCCCAGGAAGACAAGCATCAGGCCGCGCACAATGATTTTCCTGTGGATCTGCCAAGATGTCCTTCCATTTGCCCGTTGCTTTGCCAAAGAGAATGGGAAGGAAATGCCTGCGAGCCAAAGAAACAGGGGGAAGATGGTGTCGTGGTGGCGAAGTCCGTGCCACTCGACATGGTCCATCTGCTCGGCAATGGCCTGTGTAAATGAACAAGGGAACCACTCGGCAAGTGCCACGAGAAGTGCTGCACCGCCCATAATAAACAGCATATCGAAGCCTCGAAGGGCATCAATGGACATCAATCTGTCCGATTTGGCATCTTTCATTTTGAATTTTGAATTTATAAATTTTGAATTTTGAATTTATTAATTTGAATTTCTAGTATTTGAACGAGCTTCCTCCGGCAAACTCCCTCAGCAGGCTTGAAGGCGGCACCTGGTCGCCCGGGATGCCCCGGAAGTAAGCCAGGAACTTGCGGAGGCGGCTTGCCTCGGCATACTCGATGGCCCGTTCAGGCACTTGCTCCAGGATAGGCATCACCTGGTCGCGAATCACGCCAAGCTCATAGAGCAAAGCACTGTTGAAGGTCGCGTCGGCAAAGCCCTGGAAGGGGAAAATCCACTTCTCCTCGCCAGAACTGACACTTGGAGCGCGCTTGATGGTCTCCACGGCCGAGAAGCCGCGATGCTTGTAGTCGCGAAGGATGCGGCGAAGCAGGCGGATATCGGCTGTCGGGATGTGGTTGTGGTCATCGAGCTGAATGGTTGTCAGTGTCGAGACATAGATGCGATATTTCTTCTCGTCGGGTATCTGCTGTGTCAAGATGGGGTTAAGAGCATGGTTCCCTTCAAGGATGATGACATCATCGGGACCTATCTTGAGCTTCCTTCCCTCGAAAACTCGCTCGCCCCGCTTGAAGTCATAGCGCGGCAGCTCCACCTCTTCGCCATTCAGCAACTCATTCATCTGCTTGTTGAAGAATGTAGTATCTACAGCTCCGATACACTCGAAGTCATACTCGCCATTGGCATCCTTGGGTGTATCAACGCGGTTGACGAAGTAGTCATCGGTGCTGATGGTATGAGGCCTCAAGCCACAAGCCATCACGAGGACTGCCAGTCGCTTGGCCGTTGTTGTCTTGCCGCTACTGCTCGGCCCTGCAAGCAAGACAATACGAGCATGCCGGTTCGCTATCTCGTCAGCAATGTCGCTGAGCTTCTTCGACTGCAAAGCCTCGCTGACATTAATGAGGTCGGTGGCATGACCCTCTTGGATGGCATGATTCAGTTCGCCAACCGTCTGCACGCCAAGGATTTCTTGCCATCTGTGGTGTTCCCTGATAACATCGAACATCTTCTTGTTCTGCGCCATTATCTCTTCCAATTGCGAGGGGTTCTTCTTGGAAGGAGCACAAATCAACATGCCGTTGTAGAACTTGATGAGGTCGAAGAGATGCACCTGACTGGTGCGAGTCAGCAGGCAACTATAGAAATAATCGACGGTATTACCTAACTTATAATAATAGGTGTATAGCTCGTCCTGACTCTCCAGCAGCTGCACTTTGCTCTTCATGCCTCGCTTCTCGAACATCTCGATGGCCTCTTCGATGGGGCATTGAATGCGATGGATAGGCATATCGGCATCGATAATCTCTTGCATGCGCTGCTTGATGCGAAGCACATCCTCTTCCTCAACAGGACGCCCTATGCGCAGTTCGCAGTAATAGCCTCTGCAGACAGAACCGCCAATAAGCAGTTGCGCATCGGGATAAGTGTCCTCAACTGCTTTTGCCAAAATGAAGAAAAGCGTTCGGGTATAAGTGCGCATACCACTTTCATCAGAAAGGGAAAGGAACTCCACATCCTTATTATTATAAAAGCGGTAGTTCATGCCCTGCACCTTATTGTTGACGCGAGCCGCCACAGGACCAAATTCCATCTGGAAGTCCGCTTTGGCAAAGGCTTCATAAAGATTGCTGCCAAAAGGAATGCTTATCCTCTTGCCAGTATTGCGGCAACGAATTCTAAGCTCACTCATCTTTCAATTTTCAATTATCAATTGTCAATTATCAATTAAAGAAAGCAACTCTTTCATTCCCTCGCTTGCGCCCTTCATGATATGGCGAACTGGTACATCGCTGTTCCAGGCGACGGGCTTCGGGTCGATGAGGTAGATGGGTGTGCCTGGGCGGACACAGCGCGTCAGTCCTGCAGCAGGATAGACATTGAGACTTGTTCCAATGACTATCATCATGTCTGCCTTTGCACATTCCTCGACAGCTTTGTCTATCTCAGGTACAGCCTCGCCAAACCAAACAATGAAGGGCCGTAGCTGACTGCCATCATCGGCCAAGTCGCCAATCTTCACTTCGAGATGGTCCTTGTCGAGCGTCTTGATATATCGCGGGTCATTAGGAGACCAACTGCTCGTCACCTTCATCAGCTCGCCATGCAGATGAATGACATAGCTGCTGCCAGCCCGCTCATGGAGGTCATCCACATTCTGTGTCACAACCGTCACAGCATGCTCTTCTTCAAGCTTTGCCACAAGCTCGTGTCCAAGGCAAGGCTTCACATCGAGCAACTGCTTGCGCCGTGCATTATAGAACTCCGTCACGAGCTTCGGGTCGCGAGCCCAGCCTTCTGGCGTCGCGACATCCTCCACATTGTACTGTTCCCAAAGACCGCCACTATCGCGAAAGGTACTGATGCCACTTTCGGCGCTCATACCCGCTCCTGTCAAGACAACAATTCGCATATTTGCCCCTTTTTTGGTTAAAGATACGCAAATATAGTAAAAAAAACGATGCGATAGCACGAAGAGTGAAGAAAAAAGTGTATTTTTGCGGCGCATTTAATATAACATATCGTTTATATGGACAAAATAAGCTATGCTCTGGGACTTGGAATCGGCCAACAGATTAGGAGCATGAACATTGAGAACTTCAGCATCGAGGACTTTGCAAAAAGCATCACGGACGTGATGGAAGGTAAGGAGACTGCTTTCTCTGCCCGCGAGGCACAGATCATGCTGCAAGAGTATTTCACAAAGAAGCAGAAGGAAGAGGCTCAGGCACACATTGCTGAGGGCAAGGCTTACCTCGACACAAATGCCAAGAAAGCTGGCGTGACCGTTACAAAGAGCGGCTTGCAGTATGAGGTATTGCAGGAAGGAACAGGCAAGAGCCCGAAGGCTACCGACACCGTTCGCTGCCATTATGAGGGGCGCCTGCTCGACGGCACCATCTTCGATAGCAGCTACAAGCGTGGCGAGCCTGCCGACTTCGGCCTCAATCAAGTCATCCCTGGCTGGACGGAAGGCGTGCAGCTGATGAAGGAAGGCGCGAAGTTCCGCTTCACCATCCCCTACCTGCTGGCTTATGGAGAGCAGGGCGCAGGAGCAAGCATTCCGCCTTTCAGCACACTCATCTTCGACGTGGAACTCATCAAAGTGCTTTGACAAATTCAAAATTCAAAATAACTAAATTCATAATTAAACAAACAACATGAAAAAGTTTTCAATTCTCGCAGCCATTGCAGTGGCTGCAATCATGGGTAGCTGCACAAATGGCACTCCCAAAGCTGACCTTAAGAGTGACCTTGACACACTGAGCTATGCTTTCGGTATCGCACAGACTCAGGGCCTCAAGGAGTACCTGACAATGCGCATGGACGTCGACACAACCTACATCGACGAGTTCATCAAGGGCTTGAACGAAGCTGCAAACGCTGGCGACAACAAGAAGAAGGCTGCTTACTATGCAGGCTTGCAGATTGGCCAGCAAATCAGTCAGCAAATGATTAAAGGCATCAACTATGAAATCTTCGGCGAAGACAGCACACAGACCATCAGCCTGAAGAACTTCATGGCTGGCTTCATCTCTGGCACCACAGGCAAGAACGCCCTCATGACCATCGACGAGGCTTCTGCTACCGCTCAGTCTATGATGCAAACCGTCAAGGCTCGCGTGATGGAAGAGAAGTATGGTGATTGGAAGAAGGAGTGCGAGGACTACATGGCCAAGATTGCCAAGAAGGAAGGCATCAAGGAACTTGGTGACGGCATCTACTACGAAGTGCTCACCGAAGGCAACGGTCCCGTTCCTGCCGACACTTGCCGCGTTAGCGTCAACTACGAGGGCAAGCTCCTCAACGACACCATCTTCGACAGCTCCTACGAGCGCAAAGAGCCTGCCAAGTTCATGGTTAAGCAGGTTATTCCCGGATGGCAGAAGGCTCTGACCAACATGCCCGTCGGCTCAACCTGGATGGTTTACATTCCTCAGGAGCAGGCTTATGGCGAACGCGATGGCGGCAAGATTCCTCCCTTCTCCTGCCTCATCTTTAAGATTGAAATGCTCGGCATTGAGAAGTAAGACGACATGAAAAAGCTTATCCTGTTTGCACTCTGCGCCTGCATCACGCTGGGCGCAGGTGCTGCCAAAAAGAATACTGGCAAAAAGAAAAAGGGCAAGGAACCTGTCGAGGTAGTCGATACACTTTGCGTCGATACCTTCAGCTACTTCTTTGGCCGCGCCAACTCCAACGGACTGAAGGGCTATCTGGCACAGCGCATGGGCATCGATACAACCTTCATTGCCGACTTCCTGAAAGGCTTCGAGCAGAAAGAACTCACTGCGGCCGACAAAAAGGAGAAGGCTCGCCTGGCTGGCATCGAGATTCGTCAGCAGGTGGAGAGTCAGGTCTATCCCAACGCCTCAAAGCAGGTGAACGACAGCACCGACATCCTGAACAAGGCTCTCTTCATAAAAGGTTTCCGCGAGGGCTTCGAAGGCACGAACAACGCCGTTTCGATGGACAGCACTCAGAAACTTGTCAAGAAGCAGATGGAGTACTATCACAAAGTCAACATGGAGAAGAAGTACGGCGCAAACCGCATTGCTGGTGAGGAATTCCTCAAGGCCAATGCCAAGAAGGACAGCATCAAAGTCACTCCCAGCGGCTTGCAGTACAAGGTGCTGACACAGGGCACTGGCGAGATTCCAACGAAGGAAGCCAAAGTAAAGGTTAACTACGAAGGCCACCTCATCGATGGTACCGAGTTCGACAGCTCTTACAAGCGCAACAAGCCCGTCAGCTTCCCCGTCAGCGGTGTTATCCCAGGTTGGACAGAAGCACTCTGCATGATGCCCGTCGGCAGCAAGTGGATGCTCTATGTTCCACAGGAGCTCGCATACAAGGACCGCGAACAGGCCAAGATTCCTCCTTTCTCCTGCCTCATCTTCACCGTTGAGCTGCTGGAGATTGAAAAAGACGCAACGAAAAAGTAGCCACAGCTAGTTGGCCAACTAGGCACGTCTAGTTTGCGAATTAGGCACGCCTAGTTTGGCAATTAGCCACGGCTAGTTTCGAAACGCCACCGCATAAGATTATCAACCACTAAAACTGACAATATGAAGAAGTCACTTTTCCTTGCGGTTCTGCTCCTCTCGAGTTTTGCCGCCAAAGCACAGAAACAAGTCAGCGCTACAAGTCCCGACGGACAGACAAAGGTAACGGTAACCGTTTCCGACCGTATCTACTATGACGTAGAGAGTCACGGCGAACTGCTGTTCAAGCAGAACCACATCGGCATGACCCTCAAAGACCGCACCCTTGGAGAGAAGCCCGCACTCAAGGGCAACAAGGTGACGAAGGTCAACGAGACCATCACGCCCATCCATCCCCTCAAGTTCAGCAAGGTAGAGAACAACTATACTTTGCTGACTCTCACTTTCGGCGGGAACTACAAGGTTGAGTGGCGCATCTACAACGACGGCGTGGCCTACCGCTTCGTCACAGCCTTGAAGGGCGACATCGAAGTGATGAGCGAAGACGGAACATGGCAACTTGCCAGTCCCGCAAAACTCGTCCTGCAGCAACCCGGCGGCTTCAAGACAAGCTGCGAGGAGAACTACTCCGTCGTGGCAAGCAACGAGTGGAAAGCCGACGACCGCATGAGCGAACTGCCCATCCTCGTCATGGGCGAGAAGCAGAAAGTGCTCATCTCCGAATTCGACCTCTTCGACTATGCCGGCGTCTTCCTTAAGTCAACTGGCGAAGGCAGCAACACTTTCACGATTACTCAGCCCAAGTGCCCGATTGAATACGAGGACCGCGGCGACCGCAGCCACAACATCCTCAAGGAAGCCGACTATATCGCCAAGACGACTGGCACTCGCACATTCCCCTGGCGCTACATGCTCATCACTCAGAACGACGGACAACTGGTGGAGAGCACAATGCCTGTTCGTCTCGCACCCGCCAACGCAATCGGAGACACCGATTGGATTAAGGTGGGACAGACTTGCTGGGACTGGCTCAACGGCATTCCCTATGGCCCGGATGTAACGTTTAAGTCTGGCATCAACCTCGACACCTACAAGTACTTCATTGATTTCGCAGCTCGCAACGGCGTAGGCTACATCCTCATCGACGAAGGCTGGGCACTCAATACACGCGACCCCTTCCAGACCAATCCCGAAGTACATCTGCCCGAGATCATCTCCTACGGCAAGAGCAAAGGCGTGGGCGTCATCCTGTGGTTGCCATGGCTCACCGTAGAGCACCACATGGACCTCTTCCAGAAGTTTGAGGAGTGGGGCATCAAGGGCACAAAGATTGACTTCATGGACCGTCAGGACCAATGGATGATTAACTTCTACGAGCGCGTTGCCAAGGAAGCTGCCAAGCACCACATCTTCATCGATTTCCACGGCGCATTCCATCCCAGCGGCTTGGATTACAAGTATCCCAACGTCCTGACCTACGAAGGTGTGCGCGGTATGGAATATAACGGAAGCTGCAAGCCCGACAACAGCGTTTGGCTTCCCTTCCTTCGCAATGCCGTCGGACCAATGGACTACACGCCAGGCTCCATGCTGAACTACCAGCCCGAACGCCATCATGGTAGCCGTCCCATCTGTTCAGGTGTGGGCACAAAGGCTCTCAACATGGCTGTATTTGTTCTCTTCGAGAGCAACCTGCAGATGTTGATGGACAATCCTTGCCGCTACGACATGTGGCCCGACTGCCGCGACTTCCTCACAAGTGTTCCTGTGAACTGGGACGAGACTCGCGTCCTCGCAGCGGAAGCAGGTCAGTATTGCGTGGTTGCAAAGCGCAAAGGAGACAAGTGGTTCATCGGTGGCTTCACCAACAGCACAGAACGCGACCTGCAGCTCAAGTTCGACTTCCTGCCTTCTGGCAAGCAGTTCAAGATGACGAGCTTCGAGGATGGAGTCAACGCACACATCATGGCCATGGACTACATCCGCAAAGAGAGCAGAGTCAGCAACACGACCACGTTGCCCATCCACATGGCTCGCAATGGCGGCTGGTGCGCAAGCATCGAATAACACTAAACGCATCTGCACATAACAAAAGCGGACGAAGGCTACAAAACATCTACCTTCGTCCGCTTTTTCGTAAGCAAACAGAAGTTTTTATTTACATTAGCGGGAACAATATCCCTCATTATGCGTCTTCATATTAGAGCAACGACACAATGGAGAAAGAAGCGTTCTGCACATTGGCACGACAGCTGAGGCCCGACATCCTGTCCCTCAGCCGCCGCTTTCTTAAAGAGGAGAGCGAGGCCGAAGACAACGTGCAGGACACGCTGCTCAGGCTGTGGACCATCAGAGCTCAGCTCGACGAAGTCCGCTCCGTTCAAGCGCTGACGTTCGCCATATGCCGAAATCTCTGCATCTCCAAGCTGCGCAAAAGGCACACCATACCAATGGAACTGAGCGACGAGATACGGCTCGTCAGCACACACGACTCCGGGTGGATGCTCGAGGAAAAGGAAAACGCCGAGTGGCTGGAGGACAACATAGCAGGACTCCCTGCGGCACAGATGCAAATCCTAAGGATGAGCCAGCAGGACGGCCTGGAGAACAGCGAGATAGCAGAGGTGCTGGGCATCAGCGAAGTGACTGTCAGAACTGCACTCTGCAAAGCAAGGAAGAACCTCATGGAACGACTCATAAAGCGCAATCAATCATGAAGAAGGAGATAAACATACGCGAACTGCTCCACCGCTATATGGAGGGGGAGAGCACGCAAACAGAGATGAAGCAGCTCAAGGCATACTTCGACAGCGGACAAGACTTGCCTGAGGACTTGAGAGCCTTTGCCCAGATGTTCGCCATCATAGACGAAGAGATGCCGACGCCAAGCGCAGAGGCATTAGACAGGTTCTCTGAAGGACAGCCACTGAAAGCAAAGCGCACACTGCCTCTCTGGCCTTTCATAGCTGCTGCCTGCATTGCCGCCTTTGCCTTTATCTTCCTCACGCCTCCACAAAAAGAGGAAAGCATGGCAATAGCATACATCGACGGCAAGGCAGTGGGCGACAAGGCACTGGCCATGCAAATGGGGCAAGAAGCCCTGCAAGAGATATTCAGCAACGGAAACCAAGAACAGCAACTCAATGAATTATTCAACGCGCCATGAAACATCTACTCATAACACTTGCGCTCATCGCAGCCAGTCTGCCCCTCTCGGCACAGGAAGGCCTCCGCATCAACGAGGTCTTTGAGGGGAACATTATTAATGAACTAGCCATGCAGGAAAGTCTCGTCAAGGGAGAAAGCCTCGAACCATTCAAACTGAAGGTGCTCCATACAGTCAAGTTCACTACTGGCAACTCGCCTCGCGACAAAGTGGAAGCGCTCTTCGAGGAAGACATGAAAGGTCGTCTCTCTGACAACAACGACAATCTGGAGCTTGAGTATCGCGACGGACACCTTTACTACGCCATCGTTCAGATTGCCGACACAAAGAAAGGACGGCACCGATACATCTGCTATCAATGCCGACAAGCAGCAATGGGCGGCAACAGCATCACGCTCGTCTATATGGAAGGCAAGGCCAGCCTGGCAGACCTCAGGAAGACGTTCAAGAAGAAGTAAAACACATAATATAATAATGTATAAGACAATGAAAAAGGTTTTAGCAGCCATCTTATTGGCAACATTGGGAGTAACAAGCGTAATGGCAGATGACACTTAAGGTTGGGAAGAACAATTCGAGAAGTACCGTGGAGGTAAATCTGAGCAGCAGTCTCTCGTTCGGTTTCATCGGAGGCATCAACCAGGCAGAAGGCGTCAGCATCGACATGGGGCAGTCCTTCGAGATTGAATGGGGCGACGTCATCAGCAGCAAGGTACGTGTCGGCAAGAAGGATTTCATGCGAATCGGAATGGGATTCGACTGGAGGAACTACAGAGTGACTGACTTCAAGATGTTCTCCAAGGACGAGCGCGGCATCATTTCCATGCAGGACTATCCCGAAGGCACAGAGCCCAAGTTCAGCCGCATCCACACTTTCAGCCTCTCATTCCCCCTCAAATACTACCACTACTTCAACAAGAAGGTGTATTTCGCCGTAGGTCCTGAGCTCTACTTCACCCCTTGGGGCTCCCTCAAGACACGCTATTATGAGGGCGACGAGAAGAGGAAGATAACGGCAGGCAATGTCCACCAGAGCCGCTTCTCAGTGGGCGTAGGGGCAGAAGTCATTGTGCACCACGTGGGCATCTACTACAAATACAACCCCTTCAACGTCCTTCGAACCAGTTATGGTCCGAAGTTCAGCACAATGACCGTCGGCCTCAAAGTGGCGTTCTGAAGAGGAGCATGGCGTTGGCATACTAAAGGAGAGCCCCCAATCCGATAGGAAAGAGGGCTTTCGATTATAGTAGGGATATTCATGTAGAAATCCGTTGCGCGTGACAAACGAGCCAATCGTCCTCTGTCAATTATCTCTCTGCGGGTGGACATCAATAGTAATTATAATGGGAATCAACGTATAGATTAGGGCATATTGTCTGCTTGTTTTGTAAACAATTTTCCGAGAGAGACGCGTTCTGACGGCTTGTTTTTTGCTTTGTGGCACTTTCCTGCCTGAAACGCTGAAAATGGGCTTAAATCAAGTCGCAGTTGATAATCAGCTGGTTACAAAGCCAAATTTTGAAGCACAAGGCAAAGAAAGTATATTTGCAGCACACAGAATAGTTAAATAGCGCATGGTTTGAGCCGAAATTCTGCCTGCGGAGATGGGCAACTCCACATGCGGTAATTACAAACATCGCGTGCGGCGTTGGCAATCTTCGCGTGCGGCGTTTTCTTTCTTCGCCTGCAATATTTCCAGACGCCTCACTTTTTGGCGCTTTTTTTGTAAAGGATTTTCCCTGAAAATGGACGGAGAATACCGCGACAAAACTCCCCTCCCATTCCAAAGAGGAGCCCTCTTATCCTAAAAGGGGTTCGGGGACTCCTTGTTTCTCCGAGGAACAATTGTGCTATTTGAGTATCTTGCGAAGCTTGCGGAGGTAGGCATCAGCATACTGGCGCATGCCAAGGTCGTTGGGATGAAGGCCTTCCACCATCGAGTCCTGTGTGAATCCCATTTCATCATGGCTCAGATAATAGAGTTGCTTCACTCCCTGCTTCTTCATGGCTCTGTAGGCCCGACGCTGCTCACTGTTGCTGCCTGTGTACCAGTCAATGTTCCGCTGCGAACTTGCCCCATTGGCATAGTCGTGCTCCACCAGCAGGATGGGTGCCTGACTCTTTTCCCTCAGTATGCCCACACCCTTCAGCAAACGGTCGTAAATCAGTTCTGTGCGCTCTGTCGACATGTTGGGCAGGCAGTCTATGACAAAAAGCCTTGCATCTATCTCTGCCAGGAACTCGAACATCTCCTCTTCCAACTGGCCATTGCCGGAGAAAGCCAGGTTGATGACTGGATAGCCTGACTCGCGATGCACGATGTTGGTCCATGCCATGCCTGGCCTCGAGGCACATGCCCCCTGACCTATCGAGGTGCCATACACCACAATGGGCTTCTCCTCAGAAACAGGGATGAAGCGCAGTTCCTTGCCTTCGGGCACTCCTATCTCCATCCATGCCACCTCATTGTAAAGAGGCAGGAACAACTCGAAATCATAGCCTTTGTCCTCGCCTGTAAAGTAGGTCAGGTCCTTGAACTCATAGTTGACTGTATCCTTGAACGACTCGTTGAACTTGCTGGCACACCATCGCAACCTGCCATTAGCATCTGTGGCATAGAGGTCAACTCCCGAGACGCCTGTTGTGGGCATGTGGAACATGTTCAGCCCTCCTCTCACCTTGTATCTCACCTTTATGCTCTGTGCATTCGAGTGGAAGCATATCGACAGGCCTGCCGACTGCTTGGAGAGCCTCCACACGGCACTGCGCACCTTGCTCTCTGCTCTTGGACTCAAGCGGAAGAAGTTGTCCCTGAGCTCGCTGTTCCACCATCGGCCATGCACCATATTGTCGCCCTGCTCAAGAGGGTTCATCCACTTTGTCTGAGCCCCTATGGGCAACAGACACATCACACTCACTGCTATCAATACTAATCTTTTCATATTGTCTTCTTTCTTCTGATGGTATAAATTGAAAGTTTAGAGTTTGTTAAGGCAATGTAATGGGGAAGAGCGGGCTGTCGGTGTGCTCTTGGTGGACAATGCCGATGAGTTCAGCAAGCTTGTCGGGACAGGTGGCCTTGAGGTCGTGGTCTTCATGGATGTCGTCCTTGAGATTATAGAGGAAAGGCTTGCCCTGACTGACCACGAGTTTCCAATCGCCCTGCCTCACTCCAATCACTTGTGTAGGGCCGTCGCTCATCTCCCAATAGAGGAACTCGTGCTTCTGTTGTTTGTGAGGCTTGCCAAGCAGAGTCGGGCAGAAGGAGATGCCATCAAAACCAGCCCCCGTCCCCTCCAAAGGAGGTGTGAATGGCAAGAAAGAAGCGTGTCTGTTCCCACCTCCTTTGGAGGGGTTAGGGGAGGCCTTGCTATGCGCCCTTATCTCTTTCTTTGTAAATGCACCACTATACTCCATGAAGGTTGGCATGAGGTCGTAGAAAGCCAACTGATGATTGCTGACTTTGCCTTTTGGGACGCCTGCTCCCCAACAGATGAAGGGGATGCGAATGCCGCCTTCGTAAGTGCTTCGCTTGATGCCTCGCAGCTTACCGTCACGCCCAAAGAAACCCGGATCTGCCCCACCCTCCTCGTGCGGACCGTTGTCGCTGGTGAAGATGACGAGCGTGTTGTCGGCAAGCCCCTTGTCTTTCAGTTTCTCGATAATCTCTCCTACGTAAGCATCGAGGCGTGTTATCATCGCCGCAAACTGCGCGTGCTTGTCATTGCCGCCGTAATACCAGCTCCCTGCATCTGTCTTGTAAGAGCGTTCTTCCTCGGCAAGAAAGAGTTTATGATAGCGTTCGACGATAGAGTCCCTTGGTTGCCAAAGCTCAGCATGCGGCAAGGTGTAGGTGAAGATGCCAAGGAAAGGCTTGCCTTTTGTTTGCCTGTCGAGCCATTCAAGGGCATAGCGATGGATGAGGTCGGCAGAGTATTGAGGACGCTTCTCATAATCTGTGCTGCCGGAATTTACGCCAGGATGCTCAATGTTTTGCTCCAAGACTTCGGCCACGAGGTGCGTGTCGCCCCGTCCCTCCGGGTCGTAGCGGTTCAGGAAATTGGGGAAATAGCTGTGTGCCTGGAATTGACAGACAGGACCATAAAAGCAATCGATGCCCCTGAGGTTGGGTAAAGAACACGACGAACTCTCGCGGCTCTTGCTTGTATCTGTGTTTCCATCGGGCAGACAGGCATAAGTGTCAGGGAAGTCGTAGTTCCAATACCCCCCTGCCCATTTGCCAAACATGCCTGTACGGTAACCCTTCTCCTTGAAAAGCTCAGGGATGATGGGCTGTGTCATATCGTAAGGCTCTTGCCCTATGACATAGTAGTCGGCATTCTCGCCAAACATATTCTGCCTCAAGACCGCACGACCCCAATACTCGCGGTTGCCTCGTATCTTAGCATGTCCGGTATGTTGTCCTGTCATAAAGGAGCAACGGCTGGGCGCGCTCACAGGGCAGCCGGCATAGGCATCAGTAAAACTCATCCCTTCCTCCGCCATACGGTCGATGTTGGGAGTGGCGATGAGCCTTTGCCCATAGCATCCCAAGTCGCCATAACCCATGTCGTCACACATTATATATATTATATTATAGTGTGGCGTCTTAGCCGTCAAAGCAAAAGGAAACGTAGCAAAGAGCGATACAAAATAGAGTTTAGAATTCATTGCGGCCTTTATTTTGGCACAAAGTTACGAAAAAGTTTGGAAGGAACAAAAAATTGTCTTACCTTTGCACATGTTTTAAGCCCCGATGGCGGAATCGGTAGACGCGTCGGTCTCAAACACCGATAGGGAAACCTGTGCCGGTTCGACCCCGGCTCGGGGTACGCAAACAGGCGGATAGCTAAGAGGCTGTCTGCCTGTTTTGCTAAAGACACATCTCTCGACTATTCTTAAAATAACTAAACACATATTTATTATAAAAAGACAACTACTATTAAACGCACTGCTCTTATGCCTTTCGACCTCCATGATGGCACAGACGAGTAAGCTGACACTCGATGCCCACATGCAGGCGGAAAGGCATCAGGCAACAACGCGGACAAAAGCGCCCGGAACAACTGTTGGAACATTGAGCGCCATCGTCAAACTCGACGAAGCAAACATCGACAAGACACTTGACTGCTTGCGCACAATGGGCGTAAAGCTGCAGGGACGTCTGGGGCAGCAAGTGGCAGCAGCCATTCCTCTCGACGTCTTGCAGCAAGTGGAGGATATGCAGGGCGTACTGCGTATCGGCACGGGCGGCCTTGCTCCCAAGCTGCTGACCGACATATCGCGCGGCGAGATTGGTGTGTCGGACATCGACGGCACCCGCGGAATGGTGGGCGACAAGTCCTACAGCGGAAAGGGCGAGATAACGGAAGCTGTCGAAGCAATCTGCTAGGAGGGCGTGCCTTTGGTCATTTCAGCCGGCAACGAGGGCAACAGGCGGCTGTATCTTCATAAGGATTTCGAAAGCGACACGGATACGCTGCGTTCAATGATTGCCATGAAGGATAAATTTGAGAACATCGAAGGCTTCGTACCGAAGGATGCCGACCTCTGTATGCGCCTGTCGCTGGTCAAAAAAGATGGCGACAACACATGGAAGACGCTATGGCAATCGCCGATGCTCAAACCCGAGACGGGCATCCTGCCCGACATCATCAGCGAGGGAGTGCCTGCACTGGATGAAGGCTTCAGTGGCATTTTGCGTTTAGGCGTTTCGCGTGAGCCCGACCAGGTGCGTATGAAAATTTGCGGTATGGGTATGCTGCAAGAAGACTACTTCCTCGAACTGACCATTGGCAGCAAGCAGGGCGTGGGCCTCGACATCTTCAATGCCGAGCTGACGTCCGGGGGCAGGGCAGGCTTCCTGAGCAGCGTGGATGGCATGTTGCAAAACGACTGGGCCACAGCGCCCTCCTGCATTTCCGCAGGCGCTTATACCACCAACACTATGGTGCGTTCACTCTACGATGAACCTTTGCCCTCAATTGACGAAACACTTAACGACATTGCCCCGCTGAGCAGCTATGGCACCGGCCTTAATGGCGTACATGTGCCCACTATTTGTGCTCCAGGCATTAATATAGTGGCAGCCGTGAGCCACTTCAACGTGGAAAAAGACGATAAAGGCAATCCGAAGCCATACCGTCCCGATATGACTTGGCAAGGCTTCCCCTATAACGCCGAAAGCGGCACATCGATGGCAGCGCCCACCGTGGCCGGAACCATCGCCCTGTGGCTGGAAGCCAATCCAAAGCTGACACCTGCCGAGGTGAAGGACATTGTGTGCCGCTCCGCCCGCACCGACGCGTTTACCGAAGCCAAACCCGCACAGTCGGCCACGGCATGATTGACGCCAAGCGCGGACTCGAGATGGTGCTCAATGCGGGTACTGGCATCAGAGAGATTTCCGAGGGTCAGCTGAGCGAGAACGGCACGATGTACGACCTGCAGGGCCGTCCTTGCAGACAGCCTCGCGCCAAAGGCATCTACATAAGCAACGGGAAGAAAGTCATCATCAAGTAGGACGCCGACTTTCTTAATAGCCTTCAAAAAAACACTCGACGTGTCGTGTCACCAAACTCGACACGTTGAGTTGATTATATATACATGTATGTATAATTAAATGTACATGTATGTATAATTAAATGTACATGTATCTATAATCAACTTGGCACGCCGTGTTGAGAAACACGACTTGAGGTCTCGAGCAACCCGACCTGTCGAGTGAGGTGACGCACTATGTCATTTTTCCTAAAAGAACGAAATAATTCTCCATTCTTCTTTCTTAATTCCTAATTTATTTGTATCTTTGTAGTCGCAAAGCGACTAACAACGAAACTAAGACGAACCTGTCTCACCGGTCATGACCTACTTGTCTCTGCCTTCGGACGAAACGCGACGCCTCAGCTTCTATCTGGCGATGGAGGAGTATGCAACACGCTCGACAAACGATGGGTCTCCGTTCTTCTTCCTCTGGCAAGTGGAGCCGACGGTCATCTTCGGCAGGCATCAGGTCATCGAAAACGAGGTGAACATCACATATTGCCGCGAGCACGGCATACAGTTCTACAGGCGAAAGAGCGGCGGAGGCTGCGTCTATGCCGACAAGAGCAACGTCATGATGAGCTACATCACACGCTCCGACCAGGTGCAAACCACTTTCAAGGAGTACATGCAAATGGTCTGCTCAATGCTCAAGGAACTTGGCTTGGACGCCACCTCCACAGAGAACAACGACGTGCTCATCGGCGGCCGGAAGGTCTCGGGCAATGCCTTCTACCACCTTCCCGGGTGGAGTATCGTTCACGGCACAATGCTCTTCGACACAGACATGCGCCACATGCTCTCTGCCATCACGCCGCCAAAGCAAAAGCTTGACAAGCACGGTGTCGAAAGTGTGCGTCAACGCATCACCCTACTCAAGGAGCACACGGACTTGAGCATCGAAGCGTTCAAGGACTTCGCCAAGCAAAAACTCTGCTCCGACGAGTTGAAGCTGACCGAAGAAGACGTCAGGAACATCGAAACAATTGAACAAGAATACCTTAACCCTGAATTTATCTATGGAAAAGAAAACATGTCTCTATGACCGCCACGTGGCTTTGGGCGCACTTATGTCACCCTTTGGCGGCTTCATCATGCCGATTCAGTACTCCAACATTACTGACGAGCACAACGCCGTACGTCAGCATTGTGGCGTCTTCGACGTGAGTCACATGGGCGAAGTGCGCATCACCGGACCCGATGCAGAACGTTATGTCCAGCACATCTTCACGAATGATGTGGCCGGAGCACCAGTCGGACAAATCTACTACGGCATGATGCTCTATCCGAACGGCGGTACTGTCGATGACCTGCTCGTGTATAAGATGGGCGAAGGCGACTTCTTCCTCGTCATCAACGCCGCTAATATCGACAAGGATGTGGCTTGGATGAAGGAAAACGCGACAGGTTTCGACATCAAACTCGACCACCAAAGCGACCAGTACGGACAGCTTGCTGTGCAAGGTCCAGAAGCAGAAGCTGTCGTTCTCGACGTGCTTGGCATCGACGGACGCGACTTGAAGTTCTACACCGCGAAAGAGGTTGTGGGCGAGTATATCATTTCGAGAACAGGCTACACAGGCGAGGACGGCTTCGAGATCTACGGGTCGCATGAGTTCACACAAAAGTGTTGGGACAAGCTTATTGCAAGCGGCCGTTGCAAACCCTGCGGCTTAGGCTGCCGCGACACCTTGCGTTTCGAGGTCGGTCTGCCGCTTTATGGCGACGAGCTCAGCGCAGACATCTCCCCCGTAATGGCAGGTCTGTCAATGTTCTGCAAGCTCGACAAGCCTGAATTCATCGGCAAGGAAGCCCTCGTTGAGCAGAAGGCAAATGGCGTCGCACAGAAGCTCGTCGGCATCGAACTCGTGGACAAGGCAATCCCTCGTCATGGCTATGCCGTTCTCAACACTGAAGGCGAAGTCGTGGGCGAAGTAACGACCGGCTATCATTGCCTCAGCGTGGACAAGAGCGTCTGCATGGCTCTCGTCAAGACCGACTATGCAAAACTCGACACACCACTCTCTGTCCAAATCCGCAAGAAAGTCTTCGAGGGCAAAGTTGTCAAGAAGAAATTTTACGATAAACATTATAAAAAGTAATTAAACTATGGCTAAATTTGAAGAAGGACTCCGCTACAGCGAGTCACACGAGTACATTCGCGTTGAAGGCGAATACGGTTACATTGGTATTTCGGACTATGCTCAGCACGCACTCGGCAACGTTGTTTACGTCGACATGCCCGAAGTGGACGACGAGGTAACAGCAGGCGAAGAGTTTGGCGCCGTTGAAAGCGTCAAGGCTGCAAGCGATTTGATTTCTCCCGTAAGCGGTACAGTCGTTGAAGTTAACGAGGCCCTCGAGGACCAGCCCGAGCTTCTGAACGAAGACGCCTTTGCCAACTGGATCATTAAGGTGCAGCTCTCCGACCCCTCGGAACTCGATGCCCTCATGGATGTAGAAGCATATAAGGAACACTGCAAAGAATAACGTCTCCATGTTTAAGTATTTTCCTCATACCGAGGAAGACTTGCAGGAAATGCTTAAGGCTGCCGGTGCGAAGTCGGTTCACGACCTCTTCGACGATGTGCCTGAGGCTGCGCGCTTCAAAAGAGAGTATGAACTGCCCGAAGCTCTCTCGGAGACTGACCTGCGACTCTTCTTCGAACAACTGACCGCACCGGATAATGCGATGCAACTCGTCTGCTTTGCCGGTGCAGGATGCTACGACCACTATGCACCTAGTGTAGTGCAGAACCTCATCCAGCGCTCGGAGTTCCTGACGTCCTACACGCCTTACCAGGCCGAGATATCGCAGGGCACGCTCCACTACATCTTCGAGTATCAGTCGATGATTGCAGAGCTGACGGGCATGGACATTGCAAACGCCTCGATGTACGACGGCGCAACCGCTACGGCGGAAGCTGCCATGATGGCTTGGGGCAACGCCAAGAAGGCAAACTGCGTCTTGATGAGCGAGACGGTGGACCCAAAGGTGCGCCGCGTCGTCGAGACTTACGCGCACTTCCACGGCTTCCCCATCAAGCTTGTGCCTGCTGTTAATGGTGTTCTCGACCGCAGCGCTCTCGACAAGGAAATCGCTGAAGGCGGCGTCGCAGGACTCATCGTGCAGCAGCCTAACTACTACGGCATCGTCGAGAACTACACAGGCATCGCCGACGCGCTCCACGAGCAGAAAGGCATCTTCGTAGTGAACGCTAATCCCAGCGACCTGGCTATCCTGAAGACGCCAGCCGAGTGGGGAGCCGACGTGGCAGTAGGCGAAGGCCAGAGCCTCGGCATTCCCATGACCTTCGGAGGCCCCGGCGTGGGCTACATGGCCTGCACGGAGAAGCTGATGCGAAAGCTTCCAGGACGCATCGTGGGACAGACCCTCGACAATCGCGGCCAGCGGGCTTTCGTCCTGACACTGCAGGCTCGCGAGCAGCACATACGTCGCCAGAAGGCAACCTCCAATATCTGTTCCAACCAAAGCCTCATGGCGCTCTACGTCACGATATACCTCAGCCTCATGGGCAAAGAGGGACTTCGCGAAGTGGCGGAGATGAGCTATGCCGGCGCACATAGCCTCCGCGACAAACTCATCGCGACGGGCAAGTTCAAGGACACTTTCCCGGGACAGCCTTTCTTCAATGAGTTCTGCGTGGATTACGAGGGAGACCTCGAAGCGCTCCTCGACGAATGCACCGCCAACGGCTACCTCGCTGGCGTTCAGGTCGGCGAGAAGACGCTCATGCTGGCTGTCACAGAGCAGCGCTCAACAGAGGAAATCGACGAACTCGTCGAGATTATTCAGCAATTTAAGGAAGAGGAGGCAAAGGCATGAACAGGACATTATATGGAAACCTTATCTTCGAGTTGTCGAAGAAAGGACGCAAGGGTTACTCCCTTCCGCAGGACTATGACCGCACGCACACAACGGCGGAACTTCCCGAAGCACTTCGCCGCAAGGAAGCTGCCCGCCTGCCCGAGTGCGATGAGCTGACGGTGGTGCGTCACTACACGAACCTCAGCCACAACAACTTCGGCGTGAACGACGGCTTCTATCCGCTCGGCTCATGCACGATGAAGTACAATCCCGTCATCAACGAAGAGATAGCCGGCATGAAGGCCTTCGCCGGACTGCATCCCCTGCAACCCGCCGTGACCTGCCAAGGTGCGTTGGAGGTGTATTACAATCTGCAGGAGTCGCTTGCTGAGCTTGCCGGCCTGAGCGAGTTCACGCTGAATCCCTGTGCCGGCGCACATGGCGAATTGACTGGTCTGATGGTCATCCGTGCTTATCACGAAAGCCAAGGCGACATCCGCACAAAGGTGCTTATTCCCGACTCGGCACATGGCACGAACCCAGCCTCTGCAGCAGTCTGCGGCCTGGAAGTCGTCGAGGTGAAGAGCCTGGCTGACGGCACGGTCGATGTTGACCACCTGCGTCAGCTTCTCAGCGAGATGGGAAGCGAGGTCGCAGCCATGATGATGACCAACCCCAACACGCTTGGCATCTTCGAGCCGCGTGTTCTGGAGATTACCGAGATGGTGCACAAGGCAGGCGGCCTCATGTACTACGACGGCGCGAACCTCAACGCCTTGCTCGGCGAATGCCGTCCCGGCGACATGGGCTTCGACGTGATGCACATCAACCTGCACAAGACATTCTCCACGCCTCATGGTGGCGGCGGCCCTGGCAGCGGCCCAGTCGGTGTACGCAAGGGCTTGGAGCAGTTCCTCCCGACGCCTCGCGTCAAGAAGGTTGTCGTGAACTACGACCTCCCCGAAGACGGTCCGACCGAATGGGAAGGCTTCATCGTTGACTGGGGAACTGCGTCTGACATCAACAACAGCAATAAGCCTCTCGGCTCCGTCGGCAATTTCTTCGGCAACTTCGGCGTGATGCTGAAGGCTTACACCTACATCTTGTCGCTCGGCTCAGAGAACATCAAGCACGTTGGTCCCTTGGCAACGCTCAACGCAAACTACATCAAGGAACGCCTTCGCGACAGTTATCTCTTGCCCATCAGCGGCCTGTGCAAGCACGAGGTGGTCTTCGACGGACTCGTTGACAAGAGTTCCGGCGTGACGACAATGGACGTTGCCAAGCGTTTGCTCGACTATGGGTATCATGCTCCGACCATCTATTTCCCGTTGCTCTTCCATGAAAGTCTCATGATAGAGCCAACCGAGAACGAGAGCAAGGAGACCATCGACGCCTTCATCGACGTGATGCACAAGATTGCGAAGGAAGCCAAGACAGATCCCGAACTGGTGAAGACAGCGCCGCACAACACGCCAATCGGCCGTGTGGACGACGTGTTGGCAGCAAAGAATCCTATAACAACCTACTGGAAAAGCAAAGAATGACTGACCTTATAATCATCGGAGCCGGCCCTGGAGGCTACAAGGCAGCGGTTTATGCGGCCAGGCACGGACTCAAGGTTACCGTGTTCGAGGACGTACACGTGGGCGGCACATGCCTCAACGTGGGCTGCATCCCGACGAAGACCTACGTGCATTCCGCAACGTTTGCTGAAGCCACAGAGCGTCAGCCACAAGTCGTAGAAGCCCTGCGAGGTGGCATCGAGACACTTCTCTCCCACCCCAACATCACGCTGATTCGCGAGAAGGGCGTCTTCATCAATGCCAATACGGTGAGCGGCGTGACGGCAAAGCACATCATCGTCGCCACAGGTAGCAGCGCAAAGATGCTGCCCATCCCTGGTGCCGACGGACAGAACGTCGGCTCTTCCACCGAGTTGCTCGGCCTGAAGGAACTGCCCAAACGGCTCTGCATCATAGGCGCTGGCGTCATCGGCATGGAGTTCGCGAGCGTCTTCCAACGCTTCGGCTCAGAGGTGACCGTCGTGGAGTACCTCAAGGAGTGCCTGCCCATGGTGGATGGCGATATTGCCAAGCGCCTGCGCAAACTCCTGGAGAAGCGCGGCATCACCTTCTACATGGGGGCTGGCGTGAAGAGCATCGACGGCTCGACAGTCCTGTTTGAGCAGAAAGGCAAGGAGGTGAGCGTGGAGGCCGATTACGTGCTGATGGCAACGGGCCGCAAGCCGAACGTGTCGCCGGACTTCGCCAATGCAGGTTTCAACTACGACGAGCGCAAGGGCATCGCCGTGGACGAGAACTTCAAGACCAGCGTGAAGGGCATCTATGCCATCGGCGACGTCAACGGACGACAGATGCTGGCCCATGCGGCAGAGATGCAGGGCATACACGTCGTGAACCGCATCCTCGGCATCGAGGACAAGATACGTTTCGACTTCATGCCTGCCGCTATCTTCACCGAGCCTGAGGCCGCTTGCGTCGGTCCCACGGAAGATCAACTGAAGGAACAGGGCGTGCCGTTCGAGTGCCACAAGAGTTTCTACCGCGCCAACGGCAAAGCTCTGGCGATGAACGAGACCGAGGGAATGGTGAAGCTGTGCTGCGAGCCCGAGGAAGGCAAGTTGCTCAGCGCACACGTCTTCGGCGCGCATGCCGCCGACATCGTGCAGGAAGTGACGGCCTACATCACGCTCGGGGCAACGCTCCGGCAGTTGCGCGAGACCGTCCACATCCATCCCACCCTCTCCGAAGTGCTGATTGAAGTGAACTGACGACCCGTCTCTACAATCGCTCCTGCGAGCATCAACACAATCCGCGTACTACGATACCCATCGAGGCACGCGGATTTTCCTTGCCCGTCCTGTCGCGCCAGCCAACATGGCACGAGATGCTCTTTGCCTTTACGTGTATAAACAACAAACTTTCCACGCCAAGTTGATCGCTTCGTCGCCATGCAGCAACAAAACAGACGCGGGAAGTCTGGTTCCGACTGACGACAAATCGGGTAAAATGACAAGTAAAAAAGAAGAGTCCGACGCATTACATCGGACTCTCAACTATTTAGCGATTATTATTGATATAGCAGCTTAAAGGAGTTTCTTTGCCAGCTTCTCGAGCATGTCCTTCGTCATTGCGTCGAGGTCGAACTTGTGTTCCCAATCCCATTCCTGACGAGCGCAAGAGTCGTCCATCATGTTGGGCCACGACTCGGCAATAGATTGTTTCAAGGGATCGACGTCATAGACCATCTCAAACTCCGGCTTATACTTCTTGATGTTCTGGTAGATCATCTCAGGGTCGAAACTCATAGCAGCGATGTTGAAGCCGTTGCGATGCACGAGGCGGCTTGGGTCGGCCTCCATCAGCATTGTTGCTGCGTGCAGGGCATCGGGCATATACATCATGTCCATGTGCGTGCCGGCCTTGATGGGACAAGTGAAGCGTTCACCACGAACAGCGTAGTAGTAAATGTCAACAGCGTAGTCGGTGGTGCCACCGCCTGGAGGTGTGACATAGGAGATGATGCCGGGGAAGCGGACGCTGCGTGTGTCGACGCCGTACTTGTGGAAGTACCAGTCGCTCAGCAGTTCAGTCGTCACCTTCGACACGCCGTAGATGGTGCGCGGACGCTGCACGGTGTCCTGGGGTGTCATATCGTGGGGCGTCTCGAGACCAAACGAGCCAATCGAGCTGGGAGTAAACACCGCGCACTTGTTCTCGCGAGCAATCTCGAGGATGTTCCACAGGCCGTCTATGCCGATGTTCCATGCCAAGCGAGGCTTCGACTCTGCCACAACAGACAGTAAGGCCGCGAGGTTGTAGATGGCGTCGATGTTGTACTTCTTCACCGCATCAGCAATGCTCTCTGCCTTAATCACGTCAGCCAGAGCACATGGTCCGCTCTCAAGCAATTCACCCTTAGGCTCGGCTCCAGGAATGTAGCCTGCCACAACGTGTTCGTTTCCGTAAAGACTTCTAAGGTGCATAGTTAGCTCAGAACCTATCTGTCCTGTTGAGCCGATAATCAGTATGTTCTTCATTGTAGATAAAGTTGTTTTTTGTTTTAGCGACCACAAAGTTACAAATTAATTCATAATTAAGAAAGAAGTATTGAGAATAATTTTGTATCTTTGCACTACAAATGACACAAAACATCATTACACACTAACCTATTAACCTTATAACCTTATATCTATGTACGGTAAAATGAAAGAACATCTCAGCCAGACGCTCGCTGAGATTCGTGAAGCTGGCCTTTACAAGGAAGAGCGCCTCATCGAAAGTCCTCAGAAGGCTGCCATCCAAGTCAAGGGAAAGGAAGTCCTGAACTTCTGTGCCAACAACTATCTTGGCCTCTCCGACCATCCGCGCCTCATCGAGGGCGCAACGAAGATGATGCAGGAGCGCGGCTTCGGCATGTCGAGCGTCCGCTTCATCTGCGGCACACAAGACATCCACAAGCAGCTCGAGGCTGCCATCAGCGACTATTTCAAGACCGAAGACACCATCCTCTATGCTGCTTGCTTCGATGCTAACGGCGGTGTGTTCGAACCGCTCTTCACGGAGGAGGATGCCATCATCAGCGATGCCCTCAACCACGCCAGCATCATCGACGGCGTGCGCCTCTGCAAGGCAAAGCGCTATCGCTACGCCAACGCCAACATGGAAGAGCTGGAGAAGTGCCTGCAAGAAGCACAGGCACAGCGCTTCCGCATCATCGTGACCGACGGCGTCTTCTCCATGGACGGCAATGTCGCTCCGATGGACAAGATTTGCGACCTCGCTGAGAAATATGACGCACTGGTGATGGTGGACGAGAGCCACTCGGCTGGTGTTGTAGGCAAGACAGGTCACGGCGTAAGCGAACTGACCGACACCTACGGACGCGTCGATATCTATACGGGAACTTTGGGCAAAGCATTCGGCGGCGCTTTGGGCGGCTTCACGACTGGCCGCAAGGAGATTATCGACCTGCTGCGTCAGCGCTCACGTCCCTATCTGTTCTCCAACTCACTTGCCCCCTGCATCATCGGCGCTTCGCTTGAGGTCTTCAAGATGCTCAAGGAATCGAACGAGCTGCACGACCGCTTGGTTGAGAACGTCAACTACTTCCGCGACAAGATGATGGCAGCAGGCTTCGACATCAAGCCCACACAGAGCGCCATCTGCGCCGTAATGCTCTACGACGCCAAGCTCTCGCAAGTCTTCGCTGCCAAGATGCAGGAGGAAGGCATCTACGTCACCGGCTTCTACTATCCCGTTGTGCCGAAGGGCGAGGCCCGCATCCGTGTTCAGCTCTCCGCAGGCCACAAGCGCGAGCATCTCGACAAGTGCATTGCCGCCTTCATCAAGGTCGGCAAGGAGCTCGGCGTGCTAAAGTAAGAGATTCGGCACGCCAAGGTTCTCCTTGTGGCGTGCTGAAGTAAGAGATTCGGCACGCCAAGGTTTTCCCTGCGGCGTGCTGAAGTAAGAACCACATCACACAAACATAAAAGAGGAGCCTTTCGCAATGAAGGGCTCCTCTTCGTTTTTTTCATGACCCAATGGTCAATTGAATTACCACTCCTCGTCCCAGATGGACTTGCTTCCCTTTGTCAGGATTTGACTATCATCAGTGATGGTATCATCATCAGTACCAGTACTATTAGTATAAATATCCAATGACTCTGCCATCATCTGTACTGTACCGAGCTGAACGGTCAGCGCTGCAGGAGAAATATATGTCTTTTTCATCTTTGTTTTCTTGTTTAAAGTCCTTAGAGTCCCTAAAGTTCTTAGTGACCCTAAGGTCTTTGTTATTTATTTCAGTATCTTGGCTTTGCCGAGATTGCTCACGCTCGATAAAGCATGAGCAAACTCAGCTTTATTCTCACTTAACCGCAATCTTCTTTCCGTTCACGATGTTGATACCCTTCTGCATCTTGTTGATGCGCTGACCAGCAAGGTTGAAGATGGGGCCATTGACCATTGAAGATTGACCATTGACTATTTCGATAGCTGTTGCATCATCCTCGAAGGTGAAGACCTTAATAGGGTTGCTGCCAGTGTATTCAAGGTAAGCCTTACCTTCAGGAATAGTAACGCTTGCTGCTACAGGATAGAAGCCAACGACTGCAGGATCACCTTTCTGTGCAAGAGCATAGATGCCTTCGCCGCCAGTAACAGAGCCGTTAGAACCGCTGAGGCTGTTGCTTGCTGCCTTGCTTGCACCAGTAGTGGGCATGAAGTTGAAGAGACCTGCATCAGTTCCTTCAGCCAACTTTAGAACAACAGGCTCGCTTGCAGCAATCTTGTTTTCAATGGCAACGAGAGAGAGGCTTGTTCCATTTACGACACCAGCGTATGCTTCAATGCCAGAGGGAATCTCCACATCAGAGTAAACATTATACATAGTAGAGTAACCAGCCGCACCAATCTGAGCAACAAAGCCATGATCGGAAGCTAAGTTAGGATATGCATCGCTGCTCAAGTTCTGACGGAAACCAAAGCCAAGCTTTGCGCAAAGTTCGCCGGATGTAACTTTGCTGGCATCTGTGGAAATGATGCTGGCATTGTCACTATCCGATAATGTCGTGCTATAGCAATTGGTGTATGTACCATTTGAAGTACGAACAAAGTTGCCTTGTGTAGCACCCGTAACACTTCCAGAATTATATACATTCTTGAAAACAGAGCTGGAATTTCCCTGGCATGCACATATTGTTGAAACATCACCTGAGCCTGAAACATCGCCTATGTTGTACACATTTTCGATATTCAATGTACATTGATATCCCCAGTTGTTTGCTACGATAGCTGCTGTTTCGCCAGAATTACCTTGAATAGTAGCCTCGTTACCACAGTTCTGGATTGTTACGACACCGCCACCGATTGCTTCTGCAATAATACCGGCTGTCTTGCTATCAGCATTCTTTACAGAGCCAGTAACGACAAGGTTCTTAACAGTTACACCGCCTGTGGCAATGCTTATGAAGCCTTGACCATATGCGTTGGCATCGATGTTGAGATTAACTTTATGGCCTGAGCCGTCAAATGTGCCTTGATACCTATTGGCACCATTGCCTATAGGAGTATAGGTTACACTGCTCATATCCACATCAGCAGTTAGCTTGCCATTGATGGTAGTATTGCCTGCGTTCACCATAGCAGAGAACCAAACCAAATCGTCAGAAGAAGACAAGTGCAAGAAGTTATCCGCATCAGGAGAAATATGATCCGGTATTACCTCATCACAATAAGTACAGAAACCTTTCGTATTGTTTGTGTGTGATGTGAAGTTACCTGTTATATTTTCTGTGTTCGAGTATGCCAGACTCTCCACAGTATTTGGACAAGAATAATTTCCATTCTGATAGACAACAGCACCCTCTTTTGCGAATGGCATGGGATAAGCATCTGTACCGAGAAGCTGCCACCAACCTACTGTGTAGGCAAGCTTACCGCCAGCGATGTCAGTAGTATTAAGTCCAGAGTTATTACCCTGAGTCTTGTCATCTGTATCAGAGAGGTCGATGAGGTTCGTCACATCACCAATGTTGTGACGGCCGATGTTGCCGCCTTCGTGACCATTGACCGTACCGAGGTTAACGAAGTTCTCAATCTTCGAACCGCCTCCTACTCCCAAATAGCAGCAGAGAGCACCAGCATAGGGATGTTCGTTCTTAGCTGTGATGGTGCCAGTGTTCAGCACATTCTTGATAATGATAGTTGGACTGCCACCTTCGTGACCACCAAAGATACCGCCTGCATCCTGATGCTCTGCTGTAATGGTTGCTTCGTTGATGACATTCTCAATGGTGATGGTACCGCCTTCGACTTGATAGGAGCCGGTAATGCCACCTATACGGTTGTAGCCGTGGATGGTGCAACTCTTGTCCATGATGAGGTTCATAATCGTTGTGGTACCATTGCCGCGCAGGAAACCGAAGAAGCCGATGTTGCTGTCAGAGGGACGCTCGATAATCATATTCTTGATGCGGAAGCCCTGACCGTCAAAAATACCGTTATATTTCTTCCCTGTATTGGGGCCAATGGGGCTGTGAAGGTTTTCTATGTTGAGGAAGTCTATGTCATTCATCAACTTACCATTTATTGTAGTATTTCCTGCTGCAACAGATGCACCAAACCATTCCACGTTGCCTGCGTTCTTCAGTTCATACCAGCCGTCAACAAGGGTCGGTTCTTGGAACTGAGTGTGACAGAAAGTACACATGCCAATCTCGTCGGAGATGTCGTGAGGAATCTGGACGATGCCATCGGGGCCTTCATTATTATATAATGTACCGGGAGCAGAAGTTCCGTCGCAGTACAACTGACCATGAGCATAGACTTGAGCGCCGTCGGCAACGGGAAGAGGATACTCCTGTGTGCCATCCAGAGTCTGAGTCCAGGCGATTTCGCTCTGGTCGCCATTCAATCTGTAGCAGAGCTCGCCGGAAGTCAGCATCTCGTCTGTGATGACTGCGCCCTGTCCGCCGTTCTTGTCATAGACATTTGTCACGGTTACCGTGCCACGATATGTGTTGTCTGAATTGCTGATTCCGGTGACGCTACCGATATTCCAGCAATTGGTGATGATGTTGCCTGAGTTGCTGCCAATCCAGCCGGTAAGGGCTGCGGATTCTGTTGTTGCAGAAACATTACCGGTGTTGCCGCAATTAATCATTCTGATGGTAGCCTTGCTGCTGGTGTTAGCGCCATGAATGCCACCGCAGTTCTTGTTGCCTGTGCTTGTGACGTCAGCAAAGTTCATACACGACTCGATGTTCAATGCCACGGCGCAATTGTTTGCTTGGCTCACGATACCGGCAGCACAAAGGCCTGCTGTTTGTACGGCTCCCTTATTGGTGCAACCGAAGATATTAACAGTTGATGCTGCAGCACTATTGATCTGAGCAACGATACCGGCTGCATAGGCTACGGATGTCGTTATGGCACCTTCGTTCGTGCAATTCTTGATGGTTATGGTTACGTTCCTGTCGTTGATTGCTGTGATTTGACCTACGATGCCAGCCACGTGATTTGCAGTAGTTGTAACGTTAGCCTTGTTGACGCAGTTCTCAATCAGCAAGGTGTTGTTCTGAGTTCTTTCATGTATTCTGCCTACGATACCAGCCACATACGCGGAAGAGCCCTTGACTTCGCAGCTGGAGTCGATGGTAAGGTTCTTGATGACTACGTTAGCAATTGCGTCGTTGCCGACACGAACACAGCCGAAGAAGCCGATGCCATCATCACCGGGCCTGGGACGCTCGGGCTGGTCAAGCTTCATGTTCTTTATGGTATGGCCATCGCCGTCGAACACGCCAAGGAACTTCTTGTCGAATGTACCGATAGGCTTGTGAGCATTTACAGGCAGACCTGCATAGTCGATGTCGGCCGTCAGCTTGTAGCTGCAGATGGCATAGGGAGTGCCTTCTTCGTTGGCAGCTCCTGCACCGACCTTAGCGGACATCCATTCCACGTTGCCCACGTTGCCGAGCATATAGACGCCGTCAACCATTTCTGCAGGCTGATACTTTTCGTCGCCGTCACAGGTGCAGATACCGTTGTTGGTGTAGTCGTGCACGTGTGCAGGGTCGGGGTCTTCTACCTCAGTCAAGGTCCAGGCTGAACGCGGGTTGCCTTCTGCTACAGAAGCAAAGCTCTGAACGGTGTTGTTGTCTTTCCAGTTCAAGCCCAACGTGCCGTCACTGAAGTCATACGGAGAGTTGGCCGTGCACGACATACGGTATTTGCCGCTGTACGAACCACTGGCATCTGCCTTTACACAATACTCCACACCTGCATCGCCAGTAGCCACCTCTTGTCCAGAGGTAGTATAGCCCTGAATATACTTTCCTGTTTTGGCATTCTGGATGTAGTAACAGTCAGCATTTGCTGTGGCCACGAACTTCCAATAGGAGTTTTCGTTCTCACCACCGAGGTCAACACCTCCAGTGCCATTGTCCTGCATGAACATGTTGGCATCGTTGTTGTTGACAATGGTGTAGGTCTTTGTCGCGTCAAACTGAGCAAAGAGGTCTGAGCCTAACGCACTGGCGATGAGCATCGCCGCGAAAAGAAATAGTTTCTTCATAAAATAAATATTTGGGTTTAAAAATCTTTTTACCAAGTTTTCTGTGCTTATGCAAGCAATTTAGTACAAAGTTAAACACTTCCTTACAAATAATGATTCGCGACGTGTTAATAATTGTTAACCGTGCTAAAATCCATACAGAAGTGTGCAAAAATAGTAATAATCGCGAGCTTAATGATACTCTTTTTGTTCAGGAAAATGTAAAAGTCACAAAAAAAAATATCACTTGCGGCAGAGATGTACACTTTGCTTCGTCAGGGGGCATGAAAAACGCCGCGTGCGGCGATGGGCATTTCCGCGTGCGGCGTTGGCAAACTCCGCAGGCGGCGTTTGGAGGCGTCGCCTGCGGAGTTGTATGTTGCTGTGTGAGAGGGTGTTAGTTGCCGTTTTCGGAGAGGAACTTGATGCGGACGAGTTTGATTTCTTCCTCTGTGTATTCGTCTTCGTCGTCGGCGAACTCGTCGAGGGCGTCGTCGATGTTGTTGTCCTCTGCCTCGCGGAAGTAGTCGTAGATGTCCTGCATGTGGTCGTCGTCCATGACCTCGCGGATGTAGTAGTCGAGGTTGAGCTTTGTTCCGCTCTCGACCATGCTGTATATTTCGTCGAGCAGCTCGTCGAGTGTCATGCCCTTGGTGCGGGCTATCTCTTCGAGATCGACTTGTCGGTCGATGGAGGTGATGATGCTGACCTTGTCGGCGCTCTTGTTGACGACGGTGCGTATGCGGAAGTCTTCGAAGCGGTCTATCTCGTTTTCTTCGCAGTAGCGTGCGATGAGTTGCACGAACTCTGCTCCGTAGCGGTTTGCCTTGCCTTCGCCGACGCCCTTGATGTTCTTGAGTTCCTCAACTGTTGTGGGATATGACGTTGCCATGTCCTCGAGCGACGGGTCTTGGAAGATGACGTATGGCGGCAGGTTCTTGCGTCGGGCGACATCGCGGCGCAGGTCTTTAAGCATGGCGAAGAGCGTCTCGTCGAGCACTGATGTGCCTTCGCCTGCAACGTCGTTGTATTCGTCGAACTCGCGGTCCTCGGTGATGTAGAAGTCTTCGGGCTCTTTCATGTACTCGCGGCCTTGTTCGGTAATGCTCAGCAGGCCATAGTTCTCGATGCCCTTCTCGATGTAGCCGGATATCATTGCCTGGCGGATGACGGCGTTCCAGAACGGCGCCTCGCGGTCGTCGCCGCAAGCGAAGCAGCTGAGCATTTCGTGGCGATGTGCGATGACGTCGTCCGTCTCGTTGCCGACCAGGATATCGATGATGTGCTGCGTCTTGAAGCCTTCCTTGACGGCATTGATGACTTTGAGCACCAGCAGGAGCTCGTCGCCAGCTTCCACTCTTTCGCGCGGATGGAGGCAATTGTCGCACTTGCCGCAGTTCTCGGGCTCGTACTCCTCTCCGAAGTAATGCAAGAGGAACTTGCGTCGGCAGATGGATGTCTCGGCGTATGCTGCCGTCTCTTGCAACAACTGCCGACCGATGTCCTGCTCTGCAACGGGTTTGCCTTGCATGAACTTCTCGAGCTTGCGCAGGTCGTGAGGCGAGAAGAAAGTGAGGCAGATGCCTTCTCCGCCGTC
Source organism: uncultured Bacteroidales bacterium (assembly GCA_902778625.1). Classification (GTDB taxonomy): domain Bacteria; phylum Bacteroidota; class Bacteroidia; order Bacteroidales; family Bacteroidaceae; genus Physcousia. The sequence continues at coordinate 174,048 of CACYYM010000010.1, forward strand.
TCTGCCAGCTCGGCCTGTCTCCTGATAATAGCCTTCGAGGCTCTTGGGAATGTCGTAGTGGATGACGTAGCGGACGTCGGGTTTGTCGATGCCCATACCAAAAGCAATGGTAGCAACGATGACGTCGATGCGCTCCATGAGGAAGTCGTCCTGTGTCTCTGCCCTATCGACCGACTCCATTCCTGCATGATAAGCGCGTGCCTTGATGTTGTTGGCTCGCAACATTTCCGCGAGTTCCTCTACACGACGACGGCTCAAGCAATAGATGATGCCGCTCTTACCCTTATTTTGTAGCACGAAACGCGTGATGTCCTTGTCCACGTCCTTAGTTTTGGGGCGTATCTCGTAGTAGAGATTGGGGCGGTTGAATGAACTCTTGAACTCTGTAGCATCAGGTATGCCGAGGTTCTTCTTTATGTCCGTGCGGACTTTATCAGTCGCCGTTGCTGTGAGAGCAATAATGGGCGCCTTGCCGATTTGCTCGACGAGCGGACGGATGTTGCGGTACTCAGGACGGAAATCGTGACCCCACTCCGAGATACAATGCGCCTCGTCGACGGCATAGAACGATATCTTGGTGTTGGAAAGGAATCGCATGTTCTCTTCCTTCGTCAGCGACTCGGGTGCGACGTAGAGTAGCTTCGTGCGGCCAGCGCTGACGTCTTCCTTCACCATATCTATCTGCGCTCGGGTGAGGGAAGAATTAAGGTAGTGAGCGATGCCGTCGTTGTCCATAAACTGACGTATCGCATCAACTTGGTTCTTCATCAGAGCAATGAGGGGAGAAATCACGATAGCCGTGCCTTCGCTTATCAAAGCCGGCAACTGGTAACACAGCGACTTACCGCCGCCGGTTGGCATCAGCACAAAGGTGTCTTTGCCATCGAGGAGGTTGCGGATAATCGCTTCCTGGTCGCCCTTGAAGGTATCGAAGCCAAAGAAATGCTTCAGCTGTTCTGTCAAATTAATCTCGTGCATTCAGGTGGTATTTGAAATAAAGCCGCGCTGCTCAACGAGGTCAAGTGTTAAAGCTCGACGAAGTCAAGTAGTGTTACAAAGATACATCTTTTTGCGCAAACTGCCAAAGAAAATTCAGTTAAAAATAAAAAAAAGAGGGATTTCATTCCCTCCTTATTTCAACTTTTCACTCTTCTTTATCTGCTGCTCTGCATATTCACGAGTAATCGTAAGCATCTTTTCGCCATTCGAAGGAGCGCTGAACTGCGCCTCTATCATAATGGTCTCCATGATGCTGCGCAAGCCACGGGCTCCAAGCTTGTACTCGATGGCTTTGTCCACGATGAAGTCCAAGGCATCTTCCTCGAAGGAAAGCGTGATGCCATCCATCTGGAAAAGCTTTATCTGCTGTTTGACGAGCGAGTTCTTGGGCTCAGTCAGGATCTTTCGCAAGGCATCGCGGTCGAGGGGATTGAGGTATGTGAGAACCGGCAAACGACCGATGATTTCAGGGATAAGGCCAAAACTCTTGAGGTCTTGCGGAACGATGTACTTCATCAAGTCCTTCGTGTCAATCTTTTGCTGGTTCTGCACGCTGTCGTAACCTACCACATGTGTGTTCAAGCGCTGTGCTATCTTGCGCTCTATGCCGTCGAAAGCACCGCCACAGATGAAGAGGATGTTGCGTGTGTCGACATGAATGTAGTCCTGATCCGGGTGCTTTCGTCCGCCTTTTGGTGGCACGTTTACTATCGAACCCTCAAGAAGTTTAAGCAGTCCTTGCTGCACTCCTTCGCCACTCACGTCACGAGTAATGCTCGGATTGTCTTGCTTGCGAGCTATCTTGTCTATCTCGTCGATGAAGACAATGCCGCGTTCGGTAGCCGTCACGTCGTAATCTGCCACTTGCAGAAGTCGGGTCAGGATGCTCTCGACGTCTTCTCCTACATAACCTGCTTCGGTGAAGATGGTGGCATCCACAATGGTGAAAGGCACCTTGAGCAGCTTTGCAATAGTGCGAGCCAACAGAGTCTTGCCCGTACCTGTTGCGCCGACCATGATGATGTTGCTTTTCTCTATCTCCACGCCATCATCTGTCTTCTGTGACAAACGTTTGTAGTGGTTATAGACGGCAACAGAAAGGTAACGCTTCGCGCTGTCCTGCCCGATTACATACTGGTCGAGAAAGGCCTTGATGTCACGAGGCTTGGGAATATCGTCCATGTCAAGGCCTGCTGTACTACCGGTCTTGACATTTACCTTACTGCCCAAATTTTCCCGAACTATATGCTCTGCCTGACGGACACATTCGTCGCAGATGAAGCCGTTCAAGCCTGTAAGCATTAGAGCTACCTCGTCTTCACTGCGTCCACAGAAGGAGCAACGGTTTTTGCGCTTGCCTGTCATCAATAGAGGTTATTGGTTAAAGCTCAGAGGTTATTGAATGAAACCTTAATCCTCTTTGCGTGTCATCACACGGTCAATCATCCCGTACTCGAGGGCTTCCTGTGCAGTCATCCAGTAGTCTCGGTCGCTATCTGCCCAGACTTTGTCGAAGTCGGTATGCGAATGCTCTGCTATGATGCTGTAGAGCTCTTTCTTGAGCTTCAGTATCTCTCGAGCAGTAATCTCGATGTCGCTTGCCTGACCTTGAGCACCACCCATCGGTTGGTGAATCATGACCCGGCTGTGCTTCAGGGCGCTACGTTTCCCTTCCTTGCCGGCCACGAGCAATACTGCGGCCATGCTGGCAGCCATGCCTGTGCAGATGGTAGCCACGTCGCTCGAGATGAACTGCATTGTATCGTAGATGCCTAAGCCTGCATGTACGCTGCCACCAGGGCTGTTGACGTAAATGCTGATGTCTTTGCCCGGGTCGGCACTGTCGAGGAAGAGCAACTGAGCCTGCAAGGTGTTGGCAGTATAGTCGTCAATCTCTGTGCCAAGGAAGATGATGCGGTCCATCATCAGACGGCTGAAGACGTCCATCTGCGTTACGTTCAGCTGACGCTCCTCAAGGATGTAGGGATTGAGGTACTGATTTTGCATGCTGACCACATCGTCGAGCACCATGCTGTTTATACCCATATGACGGGTTGCGAACTTGCGAAACTCTTTATCCATAGCTATCACATTATATATAATAACACGCGTACGCGAGAGATTTTACTTCTTCTCCGAGAGCTTGCGGAACTCGTCCATCGAGACTTCCTTTGTCTTCAGCGTAACGGCTTCCTTAACTTTCGCTGCCATGAGGTTCTCGACGGTACGTTCTACGAGACCTTGTGCCTGCTGCTCGTTCTTGAGCATCTCGGCTGCGTAGTTCGTGACGGTCTCTTCGGGAAGATTCATCATACCGTACTGAGCGAACTGAAGACGGGTGTAGTGTTTCGCTGTCTCGAGCACATCTTCATGCTGCACCTTCACCTCAAGCTGGTCGCAAATCTGTTCCTTAGCAAGGTGCCAGAGCAGTTCGGGCAGGCTCTTCTCGAAGTTCTCCTCGACATATTCCTCGCCCTTATCCTGATTGCGAAGCTTCATAAAACGCTTCAGGAGTGCTTCGGGGAACTCAACTTTACCGATGCGACCCAAGATGTAGTCGCGAAGGTCTTGTGTGAACTGATATTCTGCCTCGCCAGCGAAGTTCTTCTTGATGTCGTTGGCAATAAACTCACGAAACTCCTTCTCGCTCTTCACTACACCTTCTCCGAGCACTTTGTCGAAGAGGTCCTGATCGAGCTTGGCAGGCTCGTAGCGCATAATCTCGCTTATCTGGAAATTGAAGTTCGACTTCATTTCCTCTGCTTCTTCCTTCGTGATGTGCAGCAGGCTGGCAAGTTCTGTAGCATTACCAGCATATGCCTTTGCCGGGTTGAAGGTGATGACATCGCCGAGCTTGGCACCTTCGAACTTTTCTTTCTCCTTGTTGTCCTTCATGTACTCGGGGAGCATAACTGCGTCCTCGACGGTAATGCCGTCCTTGAGCGTATTGTTCTTGGTGTTGAGTTGCGTGAGCGTGCCCTTCACCATGTCACCCTTCTCGAAACTTTCCGTCTTTACATGCTGACCGCCACGTTGGCAATAGCTTTGCACCTGCTGATCAACAAGGGCATCGTCCACCTTGATTTCGTAGTACGTCAACTTGTCCTTCTTGGAGAGCTTGGCGTCGAACTCAGGAGCGAGTGCAATGTCGAAGGCGAAGGTGAAGTCGTCCTGTGTCTCGAAATCCATCTGAGGAGTCTTCTCTTCATTTGGAAGAGGCTCGGCAAGCATGTTAATCTTATTCTCACGAATGTACTTGTTGACTTCCTCACCAAGAATCTTGTTGATTTCCTCCGCCTTTACTTCTGTACCGAAACGCTTCTGAATGAGCGAAGCAGGTACTTTGCCAGGACGGAAACCAGGCAGACTTGCCTTATGGCTAAAGTCCTTAAGGGCCTTCTTTACTTTATCTTCATAGTCAGCTTTCTCGATGTTAAGGGTAAGCAAAGCGCTCACCTTGTCAACGTTTTCAAATGATATCTTCATCAGTTATTTGGGTTTAGTTATTATCCTTTTCTTCTAAAGCGGGTGCAAAGGTACAAAGAAAAGTTGAAAAATTGAAATATTAAAAGGTTAAAAAGAAAGAAGAATGAGGAATTGTTTCGAGTCCTTCGCAAAATCCACAGGTGGATTCGGGCAAATCCACAGGTGGATTTTGCAGAATGCACGTGTGGATTTGCCCGGATGCACGTGTGGATTTTCCCGGATGCACGTATGTGGCTTGTTTACAAAACGTCACCCTGCCCTGCAGGACACTCGGCTAAGGAGCGATGGGCAGGAGTTGCGCACCGCCTTCAGGCGTGAAATCAAGGTCGAGGATTCGGGCGATGGTTGCAGCCACTTGCTTTGTGAAGAAGGGACCGTTGTTGAGTGTCTCGCCCTTTGGTTCAATGCCTTTGCCCAGGAGCATGAGCCAAGTTGCCTCGGAACCTTTGGTGCTGCTGCCATGACTTGCCCATTGGTCACCATCCCCACGCCCGTGGTCACAGGTGATGAGATAGGTGGTCTTGCCTTTATAGAACTTATCCGACTCGCATGCATTGTAGATATCACTAATGAAAGCATCGGTGGCGTTGGCTGCATCGAGGTAAAAATCGTACTTGCGAGCATGCGCCCACTCGTCGCAGTCACCAAAGGATATCCACATCACTTTGGGATGGTCTGCCTTCAATGTCTCAATGGCATAAGCATACGTGAAAGCATCAAAGTGCTCACTTCCCCAATAGTGAGGCATGCCTTCCATCATCCTGTCCACCATCTTTAGGACAGGCGTCTGCGTTTTTGCAATGTTCTTCTCGTAAGAGACACTGGCGGGAATGTGTGCTTCCTCGTTATGAATGGCATAACGTGTCGACTTCCAAGAGCCATACATTACAACGCTTCCTTTATAACGAAGGTCTTGATTGGCCACTTCGAGGACGTTAAGATGGGGATTGGGAATAGGGTCGTTGCCCTTGATGTCTTCATCCACGATGCCTGTCATCATCTCAGAATAGCCTGGGAAAGAGATGTTTGTCTTGTTGGCGACCTGCATCACGCTACCAAGATTGCGGTTGCCGATGAGCATGCCTTGCTTGGCGACTGTGTTCCAGACGAAAGGCATCAAAGCCATACGGCGGTCAACAGGTGTGTGTCGCCAATAGAGGCGACGTGTCTGCTCGACGTTCCTCACCTCTTTCGTATTGGAAAGCAGGCTCTCTTCAGCACCCGAGAAGACCTCCTGCCAACGTAATCCGTCAATGGTGATGATGACAAGACGCGGGAAGTCATCACCCTTTGCAAATGCCATCAAAGGCATCAAGAATAGAATTAAAATAAGACGTTTCATATTATTTGCCATTTAATCATTTAGCATATACTATTTATTCTCCACCTTACGGGTGAGCCGGAGGGAGACAACTCACGTCATGCCTTCCCGGTTGCCGTGCGTTGCTCCTCCATTTGCTGGAAGTCCTTGAAGCGAAGGACAAAGTTTCTGGTCAGGTATTTATCGAGAACAACGGGATTGACACTCAGCTCCTGAGGTGTTCCGTGGAAAAGTATCTGCCCTTCGAACAGCAGATAGGCGCGGTCGGTAATGCAGAGGGTCTCCTCCACGTTGTGGTCCGTGATAAGAACTCCGATGTTCCTCTGCTTCAGTTTCCACACGATATATTGTATGTCCTCCACAGCAATCGGGTCAACGCCAGCAAAAGGTTCGTCGAGCATAATGAACTTCGGGTCGATTGCAAGGCAGCGGGCAATCTCCGTCCTGCGTCGTTCGCCACCACTTAACTGGTCGCCCAAGTTCTTTCGTACCTTTTCGAGATGGAACTCCGTGATAAGACTTTCGAGCTTTTCGCGCTGTTCTTCCTTCGTCTTATTCGTCATCTCGAGCACGCTGGCGATATTGTCTTCTACACTCATCTTGCGAAAAACGCTGGCTTCTTGCGCGAGGTAACCAATGCCCAGACGAGCTCTCTTATAAACAGGCAGGTCGGTAATCTCCTCGTCACCCAGGAAGATATGTCCGTCGTTTGGCAAAACGAGGCCTGTCGTCATGTAGAAAGAGGTGGTTTTGCCTGCACCGTTCGGCCCAAGCAAACCAACAATCTCGCCCTGACGAACGTTGAAAGTGACGTTGTTCACAACAGTTCGCTTGCCGTATATCTTTACAAGTCCTTCGCTTCGAAGCTGCAAACTCTCATTTTCCATTTCACCGTTTTCCGTTTACAATTTCTCCTTTTGAGCTTCTTCTTCCTTGACCTTCCTCAGCAAGTCGCTTGCAAAGATGAAGGAATTCAGCTTTTCGTTGGTAGAACCCATTATCTGATCCTTCGAGCCCTCCCATTCTTTGTGACCATCGCAAATGAAAAGGATGCTCTCGCCTATGCCGAGCACGGAGTTCATATCGTGTGTGTTGATAATGGTCGTCATGCCGTATTCGTGCGTGATACTGCTGATGAGGTCGTCGATGACGAGACTCGTTTTCGGATCGAGACCGGAGTTTGGCTCGTCACAAAAGAGGTATTTGGGATTGAGAGCAATGGCTCTGGCAATCGCCACACGTTTCTGCATACCGCCACTTATCTCGCCTGGCATCTTATCTTCGGCTCCTTTCAGGTTGACTCTCTCGAGGCAGAAACGGGCACGAGTGATGCGGTCGGCCTGATTCATGTCGGAGAACATGTCGAGCGGGAACATAACATTCTCCAGTACGGTCATGGAGTCGAAAAGGGCGGCACTTTGGAAAATCATTCCCATTTCGCGTCGCATCATCACTCGTTCCTTCTTTGCCATCGTCACGAAGTCACGTCCGTCGTAGAGTATCTTTCCCTTTGTAGGCGTGAAGAGCCCCACGATGTTCTTCATCAGCACAGTCTTGCCCGAACCCGACTGCCCGATGATGAGGTTCGTCTGCCCGTCGCGGAACGTCATGTTGATGTCCGAGAGGATGTCTCTGCCATCGAAACTCTTGTATAGATGCTGGACTTCAATCATTTTACGACAACAATGAGGTTAGGAAGATGTCTGAGAAGAGAATCAACATGCTGCTCGAGACGACGGCGTTTGTGCTGGCCTTGCCCACATCGAAGCTTCCGCCCTCCACGAAGTAGCCGTGATACGATGCCACGCTACTGATGATGAAGGCAAAGAAGATGCTCTTGATGATGCTCATCCAGACGTACCATTGGTTGAAGCTATGCAACAAACCGACGGTCAGGTCGTCAGGTGTGATGATGCCGGCAATGGCTGTTGCATAGGCTCCTACAAAACCTGCAACGATGCTGAAGACTACCAGGAAGGGAATCATCGTCATCATGCCGACCACTTTAGGCAAGATGAGGAACGACGCCGAGTTAACCCCCATAATCTCCAACGCGTCAATCTGTTGCGTCACTCGCATAGTGCCTATCTCCGAAGCGATGTTAGAGCCCACCTTACCTGCCAAGATGAGACACATGATGCTTGAAGAAAACTCCAAGAGCATGATTTCGCGCGTGGTGTATCCTGTCGTGAACGTCGGCATCCACGGGCTTTGGATATTGAGCTTTATCTGTATGCAGATGACGGCGCCTATGAAGAAACTGATGAGCAACACGATGCCGATGGAATCGACACCAAGCGAACCCATCTCGCGGACGTACTGGCGGAAGAACATTCGCCACCTTTCGGGAATGCTCAAGACTCGCCCCATCAGTTGCAAGTACCTGCCAAAAGCTGCCAGCCACTTCGTGATAAACATAGCTTCTCGAAACTCTAAACTTTCAACTCTAAAACTATTGCTGCGGCGTTTCCATGCCGACAACAAGGCGGTTGCCGCTGCCGAAGATGTCCTGAGCCACCTTTTTGATGTCCTCGATTGTTATGCTCTGGACACACTCCTCATAGCCCTCGACGAACTCCTGATTGTAGCGCGTCTTCGAGACAAGGCTGGTCATCCAGTAGCCGTTGTTCTTCAAGTCTTCCTGATGCGAACGGAGCATGTACTCCTTTATCTTGCCAAGATTCTCCTCGGAAGGTCCTTCGGCCATCATCTTCTTGATGCCGTCGTTCACGATGCCCGTCATCGATTCACGCTTTTCGGGAGCCGTGGGCAGGACGATCTGAGCAGTCGCTATCTCTTCAGGATAGTCGCTCAGGCTGGCACTTACAGGCACGCCGTAAGCTCCGCCGTTGTCCTCGCGAACAGTCTCCGTGTAGAGCATCTGCATGGCCTGCTGGAGCATGTCAACAAGGATGTCGTTCCTCAATGTCTCCTTCATGGGGGCATGATAGAGGAAGACATTCAGGGAGTTGGGCGTGTCCTGCTCCTTCGTGAAGAAGCACTCGCGTTCGCCCTTCGTCATGCGCTGGTCTATCATCTTGTACTTCTCCTTCTTGCCCTTTGCAGGAAGCGCTCCAAGATACTTTGCAAGCAAGGGAGCAACAGAATCCGCATTAACATCGCCCACGAGATAGTACTCGAAGTCGCCTGCATTGGCAAAGCGTTCCTTGTACATCTCGAGCAAGCGGTCGTAGTTGATGCGGTCGAGGTCTTCCTCCTTGAAGCGCTTAGCACGGACATTATTGTTGTAAACCACGCTGATTACGCTATCCTGCAGTGCCGTTTGAGGATTGAGGTCTTGGTTCTTCAAAGCATTGCGACTGCGCTCTATGGCAGAGGTGAAGGCTTCGTCGTCGCGACGGGGAGAGGTGAAGTTAAGGTAAACCAGCTGGAGCATCGTCTCGAGGTCCTTCTTCACACAGTTCGCGCTGATGCCTTCGCTGCGTACATTGACGCTCGACGACACGCTGGCCTGCTTGCCTGCAAGCTTCTTGTTGAGCTCTACAGCAGAGAAGTTGCCCAAACCGCCCTGATGAACCAAACCGATGTTGCTGGCGTTGATGTACTCGTCGTTGCCGTAGAGGCTGTTGCCGCCCCAAGATGTTGCACGGAAGACTATCTTGTTGGGGCTGTAGTCGGTCTGCTTCACATGAATCTTCATGCCGTTGCTCAGGGTAATGAGCTTGGCGCCATAGATGTCGTCGGTTATCTTCTTGACCTTCACCTTGCTTTTCAGCTCGGGCACCAACGGCTCGGTGCTGACCTCTTCTGTAAAGGCGGCAATGTCTTCGCCATCAACTTCTGTCATTGCCGACAGCACTTCCTGTTCGGTCGGACAAGCGAGTCCTTCCTTCTCGGGCATAAAGACGAGAATGACCCTGTTGTCTTGCGAGAGCTCTCCGATGGCTTGATTAATCATGTCCAAAGGAATGTTGGGCACAATTTGGTTCATCATCTGATGCTCCCATTCAATGCCGGCTGCAGGGATATTATCTATAAAGTGACGGACATAATCATTAACGAAGGACGTATTGGTGCGCTTGTCGCGAGCCTCGTAAGCTGCATCGATTTGCGACAAGTACTCTTGCTTGAAGCGGTCATACTCGCTTTCCGTAAAGCCACCACGAGAAGCACGGAGCAATTCACGATAGGCTGCCTTGATGCCCTCTGCATAACGGTTCTCCTTCATCGAGATATCGAGGGAAAGTGCTTCCTTTGTCTTTGCAACAAGGAAGTCACCGAAACTGACAGAAGCACCCGAGAAAGGTGCATCCGCCTTTCGTGTAAGTTCATTGAGACGCTCGTTCAGCATGCCCGAAATTGCGTCCTCGACGTAATCCTGAGCGATATAAGCCATTGTGCCTCTCAGTTCGCGAGGCAGTGGTTCAGTCTTGAACATGACGGATGCCACCATACCGGTGAACTCTTTGTCTTTGCCGATAAATACCAGTGGCTCCTGATTGTCGGGCACAGGGAACTCTTCGCGAACGGCAGCATTTGCAGCGGCGGGAGCAATATCGGCAAACATCTCCTGCAACTTCTTCTCGACGGCATCGGGGTCAACATCGCCAACGACGATGAGCGCCTGCAGGTCGGGACGGTACCACTTGCGGTAATAGCTGCGGAGTGTTTCATAGGGGAAGTTCTTCACCACCTCCATTGTGCCGATAGGCATGCGCTCGGCATACTTACTGTCTTTGCAGATAGTAGGCAGAGCGGCTTCAATAAGTCGCAACTGAGCGCTGCGACGCACACGCCATTCCTCTTCGATGACACCACGTTCCTTGTCTATCTCCTTGTCTTCGAGCAGGAGGTCGTGGCTCCAATCATGAAGGATGAGCAGACAGGAATCGACGGCTCCGGCTATCTCGACATTGACGTTGTTGATGTTATAGACCGTCTCGTCGAAAGAGGTATAGGCATTCAGGTTCTCGCCGAACTTCACGCCAATGCGCTCCAGGTACTGCTTCAGGGCATCACCGGGAAAATGTGTTGTGCCATTGAAGCACATGTGCTCGAGGAAGTGAGCCAAGCCGCGCTGGTCGTCCTCTTCTTGCATCGAGCCGACGCGCTGGGCGATGTAGAAGTCGCAACGCTTCTCGGGCCACTCGTTGTGGCGAATGTAGTAGGTAAGGCCATTGTTCAACTTGCCTGTCTTGACGGCAGGGTCAAGGGGAACTGGAGGCATTTGCATTTGTGCGCTAACTGCTGATACTGCCACGAGCATCAGCAGGAAAGAGATAAGTTTCTTCATTTTATTTTGAATTTTGAATCTACACATTTTGAATTATTCCTAAGGCGTCCACATTTTCCACCCTTCTTTAAGAAGCACGAGGGGCAGTTCTATCTGTTCGCTTGTACTGTCGGAGAAGTTGAGCTGGAGCATCACGTAGGCTGTGCTGTCCTCACAGAGGCTGTCGCTTATGGCTTTGACAGATTTGAGGCTCCGCATATCGTCCTTTGCCATGAACTGCGCCGTCGCATCGATGAGTTGACTGCGGAAGTCTTCCGGCAGGTTGTCGGAACTGGCATAACCATCGACGAAGCCCTTGTAGTTGCCTTTGATGAGCATTGTATAGTACTTCTCGGCCGCCTTCTGCGCAGACTTGTGCGTGAAGTGCCCTTTTGAGCATGCGAACAGGACAGCTGTCAGCAGACCTCCGCACATTAAAAGTGCGCCTTGGTGCAAAAGCATCCGAGAACAGACAACAACTTTCTTCATTTATTTCTGCCTGATGAATATGTTTATCGGACATCCCGAGAAGTCCCAGCGCTCGCGTATCTTGTTCTCGAGGAACCGCTTGTAGGGCTCCTTCACGTATTGCGGCAGGTTCGCATAGAACACAAACGAGGGCACATGTGTGTCGGGAATCTGCATGCAGTACTTTATCTTGATGTACTTGCCCTTCATCGATGGTGGCGGATAGGCCTCGATGAGCGGCAGCATTTCTTCGTTGAGCTTGTGCGTCGACACTTTTCTGCGGCGATTGAGGAAGACGTCCTTTGCCGTCTCGAGCACCTTGAAGATGCGCTGCTTTGTGAGTGCCGAGCCGAAGATGATGGGGAAGTCTGTGAAGGGAGCCATGCGCTCGCGGATGGCGTCCTCCATCGTCTTGATCACCTTCGTGTCCTTATCAGGCACAAGGTCCCATTTGTTGACCACCACCACGATGCTCTTCTGGTTCTTCTGAATGATTTGGAAGATGTTCAGGTCCTGCGCCTCGATGCCTCTGGTGGCATCAATCATGAGGATGCAAACATCGCTGTTTTCGATGGCTCGAATCGACCGCATCACGCTGTAGAACTCCAGGTCTTCGCTCACCTTGTTCTTCCTTCTGATGCCAGCAGTATCCACCAGATAGAAGTCGAAACCAAACTTGTCGTAGCGGGTATAGATACTGTCGCGAGTGGTGCCAGCGATGTCGGTCACAATGTTGCGTTCCTCGCCGATGAAGGCGTTGATGAGGCTCGACTTGCCAGCATTCGGGCGGCCAACAACGGCAAACCTCGGGATGTCTTCGTCGGGCAGGGCGTCGCCTTCCTTGGGGAACTTACTGCAGACGAGGTCGAGCAGGTCGCCCGTACCGCTTCCGGTTGCAGCCGAGATGCACTGCGGCTCGCCCAGTCCCAAGGCATAGAACTCGGCAGAGAGCCAAGTCTCGTTGTTGTCCATCTTATTGCAAACGAGCAGGACGGGTTTCTTCGAGCGGCGGAGAATGCCGGCCACAGCCTCGTCGAGGTCGGTGATGCCGTTCTGGATGTCAACGAGAAAGAGGATCACGTCGGCCTCGTCGGTGGCGAGGGTCACTTGCTTACGGATTTCCTCCTCGAAGATATCGTCGCTTCCGACCACCCAGCCGCCGGTATCGATGACGGAGAACTCACGGTTGCCCCACTCGCACTTGCCGTACTGGCGGTCGCGTGTAGTGCCAGCCTCCTCGCTCACGATGGCGTGGCGAGTCTGTGTCAAGCGGTTGAAAAGGGTACTCTTGCCCACATTCGGGCGCCCCACAATAGCTACTATGTTCGACATAACTGTATATTTTGCGCGTGCAAAGTTACGAATAAGTGAGCGAAATACCAAATTTATTTGAGTATTTCCGAGCGAAAGTACCCTCTTGCGCTCCAGTTGCTGCTCAGGCGCAGGCGGAACGGCGAAGTGTCTAAGCTTTCAAAAGTATTTTTTCTCGGTCTTTGTTTCAGCGGAGAGGTTACGGGCAGAGAGTGTATAGTTTAAGTTTAGAACTCCGCCGAAGGCCGCACTATCGACTTTAAGTCTGCCTCTCAACTCTTGACTCTCAACTCTCGACTCTCAACTCTTGACTCTCAACTCTTGACTCTTGACTCTCAACTCTCGACTCTTGACTCTCGACTCTCAACTCTTGACTCTTGACTCTTGACTCTTGACTCTTGACTCTCGACTCAATTGGTTCTCTCGTGCAATCAATTCCAACTACTGCAGTTAAGTTGGCGAACTCGCTGCGCCAAATTGGCCACTTTAGCGCGTCGTGTTCTTTGATTGACACTGCAAAGGTACGGCATTTTTCCTGCGCCACCAAATTTCAGGCATCGAATTGGGCCGATTTTCAGCAGCAATTGACGAGATTTTGCGCAGGCCCTGCTCGCAACCTTGACGCGATTTCGTCGAGCTTGCTTCCGCTCGGCAAGGTCGATGCGAGCATCACTCTGCACTCGCCTGCCCGCAACCTTGAAGCATTTTCCGCGAACATGTGGTTTTTTTGACTCAGAATTCAGAATTCAGTTTCTATATGAGGGGGTCATTCAGTGGGAAATATGGCCCTTAGAATTTTATAATATATAATATATATATATATTATATATTATAAAATTTTAGTAGCAAGATTTCGTTTTACTGCTTGCTAACTGTATTACTGCTCATATAAAAACTGAATTCTGAATTCCGAGTCAAAAAATATGTAAAGAACCTCGCACGATGGTTAATAGATGTTAAATTATGAGTTTCCCGTGAAGTGTTTGATGCGTTGCAGGGAAGTGCAAGTTATTGCCAGTTATTGCTGGTTATGTGTGGCAATAATATCCTTCTCCTGCCGTTTCTCGCAAAAGCCGAAGAAGGAGAGGGAACAATCAGGGAACTTACGCGTTGCCGAGGGTGCCGTCCATGGGCAGCGGTCCTGCTGGGCCGTTCTGCTGCTGCGGGACGCGCTTGAAGGCGATGTTGTTGCGAAGCATCTGACCCGGGTTGACGAGCGGCAGTATCTGCTTCGGTATGCCGGCTTCTTCGCTGCGGACGGCCATGATGCCCCGGGCGCTACCGATGGTGATGTCGGCCATGTGTTGCACCAGGCCGGCGGGCAGAACCCATTGATCCTCATTGAGTTGGTAGAGCGAGCTCCAGCTGTCGCGCGTGAACTCGAAGACGGTCTGCACGCCGAGGATGAGCTGGGTGATGTCGTTCTTCTTGTACTCGAAATTGGCGTTGCAGCGCACGATGCGCTTGTCGGTCTCGCAGTTGAACTGGAGCTGGTTGTTGATTTGCATCTCGCCTTCCGGCCACTCGTTGGCAAGGTTGACGAACTGCAGCTGCTTGACATCCATCAAGCGGAACTGGATTTGAATCTGTTTCTGTTGCTGTGCCATAATATTAATGTTTTGCTTTGATTGTCAATGCGTTGAGGTAGTAGAACATGTTCGGGTTGTTGTTGTGCGAGCCAGGCATGACGGTAAGGGTGATTTGTCCGTCAGCGGTGGGGCGGATGTGCTTCATGACTGCCGTCTCGTGGGAGTTGTTGGCGGATTGCAAGGCATCTGCCCAAGTATCGGCGCCTTGCAGGATATAGCTTGTCTGGCGGAAGTCCTGACACTTGTCGCGAGAGGAAAAGATGGTGAACTCGTACTCGAGCTCGGGATTGAGGTGGCTCAGTTTTATAGCCGCGCTTTGCCTTGGGCCCTGGCTGCCGAACTTGCCTACGGCATAGCCCCAAAGGGCCGAGCTGGAGACGTCGGCGGGCATGAGCATCTTGGTGGTGGTATAGGTCGCGCCGTTGCGGTTGGAGCCGCCGAACTCGCCAGTGAGGGTGACGAGGATGCCCGTGGGGTTCATGTTGCTGTCCAGGATGCTGGTGTGGGTGCGGATGTCGGGCGTGATGTCGTTCCATGCTGGGTCGCTGGTGTGGTCTGCTCCAAAATTGAGCTTCACCAGGCCTGTCGGCACGATGTTGTTGACGGCTGGCAGGCCTTCCTGACTGAGGACGGTTCGCTCGAAGGGACGCGCCACTGCCTCGTGGGCGGCGACTTGGCAGGTATGGGCTACCAGGTAGTCGATGCCGTCGGGATGGTAGCTGAAGCCTACGGGCGAGATGCCTGTTATGGTCTCGAACCAAGTACAAGCCGCCGTGTAGCGCCCCATCTTGAGGTCGAGGTGATAGCCGTCGCGGTTCATATTGTCGCCCAGCCATGTGGTGCGGGCATTCTGTATCGCTGTGCCTGAAGGAACGACAAAACTGAGCTCGGGATGGGTTGCCAAGGCGAACTGCACGGCCGCGCAGATGCTATCATACATCACGTCTTGCCGGTTGCCGTAGTTGGCAAAGCCGCCATGGGTGCTGTCGTGCGAGTAGGCCCAGGTTTGGTGGTAGCCATAAGTGGCATTGGGATTGGTTTGCCGCTCTTGCGTGTAGCCGATAAGGTAGGTAAGGTAGGGCTCGAAGGTGGTGGTGAGTCCCGACTCCTGGCTCACTTGCTGGAAGGTGATGAACTGCCAAGGCTCGTCGGTGATGATGCTTTCAAGCGAGGAGCGAGGCCTGTTTGAGCGTCGGCCATTCACTACTTTACGGTATTCGAAGGTGTTGTTGGCCTCGGTCACATCAATCCAATGCGACTGGAAGCCTTGCCCTCCGCGATAAGCATTGCCGATGACCATCTTGATGCCTGCCTCGTCGGCCAGTTCCCAGAGGTATTGCTCGACGGCATCTTGCGAGAAGCTATTGCCGATGGCAAGGATGCGAACAATGCTGTCCTGCTGCAAGCTGTCCACTTGCGCCTGGGCAGAAAGGCTGAGACAAAGCAGGAGTAGGAGACTAAGTTTCTTCATTTCCCCAAGACTTTATTGTATTCGTCGGACGAAAGCACTTGCAAAGCGCGCTCGATGCACGGATCGCCGATGAGCTGCTGCTGTGCCGCGCCTTTCTGGAAGTAGTAGCGAACGGCTATCTCGTCGCAGAGGTACGGCTCCACTTGCTTGCGGAAGCGCAGCAGGTCGGCCTTGACGTCGTAGGTGAGCTTCGCCTCAAGGGCGTCGAGTTCGGCTTGCGTGGCCTCCTGATAACCCTCGCGCTTGATGACGTCTCGCAAGACTTTCAGCACCTCTTTGGCTGGCTTTCCACCCTCGAAACCGCTTGCTGCAATGCTGTCGGCAAAGGCAAGGTAGTCCTCGTCGCTCAACTTGAACTCGCCAATTGGCGGTATCGAGGGATGCGTACGGCAAAAATGAGTGGCATAATCGAAGAACTCGTCGCTGTTCAACAACTCGTTGATCATCGTTGGCAAGCTATCGGGCTTCACCTCGACGTCGGGTTTGATGCCGCCGCCATCGCGAACCTCACGGCCGCCAGCCGTATGGAAGACGTTCGTCAGGCTATCGGGAACCGTTCCTGCCGAGCCGTCGGCGTTGAGATGCCGGTAGTCGTAAGCCTGTATGCAACGTCCGCTGGGAATGTAGTAGCGACTGGTCGTGAGTTTGAGTGTGCCATGATAAGGCAACTCGCGAATCATCTGGACCAAGCCTTTGCCGTAGGTTCTTGCACCCATTACGACGGCGCGGTCGAAGTCCTGCAAAGAGCCTGCCACTATCTCGGAAGCAGAAGCCGAGCCGCCATCGACAAGCACGACAAGCGGCATCAAGCTGTCCACAGGCTCCGTTGCCGTGTAGTACTCGCGATTTGTGCGCGTCATCTTGCCTTTCGTATAGACCACTTTCTTGCCTTTCGGCAGGAAGAGGTTGGCAATGTCGACAGCCTCGTTGACTGCTCCGCCTGGGTTGCCTCTCAAATCAAAAACAAGGCGCTTGGCTCCTTGGCGGCGCACGTCGTCCAATGCTTCTCGCACCTCTCGGCAAGCCCCTTCCGTAAAGCCAGTGAGATAGATGTAGCCGGTCTGTCCGTCGGCAAGCATTCCTGCATAAGGCACCTGCGGAAGTTGTATCGTCTGGCGCGTGATGAGGAACGACTTTTCTTCCTCTCCTCGCCGCACTTTCAGTTCGAATGTTGTGCCTGCCTCGCCTCTAAGCATCGAGCTGACCTTGGGCGTGAGCATGCCCTTCACGTCTTTTCCGTCGATGGAAAGAATGACGTCACCTGCCTGAACACCTGCCAATTGGCTTGGCGTCCCTTCGTAAGGCTCGCTGATGACTGCCCTTTGTTCTTTCTTATGATAGCGAATGACGCTGCCAATGCCGGCATATTTACCCGTTGCCATTTGGCGAAGGTCCTCATCGTCTTCGGGATAATAGTCGGTGAACGGGTCCACCTGTTGCAGCATCGAGCGGATGCCCCACCCTATCACGGTATCCGCGTTGAGCGAATCGACGTAGAAGAGGTCGAGCTGCTTGTAGATGTCGTTGAAGAGCTCGAGGTTACGGCTTATGGCTGAATTGGCGTTCTCTTTCTTTTGCGCTGCCAAAGCGAACGGCAGCATACACATTATTATATATATATAGGCGCGTTTCATTTTCACTACTTGTCTGTCCTAACTTCTTAACTCCTTTCTTATCTCTTTCCAAACGTCTTCGGGCAGTTTCGTGCCCACCACTCCTATGATACGTCCTGCAAGAAGTGTGCCAAAGCGAAGGCAATCCTTCAAAGAGGCACCCGATATCAAGCCGTAGAGGAAGCCGCCAGCAAAGAAGTCGCCTGCTGCAGTGGTATCTACGACGGGCACGGGCTTCACGCCTGCCGTTACTTCTTCCCTGCCTAGTCTTGCCGCAGAACCCTTACCGCCGAGCTTCACGACGGCCAAGCACTTGTAGGAAGCAATCGCACGCAAAGCTTCCATTGGATCTGCCTTGCCCGTAAATGCCATCGCCTCCTCTTCGTTTGCGAAGACGACGTCGATATAGTCCTGCACCAAATGCTGGAAAAAAGGCAGGTCCGAGGCGACAACATTGTAGCTGGCAAGGTCGAGGCTGAGTTGTACGCTTTGCTCCATTGCCGTCTGACAAATGGCTTCCATCAGGTCGTGGTTCTGCACGAGATAGCCCTCGATATGTGCCATCGAGACACCCTCGAAAAGGGCTGGTGTGATGTCGTTCGCCTGAAGCGTTGCCGCAGCTCCCAGACAAGTGCCGAACGTCCTTTCGCCATCGGACGTGATGAACGTATTGGCAACTCCCGTCGGCAGGTCGCATTGCAAAAGCCGAGCATCGATGCCCACCTTCTTGCAGTTCTCCTTGTAGAACTTGCCGAGGTCGTCCTTTCCAGTCTTGCCGACGAAACCGGCATTTCCACCAAGGTGAGCAAAAGCCAGCATCGCGTTGCCAGCACTGCCGCCAGTAGCTTTTTCCACCTGCAAACCCTCCATCCTGGCCCGGAGCTTTCGCTGCTGAGCCTCGTCAATCAAGGTCATTCCGCCTTTTGGCAACTGCATTTCTTCGAGAAGCGTATCGCCCTTCAAACGCACCAGAATATCGACCAAGGCGTTGCCTATTCCGATTATTTTCTCCATATTGTGCAAATTTTTCTGCAAAGGTATTGCATATTTTCGAAAAAACCTATACCTTTGCACCGCAATTGCAAGAAAAAGCGAAAAAAACTGCTTCAGTAGCTCAGTTGGTTAGAGCACATGACTGTTAATCATGGGGTCGTTGGTTCAAGCCCATCCTGAAGCGCAAGTTTTTCCAAGCAGTTGCAAATTGCTTCAGTAGCTCAGTTGGTTAGAGCACATGACTGTTAATCATGGGGTCGTTGGTTCAAGCCCATCCTGAAGCGCAAGCCCGAAGAGATTCGGGCTTTTTTTGTTTATATTGTCGCACGCGGAAACGCAAAACGCCGCAAGCGAAGTTCGTTATACATACATGTATCTATAATTATACATACATGTACATTTAATTATACATACATGAATATATAATGGCCCTCGCTAAGGGTATTGATTAACAAGGCGTTAGAAAATGACTTTTTTCGAGTGGCTTTCCAACTTTTTTCGAACTTGTTTTGCAAAAAAACGTCACTTGCGAACGGTCTTTCCGGAAAAAATACTATCTTTGTACGGAAAACCGCATTTTTATACCTAAAACTGACATGAATCAAACACAACAATCGGGCAGTAAGGCCTATCTTTACTCCGTCGTTCTTGTTGCAGTTCTCGGCGGACTGCTTTTCGGTTATGACACAGCCGTCATCTCGGGTGCTGAGAAGGGTTTGCAGGCATTCTTCATGGAGGCCAGCGACTTTGAGTACAACGACCTTTGGCACGGCTTCACCTCTGCCAGCGCGCTCATCGGCTGCATCATCGGCTCGCTACTGTCGGGCTATCTGTCCACGAGGCTGGGCCGAAAGAAGTCGCTCATCATCGCTGGACTGCTGTTTTTCGTTTCCGCCTTGGGAAGCATGGAGCCGGAGTTCCTGTTCTTCAAGCACGGCGAACCGCTCTTCTCGCTGCTCCTCATGTTCAACTTCTACCGCATCATCGGCGGCATCGGCGTCGGCCTGGCGTCGGCCATCTGCCCCATGTACATCGGCGAGATAGCTCCTTCTAAAATCAGGGGCATGCTGGTCAGCTGGAACCAGTTCGCCATTATCTTCGGCCAGCTTGTCGTCTATTTCGTGAACTTCTTCATCCTGGGCGACCACATCCAGCCGCTTGTGGAGGAAATGGGAAAGGGCATCGCAGCCATCAATCCCGCTGCGCAGTGGACGGTGACGACGGGTTGGCGATACATGTTCGGCAGCGAGGCAATCCCGGCCGGCCTCTTCGCCCTGCTCATTTGCTTCGTTCCCGAGTCTCCGCGCTACCTCGTATCTATCGGAAAGAACCAAGAGGCCTTCAATGTCCTCGCCAATATTAATGGCAGCAGCAAAGCCGAGATAATCCTGCCCGAAATCGTGGACTCGCTGGTGGTGAAGACAGAAAAGCTGATGACCTACGGCTGGATGTGCATCTTCGTAGGCATCATGCTGAGCGTCTTCCAGCAAGTGGTGGGCATCAACGCCGTCCTCTATTACGCACCCCGCACCTTTGGCGATATGGGCATGCAGGACCCGATGATGATAACCGTGATTATGGGTTTCATCAACATCATGTTCACATTGGTTGCCATCTTCACGGTGGAGAAATTAGGGCGCAAGCCGCTGCTCATCACCGGCTCCATCGGTATGGCCATCGGCGCTTTGGGCGTGGCTGCCACCTTCGGGCACGAGGGACTGGAGGCCATCACGTGTGTCAGCCTCATGCTCTACGCCGCCTGCTTCATGTTTTCGTGGGGACCGATTTGCTGGGTGCTCATTGCCGAAATCTTCCCCAACACCATCCGCGGCAAAGCGGTGGCTATCGCGGTGGCGTTCCAGTGGATATTCAACTTCATCGTCTCCAGCTCGTTTGTGCCGATGTTCAACATGCACCTCACCGAGGGCGACGACTTCGGCCACTGGTTCACATACGGCCTCTACGGCATCCTCTGCATTGTGGCCGCCATCTTCGTCTGGAAACTTGTGCCCGAGACAAAGCGCAGGACGCTCGAGGAGATGGCCGCTCTGTGGAAGAGTCTTCAATCAGGAGAGAGAGGAAAATTATGAATTACGAATTATGAATTGTGAATTATGAGAAAGAATTATTTGCTTGGCTATGATGTAGGCAGTTCTAGTGTGAAGGCATCCCTCGTGGATGCTGAGAGCGGGGCCTGCATCGCCTCCGCTTTCTACCCCAAAACCGAAGCGCCCATCAAGGCCGTCCGTGCCGGCTGGGCAGAGCAAGACCCCGAGACCTGGTGGCAATACCTGAAGGCCGCGACAGCCGACATCATGGCGGCCAGCGGCGCCCAGAAAGACGAGGTGAAGGCCATCGGCATTTCCTATCAGATGCATGGCCTCGTCTGCGTGGACAAAGAGCTGAAGCCGTTGCGCGATTCTATTATCTGGTGCGACTCGCGCGCCGTTCCCTACGGACAGAAGGCATTTGCCGACCTCGGCAGCGAGAAGTGCCTGAGTCATCTGCTCAACTCGCCTGGCAACTTCACCGCCTCTAAGCTGGCATGGGTTCGCGAGAACGAGCCCGACACCTTCAGTAAGATATATAAGGTGATGCTGCCCGGCGACTACATCGCCTGCCGACTCTCCGGCACGCCCGCCACAACAGTCAGCGGTCTGTCGGAAGGCATGATGTGGGACTTCAAAGAAGAGCGTCCGGCACAATTCCTGCTCGACTACTACGGCATCCCGCGTGAGATGCTCTCCGACATCGTGCCGACCTTCGGCCTTCAGGGCGAGGTGAATGCCGCCGCTGCCGCAGAGCTGAGCCTGCAGGCGGGAACGCCCATCACCTATCGCGCTGGCGACCAGCCCAACAATGCGCTCTCGCTCAATGTCTTCGAGCCGGGAGAAGCAGCCACGACGGCTGGCACATCGGGCGTCGTGTATGGTGTGCTCGGCCAAGTCGCCTACGACCCGCAGAGCCGCGTCAATACGTTTGCACACGTGAACCACGGAAAACAGGCAACCCGCCTTGGCGTCCTCTTGTGCATCAACGGGACTGGCATCCTGAACTCTTGGGCGCGACGTAACGTGGCGCCGGCTGGCATCGGATACGCCGAGATGAACGACCTGGCGGCCCAAGCTCCCATCGGCTCAGCCGGCCTCTCTATCCTTCCCTTCGGCAACGGCGCGGAACGCGTCCTCTGCGACAAAGAAGTGGGTGCCAGCATTCATGGCATCAACTTCAACACGCACACGCAGGCCCACCTCCTTCGCGCTGCGCAGGAGGGCATCGTCTTCAGTTTCGCCTACGGCATGGAAGTGATGAAGGCGATGGGAATGGACCTCAAGACCATCCGCGCCGGCAAGGCCAATATGTTCCTCAGCCCCATCTTCCGCGACACGCTGGCAGGTGTGACAGGCGCTACCATCGAGCTTTGCGACACTGACGGCAGCGTGGGCGCCGCTCGCGGTGCCGGCATCGGCGCAGGCATCTATGCCGACAACACAGAGGCCTTCTCGGCACTGAAGAAGCTGCAGGTCATCGAGCCAGACCTCAAGAACCAGGCCGCATACAGCGAGGCCTACGAGCGCTGGAAAGCCCTACTATAGGTCTGAAGGACCCGCAATCCCATCACCCCCATTTAACCTATTAAACACATCAAACCCAAATAAAACTATCAACACTATGAAACAGTATTTTCCTGAGATTTCCGCCATCAAGTTTGAAGGCGTAGAGAGCAAGAACCCTTTGGCTTACCGCTATTATGACCGCGACCGCGTGGTCCTGGGCAAGAAGATGAGCGAATGGTTCAAGTTCGCCATGTGCTGGTGGCACACTCTTTGTGCCGAAGGCAGCGACCAGTTTGGGCCTGGCACGAAGACCTTCCCGTGGAACAAAGCCAAGGACCCCGTCAAGGCCGCAAAGGACAAAGCGGATGCCGGCTTCGAGATCATGCAGAAGCTGGGCATCGAGTATTATTGCTTCCATGATGTCGACCTCGTTGCAGAGGCAGCCGACGTGGAGACGTACGAGAAGAACCTGAAGGAGGTCGTTGCCTACCTGAAGCAGAAGCAAGCAGAGACTGGCATCAAGCTGCTGTGGGGCACAGCCAACGTCTTTGGCAATAAGCGCTACATGAACGGCGCAAGCACGAATCCCGACTTCGACGTAGTGGCTCGCGCCATTGTCCAAATCAAGAATGCCATCGATGCAACCATCGAGCTGGGCGGCACGAACTACGTCTTCTGGGGCGGTCGCGAGGGCTACATGAGCCTGCTGAACACCGACATGAAGCGTGAGAAGGAACACATGGCCACCATGCTGCGTATGGCCCGCGACTATGCCCGCAGCAAAGGCTTCAAGGGCACTTTCCTCATCGAGCCGAAGCCGATGGAGCCCACAAAGCACCAATACGACGTCGATACAGAAACCGTCATCGGCTTCCTCAGGGCACACGGCCTGGACAAGGACTTCAAGGTGAACATCGAGGTGAACCACGCCACGCTTGCCGGCCACACCTTCGAGCACGAGCTGGCTTGTGCAGTGGATGCAGACATGTTGGGCAGCATCGATGCCAATCGCGGCGACTACCAGAACGGCTGGGACACCGACCAGTTCCCCATCGACCACTATGAACTCGTGCAGGCCATGATGCAGATCATCCGCGGCGGCGGCTTCAAGGACGGCGGCACGAACTTCGATGCCAAGACGCGTCGCAACAGCACCGACCTGGAGGACATCTTCATCGCCCACGTCGCTGCCATGGACGCCATGGCCCACGCTCTGCTCAGCGCTGCCGACATCATCCAGAAGTCGCCCATCCCGGCAATGGTCAAGGAGCGCTACGCAAGTTTCGACAAAGGCAAGGGCAAGAAGTTCGAGCAAGGCAAGATGACACTCGAAGAGGCCTACGAATACGGCAAGAAGGTCGGCGAGCCCGCTCAAACCAGCGGCAAACAGGAACTCTACGAAGCCATCATCAATATGTACTAAGACTACGAAAAAATCCCCGCAGGCGGCGTTTTAATTTCCGCGTGCGGGGATGGCCAACGCCGCACGCGGGGATTGCAATCTCCGCGTGCGGCGTTTTTTTGCCTAATTGATGAGGTAAATCTTCTCCTTACCCTGATAGGTCGCTTTGACGGTGGCGCGACCATCGGTGATGGAGCTGATCTGGAACTTCACTTCGGGGTTCGCAGAAGTTGCCTTCAGCACGGAGTTTGCCTTCAGCGGAGCATAGACCTGATAGTGGGTAACGTCGGTGTAGCCGTTGGCGTTGCTGCTGAAAAGAGGTGCCGTTGGGACACTGACTCGCTTGCCATCGACGGTGATGTTGACCTGCGGAACTTCCGGAGCCTTCATGCCTGCGCCTTTGGAGAAGCCTATTCCGTGAAGGTCGAAGAGACCTTGCGGGCGTTGTGGACCTTGGCGGCGCCCAAACTGTCTGCCCTGCTGCTGGGGCTCCTCTACTTCAGGCCCTTCAACAACAAGATAGATGGCGTGCTTGCCCGTGAGGCCTTCGACATCAGGCACTCGCAAGCTGCACGTCATGGGCTCCTTGCGAGCCGCAGCTGGTACATTGACAACGCCTATTTCCTGACCCTTCCAAGGATTGTCGAGACGCACGTGAATCGTGAAAGCCCCGCGACCGCTCGGCGTAAGGAACAGGTTGAGGTTCGTCGTGTCGCCCTTCTTGGCGCCTTCGAAAGCTGGCAAGCCTTTCGTATCCTGAGCCAAGCCGCCGAAGCCGAAGTACTTGTAGCCGATGATGGTGCCGTTCTTCAGGCCCGCAAGGTCCATCGAGTTGTTCCAGACATCGTGGTTGTCCTGCATACACTCATTGCTGCCAGGGCCTGCCAGGAAGCAAGCGATGCCTGCCGAATAGTATGCGTAAGGAGGCAAGCCAAAGATTTGGAAGCCCTCGCTCGTCACTTCGGCTCCCGTATATTCGTTGCCGTCGGAGGCTTTGGCTGTCCATTCGTTCTTAACGGCAAAGGGGTCGTAACCGGTGATGCGCACCTGGCCGCCCTTGCTGACAGGCTTCTTGTCCCACTCAATCTTGACGGGTGCCACCATTGCCTGACGCGCATTGGCAAAGCCACGAGGCGGACGGTGGTAGAAGACGTACCACTGCCCGTTGATTTCCTGCAGCGAGCCGTGCGTGTTATGGGCGAAGTTGGTGGTTATCAGGCGTGAGCCGTCCTCGTTAAGCACGACGCCTCGGCTATCAACCAACACGCCGCCGGAACGCCAAGGGCCAAGGGGAGAATCGCCATAAGCGTAACGCAGAGCGCTGTTGGTGTTGCCCAGGCCGTACTCCTTGCCGCTGTAGCCCGAGAAGACCATCACGTATTTGTTGCCCACCTGACGGATGGACGAAGCCTCGAAGAAGTTGAAGTCGAGTGGGTTCTGCCCTTCGTAGAGAGCCTTGTACTGGCTTCCCTCTTTGTCGAGGAGACGTCCGTCGTGGCTGCTGGCAGGGATGAAGGGGTCAATCAACTCTGTGCCCGGGCGCTTGCTGAACATCGTGTTCTGGTCGAGCTCGCAAGCCGTGGAGTGCTGGAAGCCATAGAAGACGTAAGCACGGAAGCCTTTGTCGAAGTCCTTGTCCTTCTTGTCCGTGATGTTCTCAACGAAGACAGAGGGGTCGAAATCGATGAGCGAGCCCTCCACGCAGCGCGTGCCGTCGGGCGTGAGGTTGACGGGCGTGAAGGGACCATTGGGGCGGTCGCCCTTGCAGACCATCGCCACGCGACCCCAGCCTCGTGAGTGCGGGTAGAGCCAATACGTCTTCTTGCCCGTCGCCTTGTCCTTCACCTCGACAAGGTCTGGCGCGTACATCGTGTCCCATTGTCCGTTGACGTACCACGAGAAGATGGGACCTTCGTCGCGCCACTGCGTCAGATCCTCCACGGGAGCCGACCACATGCGGATGTCGTTGCCGCAGTATTCGGAGTAGTGCGTGTCGTGCGACCCTATGATGTAAGCACGAAGCTTCCCCGGGTTGTCGGGATCCTCGAAGACGCGAGGTTCTCCGTCGGGCAGATGCTCCCACAAAGGGAGGTAAGGGTTCTGGGATTGTCCTGCCATTGCACCAAGCAGGAAGACTGATAGAACGAATAGCTTTTTCATATAGGGATAATTGTTTTAGGTTTCATTCTTTTGTCACCTCGATGATGTGGCTCACAAGGTCGTTTGTCGATGTCACCTTGATGCCGACCTTCATCAGATAGTCGCCCGTATAGACTTTGTCGTTGCATGGAAGCCAGCTTTGCTTGCCGGGCATCAGGCAAATCTCCTTCACCCTGTACTTCGCTTCTGCATCAAGCCCTTGCAAACGCGTGGGCAGAATGGTCTCGCCATAACGCGGATGAACGTCGTAGGCAAAGACGATGCTCTTGCTTTTTGCATCATCAACGCGTTGCACGACACAATGCTGTCCCTCGTAGGGCGAGACGAGACGGTAGAGATTGGGCGACCAAATGACGTCCTTGAGGCGCTTGTACTCCTTGATTGCCTCTCGACAGTACTGCCTGTCATCATCCGAAAGGCCTTTCAAGCCGATGTCGAAGCCGAGCTTTCCCTGGAAGGCCACATCGACGCGGAACTTGATGCTCGCCCTTCTGTTCCACTCCGTGACGTGAGCGCACATGGCCTTGGCGGGCATGAAGTGCGAATAACCCCATTGGATGAAGAGGCGTTCGATGGGATCGGTATTGTCGCTGCACCAGAACTCTGTGAAGTAACGCAGCCCTGTCACGTCCGACCTGCCGCCACCGCCGGAGCACATCATCATGTAGAGGTCGGGGTACTTGGCCTGCACTCGGTCGAGCACCTTGTAGAGCCCGCGCACATAGTCGACATAGATGTTGCCCTGGTTCTCCTTGAGGTACGGCGAATAGATGTTTGTGATGGGCGAGTTGCAGTCCCACTTCATGAAGCGTATCTCGGGGTTCTCCTGCATCAGCCCGTCCACGATGCCGAACACGAAGTCCTGCACCTTTGGGTTGCAGAGGTCGAGCACCATCTGGTTGCGGAAGTAGTAAGTCTCCCTGGAGGGCAGCTGGATGAGCCAGTCGGGATGCTTCTCCGCAAGCTCGCTCTTGGGGTTGACCATCTCGGGTTCTATCCAGATGCCGAAGGCGACGCCGTTTTCCTTGGCTTTCTTCACCAAGTATGGAATGCCCTGCGGCAGTTTGTCCTTTGTTACCTGCCAGTCTCCCAAGCCTGCGTGGTCGTCTTTTCGCGGATACTTGTTGCCGAACCAGCCGTCGTCGAGGAGGAAGAGGTCAACGCCGAGGTCCTTCGCTTCCCCGAAGAGTGCAACGAGCTTCTCCTCGTTGAAGTCGAAATAAGTGTTCTCCCAGTTGTTGAGGAGCGTCATGCGGTCGTCCTTTGCCTTGTGGAGCTGATGGTTCATCATCCATCGTTGGAAGCGACGGCTGCCTTCGCCCACACCGTTTTGGCTGAGAGTGAAGAAGAAGTCGGCTGTGCGGAAGACGTCTCCTTTCCGCAGAAGATAGGTGGAGGCATCGTGGTTGATGCCGCTTATGACACGGAGGACGTGCTGATTGTCCACTTCGAAGGTGAAGCGGAAGTTGCCCGTCCAGCCCAACGTGCCCATGAGGACGGAGCCTTCATTCTCGCGGACAGGCCCGCCCAGGCCAACCTCGAAGAACGGCTGAGCCATGAGATTTGCCCTGGTCCCCAAGCGGCTGTCGACGACTTTCTTGCCGAACTTCAACTCCTGGTCTTGCATCTGCATCTCCTTTGCCCAGTCGCTTGCGAACTCAGTCAGGTAGTAGTTGGGCGACTCAAAGTAGAGCATCGACGAGGCATAGCGGCCGAGATAGACTTTTCCCTTCTCCTCGTGACGTATCTCTGCCCATTGCTGAATGATATCCTCCTGCGGGAACACCTTATAATATAATGTCACTTCGACGGGATAGACCTCGTCGCGAAGAACAACAGAGGTCTCGTTTCCTTCCGTCGTATGCTTCACATACTTCAGGACAGACGTGGGGTTTCCGTCGGCGTGGCGTATCTCGAAGGTCGGTTCATAGTAGTCCTCCGTGCCCATCACCGGGTAAGCCTCGAGGCCGCGGATGCAGGAACTGCTCAGTCCGGCTTGGGGCATCGAAAGTTGCGACAAGTCGGTCTGACTCGAAAGGCGCTCTCCAAGATACGTCTGACAGAGCCGTTTCTGTGAGTTCACCTGCAGAACCAATTGTGTATGGTCAGTCGCTATGCTTATCGTCTGCGACAATATAAAAAGAGAAAAGGTGAAAAATTGAAAAAGGAAAAAGGCTCTTTTTGTCATGATTTGCTTGTTTGTTAGTTGTTTCTGCTGCAAAGATACGAAATTCTCTAAACTCTAAACTCTAAACTCTAAACTTTTTTCGTACCTTTGCGGCAAATAAAGATTGATTTAATGAAGAAATATCTCTATACGCTTGCAGCACTCTTGCTGATAACCATAAGCGCGAAGGCACAGAAGTTAACGGTCGTGGACAGCGATGGCAACGGCATTCACTTGGTAACAGTCCTCACCGAAGACGGCAACATGATAGGCGTAACCGACCTGGACGGCACGCTTCTCGACGTGAAAGGGGCAAAGAAAGTTGTCCTCACACACGTTGCCTTCAAGTCGAAACTTGTGGATATGTCGGCTCTGCAGGCCGGCAAAGTCACGATGGAAGACCTTGATTACAGCCTTGCAGAAATTGTCGTGAAGCCCAAACCACTTATCTATGTCGAGACTTATTACAGGGTTTATGCCTTCGCCAACGACTATCTTCGCTATTACTGCGCAGGCATCATGCCCAATGCCTACAATAAGGACAAGAAGGAAGTCAAGCATGGAAGCTACAACAATAGCTACGGCGACTTCGGCCAAAACATGAACATCTGTACTACTTGGAACGTCAGGATGCAGAATCTCCACGGTGGCATAATACATGATTGCGTGGCAAAGGATTTCCAGAAGGGGGGCAAGTTAAGCAAGAATTACTTCGTCACGCTCGCAGATGCCGGCAAGGGAAGGCAACGTGTCAGCAATCCGGAGGGAACAGTCGGTTTCATCGAGACCGACAAGGAACAGACCTTCACGACGCTCGACGCGGCTAAGATGCAGATGTACCGCAACAAAGCACTCGGGCAGGACAGGCAACTCAAGATGCGCGAAAGCAAGGAGTACGACTACCAGTTCACTGAAGTCTTCAATCACGATAGCGAAGGCAACTCGGACATCACGGATCTCGTGATGTACTTGAACCATTGGGAATGGAACGGCAGCAAGGGACGCATGAAACTCATCATCGAGACATACGCTATCGAACACGCCTACATCGATGCAAAGGACTTTAAGGAGAAGAAGAAGGAACTGAAGAAAAAGTATGTTTCGGCGATGAAACTCGACGCTCTCGAAGCCTATGCCACCTCGCACGGTATTCCTGCACTTGCTCCGACACTAAGGAAAGCCATCGAGAAGCTGTCAAAATAGATGTAACCTGCCATGCTGCGAATCAAGGAACTCGACTTTCTGAAGGGCGTTCTGATACTGCTCGTCATCAGTTTCCACCTGGTGTGGTTCGAGCAGCTGCACCCCGACATCAAGCAGGTGGTGTATTGTTTCCACATGCCTGGCTTCCTGCTCATCTCGGGTTACCTCATGAACATTGCCAAGCCACAGAAGGAATTCCTGAAGACCCTCTTGTGGCTCGCGGTTCCGTATGTCGTTATGGAGAGCGGGTACATATACATGGCTTCGATTCTTCCCATAAATGAACACATCGAGCACCTCACTCCTTGGGTTTATCTGGACCGCCTGCTGCTACATCCTCTTGGCCCGTATTGGTACCTGCATGCAATCATCCTTTGCGGAGCCACGTACTATTATATATATAATAATGTAGAGAAGAGTCCGGTAACGCGCTTCTTGTTGATTGGCATAGCCTATTACATTCTGGCTCGCATCTTTGGCATTCTGTCGTTTTCGTCTGCTTTGTACTTCCTTGCAGGAGCCTGCTTGAGGCAAAGCGGCACGAGCTTCCTGACATTTTTCCTGCCCACAAGGCTCTCCGTAATAGCCTTCGCCTTGCTGGCCTGCTTTTCAAACAGTCCGAATCAGGCAAACCTGAACGGCGTTTTAATAGCCTACTTCGCCATTTCCTCCCTGCTGTCCATCTACAATCACTTGCCCGAAAGACTGCATGAAGCGTTTCACTTTATGGGTCGCAACAGCCTTCCCCTGTACGTCTTCTCGCCTGTCTTTACCGTCCTCTGCAAGCAACTCGTCCCTTATCTCAAGTTCGATCCGACGGGACTCCTCTTCCTGGTGGTCTCCGTCGCTTTCTGTGTCTGCGGCAGCCTCCTGATTGCCAAGCTGATGGACCTCGTCGGCATCTCGCGCTTCTTCTTTGGCAGAAAGGCACTCAACTGACAATTTGTCCCACTTTGTCCAACTTTGTCCACAATGTTGCCACTTTTCGAATTGGCACGCATGTTGTCGTTTATGTCTGTGAACAACGTTCAACGAAACAACATGTTTAACCAAAAATATAATTAGGAGGTATGATTATGTTACCAGTAATGTTTAGAAACAATTGGATGCCAACATTGTTTGAAGATTTCCTGAACACAGATTTGATGCCTCGAACGGGCAGTACCGCTCCGGCAGTCAATGTGAAGGAGAGTGAAACGGCTTACACGATGGAGCTCGCAGCACCCGGTATCAAGAAGGAATACTGCCGAGTCAACATCGACGACAACGGCAACCTGGCCATCGCAATTGAGAACAAGTGCGAACACAAGCATGAGGACAAGAAGCATCACTACTTGAGGCGCGAGTTCTCGTACAGCAACTACGAGCAGAGCTACACACTTCCCGAAGACGTGGAGCGCGACAAGATTTCCGCTAAGGTTGAGGACGGCATCCTGACCGTCACGATGCCCAGGGTGGTGAAGGAAGAGAAAAAGCTCAGCAAGGCTATCGAAGTCTGCTAACCTGACAAGGCGTCTAAAATAAAGGAGCAGCCATCTTCGGAGGACTGCTCCTTTTTCGTCTCTAAACTTAACACGTTAAGTGAGCAAACTTAACACGTTAAAATTGCAAACTTAACACGTTAAAATTGGAATTTAACCACGCTAACTTTTCCAACTTGACAGGGGGCGCCTGAAAACTTACCTAAGGGCTTGAATCAAAAGAATTAATAATAATTCTTAATTCTGCACGCTTAATTCTTCTTTTTTTTGTACTTTTGTAGCATGAAAGGCGAGAAGTTGGGCATAAGACGAACTATTGCTCTCGAAGCTTCGAGACTCTTGACGGGGAGCCTCAGGCAGGAGCATCCGCTCAGGCAGCTCTTTTGGGAGAGCACTGTGCGCTGCAACATCCATTGCCGCCACTGCGGAAGCGATTGCCGACAGGCTGCCACAGTGCCCGACATGCCCAAGGAAGACTTCTTCCGAGTGCTGGACAATGTTGCCTCGAAGCGCAATCCGGGCGAGGTTTTCGTCATCCTCGGAGGCGGAGAACCACTGGTGCGGGAGGACGTCGTGGAGTGTGCAAAAGGCATCTCGACACGCGGTTTCCCTTGGGGAATGGTGACGAACGGCCTCTATCTTACTGCCGAAATGCTCTCCAAGCTGAAGGATGCAGGGCTTTGCTCCGTGACAATCAGCCTCGACGGGCTCGAGGAACAGCACACCTGGCTGCGTCGCCATCCCGACTGCTTCCGCATGGCAAGTCAGGCAATCGACATGATAGTGGCCGACAGAACACTCGTCTACGACGTGATGACCTGCGTGCATCAGCACAATTACGACACGCTGAAAGAGCTCAAGGAGTTCCTCATCGGCAAAGGCGTCACGGATTGGCGGCTCGCCACCATCTTTCCGGTCGGCAGAGGAGCACAGGACAAGGACCTGCAACTCACGGGAAAACAACTCCGAGGGCTGCTCGAGTTCATCCTCGAGACTCGGAAAGAGGGCAGGATTCATGTCTCCTATGGCTGCGAAGGCTTCTTGGGAAAGTACGAAGGAGACGTTCGCGACTGGATGTTTCGCTGCGTGGCTGGGGTCACGGTGGCTTCCGTGCTGGTCGATGGAAGCATTAGCGCTTGCACAAGCATCAGGCACAACTACAAACAAGGGAACATCTACGAGGACGACTTCATGCAGGTCTGGGAACATCGCTTCCAGCCTCATCGCGACCACAAGTGGATGAAAACCGACGACTGCAAGGGCTGCAAGTACTGGCGCTACTGCGAGGGAGGCGGAATGCATCTCAGGGACAACGACGGCAAACTGTTGCTCTGCCACATGCTTAAAATGGGAAAAAAATGGAAGTAAAATAGGGAGTAAAGCCAGCCAGCTGGCTGGAAGTAAAATTGGACAATACCTTATATGGCGAATAACACTATCGTCCGCTTTAACTTCCACGAGCAAAGCGAGTTAACTTCCACTTTAACTACCCTTTTTACTTCATAAATAATAAGAACTATGGCAAAGAAAATTCGTTCAGCATGGCGGCTGATATTGGGCTCGCTCATCACCCTGTTGGGGTTCGCAGCCTGCAAAACTGCCAAGAAAGTACAGAAGGGAGACGACACTATCGAGCTTTACGGACCTCCTCCAGGCATCGTCGATAAGCAGAATCCCATTGATCGTGTGCGGGTTCTCTATGGCGTGCCGCCCATTAAGGTTGAGAAAGTTCAGAAAATAGACCCGCCTACTTCACTCGAATAATGGTGAGTCCGTCGCGAAGCGGCAGGATGACTTTCTCGACGCGACTGTCCTTAGCGACCAATTCGTTGAAGTCCTGTACGCCTCGCGTCTGCATATCGCTGTCCTTTGGATGCTCCAAAACATGCCCATACCACAGGGTGTTGTCGGCAACGATAAAGCCTCCGGGACTCATCAAGGGCAAGAGCATCTCATAATAAGCCACGTACTCGCGCTTGTCGGCATCAATGAAAGCGAAGTCCCAACGCTGCTGCATCTGCGGAACAAGCTGCAGGGCATCACCGATGTGAAGGTGTATCTTGTCCTTGTAGGCACTTCCCTCGAACCATTTTCGCAGGAAGTCTTCGTTTTCGTCGAACACCTCGAAGGTATGAATCTCAGCGTCTTCAGACAAGCCTTCCGCCATACATAAAGTAGCATAGCCGCTGAAGGTGCCCAACTCGAGCACGTTCAACGGCTTTGCCATCTGTATGAGCATCTTCAGCACACGTCCCTGCAGATGTCCGCTCGCCATTTGTCCGTACGAGAGACGCAGTTGTGTGTCGCGCCAAAGACTGTGCAAGTAATCGCCTTCAGCGTCGATATGCTGAAGGATGTACTCGTCGAGCGACATTACTCGGCCTTTGCCTGAGTCGTGTTATCAATGAGAGCCTCGATGGCGAGACGATAGCTGTCGAGTCCGAAACCGCCCACAAAGCCCACACATCCCGGGCTGATGATGCTGCGACGGCGGAAGTCTTCGCGCTGATAGACGTTGCTGATGTGCACCTCGACTGTGGGAGTGCTTACGCTGCGGAGTGCATCGAGAATGGCGATGCTGGTGTGCGTGTAAGCTCCTGCATTGAGGACGATGCCGTCGCGGTCAAAGCCTACTTCGTGAATCTTGTTGATAATCTCGCCTTCCAGGTTGCTCTGGAAGTAGTCGATGCGTACCTTCGGGAAGCGTGCACGCAGTTCCTTCAGGTAGTCTTCCCAAGCACGTTTTCCATAAATCTCAGGCTCGCGAACGCCCAAAAGGTTCAGATTTGGGCCATTAATAATTTGAATTCTCATAATAATGTTGTACTTTTGTGGTCGAATAGCGTTAGTTCCTGCTACAAAAATAGTAAAAAGATTAGAGATTAGGGATTAGAGATTAGGTTTTTTTTCCTTAAATGACGAAAAATGCACTACGAACTGTCGAATACCAATGTTGTGGGCAATGCCATCCTTCGCCGTTACTTCCAGTACCTGCGGCTTGAGAGGTCGTACACACCGAACACCCTCGATGCCTATCTCAAAGACCTGCAGAAGCTCCTGAACTATTATGCGGACGAGGGCATCGACTTCCGAAAGGTCACGCTCGAGCAGCTGGACCGGTTCGCGAAGGCTTTGCAGGAGCTTGGCGTAGGGCCCCGTTCTGTAGCACGCATACTGAGTGGAGTGCGTTCGTTCTATCGTTTCCTGACCATCGAGAAAGAGGTCGAAACCGACCCGACCGAACTCTTGGAGAGTCCGAAGATTGGCAAACACCTGCCCGAAGTGCTGAGTCTGCCAGAGATTGACGCAATAGAAGCCGCCATCGACCTCAGCAAACCGGAAGGCATACGCGACCTCGCCATCATCGAAGTGCTGTTCAGTTGCGGACTGCGCATCAGCGAACTCATCAACCTGAAACTGAGCGAACTCTATCTCGAAGAGGGATACATCCGCGTTCACGGCAAGGGAAGGAAGGAAAGACTGGTGCCCATCGGCGAAAACGCCATACAGAAACTCCGCGACTGGTTCGTCGTAAGGCAAGGGATAACAGTCAAACCTGGCGAAGAAGACTATGTCTTCATCTCGCTCCGACGCGGCAAACACCTCAGCCGAATATCGCTTTTCGTCTATATCAAAGGGTATGCCGAGCAGGCAGGCATAAGGAAAAGCATCAGCCCGCACACCTTCCGCCACAGTTTCGCCACGCAGCTCCTGGAAGGCGGAGCCAATCTACGAGCCATCCAAGCGATGCTCGGACACGAAGACATCGGCACAACCGAGATCTACATGCACATCGACAAGAGCCACCTGCGACAGGAAATCCTCGAACACCACCCGCGGAATCTCAAGCCCTGAAACGCCACGTTTCCAAACACGGCACGCCGAGTTGATTATAGATACATGTATGTATAATTAAATGTACATGTATGTATAATTATAGATACATGTATGTATAACGAACGCCGCACGCGGAGATTCAAAACGCCGCACGCGGAGATTCAAAACGCCGCACGCGGAAATTCAAAACGCCGCACGCGGCGTTTATTTTCTCCCTGCAGGGCATTATCCATTTCGAAACGCTGTTTTGCCTCTTCTTTCATGTTGCAAGTTTGCATTTTGAAAGAAAAAAGCACCATCGCACGCAATTTCTCCACTTTTTTCATTGCACTTTGAAAAAAAATCCGTACTTTTGCTATCATTTTATTAACATATAACAATTATCATTATGATTAAAGTAGATGAATTAGACAAAAAGATTCTCGAGATGATTTCCTGCAATGCACGCATTCCTTTCAAGGAGGTGGCAGAAGTTTGTGGCGTGAGCCGTGCAGCCGTTCACCAGCGCGTGCAGCACCTCGTCGATGCTGGCGTCATCATTGGCAGCGGGTTCCATGTTGACCCGGCATGCCTCGGATACAACACTTGCACGTACATCGGCATCACACTCGAAAAGGGTTCGATGTACAAACGCGTCGTCGAAGAGTTCGAGAAGATACCCGAAATCGTGGAATGTCACTTTACGACTGGCCCATACACCATGCTTATCAAGCTCTACGCAAAAGATAATGCGCACCTGATGACACTGCTGAACGACCGTCTGCAACAAATCGACGGCGTGGTTTCAACAGAGACTCTCATCTCGCTCAAACAGAGCATCAAGAAGGAAGTGCCCATCGGAGCACAACACGCAGAGACGAAACCCACCTCCCTCGAAGAAGCATGATACACAAGAACCCGCTGATTGGCATTACGGGCAACTTAGGAGACAAGGGTTGCGAACTGGCTCAGGGCTACTACATCTCTGTCGTCAAAGCCGGAGGCACACCGGTTGTCATACCGCCTCACAAGGACAAAGAGTCCATCCTGTCACTTCTCGACACCCTCGACGGCCTTGTTCTCTCGGGCGGAGACGACATCAACCCGCTCCTCTTGGGCGAAGAGCCTTTGCCTCAACTCCATTCTGTTTGCCCCGAACGCGATGAGACAGAACTCTTCCTGGCTCGCGAAGCTTTCCACCGTCAAATTCCGACTTTGGGCATTTGTCGTGGCATACAAATGATGGCGGCAGTTCTCGGCGGCAAAGTTTATCAGGATATTTACGTCCAAGGCGAAGGCGCAAAGCTCAAGCATTCGCAGGACATGCCTCGATACACCGCTTCGCACACGGTCAACATCAAAGAAGGAAGCACCCTTCAAAGCATCGTCGGCAACAAACAAACGCTGGCTGTCAACTCGTTCCACCATCAGGCAGTAAGCAATCCGGGACAGCATCTGATGATTTCTGCCACGAGTCCCGACGGCATCATCGAAGCCGTGGAGAGCAACGAGGACAAGGCTTTGCTCGGAGTTCAATGGCATCCGGAGTGCTTCATCCTCAATAACGACCAAAGCATGATGTCGCTCTTCCGCTGGCTTATCAACGAAGCGCGGACCTTCGCGCAAGCAAAGCGCATCCACGACACATCGATTATCCTGGACAGTCACTGCGATACACCAATGTTCTTCACAGATAACAGCAGGGAGAACATCACGATGTTCGGCACGCGCTCGGACAAAGTGCTCGTCAACCTGCCTAAGATGACCGAGGGACGTCTCGATGCTTCTATTATGGTTGCCTACATTCCGCAAGGCGAAAGGACACAGGAAGCCTACGAATACGTCGCAACAAAGACAGACAGACTGCTCACCCAGATTGAAGAGATCGTACGTGCAAACGGCGATCGCGTCGGCCTTGCCGAGACAGAAGAAGACATCCTTATGCTCAAGGCACAAGGCAAGAAAGCCATCCTTCGCGGCATAGAGAACGGCTATGCAATCGGCAAAGACATCGGTTTGCTTGAATACTTCAAGAAGCGCGGTATTGTCTATATGACGTTATGCCACAACGGCGACAACGACATCTGCGACTCCGCCCGCGGTAACAACGAACATGGAGGGCTGAGTCCCTTCGGCAAAGAGGTCGTCGAGCAAATGAACAGGCTCGGTATCCTCGTGGACCTGAGCCACGCTTCGGAGAAGAGCTTCTACGACGCGCTTGAGGTCAGCAAAGTTCCCATCGTGTGCAGCCACAGCTCAGCACGCGCCCTTTGCGACCACCCACGCAACCTCACGGACGACCAGATGAAGGCTCTCGCCAAAGCAGACGGCGTTGCACAGACAACCGTCTATAATGGTTTCCTTCGCAAGGAAGGGCAAGCCACCATTATCGACGCTGTCGAACACCTTTGCCATGCAGCAAAGATAATGGGCGTAGAGCATGTTGGTCTCGGCACAGACTTCGATGGAGATGGCGGCGTGCCTGGCCTCGCCGATGCTTCCGAGATAATCAACTTCACCCGACACCTGCTTCGCCGACAGTTCTCGGAACAGGACATCCGCCTCATCATGGGAGGAAACTTCCTGCGTGCAATGGCGTCGGCAAAGTTTTGCGATTGACTTCGCAATCACGTTATAACGTCATAACGAAATAACGAAATGAAAAGAATCATCTTCTGGCTATCTGCAATTCTACTCCTACTCCTTGCTTCTTGCAACGGACAGAACAAAGGCAAACGTCCCATCGCAGATACTATAGCTTTGTCTGCTTGTCCGCGATTCAACGCAAGCAATGCCATGAGCTTCATCAAAGAACAATGCAAGTTCGGGCCACGCGTTACGGGCAGCGAGGCTTCGCGTCTTTGTGGCGATTACATTATGGAGCGCTTCAAGGCTTTTGGTGCTGTGGTGGAGGAGCAGACGGCAACCGTCACCATTTGGGACGGCTCGAAACTGCCGGCTCGCAACATTATTGCTCACGTCAATCCCAGTAATCCGGACCGCATCCTCCTGTGTGCACATTGGGACAGCCGCCCTTGGGCAGACAACGATGAAGACGAAGCAAACTGGCACACACCTATCCTTGCTGCCAACGACGGCGCGAGCGGCGTGGCCGTTATACTCGAGATATGTCGTCTCTTGCAAGAGAAGCCAGTAAAAGTTGGCGTTGACATGATATGCTTTGACGCAGAAGACTTGGGCACGCCACTGTGGGAAGAAGACCGTCTCGGCTCGTCCGACACGTGGTGTCTCGGGTCGAAGTTCTGGGCAGAACGTGCCAGAATGGACAACTACAAAGCACGCTTCGGCATTCTTCTCGACATGGTGGGCGGCTACGGAGCAAGTTTCTCGAGGGAAGGCATCAGCAGACAATTGGCACAGCCTATCGTGAACCGTGTCTGGCAACTTGCAGGACAACTCGGCTTTCGTCAGTTCTTCCCGCTCAACGACAGTGGTTTTGTCACCGACGACCACATGAACGTGAACGATGCAGGCGTACCGTGCATTGACATTATACCTTATTACAAAGAAGGCTCAAGCAGCTTCGGCCCCACTTGGCACACAGTGAAAGACACACCCGACAACATTGATCCGAACGTTCTCGAGGCCGTCGGACAAACCATAACACAGCTAATCTACAATGAGCATTAACGAGATACAAGACGAGATCATTGCTGAGTTCAGCGACTTCGACGATTGGATGGACCGCTACCAACTGCTCATCGACATGGGCAGCGAGCAGGAACCGCTCGACGAGCAATATAAAACGGAACAAAACCTCATCGACGGTTGCCAGAGCCGCGTGTGGTTGCAAGCCGATTTTATCGATGGAATGGTGCATTTTCGTGCAGAAAGTGATGCGCTCATCGTGAAGGGAATCGTCGCCTTGCTGGTTCGAGTGCTCTCCGGACACACGCCTCAGGAGATACTTGA
The DNA here is from genome assembly GCA_902778625.1 of uncultured Bacteroidales bacterium. Taxonomy (GTDB): domain Bacteria; phylum Bacteroidota; class Bacteroidia; order Bacteroidales; family Bacteroidaceae; genus Physcousia. The sequence goes on from CACYYM010000010.1 coordinate 212,251, forward strand.
TGCTGACCTATATTTCATCGACCGCATTGGCCTGCGCGAACACCTCTCGCCGACTCGCAGCAACGGACTCGGCGCGATGCTCAAACAGATGAAGATGTACGCCCTTGCCTTCAAGACAATTTCATGAAGATAGGCAATATTGACCTTGGAGAACACCCGGTATTGTTGGCGCCAATGGAGGACGTCACGGACATCGGCTTTCGTCTGCTTTGCCGACGACTTGGGGCTGCGATGGTCTGGTCTGAGTTTGTGTCGAGCGACGCATTGATTCGACTTGTCAACAAAAGCCTATTGAAGCTTGAGGTCTGCCCTGAGGAACGACCCGTTGCCATACAGATCTACGGCAAAGATGTCGAGGCGATGCGAGAGGCGGCACGTATTGTTGTTGAACAGGCTCATCCCGATGTGCTCGACATCAACTTTGGCTGTCCGGTCAAGAAGGTCGCCAGCAAAGGTGCCGGAGCAGGTATGTTGCAGAACGTTCCTGGCATCCTCGAAATAACAAAGGCAGTCGTGGAGGCAGTTCCAGACACGCCCGTTACAGTTAAGACCCGTCTTGCTTGGGACGAAAAGCATCTTCTTTTGCCCGACGGAACGCCTTTTATCGTTGACCTTGCCGAGCGTCTTCAGGACTGCGGCATCAAGGCTTTGACCATTCATGGCAGAACCAGAGCCCAGATGTACACGGGAGAAGCAGACTGGACAAACATCGGCTTGGTCAAAGCAAATCCTCGTATGCACATTCCCATCATAGGAAATGGCGACATCACCTCAGCCGAAGAGGCTTGCAAAGCGTTTGAACGTTATGGCGTTGATGCGGTAATGATAGGCAGAGCTACTTTCGGAAGACCTTGGATATTCCATGAAATCGCACATCCTGAGCTGCCACTTTCGCTCGACGAAAAGGTGGACATTCTCAAGCAGCAAGTTCTCATCAGCATAGATCGTGCTTCACAGAACCCGATGAATGCAGTCCATGGAAAAGACCCCGAACTTTGCGGCATCCGCCACGTCCGCCGTCATCTTGCCGCAACACCGCTCTTCAAAGGCATCCCCAACTATCGCGACACCCGAATCGCCATGCTTCGCGCCGAGAAAACAGACGAAGTCTTCGGCCTCATCGAACGAACAAGAGAGATGCTGAAAGAGCAACAAGAAGTCACAAGCGAGTAGATTATCTCTGGTTTAATTTGTATAAATATTATAAGAGACAAGTCCTTTGTAAACTATCGAATTTTCTTTCGCTAAAGCTCTTAGGCAACATTTTAATGAGTCGTCTGGGCACTCGTCTGGGTATTAAGCTTTAACTATCAAGAACTTTAGAAACAAATATGATGAGTGACGAGTAAAATCTAAAACAATCTGCACTCTACACCCATCCCGCTTAAGGTGTTATTAATCAAGTCAATATCATGGTGTAGAGTTGGTGCAGAGTTATACAGAGCCCACACTCTCGTTACCTGCAGACTTTTAATCAATCATGACAGGTTGACTTAGAGCGTAGAGTGTTTTTGATTTTGTGTCATCATTTTTATGGACAGGATGGGCTTAACAAGCCGAATAGGGTTTATGACTAACACGACACGTGAAGTTGCCAATGTTCACACGTAAAGTTTGCAAATTTATCTAAAGAAGTTTTGAATCATCTCTTGTGACGGATTGAAATAAATAAGCCGAAGGATGGATGAACAATTATTTTTGATTGCAAAGCAAGAAATACAAGATATGGTTGGATTTTGCCTAAAAAACTGAGGTTCCTGCGCAAAATCACAGTTTCTGCGCAAGTTGTTTTTGCAGATTTTTGGTTGACGAATTGGTATTTAGGCGGAATAAGTTTAATTTTGCACTAAATTAATACCGAAACTGCGCATTTCATGACTGGAACACATCTACTTATCGCAGCCGTCATCATTGTTCTCGTGATAGCTTTTATTATCACGATGCTGGTACTGAATGCTAGTGTAAAAAAGATTATCTCTACCAATACGAAGCTGGTGGAGAACCAGAACACGCTACTTAACCAGAACAAGATGCAAGGCTGTGAGCTGGAGAAACGAATGAGTGAACTGGAGGAACAGAAGAGCGAATTGGAGGAGCAGAAGGAAATGATAGAGTCGCTGCTGCGACAACAAGAGGAGTTGGCCAAACAATTGAAATGTAGCGTGAAGGATGAGGTGACGCAGCTGCGCGAACAGACTCGTCAGCACCGTGAACATATCGAGCTGACAACTGACATGACAGATGAGGAACTGATTGCATGGATAGATCAACAAATGGATGAGACTCATCTCTTCGCTAACTCTAACCTGACTCTGAAGACTATGGCAAAGTCGCTTGGACTAACTCAAAAGCGGCTTAGCGGGTTGTTCAAGAATCACCCAAAGTACAATAGCTTAGGCGATTATCTCAATGAAAAACGCTTCCTTTATGCTTGCCGCATACTGCGCGAAGAACCTCATTGGACGATAGAGGCTGTAGGAGCAGAGGCAGGCTTCGGTGGTCGCCGAACCTTCCAAACCGAAGTGAAACGACGTCTTGGTATCACTCCTTTGCAGTATCGGCAGTCTCAGGCATTAACAGACAAAGGTGAAGAATGATTATTTTCTTCATTTAATGAGTACTTTTCGTTGCACCCATCCATAAATAACGATAACACAAATGGTGGGAATCTCCAGCGGCAGGTTAGCCATACCAGACTCGGGACGGAATAACAGGAACGACAACACAGGGATGATACTGGAGATGAGAATATAAAGAGCCATCCAGATGCCTACCTGGCGTAGCCGCCCGCGATAGTTGAAGGCTATCAGACAGCCGAATGGCAGATAGACCAACATCAACGACACGGCGACAGGCAGCCCTATAGTGTACATGATGGCTGGAATCATAAGTGTAACGAATCCTGCCAAGTTCAGCGCAATGACAATCCACCATGCTACGGTCATGGGCCTGTAGAGCGATTTCATGCCCTGCATCAATCCAAAGTACATCACCAGTGCTCCGAAAGTCTGAATAATGGCCGAGGCTAATGGGGCATGCGCTTCCATCCAATGCATCAATGGTGACCAGTTGATGGCAGCATGAAGAAGGTAACACACAAACGCCGCCTCGATGAGCCAACGGGGCAGTCCGCTTTCCACGTAATTCACACGATACTTGCTCTCTATGCTTTCCGACATTTCAATGGTGTCGTTTTTCTTTTCCTGATTATCCATATCAATATTAGATATTATATGCAAAGGTACGACTTTTCCGGGAGAAACGCATGGAAAAGCACGTAAAAAACACTTGTAAAGGGACAGAAAATGGCCTATCCTGCGCGCAGAACCATTTACTGCGCAACAAACTTGGGCGTGTTCGTGAGTGTTTTATATAAAATCTCACTTTAAACCCGTATCTTTGCATGACAATTGCTAAATGGCAACCAAAATCACAGATAGAAAAGGAAAAAAGGAATGTATTATTTTTGATCTTTGTGCTGACGATGGCAACACCGACCAGCGCACGCTGTCGAAGATAATTACGAGTCTCTACGTGAAGGCCGATCGCATGGAGGACGCCCCCAGCATACTGAACAACGACAAGGTGACGCCGGCAGACCACACTGCCTACCGCCACATACGGGAGAACCTAGTCTTTGTAAGCAAGAAGAACACGTTGGGCATCTCGATTCTACGTGTAGTCTACTCCGACAGCGAGACCCGCGTTGAGTTTGAGGTGGAAACCCTGACACTTAGTTCTTACGCCAACATCAGCAGCTAAACCTACATCAAAGGCAACAAGGGCGGCAAGCAGGAACTGGCCTGCGCGCAGAACATCAGTATCGAGCCGGGCAGAACCGACATACCCTGAACCTACCAGAAACTGCGCTTCGCCCATATCCTCCCTGCCTTGCCCGAGGATGCCAAAAAGTTCGACCTTATCGTGCCCTCCAGCCTCTAGCAGTTCAAAGTCATAAAATGTAAGTAATACAAACACAACAAAAATGAAAAAGAATCTCTTCTGGATGCTTGCCGCCATCCTATTATGCGGCACAATGACGCTCGCATCGTGCAGCAACAGCAACGACGACCCCACTCCCGAACCCAAACCTGAGGGGGAACTGGCTGACTACACCCTCTTCATCTACGGCCACGCAGGAGGTAACATGGACGACATCATCGAGAACGTCTATGCAGGAGTGAAGCCCCTGCTCGCCCAGCAGAAAAAAGTGCGCGTGCTCTTCTTCTACAAGTACGGGCACCATACGGAGCAAGACCCCTTCCGTGGCAAGTTTGCCGACGAGGACGAAGTGTTGCGCTTCGAACTGACGGCTGAGACCGACCTCAGGAAACTGCGCACCGCTGCCTGCTTCGAGGAGAAATCGCAGTTCCAGCTCTACAGCCAGGAGAACCTGACCGCTCAGCTGAACTGGGCTGCCAGAACCGCACCCGCCAAGAACTACATCATCATGCTCTACGGCCACGGTGCAGGCTTCAATGCCAAGCACGACTTCTACAAGGAACCCATTGCAGGCTCGCGTGCCGTGCTCTACGACGAGGGCTTCAATGGCAGAGGCATGAACATGTACGAGTTCAAATGGGCCGTCGAAGCCTCCGAAATAAAGCATCCGCAGATGATTTACTTCCACAACTGCCTGATGGGCAACCTGGAGTCGCTCACCACCCTGCGCAACCTGACCGACTACTATGTAGGCTCGCAGCATGTGCTGGCCAGCGTGGGCCACATCATCATCGAGTTCGTCAAGGGCTTGGTGCAGACCACCGACATCGAGGCTGCCACAAAGCAGATGTTCGCGAACCTGGACGATTGGAAAGCCCAGTACAGGATGGGCGAGGAAATATGCAACGGCGACCTCTTCTTCATGAAAGCATTGGACATCGAGAACATCAACGAGCAGATGGACCGCCTCTGCAACCGCATCCGCGAAATCTATCCCACTCAGGGTGAAGCCATCGACCGTGCCGCTTGCAAGGTCTATCAGCCCTTCCAGGGCGCAACGCTCTACGATGCCGCAGACTATGCCGACTGTCTGGCACGCGAGACGGGTGACGCACAGCTCCTGGCCATCAGCAAAGACCTCCGCCAGACGTTCAACAATACATTCATCGCTCACGAACACGTCAACAATCGCCCCGATTTCCTCGATGCCTACTCACTCTCCGTAACACTTGTCGACAAAACGACTTTCGCTCAGGAACTGAAGGACGACACGGACAACAAGTTCTTCTTCGGCGACTCCTACATGGCAACAGCCTTCCACATGAATTCTTCACCAACTAAATTGGGTCAAAGCAGACCGAAATAAACCTTAAATCAAATCGTGTAAAACGCTGTCTTACAATTAACTCCGTTT
>CACYYM010000011.1 GCA_902778625.1 uncultured Bacteroidales bacterium
ATCCTGCAGATGGACAAGGTGGGAGCCACCGACAACTTCTTCGACCTTGGCGGCACGTCGCTTATGGTAACGCGTGTCATCATCGAATGCGACAAGGCGGGGCTGCACGTGGCATACGGCGACATCTTCGCCAACCCGACGCCTCGCCTGCTGGCGCGCTTCCTTTCGGGCGACACGGCAGAGGAGAGTTTCGACGAGATAACAGGTTTCGACTACACGGCCATCAACAACTTGCTGCAGCAGAACACCATCAACGCCTTCAAGCGCGGGGAGCGTCAGGAGTTGGGGAACGTCTTGTTGACTGGCGCAACAGGTTATCTCGGCATCCATGTCCTGCGTGAGTTGATTGATTCCGACGCCCCGAGCATCTATTGCCTGGTGCGTGGCGAGACGGTGGAGAAAGCAGAGAGCCGCCTCCGCACGTTGCTCTTCTACTACTTCGACGATGCTTTCAAGGAGCTTTTCGGTAAGAGATTGCATGTCATCCTTGGCGACGTGACCGAAGACTTAACGGAGAAGCTGTCAACTCTCAACTCTCAACTGTCAACTGTCATCAACTGTGCCGCCAATGTGAAGCACTTCTCGAAGGGCACCGACATTGAGGACGTGAACATCGGAGGCGCGCGTCGTTGCGTCGAGTTCTGCCTGAAGACGGGCGCCCGCCTTGTCCATGTCTCCACGACCAGCGTGGGCGGAACGTCCATCAACGGTTATCCGGCAGCCGATGTCCGCTTGAGCGAGCAGAGCCTCTACTTCGGACAGTACCTGGGCAACCAGTACACGTACTCCAAGTTCATGGCCGACCGCATCATCCTCGACGCGGTTGCCCTGCACGGACTCAACGCCAAGATTATGCGCGTGGGCAACCTTGCAGCCCGAAGCACCGATGGTGAGTTCCAGGTTAACTTCCAGTCGAACAGCTACATGGGCCGCATACGTGTCTATAACATGCTTGGCTGCTGCCCATATTCAGACTATGACGCGCTCGCCGAATTCTCGCCAATCAACGAGACGGCACGTGCCATCGTACTGCTCGCATCGACGCCCAAGGAGTGTGTTGTCTTCCATCCCTACAACAATCACGTCGAGTTGATGGGCGATATCCTTACCCAACTTGGCAAGATTACCGGCGGTATCCGGTTCGTTGACCCGCAGGAGTTCGAGGACGTGATGGAGGAAGCGAAGAGCGACCCGCAGAAGGCGAAGGCGCTGTCCAGCATGTTGGCATACAAGGATATGGCGCACGGACAGAAGTCTGCTATGGTGGACCGCCAGAACAACTACACCTCGGAGGTGCTCCATCGCTTGGGCTTCTACTGGAGCACCACGTCGCAGGACTACATCGAGCGCATGCTGACAGCCATCGCAGGCTTCGGCTTCTTCGAATAAGGAATGGAGCGTGTATAAACTAAGCGTGCCTAATCACCGAATTAGGCACGCTTAGTTGTTCATTTTGGCACGTTATGTTTGTCAACGTGGCACGTTGTGTTTCGTCACATCAAATATCCTTCTCATCGAGGTCAGGCTTTTTCCTTCTTCTCTCGACTATTCAAAGATTTCCGCGAGTTTTTGGCCTAATGCCTCGCCATGCAGCCAAGGGTTTGCGATAACCTTTCCATTGGGGTCGTAAAGAAGAACCTGAGGAATTGCCCAAATGTTGTAGAGGCCGCAGACATCGCTGTCCCAACCCTTCAGGTCGCTCATCTGGGGCCAGGTGATGCCAAGTTCCTGGACTCTCTTCTCCCAATCCTCCTGTTTGTAGTCGAGTGAGACACCTACCACCTCGAAGCCTTTCTCTTTGTACTTCTCATAGTTGGCCTTTATGTTGGGAATCTCTGCACAGCAGGGACCGCACCAGCTCGCCCAGAAGTCAACAAGCACATATTTGCCTTTGCCAACGTAGTCGGTCAGGTGACACTCTCTGCCCTCGAGGTCTTTTGCCACGAAGTCCACAACCTCGGCACCTTCCTTCTTGTTCCTCTCCCCACTAATCACGCGGTTAATATAGTCGAGTTGCTTGTGGTCCTTGTATTTGTAGTCAGCCATGAAGCTCTCGAGGAACTCCAGTCCGAGGTCGTTTGCAAACTTGCAAAGGAAGAAGATGGGCACCAGATTGTCTGCATTATTCAGGATGGCCTGCGTGTAGGTGTCTTTTATCTCCCCTTCTATGGCCTCCCAACGCCTGTCTGCATCGGCTTCCGCCACTTCGGGAATATCCTCGCCATACTTTTCGCGCAAAGCCCTGTACTCCTTCCTGAGGTCGTCTTTTTTGCTTTCCATGTCTCTCATCTTGCTGCGAGCCTCGGCCAGTTTCATGTTTTGCTCGGAGCCTTTTGTTATTTCGCCTATGCCATCCTTTATGGTTACCTCGATAGGCGTACCGTCGGCAATAACGGAACAAACCAAGGGGCTGCTTTTGTCGATGCAGCGGTCAATCACGACGACAAATGCCTCTGTCGTATCAAGTACAAATGTGACGATACTGTCTTCGACACTTTGTGCTTGCTGAATAGGACTTAGCTTGCCGAAAGTGTTGAGGTAGATGGGCTTGGGCTCGCCCAATTCTCCCACAACCTTTATCTCGGTCGATGTCCTTGTCTCTGTCTCTACGCAGCCTGCCAAACAAAGGGCTGCGAGCAATGTCATTAAAGAAACCTTTTTCATAATTCTTAATTCTTATCACTATTAATACCCTTCACGAACAGTTTTATATAACCTGGAGGGTGAACTTTTAAGGATTATTAAGGAATCTATGCGAGATTGCTCCTGCGTTTCATCTGCGAGTGTTTGGCAATAAAGCGTGTTTCAGCCGACATCATTCGTAGTGGCGGATTCTGACGTCGATGCCCTCGGACTTCAGTTCTGCAGGGAGATTCGAGACGTCTGTCTGCCCGTAGTGGTAGGGGAAAAGCACCTTCGGCTTGATGATTTTAGCGGCCTTGACCACTTGCTCCGTTGTCATCGTGTAAGGTTGGTTGCAGGGCAGGAACGCTATGTCGATGTCCTTAATGTTCTTCATCTCGGGAATGTCCTCCGTGTCGCCAGCGATGTAGATTCGCAGGCCGTCGAGGGTGAGGATATAACCATTGTCGCGCCCCTTCGTCTGGAACTCGTCAACCTCGTAATTCAGCTGAGCGCAGGCTGCCGTGAAGCCCAATGTGGCCAGCAGGCAAGTAAGAATCTTCTTCATGTGAAAGCTGTTTTGTCGTGGTAAATCCGAGACAAAGATAGCGAATAGTTTTAAATTAGCCGTGCTTCGCCAGCAATTATATGATGTCTAGTGACGCGACCTGTTTCTGTCCCTCTTCTTAGGCGTTTTGTGGAACTTATAGACTGCGTGCAGGAGGCGTTTCTACATGGCAATTTTGCAGATGCCCTCAGTCTGGCCGGTTACGTTGGCAAGCCAAGATACAAAAAATTCCGCGTAAGCATTGCCTACGCGGAATTCCTTATTAATAGATTTGATGTTGCTTATTTGACCTCCTCGAAGTCGGCGTCCTGAATGTCGGGGCCTTGCTGGTTGTTGCCGCCAGTGTTGCCGCCAGTGTTGCCGGTGAAGCCGCTGTTCATGTCAGGGCCGGGCTGAGGACCTGCCTGCTGCTGAGCCTGATACATCTTGCCGGCAGCGGTCTGCAGTTCGTTCATGGCAGTGTCGATAGCTGCGAGGTCTTGTGCCTGATGAGCTGTCTTGAGCTTTGCAACAGCAGCTTCGACTTCGCCTTTAATGTCTGCAGGAATCTTGTCACCGCTTTCCTTGAGCATGTTCTCGGTCTGGAAGATCATCGAGTCGGCCTGATTCAGTTTGTCGACCTTCTCACGTTCCTTCTTATCGGCTTCTGCGTTTGCTTCTGCCTCGGCCTTCATGCGCTCGATTTCTTCCTTGCTGAGGCCGCTGGAAGCAGTAATCGTGATGTGCTGCTCCTTGCCTGTAGCCTTGTCCTTCGCGCTCACGTTGAGGATACCGTTGGCATCGATGTCGAAGGTTACCTCAATCTGAGGCACGCCACGACGAGCGGGTGCGATGCCGTCGAGGTTGAACTGGCCGACGCTCTTGTTCTGGCTTGCCATAGGACGCTCGCCTTGAAGGACGTGGATGGTGACGGCCGTCTGGTTGTCGGCTGCTGTAGAGAAGATCTCGCTCTTCTTGCAAGGGATGGTCGAGTTGGCTTCGATGAGGCGCGTCATCACGCCGCCCATCGTCTCGATACCCATGGAAAGAGGAGTCACGTCGAGCAGTACGATGTCGCTCTTATCACCTGTCAGGACAGCGCCCTGAATGCTTGCGCCGATGGCAACTACTTCGTCGGGGTTCACGCCCTTGCTGGGCTCTTTGCCGAAGAAGTCAGCCACGAGCTTCTGCACAGCGGGGATACGTGTGGAGCCGCCCACGAGGATGACCTCGTTGATGTCGCTGTTGGTAAGACCTGCGTCCTGCATAGCCTTCTGGCAAGGCACCTTACAAGCTTGGATGAGGCTGTCGGCGAGTTGCTCGAACTTAGCGCGAGTGAGGCTCTTGACGAGGTGTTTGGGCACACCGCCAACGGCTGTGATGTAGGGCAGATTGATTTCTGTCGTGGTGCTGCTTGAAAGCTCTATCTTTGCTTTTTCTGCAGCTTCCTTCAGGCGTTGCAGCGCCATCGGGTCTTGCTTCAGGTCGATGCCTTCCTCTGCCTTGAACTCGCCTGCCAGCCAATCGATGATAACTTGGTCGAAGTCATCGCCGCCCAGATGCGTGTCACCATTGGTGGAGAGCACTTCGAAGACGCCGCTACCGAACTCAAGGATAGAGATATCGAATGTGCCGCCGCCAAGGTCGAAGACGGCAATCTTCATGTCCTTGTTTGCCTTGTCAACGCCATAAGCCAGTGCGGCTGCGGTGGGTTCGTTGACGATACGTTTCACGTCGAGACCAGCAATCTGTCCGGCTTCCTTTGTGGCCTGACGTTGTGAGTCAGAGAAGTAGGCCGGAACGGTGATGACTGCTTCTGTCACTTCCTGTCCGAGGTAATCCTCAGCGGTCTTCTTCATCTTCTGAAGAATCATGGCACTGATTTCCTGAGGCGTGTACTGACGGCCGTCGATGTCAACGCGGGGAGTGTTGTTGTCGCCACGTACTACGGAATAAGGTACGCGTGCGATTTCCTTTTGCACTTGGTCGTATGTCTCGCCCATGAAGCGCTTGATGCTGAAGATGGTCTTCTTCGGGTTGGTGATGGCCTGACGCTTGGCAGGATCGCCTACCTTACGCTCGCCGCCATCGACGAATGCCACTACGGAAGGGGTTGTACGCTTGCCTTCGCTGTTGGCGATAACTACGGGCTCGTTGCCCTCGAATACGGATACGCACGAGTTTGTGGTACCCAAGTCAATTCCAATAATCTTTCCCATAATTGTATTTATTTGTTTAAGTTTCGAGTTTAAGAGTTACTATGTCTCACCAACAATCATACAAAGGGCGTGCCAAAACGTGTCATTCTGCCAAGAACATGACAAAAGCGGACAAAAAAAGAGCAGGAAGCCTAAGCCTCCCGCCCTTTCAACTATGAAAACGAAATATGTTACTTAACTGCGAATTTTTGTCCCTTGACAACGTAGATGCCCTGAGGCAGGCTCTTCTTTGCTGCATCGATGTTTGTCTGAGAGAGTACGAGTGTGCCCTGAGCATTGTAAACGTCGACGGTAGCGTTGGAAGCCTGAAGCTTCTCGATGCTTGTCTCGATGTCGTCGAGGCTGGTGACGTGCTTGATTTCGAGCTCAGTAGCGTCGCTTGTCTGCTGGTCCCAAGTGAAGCCGCAGCGTGTGGGCAGGAATGTCTTGTCGCCTTCGGTGCGGATCAGGATGCTTTCGAGGATGTAGGTTTCCTGCTGAGCGGGTATGCCGTAGCGTCCTTCCACTTGTACAGCTTCCCAAGAGCTGCCGAATGTCACTGTGTTGCCAGCGCCGTCGCTCTTTGTGATGCTCTTGAGTTCTGTGCTTACGCCAGATGCGTTCTCTGTGTTGGCACGGAGCGACTGAATGGTGGGAGAGAAGATGAGGTAGGGCTTGCCAGCCTCGATGCCCTCGTTTGTGCAGTCGAGGAAGTACAGGTTCAGGGTGTTACCTTCCTGACGGATCATTTCGAGGCGCTCTACCTGAACGTCTTTGGCAGCAGCCTGAAGCTGTTCTGCGCTGAGGCTCATGGGCAGGCAGATGGTGTTGTAGCCTGCGAGAAGAGTGCGGTTGAGGACGACGGGCTGAGCTTGGTTCTGCAGAGCCTCGACGTTGAGAGTAGTACTGCTGGTATAGACATACTTAGGCCTGGGCTGTGCGAAGGCACTTGTGCAAATGGTGGCAACGGCCATCAAAAGAAGTGTAATGTGTTTCATAAGTCTATAATTTATGAGTTGATTTGTTGTTTTTTGCAATTTTCTTCTGCAAAACTACGATTTATTTTGTGAACTGCCAAATTTCCAAGCAAGTTTTTCTATTATTTAACATTGTATGAGATAAAACGTCGTACAGGGGGATTTCAAACGCCGCGTGCGGGGATTGCCATCGCCGCACGCGGAAATTGCCATCGCCGCGTGCGGCGTTTTAAACGCCCCCTTTGAGGTGAACGTCACGCTGCGGGAAGGGTATTTCGATGCCGTTCTTGTTGAGCGTGTTGTAGATAATCTCCTTGACGCGTGCCGTGACGGCGAGTTTCTCCTCTACGAGCATCCAGATGCAGACTTTCAGGTCCACGCTGCTCTCACCGAAATCGCTGAAGGCGACGCTGACCGGGATGTTGGTGTCCGTGAGCGGCTGTCCGGCAGCATTTTCTTCGTGGCAGAGTGGCTGAAGTGCTTCAACGAGGAGCTGCCTTACCTGTTCGACGTCTGTTCCGTAAGCAACACCCACCGGCACCTTGATGAGCTCGTAGCGGTGGTTGCGCGTCATGTTCTTGAAGTTCTTGCTGAACAAGGCGCTGTTGAGGAAGGCGATAACGCTGCCGTCGTTCGTGGTAATCTGCGTGCTCTGATAGGTGATGCTCTCCACCCTGCCCGCAATGCCGTCGCACTCGATGTAGTCGCCCACATGGATGCGTCCCGACATCAGGCTGATGCCGTAGATGAAGTTCTCCAGAATGCTCTGCATGGCAAAGCCCAGACCTGTGGCCAGGCCGGCGCTGACAATGCTGATGCCGTCCTTCGGCACTTGGAATATAACCAGCACGATGATGATGAAGAGACCCCAGTTGACGATGCCGATGACGTTGCGGGCAAGCGTCTTGTTGATTGACTCGCCAGTCTCGCTGTAGCGCTTCCGGAAATGCAGGTAGAAGCTTCGCAGGGCATAGTTAATGTATCGAAAGATGAAGAATAGCGCCGCCGCCATACAGACTCGGAAGAGCGAGATGCGAATAAGATTCGTTTGGTTCACTATGTCGCGCAAGAAGATTTTTCGGCAAAGGCTCGTCATCTCGAAAACTTGCGCAGCCCAATAGATGCTGACAAGCACAGAGAGGACTGCCAAGATGGGCACGATAGTGCGACAGAAGAAGTCGTAGAGCCAAGTTTTGTCGATGAATTCGCCCTTTTTCACACGCTTCATCAGGGAAACCTTCTCGACGTCGCTGGTGACATCGGAGGTCAGGTGCTTCATCAGGTAACGCGCCTCGTACATCTTCGTGAGGTCGTAGATGAAGGTAATGGTCATGATGGCTGCCAACTGGAACGTCCACCATATCATGACTTGCACGGCAAGCAGCGTGTAGCCAATCCAAGCAGCAACACAGGAGAATATCATGGCTGCAGTCGTGATGTGGGTGTAAACCTTGTCGAGCAAAGGAAGGTATTGCCTGTGCCGCTTCGCCACGATATATTGCCAAATGGCAAAGATGAGCAGGACAGGAGGGAAAATGAGATTAACCAAAGCATTCGGGATGAGCACGATGCGGAACAGAATGACGATGAACGCCAGCAGCATCAACGGTGTGTAGATGATGGCAGCGTGTCGCATCTGGTTGCTCTTCAGGCGGACATATAAGCTCAGGAAGATGGCCTCGAGCAACCAGGCAATGTTAATGATGAGACCTGTGCCCATCTGTATGAAGTTGCGCTCTACGGATGCCCTTACGATCATTACGATGATGGCAAAGAGAGCAATGCCGACCACAAAAATGAGCATTCGTCTCTTCTCCTTGAAGCCTTCGCCACGCCATTTCTTCGGCAAAAGCCAACGCAACACGATATAGCTGATGCCGAGCGATAATGCAAGGTATAAGACGAGGAAGATACTGATGAAGAGAACCGTTGCCCCTCGCCATTCGGAGTATAGCTGGCTGTGTCCCTCAAAAGGCTTGTAACGCATGTCGATTGTTGACTTCGCCATCATAATCTGCATAGGAAGCGATGCGAGGATGCGGAAATAGTTCGCGCCGCCGTTGCGGAAGATGTTGTCCTGCAACAGCTTGTACCTGCTCTGCGCATACTTGTCGAGTTCCAGAACCTTTTCCCGCACACTCTGATAGTACGCATTCTCCGCCTCGAGGCTCTCAAGGAAGTGCTGCATGTTGTTCCGTATTGTGTCGGCAAACAGCAGACAAGCATTGCGGTTCTGCTGTTGGGCTCTGGTTAGGTAGAGCGGTTCGATGCCGTCTTCTTCTTCAGGTATCTCGTCTTCATTTGCTTCTTCGATGGCTTCCACTTCTTCCTCGTCCATCGAATTGCGTGCTACGAGCAGCGAGTCCTTCTTGCTCTCCAGCGAGTCGATGGCTTGCAGCAGGATGCTGTCGCTGGCGGTGAGAATGCTGTCTGCATCGATGACTGGCGGCATGCGTTTCAGCGAACGGATGAGGTAATCAGTTCGCTCAATCTCCTGCTTGATGCGGGCAATAATCTTGTCATATTGCCGCATCTTGCTATTGCGGTTGTCGAGGTCGCGCCGCAGATTGGATGCTTGCTGACAGGCATACGCCATGTCGAAGGTGTTCTCTGTTGACTGCGAGTAAAGCATCAGCCCGATCTGCTCACATTGATGCATGTACCAGACCAATTGCTGGTGCTGCTGCATGCCTTGTTGCTCGTAGCTCTGCATAAAGGCTTGCTGCATCTCGTAAGTAGTCTGCAACTCAGCTTTGAGCACACCTAAGGTGCGTGCCAAGTCTTTCTCCTTGAGCACGGCATGGGTGAAGGAAAAGGCCGTGAGCAGTAGCGCTGCCAGAAGGAATAAGCGTTTTTTCATTAGGAGGAGTGTTTTTTATTGTCTGATAAGCAACGTCTGCATTCTCAGAATGGCATTGTACTCATTGTCGTAGTACTCGATGCGGACGCTGTACTTCTTGCCTTTTTCGACGGGGATGGTGGCATTGCGAGTAGTCTCTGCGTGATCGCCCCAATCGCTGAAGAGCTCCTTGCCGTCGATGATGAGGCGATATGCATCATCGCCTGTCATGATGAACATCACGTCGCCAGTTTCGGGCGCAGTGAAAGTGCTCTCGGCAATCATGCTCCAATAGTTTTCGGGGATGCCCTGCGTAGGAACACCGCCGATGAAGAAGTCAATTTTCTCCAGATGCCCTGTAGCTTTTGCTTCGCCCTCGAGCTTTTTGTTGGGGAAGTAACGGGTGTCGAAGCCAGTGCCGGCTGCGGTGCCGAAGGCCTCGGGCGACACTTCACAGAGCATCTTGCCGTCCTCGCCCACTTGGCGAAGGAAGCGGTCGAAGTTCTGATTCTTTCCCATCTCTTCGACGAGCACAACTGGCAACTTCTTGTAGAGCTGGCGGAAGCGGTCGAGTGTCTCTTCCTGCTGCTCAGGATGATAGTAGAGACGCAGCGGCGCAGCCTCGAGGAAGCCGAAGTCCTCGGTATAGACCATGTTGGCGTCGTGCCGCTTGAAGTCCTGCACAGCATGCTGTATGCGATAGAACTTGCCTTTCTCGCCATCTGCAACAGCATAGTCGGCAGAGGGGAATGTCACTTCGATGGTGGCGCCCTTGCTGCAATCGATGCTGCCCAAAGCGATGCTTGCTTCGAGGTTCAGACCGTCGTAGGTGAAGTCGGCCTTCTTGCCATCGATGTTCACACTTTGAGGCGCCTTCTGGCAGGGCAGAGCGAGGGTGTAGTCGCGACGTGCCGGCATGTCCTTGTAGTTGCCTTTGCGCTGACCGATGGTTACGGTGAGTTGGTTGCCGTTACGCTGGTAGGAGAGGGGCGTAGTGGCGTATTCATTGACATAGTTCTTGTCCTCGCCGTTATCCTCATAGAGCGTGAACTCGTCCTTGTCGCCTCCAGGGAAGACGCGCACGATGACGGGCAGGTCCGTACCGCTCACGTTCCTGACCTTGCCGTAGTAGGGAAGGATGCTCCCGGCCTTGACATAGACGGGATACTCATCCATCGAGAATAGTCTTTCTACGCTCTGTCCGCCCTTGAGCATCGTGCCGGTCTCGTATTCCAGCCACTCGCCTTCGGGCAACCAGGCCTTCACGGAGGCCATGCCGCTCTCTTTGCCGACTTCTGTGGTGACTGGCGCGATGAGCATCTTGTCGCCGAACATGTATTGTTCCTTCACCTCGTAGGCTTCTTTTGCTTCGGGGTAGTCGTAGTACATCGGTCGGCAGAGCGAGACGCCGGTCTCGTATGCCGTGCGTGCCATAGTATATATATAAGGTATGAGGGCATAGCGTCCGTTGATGACATTTGTGAGGCGGCGCTGAGTTGCTTCGTCGAAGGCCCAGGGCTCTTTGTTGAGGCTGGCGTCTTTTGCGCTGTGGCTGCGGAGGATGGGCAGGTATTGTCCCATCTGCATGGCGCGGGTATAGAGTTCTGTGTCCACACCCATGCCGAATCTCTTCACCTGATGTCCGCCTATGTCGTGGCTCCAGTAGCCATAGAGCACGTTGGACGAGGTGCTGTTGAAGTAGGGCAGGAAGCGGAGGCTTTCCCATGTGGCGTATGAGTCGCCCGAGAAGCCAATCTGATAGCGGTGGTTGCCGAGGCCGCCCCAACGATGGTAGAGCAGGGGGCGCTTCGTGCCGTTCTTTTCCATGTCGGAGAACCAGATGTAGTTGCACCAGAAGACGTTGTCGAGGTCTTTCAACGTGCGGTCTTTCTCCCACTGCTGCCAGTCGAGCCACCAGAAATCGACGCCCTCATCCATGTACTGGTGCAGATAGGTGTCGAAGAGTGCCTTCACATATTTCTTGTCGCTTCCCATCCACTCGTAGGTCTTGCCGTCGTTCTTTCCGTAGCGTTGCATGAACTCGTTGTACTTCTTCTCGTAGGGACGCACGCCGTCGGCAGGGTGCAGGTTCATCGTGGTCTTCACGCCCTGCTCGTCGAGGTAGGCGAGGAACTTCCTGTAGTCGGGGAAGATGCTCTCGTTCCAGTCCCAGCCGGTCCAGCCGCCGCCAGTTTCCTTGGTGTTGGGGTGCCAGTCCATGTCGATGACGATCACGTCGAGCGGCAAGTCGAGGCGATGGAAGTTGCTGATGAGGTCGCGCAGGTCCTTGTCGCTGTATGTCCAATAGCGGCTCCACCAGTAGCCGAAAGTGTATCGGGGAGGCAGAGGCATCTTGCCGGCAAACTTCGTGAAGCTCTTCAAGGCACCTTTGTAGTCGTGCCCGTAGGCCATGAAATACCAGTCCTGCGCACCTTCCGCACTCTTTCGCTCAGCCACCCAGTCCCAGTCTGTCGCGCCGTCGAAGATGTAGTTCTTGGAATCGTCGATGAGCGTCCAGCCGTCCGTAGCCAGCAAGCCGTCCTCGAGGGGCATCTCGTGCTTGGGGTTGCTGTACTGGTACATGTTGCCGTCGTAGCCGTCAAGGGTGCGATAGGTTCCCTTCAGGTTGCCTTTCTGCTTTGTGCCGGGCGACCAGGCGAACTGCGTGCCGAGCCCCTTGGCGGAGGTGATGGTGAGGTTCTTCGCGCTGAGCGGAGCCCCGTCTTTCTTGTAGGTGAGTTTGAACTTGCTTGTGGTAATAGTGACCTTGCTGCCACCCGTCGAGGCCTTGTGAGGCACATTGCCATATTGGCGGATGACAGCCACAAAACTCTTGTTGTCCACGAACTTACCGTCGGGAGCGTATTCGAGGCGTATTGTGCCTTCGTCGATGAGGGTGAAGCGAACATGATTGTCGCGATAGACTTCTTCTGCCTTTGCAATATTAGACAGGAAGAAGAAGGCAACACTGAACATTGTTGTAGTCAGCAGTCGGATAGACAGTCTTTTCATAAAGCTAAATAATTGGTTATGCTGTGCAAAGGTACGATTTTTTTTGTTCCCTTCCTAATGATATGCCGAAAAAGGGGAAAAAACGCCGCGTGCGGGGATTAAAAACGCCGCACGCGGAAATTGCAATCCCCGCACGCGGAGATTGCCATCGCCGCACGCGGGGATTTTGATGCCCTTGTGGGGCGTTTTATATTTTGTTCTTCATGAGCTTCCAATAGACGACGGGCAGAACGGTCACCACGAGTACGAGTGTACCAATGCCTCCGGCGAAGATGGTGATGCCGACCGGCATCCAGAACGACGACTTGCCCAATATCATGGGAATCACGCCGACGGCCGTCGTGGCTGTGGTCAGGAAGATGGGTACCATGCGTCGGCGTCCGGCGTCGAAGGCTGCGTCGTGTACCGTCATGCCTTCGGCTATCTTCTGGTCAGCGTGTTCGAAGATGAGAATCTCGTTGCGCATGATGATGCCCATCAGCGTAATGAAGCCGAAGAGGCTGGTCAGACCGAGCGTGATGTTGGCAATGCCCAAGCCTATCATGGCACCTGGCACGGAAAGCAGGATGCTCGCCATACAGATGCCGGTCAAGCCGAAGCGGCGGAAGTTGAAAAGCAGGAAGAAGAAGATGATGACAAGGGCAATGCCGATGCCCCATGCCACCTCGGGTACGGTCTCAAGGTTCTTCTCGGGTTCGCCGCCAATCTCGGCACGAACACCTCTGGGCAGGGGGAAGTTGTTCTCGAGGATGTTCTGGATGTTTTTCTGCACCTTGGCTGCCAGCACTCCCCGCTTGTTCTCGGCGGTTACCGTGATGCAGCGTTCGCCGTTGCGATGGATAATATTTGTTGGCAGCCAACGTGTCTGAATCTCTGCTACTTGTCGCAAAGGAACACTGCTGAGGGGCTGCGCCATCGGTGTGAGATAGAGGTTTTCCACATCGCTCACTTGCATCTGCTCCGCTTGCTTGTCGCGAAGCACGACGGGCACTTCGTAATTGCCCTCCCAGATTGTTGCGACTTGTGTCTTGCCCGTCTGCAAAGCGAGCTGCAGCTCAGCCAGCGTGCGGGTGATGCCGAGTTGTGGTGCTGTTGTGGGGTCGAGGGTAATGTCAATGACGGGCGAAGGCTGGTCGTAGTCGGTATGGACCCATTCCAGCTCGGGCATCTGGCGCAACCTCGCCATAAGCCGCTCGGCAGCCAGCTCGATGCTGTCCAAATCATTGCCATAGAAGCGGTATTCGTAGGTCGGCACGGGCAAATAGTCCATCTGCTTGAAGCGCACGTATGCCCCCGGCCAGAAGTTGCTCAGGCGGGGCGCATATTCGTTCAACATCTCGAAGGTCGTCTTAATGTCCTTCGTGTTGATGATGAGCTGCGCGAAGTTCTTACCACCCAGTTGCGGCTCGTAACATGTCATGAAGCGGGGCGAGCTGCAGCCAATGAAGGTCGTAACGCTCGTCACGCGCTCGTCCTTCGACAGCGAGTCGCGCAGGGCTTCGGTGATGGCCCGCGTCTCGTCCAGACCAGCTCCTTGTGGCAGATAGACCTCGCAGGCAAACTGGTTGCGGTCGGCGAAGGGGAACTGCCTGAGCTTAAGCGTAGGGAAGATGAGGGATGTAAGGACGACAAGCACAACGCTGCTGCATATCGTGAGCCACGGATGCTTGAAGGTCCACCTTAATGCTTTGAAGTAGTAGAACTGCACGCGCTCCGTGATGTCGCGTTTGCCAGGCTTTCTCTCCTGCACTTTCTTGATAAGGCGTACGTTAAGGGCAGGAATGATGCAGGCAGCCACAATAAGGCTGACCATCAGGCAAATGGTGATGGTGGCAGGGAAGAAGCCGATGACGTCGCCCGCCTCACCCGTCATCGTGAAGAGAATCGGGTAGAAGATGGCACAGATGCAGACCGTAGCCAACAGCATCGGCATGAAATATTGCTTGACCGACATGATGGCTGCCTCTTTCCTGTCCATGCCGTTCCCAAGGTATTCGAGGTAGCCGTCGATGACCACGATGCTGTTGTCCACAATCATGCCCAGTACCACGATAAGCGAGGCCAGCGTGATGATGTTCAGCGGAATGCCCAAAATGTACATGATGCCTACGCTGATGAACGTCGAGAGCGGTATGGTGATGGCAGCCACAATGGCGCTGCGCAAAGGGAAGAGTAGCATCATGACAAGGATGATGACCGCCATCGACTCGATTAGGTTGATGAGGAAATCCTTGACGCTTGCCTCCACAACTTTGGGCTGGTCGGTGATGCGAAGCACGTCGACATCGGCCGGCAGGTACTCCTGGCGGAACTGCTCGATAACTTTGTTGACTTCCTCGCCATAATGGACGATGTTGTTGCCCTCGGTCATTTCGAGTGACAAGAGGACACAACGCTTGCCGTTGCTTTCGATGTAGCTGTCGCTTGTGTCGTATTCACGCTTCACATCGGCTATGTCTCGAACCCGAACGACTTGTCCGTTGACGCCACTGTAGATTATATAGTCCATGACCTCCTGCTCCGAGTGGCGTGTCGTGGCGAGATGCAAAGGAATGTTGGTAGAGGAAGAGCTCACGCCGCCGCTCATAGTCGTAAAGCCTTCGTTCGACAGGGCATTCATTAGGGCTGCCTGACCGATGCCGTATGCGGCAAGGCGCTCGCGGTCAACATAGATGCTTATCTGCTCCTTCTTCTCACCAAATTGCTGTACGTTGCTGACGCTCTTGACGCGGCGCAAACGGTCCGCCAGCTCGTCGCTGTACTGCTGAAGTTCGCGGTAGGAACGTTCGTTGCTCTCAAGGGTAATGAGCAGAGCCGAAGCATTGCCGAAATCGTCCTTCACAATAAGGGCAACGACGCCGCTCGGCAATTGGCTTTTGTATGCATTCACGCCGTGTTTCACCTTGTTCCAAATTGGTGCGAGGTTCGTGAGGCGTGGGTCGAAATAGACTTTCATAAAGCACATGCCGCTCATGCTTTGCGTTGTTGTCTTCGCCCGGTCTACTTCTTTGAAAGTGAAGATGTAACGTTCCAAAGGTCGGGCAACCTGAGCCTCGATTTCTTCGCTTGTTGCTCCAGGCATGACTGCGACCACGACGCCCATTCGGATTGTGAAAGGAGGGAACTCGTCCTTCGACATTTGCACAAGCCCGTAGAAGCCGAAGGCAAGCAGAATTGCGGTGATAAGGGCTGTGATGCCCCAGTTCTTGAGAGGCCAGGCAGACCAGTGTCGCATCAGAACACTCTGTTTTCTCTGTTCCATAGTTCTGTTTACTTAACTTGGCTTCCTTCGCTGACCTTTTGGTATCCTTCGATTATGACCTTGTCGCCTTCTGTCAGTCCAGTGAGGATGACGATGCGGTCGCCTTCTGTCTGACCGACTTCAACAGGCTGGCGCGTTGCTTTGCCGTTCTTTGCGAGCCACACGAACTGCTTGCCGTCGGCACTTTGTTGGATGCTGCGAACGGGAACGGTCACCAACGTCTCTGTGTCGTCGGCGTCTGTCGTGACGTTCACCACCATGCCTGGAAGCAGTTCCAAGCCAGGGTTTAGTACTGTGAAGCGTACATCGTAGGTATGCGTCATGACATCTCCCTGCACGTCGCGAATGAAGTGGTTGCTGCGGAAGGTCTTGCCGCCAAGAGCCTCTGCCGATACTGTGACGCCCTTGCCTCTGTTCTGCATGGGGTTGAACGCCGCAATCTCCTTTTCAGGAACGGAAACTTTTACCTTCACCTTCGCAATGTTGAGAATCGTGCAGACGGGTTGTGAGGGCAGTGCGGTCATGCCGTTCTCCATCTGCTTTTTGCCGACGATGCCGCTGCACGGCGCAAGCAATCGGCAATCCTTGATGGCCTTGTTTGCCATGTCGAGACTTGACTGTGCCTGGCGGACTTTTGTCTGGACGTTCACCCAGTCGATGTCCGGAATAGCTTGCGATTCGTGCAGAGCCTGCATGCGTTCCTGTGCATCGAGAGCCTGGTCGAGTGTTGCCTTTGCCGCCTGACGAGTGTTTTCGCACTGGGTCGGATCCATCTCGGCAATGAGCTGACCTTGCCGAACGTACTGCCCTTCCTGTACATAGACACGATTGACGGTGCCCATGCCGGTGAAGCTGACAGGCGTGCTGCTGTCCTCTTCCACTTTGCCCACATAGTGTTTCCTGACGGAGGCTGCGCCTTCGCTGACCGTCTCTGTGGTGACTTTCAATGGCTCTACTTGATAGCTCTTCTCGCTCTTTCCGCAGTTGGCCAACATCATGGCGGCTGCAAGTACGGCGAAACAGTTAAGTTTATTCATTGTGTTGTGTGTGTGCGTTTTTTGCAGCGCAAAGTAACAACTTTTTGCGCACATAATATATAATGTTAAGGCGCAAAGGTTGTCCTATTTCTCCACAAAGTTGCCCTCGCGAGGAGAAAAAGAACAAAAAGGCGGCAAAAGGGATACTGTTTTTGAAAGAAAAGTCTTACCTTTGTACTCACAAAAGGTACAAAAAGGCCTCAATGAATTAAAAACAATAACCAACAAACATTAATATCGTGGAGAAACTCGACTTTCAGGCTATCGTGGATAGTAAGCTCAAATTCCACTGGAACGATCACATTGCCATATTCAACGATTTCGAAGAGGTGCGCAATCGCAACATCGCTGAAGTTCTTGTAGAAGGGTTTTTGGTTGCCGTCGTGACGCACGGACAGGCGCAGATTTCTGTTGACGACAGAACGTATCAGTTGACGACGGGCGACGTCATCACCTGCAAGCCGCGCAACATCTTCGAAAAGAGCATGATGAGCATGGACTTCAACGCTTTGCTGCTTTTCCTCTCGCCGGAGTATGTCGCTCAGCTCTCGCAGATGATTCGCATGGAGTGGACTTATTCGATGTTCTCCACCTCACACCAGATTTTTCATGCCGATGAGTTGGCGGTGAAACGCTACCGTTTGTACTTCGATCTCTTGCAGAACCATCTTTCTTGCCCGGACACGCCGCACAAGGAACTTCGTCTGCGTCTGCTTTTTGCTTCAATGGCTTACGATCTGCACGATCTGAACAAGTTCCAGGACGAGCAGCTCCTGCGCCAGACTTACAGCTCGGGCGAGAACATCCTCAGGCAGTTCATGCAGCACCTTCACGATCCCGCCCAGCCCTATCTCAATGTCAACGAGTACGCAAGCCTGTTCAATATCACGCCAAAGTACTTCTCGAGTGTTTGCAAGCGCCTCACGGGAAAGACGGCGAATCAGCTAATTAGCGATGAAATCGTGCGTTCCGCTCAAATCAGCCTCCGCGACAGCAGTAAGAGCGTCAAGCAGATAGCCGCTCTGATGGGGTTCAAAAACCAGTCGCATTTTGGTCGCTTTTTCCGTCAGCAGACAGGCGTTTCGCCCCAACAATACAGAGAAGGAAAGACGATTTAGCAAGTCGCTGATTTTCAGGTCGTATTTTGCGAGCCAAAACGCCGCCTGCGGAAATGTCAAACGCCGCACGCGGAAATGTCAAACGCCGCACGCGGGGATTGCAATCTCCGCACGCGGCGTTTTCAATCTCCCTGTGCCAAGTTGCATTTTTCGCCATTTTTGTCAAAAAAAACGCGCTGCCGGAACAACCTATTGAAAAAATCATTATCTTTGCACCCGCTTAACTTGCATAAATGCGCGCGTATATGAAAAGACTGTTGTTCGTTGTCTGTTGTCTGCTGTCTGCTGTCTGCTATGCCTACAGTCCTGCCACCGACCATCTGCTGGAAGGTGCGGTGATGTGTTCCGGCTCTGCGACTAAGGCAGCTTTGGCTTTTGACAATGATGTTTCGACATACTACAACACGAGCACGAGCGATTTGCAGTGGGTTGGCCTCGACTTGGGAGAGCCTTGTGTCATCACGCGCGTCAGCTTTACGCCCTCTCCAAGCAGTCAGGGTGCTGACCGCATGTTGCTCGGTCTCTTTGAGGGTGCGAACAGCCCCGACTTCATGGATGCCATGCCTCTCTATTTCATCAGTGAGACGCCGGCCAGCGGCACAGCGACAGTGGCGGACGTGAATGTCAGTCGCGGTTTCCGCTATGTCCGTTATGTGGGCGGCTCGGGTTCATACTGCTACGTCGCCGAGCTGAAGTTCTACGGTCATCAGGGTGAGGGCGACGACAGCCAGTTCTATCAGATCACCAACCTGCCGACGCTCAGCATTCACGTCGAGAACAACATCCTGCCGACCAATCGTGGTGAAGACTTCGAGTCGCAGTCAGTGCTCATCTACGACGGGGGGACACGTGTCCAGGAGTATCCTATCCTGTTCCGTGTCCGTGGCAACTACTCGGCGACGCACGAGAACAAGGCCTTCCGCATGAAGTACAACGACGGCAAGAGCCATCACGTGATGCGCGGTGGACAGAACGAGTCGCCCGCCAAGGCAAAGAAGTGGGTGCTCATCAACAGCTATCGCGACAAGACGCTGATGCGCAACCCTGTAGCCTGGGCCATGTCGAAGCGTGCAGAAAGGGATTTCACACCATGGAGCCAGGTTGTTGACCTCCTCGTCAATGGCGATTACCGCGGCACGTACACCTTGGCCGATGCTGTCTCTGTGGATGCTAATCGCATTGACATCACGGAAATGACCGAAACAGACACCGACGATGATTTCATCACGGGTGGCTATCTGGTTGAGGCAGACAATAACTACGGTCGCGAACCTTACCATTTTCTTTCTACGCACGGCAACACGATGTCGGTGCACGAGCCCGACGAAGACATCATGCAGTCGGAGCAGTTCATTTACATCAGGGACTATTGGAACGATATGGAGGACATCGTCTTTGGCGCAAACTATACCGACTGGCAGACAGGGCAGCGCTCAGTCCTCGACATGGAAACGTTCCTCAAGTGGTTTCTCGTGAGTGAGTTCAACGGCAACACAGACATGATTTGTCAAGTCTTCCTCTATAAGGAGCGCATGGACGACCACTTCTACACCGGTCCTATCTGGGATGCCGACCTTGCCCTCGAGAACGACATCACGACCTATCCTGCCAACGAGCGCATGGACTGGACCTATAAAGTGCGTCAGACGGGGCAGTATGGGCAGTTCGTCAGCCGTATTCTCTCCGACCCGTCTGTTTTCGCGCAGTTGCAGGAGATATGGGCAATGCTTCGCAAAAAAGGCAACTTCGAGCCCGATGATGTGGCAGCCGACGTTGATTCGCTCCGTAACGAGATACGCGCTTCTGCCACCCTCAACTTCTATCGTTGGCCTTACCTTACACAATCCCTATCGCTCAACCCCCTCGTTCCGGGCTCGTGGGAAGAGGAAGTGGACCGTGTCCGTGACTTCGTTTATAATCGTGTAGCATGGATGGACGAGATGCTCTCGTACGGACGAGTGCGTCAAGTGGACGGTATCTATCAGATTGCCTCGGGCATGGACCTGTGTACCTTCAGTCAGATGGTCAACGAGGGAGGCGAGACAGATGCTGAGGCAGTGCTCGTTGCCGACATCGATATGTCGAACAGCAACGAAGCGTTCCAGCCAATCGGCACACTGTCTAAGAACTTTACCGGCAGCTTTGACGGCAAAGGACACGTCATTCGCAATCTTCACATCGCTGCAGGCAACAACGCCGGCCTCTTCGGCTATACCGGTAATTGCAGCCTGAGCAACATTATTTTCGATGAGACGTGTTCCGTCGCAGGCACAAACAGAGTTGCTATGCTCGTGGGCTATGCCTATAACGGCACAGCGAACATCAGCGGTATCGAGAACCACGGCACCGTTACTGCTTCAGGCAGTTCGGCTGGCGGCATCGTGGGATATGCCAATTCCGTTGTCATAACGAATTGCAGCAACACGGGCAACATCACGGCTGCCAGCGGTGCAGGTGCACTCGTCGGCTCGTCGGGCGGGTACATCACTGTGACGAATAGCTACAACGTCGGCACCGTGACTGGCGCTACAGAACTCAAAGAGTTCGCTTACGGCACAAGAGGCGTGTCCATCGACAACTGCTGGGACCTCTCTTCTCAGCAAGTCAACAACATGACAGCTGAGCAAGTCGATAACGGCTACCTTTGTTATCAAATCAACTCGGGTGCGGGCAGCAATATCTGGCATCAGAACATCGACAACGGCAAACCGCATGATTCTTTCCCCGTGCTCAGAAACAAAGGCGGTGTTGTTTACGAAAAGGATGGTGGCTATACGAACTACAATCCCAACCCTCCGATGTACCGATACTACAACCTTGTCGTGACAAAGTTGCGGGGCGGCACCAATGGTTGCATCCAGTTCTCCGAGTTCGACATCCTCGACGAGAAAGGCAATGAGGTTGAGGACCTATACATCTATGACGGAACGGAATCCAGCATCGGCCACGAGAACTGGGAGAATGCCGCAGACAACAGCGTCAACACCAAGTACTGCAACAACTCTTTCCGCGGCTATGCCTACTTCCTCTTCGACGCTACACGTACCGTCGAACTATGCGGCTATCGCATCTATACAGCCAACGATACAGGAAACCAGCCAGGGCGCAATCCGTCTTCATGGGCACTCTATGGCAGCAACACACAGCTCTATGACCCAGACGACCCAGGGTGGGAACTCATCGAGGAGCGCGAGGACGATCAGACGCTTCAGGCAACCAACTATACGCCCTACGATTTCTATATCTCCGACCCGATAAAGGCACTTACACTCAGCGAGCAGACAGCAACCATTATGCGTGGCGAAAAACAGCAGTTGCACGTCAACTTTACGCCCAGCACGCTGCAAGGGCTTGAACTCCAGTGGACAACAACCAATCCATCTGTCGCAATGGTCAACAACAGCGGACTCGTCGTGGCACGATCCGTCGGCACAGCAGACATTATCGTATCGGCTGTCGATGACAACAGCCTTCGCGACACCTGCACCATTACAGTTGTGGAAAGGCAGCCCGGCTACCGCTACTATCAGTTCGCCATCCAGAAGATAAGCAGCGGCACTGCAATACAGCTCTCCGAGATTGACATTCTCGATGAGGACGGTAACGAAATAGAACCGCTCACGCTTTATGCCTATACAGGTTCGTTCTATAGCGACGAAGTTCAGGAGAACCTCTTCGACCAGAATGTCTATACGAAGTACTGCGGTCCCTTCTCGTCTGCCAACACCTTGTATCTCTATGTCGATGCAGGCCGGCAGGTGCAGCCATCGGGCTACCGTTTCACGACAGCCAACGACACCAAGGGAAACCCGGGACGCAACCCTGTCACATGGTCGCTCTTCGGCAGCAATACACAAAGCGAAATACCCAACGATGCTGTTTGGACCCTTCTCGACCATCGTGAGAACGACACGACACTCGGTGCCACGAACTACACGCCGTACGACTTCTTCATTCCAGAGCTTATCATACCTGGTGACGTGAATGGCGACGGCCTAGTGGACGATGTCGACCTAGTTGTCTTAAAACGCCACATTATCGGCAAGCCGGTGGATAAGTTTGTCTTCGAAGCTGCCGACCTCAATATGGACGAAAAGGTCAATGCGCAGGATGTGGTGACATTGATCAATATGTTAATGACTGAATTCTGAATAAGAAAATGATAAAGCCAATATGCCGCAGGCTTGCTGTCCTGCTTTTTCTGATGCTTGTTGCGGGCACAGCGTTTGCCTACGATGCATCCGTTGACCAACTTCTCGAAGGCTCGCTGATTTTCTCCGGCGCTGAAGCAAAGGCCGCTCTGGCTTTCGACGGGAATAATTCGACGTATTACAGCACCAATGCAGACAAGATGCAGTGGGTGGGCCTTGACCTCGGCGAGCCCCACGTCATCACCCGCGTCAGCTATACGCCAGCGCCGGGCAGTCAAGGCGCCGACCGCATGCTGCTCAGCCTTTTCGAGGGAGCCAATAGTCCCGACTTCATGGATGCCATACCCCTTTACCTCATCAGCTCTAAACCGAACAACGGAACAGAGGCAAGAGCAGACATCAACGTAAGTCGCGGCTTTCGATATGTCCGCTACGTGGGCAGCGCGGGTTCTTATTGTAACATAGCGGAACTCAAATTTTACGGTCATGCGGGAGAAGGCGACGACAGCCAGTTTTATCAGATTACAAACCTGCCGACACTCAGCGTGCATGTGCAGAACAACATCCTTCCGACCGTGAAAGGCCAAGACTTTGAGTCGCAGTCAGTACTTATCTATGATGAAGGCACACGCGTCCAGGAGTATCCCATCCTGTTCCGTGTCCGTGGCAATTACTCCTCTTCGCACGAGAACAAGGCGTTCCGCATGAAGTACAACGACGGCAAGAGCCACCACGTGATGCGAGGAGGTAAGAACGAATCACCTGCCAAGGCAAAGAAGTGGGTTCTCATCAACAGTTATCGCGACAAGACGCTCATGCGTAATCCTGTGGCGTGGACTGTGTCAAAGCGTGTCGAAAGAACCTGGACGCCATGGAGCCAAGTGGTTGACCTTGTTGTCAACGGCGATTACCATGGCACCTATACCTTGGCCGACGCTGTCTCTGTGGATGCCAACCGCATCGACATCACCGAGATGACTGCCGACGACCTGGACGACGAGTTCATCACCGGCGGTTACTTCATTGAGTTGGATAACTACTATGATCAGGAAGAAAATCATTTCCTATCAGGTAAAGGCAATAAGCTTTCCATTCACGAGCCTGACGAAGACGTGCTGCAGCCCAAGCAGTTCCAGTACATAGAGAATACTTGGAACGCGATGGAGGACGTAGCCTACAGTTCAAACTATGCAGATAAAGAGAACGGGCTGCCCTCTGTCTTCGACCTCGAGTCGTTCTTCTCGTGGTTCATCGCGAGCGAGTTCAATGGCAATACCGATATGATATGTCAGGTCTTCAAGTACAAGGAGCGAGGCGATGACCATTTCTACACTGGCCCAATTTGGGATGCTGACCTCGCCCTCGAGAATGACGAGACGACATATCCTGCCAATGAATACATGGATTGGACTTACAAAAAGCGTTGCTCGACAGGTCACTGGGACCAGTTCCTGACGCGTGTCCTTTCCGAACCTTCGTTCTTTGCTCAGTTGCAGGAGATGTGGGCAAGGTTGCGCAAGAAAGGCAACTTCGAGCCCGATGACCTTGCTGCCGACGTCGATTCGCTCCGTAACGAGATACGCGCTTCTGCCACCCTCAACTTCTATCGTTGGCCTTACCTGAACCAGTGGCTTTCGCTCAACCCTCGGGTGCCTGGTTCGTGGGAAGCCGAGGTGGACCGTGTCCGTGACTTTGTCCACGACCGTGTAGCTTGGATGGATGCGATGCTGTCCTACGGAACACTTCGCCAGGTGGGTGGTGTCTATCAGATTGGTTCAGCTCTCGACCTCTGTACGTTCAGCCAGATAGTCAACGAGAGTGGCGAGACGGATGCACAGGCAGCGCTTGTTGCCGACATCGACATGACGGACTTCTGCGACGACTTTCAGCCCATCGGCACTTCGAAGAAGAAGTTTGCGGGCTCGTTCGACGGCAAAGGACACACCATAAGCGGTCTCCATGTCAGTGGCACTGAGGCCGTTGGCCTTTTTGGTTACGTGAGTGGCTGTACGCTGAAGGACATAGTCTTCGATGAGAGTTGCAGCGCAGAGGGCACGTCGTACGTCGGCATGCTTGTCGGCTATGCGCAGAACAACACCATCAACATCTCGGGCGTCGAGAACCATGGCAATGTTACAGCTTCCGAAGGCGTCGCTGCCGGCATCGCAGCCTACGGCCGTCTGCTGGCAATCATCAAAGTTTCCGATTGCTGCAACACGGGCAATGTTACGGCTCCGGCAAATGCCGCAGCCATCGTCGGACCTTCTGCCGGCAGGGTGAACATCGAGAACTCCTACAACACAGGTACCATAACTGGCGCAACGGAGGGCAAGGAGTTCGTCTTTGGCGAGAAGGGTACAGTCGTCAACAATTGCTGGGACTACAGGTATGGTTCTGCATTGACCAACCGCATGACGCCCGCGCAGGTCGCTAACGGCGAGCTCTGCTATCACCTTAACAACGACGGCGAGCGCGACAGATGGCGCCAAAACCTCGACAACGGTAAACCCGTCGACCCCACACCTGTGCTCAACAAGGCGAGCGGCAAAGTCTATGAGAGCGCTGGACAATACACCAACTTCGCCGGCGAGGCTGCGAAGTACCGCTACTACAACCTCGTCGTGACGAGGGTGCAGGGTGGCGACTCCGGCACTTTGCAGTTCTCGGAGTTCGACCTTCTCGACGAGCAGCTCGACGAAGTGAGCGACCTCTATGCCTACGCCGGAGGCCCTGAGGGCTATTGGAACGAGGACTGGGACAACTCGGCCGACGGCTCTGTCTATACGAAGTACTGCGGGCCTTTCGACGGCAATTCCTACTTCCTCTTCGACGCAGGCGCTGAAGTCGATCCTTACGGATACCGCATTTATACTGCCAACGATACGGGCGATTGTCCCGACCGAAACCCCAGCTCGTGGAAGCTTTACGGCAGCAACACCCAGCTGACCGACCCTAACGACACGGGCTGGACGCTCATCGACGAGCGTAATGACGACTGGACTATGGAGGCCACAAACTACACGGCCTACGACTTCCTCATTCCCCATGCACCCAAGATCATCAAGGGGCACCAGTACTATCTGCTCGCCATCGAGGAAATTGCCAATGGCCCGACGATACAATTCTGCGAGTTCGACCTCCTCGACCTCGATGGAAACGAGGTGACGCCGCTCACCTTCTACTACGGTACAGGCACCTACATCAAGGATCACGATCACGCCGATCTCTTCGACGACGACATCTATACGAAATACTGCGCAGCGTTCGACCCGAGCAATACATTATATATATGTATGGAGACAGCCGAGCCTGTCGAGCTCTCAGGTTATCGCATCACGACAGCTGCAGACACACAGACTTATCCCGGACGCAATCCCGTCACCTGGTCGCTCTTCGGAAGCAACACAAAGAGCATCGAGCCCGACGACAGCGTATGGGAGCTCCTCGACAGGCGCGAGAACGACACAACCCTCGGCGCCACAAACTATACGCCCTACGACTTCTACTTCACTTCACCGCAGCCCGTCATCCCCGGCGACGTGAATGGCGACGGCGAGATAAATGCCCTCGACTACGAGGCTATGAGGCGTCACATCGTGGGTCTTGAAGTCGAGAATTTTGTGCCCGAAGCAGCCGACCTCAACGGCGACGGAAAGGTCAACGCTCAGGACCTCGTCGAACTCATCAATTCAATGAACCCCTAAGCGGCTCTGGGAGCGCCTTTCAAGCAATCTCCCCAGACGATCCCCAAAAACGCCGCACGCGGAATTTACAATCCCCGCGTGCGGCGTTTGCCATTTCCGCGTGCGGCGTTTGCAATCCCCGCGTGCGGCGTTTGAAAACTCCCCTTTAGGCGAAAGACTAACCCGATGGCGTTAAAAAACCTTAAAAAGTGTGTTTTTTTATGTCAAGGAAAGCAAAAAAGTGAACGAAAAACCTTAACTTTGCCTGTTGCAAGGTGCTATATGCGCACTTGCGCACGAGAAAAGCGACGTAAAAACAAGAAAAAATAAGCAAACAGATAACCCAATTTATTAACTTCTAAAACCAAACAAAATGAAGAAATTGTTTACATCTTCACGCGCTCTTTGGTGCTGCCTCCTCATGATGATGATGGCGGTTCAGAGCGCTTGGTCGCAGACCTACACAGGAGGCTATGTGGCTCTCACGGCTGTGGACGGAATGCTCTCCTACGGTCAGTCTGAACCTGGTGGCAAAGAGACCTACGACAAGTTGGTGGACAGGAACATCAACACCAAGTGGGGCGGCTGGTTCGATGCTAGCCTCAGCGACGATGATTCATGGCCCATCAACACCGACAACTCTGCCAACAAAATGTGGATCATCGTGAAGGCAGAAAGTCCTGTGACGCCCGAGTATTACTTCCTTGTCACAGCAAACGACACCGGAAGCAATTCGGGTCGTAACTGGGCTTCGTGGAAGATCTTCGGCGGCAACTTCGAGGCTGATGCCGATGCAGTGCGCGGCGACCTCGATGACCCTGGTGCCACTGGCTGGACACTCCTCGACGACAAAGAGGACGAGCCGCTGCCGGCTGCCAACTTCACGCCAACCACCCTCGAGTTCGACTACGCTGGCACAGAATCATTCCAGTACTTCTGGATTGAGATCACAAAGAGTGTCGCTGATGCCGACACCTATCTGCAGATGGCAGAATGGGGTCTCGGCACCTATGGTGACTTCCAGCAGTACCTCACCGATCTTGCCAATCAAGAAACAGCCACCGACGAGCCTGTCAGCTATTTCCTCTTAAGCGGTAGCCCCGCCGGCAATAGTGGTGAAGGCATAGCCAACCTCATCGATGGCAACCTCAGCAACAAGTGGTGCACCGGCTTCACGAACAGGACGCAGGAAGGTCAGACAACCAATGGCGCATGGATTGTCTTCAAGGCTTCCCGTTCTATAGCTCCTACCTACTACTCTATGATTACCGGCAACGACACAAAGACCAGTTCTGGTCGTAACTGGAAGAAGTGGCGCATCTATGGCATGAATGCCACAGCCGATGCCAATGTGTCTCGCGATGCCGATGGATGGGTTCTCATCGACAACAAGGAGGGAGTTCAGGCCGGCACAGAGTTGAACCAGCTTCCTGCTGAGAACTATGCTCAGGCATTCTTTACACTTTCCGAGGAAAATACCACAGCCTACAGGTATTTCAAGATTGAGATTGACGAGTGCGTTACCAGCGGCCTCATGCAGATGTCTGAGTTCACTTTGGGCGACGAATTCGTATTCATTCTCGATGTCAACACTCTCCACGACACTACTGCACAGCGCTACAATGCTGAGGACTTTGCTCAGGCAGCTCTCTACGACCAGATGGCAGTGCTCATGGCAAACATCGAATCATGCCCAGACCCCATCACTCTGAGTCAGCTGACTGCTCAGGCAGATGCATTGGTTGCCCAAATCAATGCTTCTAAGAACCTCTATGCAGAACTCGTTAGCGCTCGCAACAGTGGTGCTACCCAGCTGGCTGACGACAACGTAAAGGATGCTGCAATTTCTTACGTCACAGGATGGATCAGCGAAACGGACATCATCGAACCCAACGATGACTATCCCGTAGGTAACTTCGCTTACATCAAGGCCAACCGCCACCTCACTGGCGAGGAAGCATCGGCAGAAGCCAAGCGCTTCTCTGCTTATCTCCTGGCAAATGTCAAGGACGTGGGCGAACCCATCGGTCAGATAGGTTATAAGTTCATCAGCGGAACAACAGATAACTGGCAGCCAACCGAAAGTCCTGCAGAGTTGATCGACGGTAAGTCAGGTATTAATGGTACGGAAAGCACCAAGTGGGGTACTGCAACTTCGGGCGACCGCTTCATCATCTTCAGAACAAAGGATGCAAACGACGAGAGTGTAGCAGTGCCTATCAAGCCCTCTTTCTACGGTCTCGTAACAGGTGGCGATACAGGTACGTACACCGATCGTAACTGGCACACTTGGAAGATTTGGGCTGCTAACTTCGAGAACGATGAGCAGGCAACCAAGGACTCTGAAGAATGGGTACTCATCGACGAGAAGACAAACGTAGGAACTGACGTCCTCAGAACCACTAGCCTCTTCGAGAGCTACATCAACCTCTCTATCGGCTGCACAATTCCTTACACACACTTCAAGATTCAGGTATTCCACAACGGCGGTATGCAGATGAACGAATTCACATTCTACAACCAGGCCGACCTTGAAGTGGTTCGCCCAGGCTTCGTGGAAGAATTCGCTGACTACGATCCTCTGGAGAATCCTGCTTACAAGGGCTACACTGATGCCTTTGCTGAAAAGTACGAGGAAATGCAAACAACCGGTTTCGCTCCTGACCTGATGAGACTCAAGAACGAATTGGTTGACCTGCAGAACCTGATTGCTATCTCCAATGATAAGTACAATGAGTACGAGAACTGGTATAGCGAGCTCCAGGGCGCAGGTGCTGCATCTGAAGACCTCCAGGCTTGGTTCGATGGTTATACATCAGAGAACATCGCTCCCAACAGCATGTACATCAATGGTACTCATGACTACATCATGGAGAACCTCAGCCTCGACAATGATGCTATCGGTACTGCAGCCGATTGGGATATCCAATATGATAACGATGGTAAGGAAACAGGCAGAACTGAAATCCTGCCCAGCGGTGAGATTGGTTACATCCAGAACATGATCAATGCTGCAAGCGATGGTGTATACATCCTCCTCGGCGGTCACACCGTATCACAGTTCGGTGATGGCTTCTATGGTCACCTTATTGACGGCATCGCTCTGAACACTACAGACGCAGAAGGCAATACTGTAAGGGCAACCAAGTGGGGCGGTAATGCTGACGAAGGCGGCAACACCTACATCATCTTCCGTACCCTCAACAAGACCAACCCGTTCTTCTACACCCTTACAACAGGTAATGACGCACGTCAGTATTGGATGCGTAACTGGGGCTCTTGGTACATCTACGGCGCTAACTTCGATGGCGACGCCGACGCTACTAAGGACGCTGAAGGTTGGGTTCTTATCGACAACAAGGAGAACACCGGTCAGGACCGCCTGCATCCCGTAGATGCTGAACCTTCTTACTTCGGCTTCAGCACAGAGACAACTGAAGAATATACATATTATAAGGTAGTCGTTACGAAGGCTTACGAAGGTTCTCAGATTCAGATGAACGAACTCCACTTCGGTACTCCCGAAGAGTTTGAGGAAATCAAGGACGAGTACACTGCTAACGCTAATGCCTTCGATACCGACGAGTATGTAGCAGACCAGGCTCTTATCGACGAGTACCACGCAACTGTTCCCGAAATCGACGAGTGCACTAACATGGAGGCTCTCTTCCGTGTGAACTACAAGCTCGAGACGCTCCGCGCTGCCATCGAGGCAAGTGACGCTCTCTACGCTAAGTTCGCAGAGAATGCTGAAGCGTATGCAACTGAGGCAGAAGGCCTCTCCGACAGTGATGCTAAGACAACCCTCCTGAGCTACCTCGCTGAGGATGCCGCTGAGCCCACTGACGAATTCGAATATGGTAACGTTGCTTACATCATCGAGAATCATGTCCTGAACGACAGCATCCTGCAGGCTCAGATTGACTTCCTCGAAGAACTCAGAGTCGCTGCTGTTGCTGCTGGTTATGGCGAAGGTGCTGACATCACCTGCCTCATCGTGAACCCGACCTTCAAGAAGGCTGGCGATCCTCAGCAACCTGGCAAGAAGGGCGACCTCGAAGCAGAAGGCTGGAACGGTGTCATCTATCGCACTGGCACAAGTTCCGCCGACAACGAAATCTTCGCTGCTGAGTTCGTTAACGAGAACAAGACATTCGACGTCAACCAGACTCTCAAGGATCTGAAGAACGGTTACTATAAGGTAACTCTTAACGCGGCATATCGCGCTAACGGTGACGCGAAGATGCTGAGCTACAACTACGCTGCTATGGCTTATGCTAACGATGTACAGACCTACTTCCCGGTAATCCTTGAAGGCGCTGTTGACTCGCTTGATGCATGGCGTGGCACTATTGCCGACCACAAGATCTACAATGCCGACTCTTCTGAAGTTCTCGGCTGGGGTATCTGGGGCAGTGAAGGTGCAGCTTATGCGTTTGCTCAAGGTCGCTATGCAATTACTTTGGTTGCTAAGGTAACAGACGGCAATCTGACGATTGGCGTGAAGAACGAAGGCACTCAGGGCGACGAGTGGGCTGCCGTTGGTAACTTCGGTCTCGTTTATCTTGGCGAGAATGCTGATGAGGCACTTGCTGAAGCATGGGAAGGTGCTCAGGCGCGTTACGAAGGCCTGACAGAAGCTTATCATGTCTTTGACTCTGATCTGGACAACGAAGAGGATTATGCAAGCATGCCTAACTTCGCAGCTAGTGAAAAGGCAGCTCTTGAAGAGAACCTCAATGCTGAGCCCTTCACCTTCGACAATTTGAAGGCTATCGGTGAAATCATGGAGTCTATCTACAACACTAAGAAGGCATACGCTGCTCTCTTCGAGGCAACAGCTAAGGTTTATGCTAAGTGGATTGACCATGACTTCGATGGTGATGCAGAAGAAGCTGTTTATGATGTAAGAGGAAAGTTGGTAGCAAACATTGAGGGTGCTCTTCCTGGCACCGGTCTGTATGATAATGCAGAAGCAGCTTTGACTGCAAAGGCAGAACTCTATGCTGCGTTCCCCGACTATCTCGATATTACAGGCAAGAGCAATTCTGTCATTGAGCCCGAAGAGACTGATCCCTTCATATTTGTTATCAGCACAGCAGGTACAAAGCCATGGCTTGACTTGAAGAACATCTATGAGCCTATTGAAGAGGACGAGGTAATTATTGCCTTTGACTATGCATCTACCAGTGCAATCAGTGGCGGTCAGGTTCTGTACAATACTCCAGGCTTGGCGACTAATCCGAAGGAGATCCTCGGTACATTGGCTGCAACTTACGATGATTCTAGTGCAGACCCTGTATGGGCAACTGCTTACATCAAGGTGACGAAGGGTATTAAGGAACTCGGTCTTGGTACAGCTACCGATCATGGTATCCGTTGGTACATCAGCAATGATGTAACTGCAGAAGATCAGCTTGAACTTCTTGTTGGCAAGTTCCGCTTCATCACTATGGCAGAGATGAAGGCAGCTGGTGGCGTGCCTCTCAATGGTGTTGATGGCGATACAAACGCCGACGGTATCGTTGATATTGCTGACGTAACGTACATTCTCACCGACATGGCTGGTACAGCAAAGGATCCTGCTGCTGACGTCAATGGCGACGGCATCGTTGATATCGCTGACGTTACCTACGTTTTGACCGTTATGGCATCTCAGGAACAGGAATAATATCCTCAGAAAACTCTCTTAATTCTCTTGGTCAGGCCTTGTGCCTGACCAAGAGAATATCTTAAATTAAGCAAATAACAAACAACACACAACAATGAGGAAGCTCATTCTTTCACTTACTACATTATTCTTTATTATATGTTCATGCACGGAGGACATCGATACCTCTGCGCGTTATGTTTTCACGGAATACACTGTTGCCAGCTATCTTGAAGCACACCCTGATTATTCCCAGTATCTGGAGTTGACGAAGTTGGTGCCCGTGAGTGGAAGGAGTAGGTCCTCCGTTTACCAGCTCTTGACGGCGCGTGGTAACTATACATGCTTCGCCCTCACCAATAAGGCGATTAACGACTACTTGGAGAATCTTGTCGAGCAGGGTTTGATCAGTGAACCTTCATGGGATGCGTTTACAGATGAAAGGAAGCTCGACTCTGTACGTAAGGTAGTCGTACAGAACACTGTCATCGATGGCGGTGACATGGAGTCACAGCGATACACAATCGATGTGATTACCACCATTGCAAACGGAAAAACGAATGCAGAGTTCCCTCTGCCTAATATATACGACCACAAGCTGACGGTCAGTCAGGCCAAAGGCGACACCATCTTCCTCGACAAGGAATGCCCCATCGATCCAGTCAACTGTGACATTCCCGTCATCAACGGCGTCCTTCACAAACTTCATAAGGTTATTGCTCCTAAGGACGAGTCATGTGCCCGCTATCTTCAGATTATTCTCGACGAGAAGCGCGAGGGCTATCTGATGTTTGCAAAGGCATTGCAGGCTTGCGGTTTCATGGACACACTGAGTGCTGTACGTGATGAGGCTTACGAGGCCTTGTATCAAGCCGAGGGTGAGAACCTCGACATGAAGGACTACCAGTCGAAGGGTGGCGGCGACATGTCTGCTACGGCGGGCGACCCGGATGCCCATGCTCCCGAACATCGTAAGTATGGCTTCACGCTCTTCTGCGAGACGGACGATTTCTGGATGTCTCAGGGCATCAACCCTGCTGAGAACGATGCTGTGGAGAAGTTGCAGAACTGGATTGCAGCTAATAATATGTTCTACACCGACGGCGGTTATGTTGTCAATTCCGACTACCGTTCGCCCAAGAATATGCTCTATCAGTGGGTGGCATATCACGTTCTGCCCATGAGGATTCCTGCCAACAAGCTTGTGCACCATTGCAACGAACTGGGCTACAGCTACAGCAGTCCCTCGAAGTACACGATTCCTGTGATGGAGTGGTATCCTGTGTTCGGCGGCGACCGTCTCATCAAGATTTACGAGAGTCCGGAGAGCCAAGGCATTTATCTCAACACATTCCCCGAGAGGAACAACGGCATCACCGAGGACGGTCACGAGAGCTACTGCGCTCCCGACAAACGTGGTATTCTTATTGGGACGAACAGCGAGATGGCTGTTGTTTCCGACATCGTCAATGCTTGCATCTATCCCATCGACAAGCCGCTTGCCTATACCGACGTCCTTCGCGACGACCTTGGCAAGGAGCGCATCCGTTTCGACCTCTTTGCTCTCTTCCCCGAGGCTATCACCAATGGCATCCGCCGTGCCGACAGTCCGCTGGGTAAGTGGCAGCATGTCTTCGTGTCTCTCTATAACAGATACAATTATTTCGACAACATGAGGGTCATGAACGAAGAGACGCATTTCATTCACTACAACGGCTACAAGACGGCCTGGGCTAACTATAGCGGAGACGAGGACAAGGCGTTCGGCCAGTTCGACATCATGTTCCGCCTGCCGCCTGTTCCGAAGCGCAATACGTACGAGTTCCGCTACAAGCTGCTTGCCACTGCAGCCCGAGGCATCGTGCAGGTTTACTTCGGCAGCAATCCCAACAATCTGCCTGTAGCCGGTATTCCTATCAACATGACAAAGAATGTCTACGACTTCTTCGGCGAGGGCGCCACATGGGGCGACCTTCAGGACAACGGCAAGGAAGAGGACGAAATCATCGACATCGACCACAAACTCCGTAACCACGGCTTGATGAAGGCAACGCGCCACGAGACTGAGATGAACTCGACGACAGCACGCGCCAAGAGCAATTGCAGCCGACATATCATCGTGCGCCAGACGCTCGACCCGAGCGAGACCTACTACGTCCGCTTCAAGTCCGTGCAGCCCGACCTCTCACGTCCCGAGCTCTACCTCGACTACTTCGAGTATTGCCCGAAGGAAATCTACGACAGCCCCGAGCGTCCTGAGGATATCTGGTAAGTCACGAACCCTCGGACCATGTGGTAAACATATTATAAGGGTGTGCTTTTATAGCGATAAGAGCACGCCCTTATTTTAAATGCCGCAGGCGGCGTTTCAAACGCCGCACGCGGAGATTGCCAACGCCGCACGCGGGGATTGCCATCGCCGCACGCGGAAATTAAAACGCCGCCTGCGGGGATTTTTCAGCCCCCCTGTGGACCACCTTAATCCTACCAAGCTCATTAACCCTATCAAAAACTCTATGAAACGACTCTCCCTTCTTTCTGTCCTTTTGCTGGCAGCCCTGTTCTCTGCTGCCGCTCAGCAGAAGTCATTGCGTGAACTGCAACAAGCCTTCGTCGATCTCCGCTTCGGTATGTTCATCCACTACAACATGCCCACGTATTCCATTGAGGACTGGCCCGATCCCGACATGCCCGTCTCTGCCTTCGCACCGACGCGCCTCGACTGCCGCCAGTGGGCACAGGCCGCCAAGGCTGCCGGCATGACCTACGGCTGCCTCACCACCAAGCACCACAGCGGCTTCTGCATCTGGGATACGCAGACCACCGACTACAACTCCATGCAGTCGCCCGCCCACGTCGATGTCGTCCGCCAATATGTCGATGCTTTCCGTCAGGAAGGGCTTGCCGTCATGCTCTACTTCAGCATCCTCGACACCCACCACCGCATCCGCCCCGGACACATCAAGCCCGAGCACACGAAGTTCATCAAGGCGCAGCTCAAGGAGCTTCTCACGAACTACGGCGACATCACGGCGCTCATCATCGACGGCTGGGATGCGCCCTGGTCGCGCATCTCTTACGACGAAATCTCCTTCCCCGAGATTTACGACTACGTCAAGAGCCTCCAGCCAAACTGCCTCCTCATGGACCTCAACGCTGCCAAGTACCCGCGCGAAGCACTCTTCTATACCGACATCAAATCGTATGAGCAGGGCGCAGGGCAAAAGATCAGCACCAGCGAGAACCGCTTGCCCGCCCTGGCCTGCCTCAGCATACAGCGCACTTGGTTCTGGAAGGAATCGATGCCGACAGACAGGCTCAAGGATGTCCGCTGGCTCGTCGAGGAAAACATACGTCCCTACAACGAGGCCTACTGCAACTTCATCCTCAACGTAGCTCCCAATCGCGAAGGCAGAATGGACGACAACGCCGTGGAGGCACTCCGCCGCATAGGAAAGATCTGGAAGCACGAAGGCCCCACGAAGCCCCTCCCCGAATGCGATGCCCCAATCACGCGGCAGAACATTGCCAAGCAAAAACCGACGGAATACAGCTGGAGCAATGACTATGGCATAGGCGACTTCGCCAACGACGATGACTTCTCGTCCGCCTGGACTTCACACCCAACCGTCGAAGAGCCCTGGTGGGAAGTAGATCTCAAGGGCAAAAAGCGCATCTCGCTCGTCACTATCGTCGAGGAGACGAAGGGCAGCATTCAGACATACAAACTCGAATATAAAAAAGGCAAACGCTGGCACACCATCTTCGAAGGACTTGCTCCCGAATGCCGCGTCAAGCAACACCGCTTCTCGCCCGTCAAGGTAGAAAAAGTGCGCATCACCATCAAGCGGCATCACGGCAAACTAGCCCTCGCAGAAGTCGGCGTCTATTAAAGTAGCATTCGCCATATGCCCTTTCCGTTCAGATAATGAAGGATAGGGCATTTTTTTTTGTCGGAAGCATTGAAATCCCAAAGGAATTTCGTATCTTCGCGCCGTAAAATGCACAAATACACATATTAGATAATGGAAAAGATACAAGAACTCACTGAAAAGCTCCTTCGCGAAGGCGTGGAGAAAGGACAGGCTGAAGCCGACCGCATCATTGCTGAGGCAAAGCAGCAAGCAGAGAAGATTCTGCAGGAAGCCCGTCAGCAGGCACAGGACATCACAGCTCAGGCACAGAAGAAAGCTGCCGAAACAGATGCCAACACTCGTAACGAGCTCAAGATGTACACAGGCCAGGCACTCAGCGCGCTCAAGAGCGAAGTGACAAACGTGATCACCGATGGCGTTGTTAAGGAAGCTGTTGCTGGACTCACCGCAAGTCCCGACTTCCTCGGGCAGTTCGCTGTTGCCCTCGCAGAGAAGTGGAGCGCCAACGAACCCATCGTCATCTCCAGCAGCGAAGCAGAGAGCCTGAAGGCTTACTTCGCAGCCAAGGCAAAGGCGCTGCTCGACAAAGGCGTCACCATCAACAAGGTGAACGGCAAGGACACACTCTTCACCATCGCTCCCGCCGACGGCAGCTACAAAGTGAACTTCGGAAAAGAAGAGTTCGAAACATACTTCAAGAACTTCCTGCGTCCACAGCTCGTGGACATGCTCTTCTAGTATAAAGGCTGATGGCAAATTACTATTGCATGATAGCCGGCTTGCCGGACATCGACCTCAAGGACGCGAAGCCGGGCCTCAGCATCGAGGAGATGAGGGAGCAGTGCGAAGAAGTGCTCACCCCGCAGGACAAGAAGCTGCTCTACTACTTCTTCCTGCAATTCGACTGCGTCAACCTTGTCAAGCTCCTCAAGAATCCCGAAGCAAGCATCGACCAGTGGGGCAACCTCTCGCTCGAGCAGCTTCGCGACCTCATCACCAGTGCTAGAGAAATCAACTTCAACGTGCACCGTTACCCTGCCTTCATGAGTATCTTTGCGCGTGAATATGCTTTCAATAAGGACAAGGCAGGCTACTTCCCCGAGGACGAGATGGCTTTCCAGTTCCTTGACTACGCTATCCAGACCTGCCCAAACCGTATGATGCGCCGTTGGTACAAGCTCAACCTCGACATCACCAACATCCTCACGGCTATGCTGGCACGCGCCCAGGGCTGGAGCGTCGGTGATTTCATCAAAGGAGAAGGCGAGGTGCAGGAGATGATACGCGAGAACAAGACTAAAGACTTCAATCTTTCCCATGAGCTCGACTACATCCCACAGCTTATGAAGATTGTCGAGGAGACAGACCCCGTCCGCAAAGAGAAGATGATAGACGCCTTCAAATGGATATGGTTAGATGAGCGTACCTTCTTCGAACCTTTCAGCATGGAAGCCGTCTTCGCATATCTCTGCAAACTCGCGATGCAGCAACGCTGGGCGAAACTCGACGTCGAGCAGGGCAAGGAAACTTTCCAGAAGATAATCGACGACCTCCGCAGCGAGGCACAAGTCCCCGAAGAGTTCGTTGTCCCCTCTATTCAAAGACAAATATAAACACAACATAAAATATGACAAAAGGAATTGTAAGTGGCGTAGTCTCCAATATGGTGACGCTCCGTGTCGACGGTCCCGTGCTCCAAGGCGAGATATGCTACATCACAACTGGCGGTGACCGATTGATGGCAGAGGTCATCAAGGTGCTCGGACAAGACGTTTATGTGCAGGTCTTCGAAAGCACACGTGGCCTGAAGGTCGGTGCCGAAGCAGAGTTCACAGGTCACATGCTCGAGATACAGCTCGGCCCTGGTATGCTCAGCCACAACTATGACGGACTTCAGAACGACCTCGACAAGATGGAAGGTGTCTTCCTGAAGCGTGGCGAATACACAGAAGCGCTCGATGGC
The DNA here is from genome assembly GCA_902778625.1 of uncultured Bacteroidales bacterium. Classification (GTDB taxonomy): domain Bacteria; phylum Bacteroidota; class Bacteroidia; order Bacteroidales; family Bacteroidaceae; genus Physcousia. Next base: position 36,935 of record CACYYM010000011.1, read on the forward strand.
GAACGACTTTGGGACTTCGAACCTCTCGTGAAGGAAGGTGACAAGGTGCAGGCAAGCGACTGGCTTGGTAAAGTCGAGGAGAACCATCAGCCCTTGAAGATAATGGCTCCCTTCCAGATGAAAGGCACTGCTGTCGTCAAGAGCATCGTGGCGAAAGGTCAGTACAAGATTCACGACACCATTGCCGTCCTGACCGACGAGCAAGGCAACGACATCAAAGTCGATATGGTGCAGCACTGGCCTGTGAAGTTTGCAATGACTAATTATAAGGAAAAGCCGCGTCCATTCAAACTGCTTGAGACAGGCGTCCGCACCATCGACACGTTCAACCCCATCGTGGAAGGCGGCACAGGCTTCATCCCCGGACCGTTCGGTACAGGTAAGACTGTCTTGCAGCACGCCATATCGAAGCAGGCAGAAGCAGACATCGTGATTATCGCTGCTTGCGGTGAACGTGCCAACGAGGTCGTGGAAATCTTCACTGAGTTCCCTGAACTTGTCGATCCTCACACAGGCCGTAAGCTGATGGAACGTACCATCATCATTGCCAACACCTCTAACATGCCGGTTGCTGCTCGCGAAGCTTCCGTCTATACAGCCATGACGATGGCAGAGTACTACCGCTCGATGGGACTTCGTGTTCTGCTGATGGCTGACTCCACTTCCCGTTGGGCACAGGCTCTTCGCGAGATGTCCAACCGTATGGAAGAGCTGCCTGGCCCCGACGCATTCCCAATGGACCTCGGTGCCCTCATCAGTAACTTCTACGGTCGTGCCGGTTATGTTTACCTCAATAACGGTGAGGTTGGTTCCGTTACATTCTTGGGAACAGTGTCACCTGCAGGTGGTAACTTGAAGGAGCCAGTGACAGAGAGTACCAAGAAAGTTGCCCGTTGCTTCTATGCACTCGAGCAAGACCGTGCCGACAAGAAGCGCTATCCTGCCGTCAACCCTATTGACTCTTACTCCAAATACCTCGAATACCCTGAGTTCGCAGAGTACATCAAGGGACACATCAACGAGGAGTGGATCCCGAAGGTGCTTGCCCTGAAGACCCGCATGCAACGTGGTAAGGAGATTGCCGAGCAGATAAACATCCTTGGTGATGACGGCGTGCCTGTCGAGTATCATGTGACCTTCTGGAAGTCCGAGGTGATTGACTACGTCATCCTGCAGCAGGATGCCTTCGACGAGGTTGACGCTGTGACGCCACTCGCACGCCAGGAAGAGATACTCAACCTCGTTACGAAGATCTGCGACAAGGAAGACTACAAGTTCGACACCTTCCTTCAGGTCATCGATTACTTCAAGAAGCTCATCAACCTGTGCAAGCAGATGAACTACTCCCTCTATAAGAGTGAGCAGTACTACGACTACATCAAGCAAATCGAAGAAATGATTAATGCATAACAGACATGGCTACAGCATTTCAGAAAGTATATACAAAGATTAGCCAGATAACGAAGGCAACCTGTTCGCTCAAGGCGAAAGGTGTCGGTTACAATGAGTTGGCAACCATCAACGGCAAGCTTGCTCAGGTGGTAAAGATAATTGGTGACGACGTAACGCTGCAGGTCTTCGAAGGAACTGGCGGCATTCCCACCAACGCGGAAGTTGTATTCTTGGGCAAGAGCCCGTCCCTCAAGGTCAGCGACCAGCTGGCAGGACGCTTCTTCAACGCTTACGGTCAGCCCATCGACGGCGGTCCAGAGGTTGAAGGCAAGGAGGTGGAGATTGGCGGACCCTCTGTGAACCCTGTCCGCAGAAAGCAGCCCAGCGAACTCATCGCCACAGGTATTGCAGGCATTGACCTCAACAATACGCTCGTTTCGGGCCAGAAGATTCCCTTCTTCGCTGACCCCGACCAGCCGTTCAACGAAGTGATGGCCCTCGTTGCCATGCGTGCAAAGTGCGACAAGATTATTCTTGGTGGCATGGGTATGACTAACGACGACTACTACTACTTCCGCAACACCTTCGCTAACGCTGGTGCGCTCGACCGCATCATCAGTTTCATCAACACCACCGAGGACCCTGCCGTGGAGCGACTCCTCATTCCTGATATGGCGTTGGCAGCAGCCGAGTATTTTGCTGTCGAGAAGCACGAGACCGTTCTTGTCCTGCTGACCGATATGACGTCTTATGCCGACTCTCTCTCCATCGTGAGCAACCGTATGGACCAAATCCCGTCGAAGGACTCCATGCCCGGTTCGCTCTATTCCGACTTGGCGAAGATCTACGAGAAGGCTGTGCAGTTCCCCGAGAGCGCAGGTGGTGGATCAATTACCATCATCGCTGTGACAACCTTGTCCGGTGGCGACATTACGCATGCCGTGCCCGATAACACGGGTTACATCACGGAGGGTCAGCTCTACCTGCGTCGCGACAGTGATGTGGGCAAGGTCATCGTCGATCCGTTCCGTTCGCTCAGCCGTCTGAAGCAGCTCGTCGCTGGTAAGAAGACACGTAAGGACCACAGCCAAGTCATGAACGCAGCCATCCGACTCTATGCAGACGCGGCAAATGCCAAGACAAAGCTGGAGAACGGCTTCGACCTCACCGATTACGACAACCGTTGCCTTGACTTTGCGAAGGATTACTCGAGCAAGCTCCTTGCCATCGACGTCAACCTCAATACAGAGGAGATGCTCGACGTAACATGGAGCCTCTTCCGCAAGTACTTCAAACTCGAAGAGGTGAACATCAAGAAGGAGTTCACCGATATTTATTGGAAATAATAAGGTTTCAGATAAGATAGCGTGCCGTGTTGTCAAACACGGCACGCTTTGTTTATCAACACGGCACGCCTAGTTTTTTTATGACCCACGTGATGTTTGCCAACAACACACGTGAAGTTGGCGAAGTTCACGTGTGAAGTTCGTCAACTTCACACGTGACGTTTACCGATGTCACGTGAGGGCTATAAAAAACAGCTCCCGCATCTCGCGACGCAGGAGTAGGGTGGCGCACCGATTTATTAACTTCTAAAACGAGAATTTCTTTATCTCTTGTCTTCCTTTGGCTTCATGCCTTTAAAGTAAGTTTTTTCTCCGTTAACGAAAAACTTAAGGGAAGAGAATTCCTTAGGGAAGAACAAGTTACCTTTGGTATTGAGGAGAAGGAAACAATAACCCTTTTCATCTGCTCCAATGTAAACGAAGTTCTGAATCCCATCCTTGTTCAATGTTGTTGACCTGATCATCTCCTGATCGTAACGAGGCCAATAGTTAGGGGAGTTGAAAAATGTGTTATACTTATATGCATACGTCTGCTCGGGATGAAGGAGAACATATTTCAGGGTAGCAGCGTCAATATCCTTAAGTACCTGTTCTGCAAAGGCTTTTTGGTCAGAAGGAATGAAGAAGAGAGTGCCATTAGTCTCGCCTACTGCAAGCGCATCGAATTTATTCCCGTATGAAATGGACAAATCTATATTTGGATCTTTAACTTTCCTTGCAAAGTCTTCATCCTGTGACCATTTAAACTTTCGCTGACTGATTCCCTTCTGACTAAGAATAGGCATGATGCTTTGCAGGTATAGATCCCAGTCGAAGCACACAGGTTCATACTTCTTCGCGGTTGCGGGCACCAAGGATGCAGGCAGAGGCTCTACCTTTGAATATTCGATATGTCCCCACCCTTCAAAATGTTTGCCGCAAAACTTTTGATTAGTTTCGTAATTGAAGGTAATGGTCTCAGGGCCGAGTTCACGGCTATAAACCTGGCAATCCAGAAGGCTGTCATACGTAATACGATGTTCCGGTCCTCGATTCAGGCAGATGGAATAGCGGACAGTATCTATGCCCAACTGATGCTTCTCGAAATGATAACTCTCTACTGTACTGGGCAAGGTTGAGATGGAATCGAGAGCATGATGGACACAATACAGCAGACGTTCTTTTTTCTCATAATTCAACATTCCAGTCACCACCTCAGGAACTGCAGAGAGAGCGTTCCATAAAGAATCTGTGTAATCATGTTCCCAACCGCAGACTCTTTTGGAACAAAAGTCGTTAGTTCCTGCGTTTGCGTACACGATGGTTTCTGTCTGATGCTTGCCATAATTCGCCCGAATTTTTCTGACTTGATTAGGCATGATGGCTTCCATTTTTCTGAACATGTCATCAAGTATTCCTGCATTCTGGGCAGATACATTCATCAGACTGAGTGTCAGAAACGACATAATGATAAAACGTTTCATATTTTCTTTTGTTTAGTATTCTATATAATGTTGTTCCGTTTTAATTTGCTGATTGAGCATTGCCACATATTGTATCACTTGCTCGCCTCGCTGACGGATTTCCTGTGCTTGGGTAGCATAAGAACTTGATAGTTCCCTCGTATTACCAAAAACATCCTGACAAATCATTTCCACAGGAGTACCTTCAACGGTTTCTGCTTCTGCCAGTAAAGGCTCTTCTACAGGTTCTTGGATTTTGACTCTCTTTTTGAGTCTTACGGGTTGAGCAGGAGGTTGCGGAGTTTGTGGCTCCTGCTTTTCCTCTACGATAGGTTCAGGAACGAGTTGCGGACTTTCGGGTTCAATGAATTCTGCTACGACGGGCTGATCTGTTGTATTATAATGTAGGACTATCAGTAATGCAATGCTGGCTGCGATAAGGCCCCAGACTCCTCTGGACCTCCAAGACCCTCCCCAGCCCTCCCTAGGGAGGGAGTTGGCTTTTCCTTCGGTCGCCGACCTTTGGTTCTCCCCCTTTAAGGGGGAGTTAGAGAGGGTCCGTAGGCTTCCCATCACCCTTTGCTCCATGTCGTCGGGCATCTTCATGCCTGCTGCTCGGTCGTTCTGTCGCTGCAGGGCTTGGCGGAAAAGGTTCTTCGCTTCGCTCAGGCGCAGGCGGTTGTTGTTATTCATGGTTCAATGTGTGTGTTAAAATGATTCTGAGTCTTTGTCGTATGCGGTGAAGCTGGCTGCTGAGGCGCGACACCTCGCGAGCTGTGACTTCGCCCGCCTGGTTGGTGATGTATGCAATCTCTTTTAGCGAGCGTCCGTCGAAGTAGAAGAGTTGCAGGAGCATCTGGTCTTCGGGTGAAAGTTGCTGTATGGCTTCGTCCAGTTGCTGTGCTGTCGTGTCTTCAGGCAGCTCGTCGGGAACGTCATCACTTATGTCAAGCGGCAGCATGACTTGTCGTTTTCGCTTCCGCAGATGGTAGAGCGCTTCGTGATAGGCAATGCGTTGAAGCCACGTTGAGACAGATGCCTTCTGCGGGTCGTAGTCATTCAGGTGCTGGTAGGCTGCGACGAAAGTGTTCTGCACCACGTCCTCCGTGTCCTCCTGCACCCCCACGATGCGTCCGACGAACACCATGAGCGATGGGCCGTAACGCTTTACCAGCTGTGCGAACTCACTTGTCTCGCCGCCTTGTATGCGCTCTATGATGCTGTTGTCGTTGTCTGTCATTTTACCTTATATAGACACAAAGAGGCAAAATGTCACGCCGAGCATGCATTTTTATTTATAAGATGAAGAATAAGAGAAGTATTGCCTTATCGGAGCACCTTTTTGTCTTTGCTGAAGAGCAAGCCTCGAGTGCGGTTTGTAGCAGGAAGGCCTGCAGGTGTAAAGAAGCAATCTTTGCTTTCTGCTAATGGCAGGACGATGGCGTCTTCGTTCTCTCTTTGCAATGTCAGCGTGCCGGCAGGAATGTCAGCATGTGCCTTGAAGACGTCTTCTTCGGTTTCCAAACTCCAGAAGCGCGTGCTGCTAGACGTCTCATGAAGTGTCGCTGGTGTGCCAGGGACGAGTGGCTGGCCGTTTGACGATGGGACGTAACAGACGTTGTCTCTCGTCGTTGTCTCCGGCTCGATAACAATCATTGTCCAGAACTGCAGGGAAGGCAAAGTCAGATAAACTGTGCCGGTTGATGACGTGTATCTGAAGTCCGTCAGCTCCTGCATGGCACCACCACAATAATCAGGTGAGGCGACCCATATGCGGCGTAATCTCCCCATACCTGTCAAGCCGGTCAGCTTGATGGAAAGGTTCTCGAAACGTTGTGGCCAAGGGCGTTTCGCCTCGTTATCATGCCAGCAAAGCATGTAGTCGTCGCTAACGTCGGTCGCCGAGTCGTCGTGTGTGAAGTTGAGCAGATGGACGACTTGCCTGCCGTCCACTTCTCGGGCGAGCAGCGTCACCTGATTGGCTTGCGGCTCCCAAGTGTTGATAGTGACGTCGGAGCATGTTGCCTTGACGTTTGTCCGCTCCGTCCAATTGTCACGCAGCAGGTTCTCGTAGGCAGTGAGGAAGTCATAGTAGCGCGTCATCCAGTCCTCGAGTTGGCTATGCCACTTCATGCCCGAGTACGGGAAGTACTCCCGGCATAGCATGTGGTCGCCGCCAAGTTCGAGGTGTGAGCCGCCGAGGGCAAACATTACGGCGTCTGCCATGACGATGCCTGGCGTGTTGAAGTTCTTGCCATCGCTCGTGTAGTTCATATACGCGGCAAGCACGGTTCGGAGGTTCGGGCTGAGGCTGCAGTTTTCATCGATGACGTTCTTGATGTTCGCGAAGCGTCCTTCGCCACTCGTCAGGCTGTTGCCGGCCTGGTTTCCCCACACTTCGTTGTAAAGAAAGTCTACTTTGCCTGTCCCGGCAATCTGCGAAGCTCCCCACTGCGAGACAGCATTCATGATGAGCCGCTTTTCGGGGTGGCGGTTCTTCATGTAGTTGATGAAGGTAGCATAGCCACTTCGAAGGTCGACACTGTTGCCGTTGTAGTCATAGACATTGCCGCGCGAGCCGAGTTGATCGATTTGGTAGCCGTCGAAGTCGAGAAAGGAATAAACCTCGTCGTTACGCTCTGCCAAGTATGCCAGCCATCCCTCATTGGCAGGATTGAGCAGGTAGATGTCGCTCTTCCAGGAGTCGGGCAAGTCGTGCTTGTCTTTCGTAGTGTGGTTCTGGTCTTTGAAGATGAACCACTCAGCTTCTACGCCGCGTTCCTGCCAGCCGTCGAGTGCACCGAGGCAAAGGTTGTAGAAGATGCTCTTCATACCACGTTCGTGCTGCATCCTGATGTAGTTTTTGATGGCCGAGGTGTAGATGGTGCGGTTCGCGATGTCTTTGTAGGAAGTCCAGAGTCCGTCCTCGCGTGTGCCGCCAAGAGGCCAGTCGTGGCAGTAATGCCAGTCTTGGAACTGCACGCCGTTGATGTGGCAGCGGTTGAGCCACTTCATTTCCGATTTCGTCTTGCTCAGTGTCTTGTCGCTGCCGAAGGTGGCAACGAAGCCGTAGCGCGGGAAGCGTGTCCAGTCGCTGCTGACGTCGATGCCAATAGTGGCGCAGATGTTGTCACAGTCTTCTTCGCTTCGATAGACCTCAACCATGTAGCCCCGGAAGTCCTCGGGCGGTGCTATCCACGTCCAGCTGCGAGAAGAGAGCAACGTGTCGGCAATGACGTCGCCAAGATAGCGGTAGCGGACGCGCATGCCTGTCGTTGCAGTTGTGGAAAGGGTCAGTGTTACGGTGTCTCCAGGGCAGTAGCTGCATTTGTCGGTCTCGATGCTGTAGCGCAGTTTGGGCTGCTTCGTGTTTGCTCCCGACGCGAGAACAGGTGCGATGGGATGCGTCTCGATTGCCTTCTTGTAGGGTTTGCTGTGCAAAGCGAAAGTGCCAGACGCGAGTGTGAGCAAGCCGCTATAAGTGCCAGCATCGGGTGCGTCTTCGTGGAGCGAGAAGTCATTCTTGTCGTCGAACGTAGTGCTGACAGCAGTGCCAACAGGGTAGAGGCAGTGCGGATAGATGGGCGTTTCGGACTGGCTTGCTGCGTGCCGTGGTATTGCAAACAGCATGACAAGAAAAGAAAAAGGCAGTCGATTCATACAATATTATATTATATAATGTGTATTCTCTTGCAAAGATAGGCTTTTTTTGATTAAGAGCGGAGCGCGGAGGCAAACTTTCTGCTTTCTTTCTTGTTTTGTAAGCAAAAACGCACTATCTTTGCAAAAGAAATACGTAAAACTATGGCAAATTACATCAAACAAAGCCTCGAAGAAGGCGAAACGATTATCTTCAAGGGACGGCTTCACTGGTCGTACATCTTCGGTTACCTGTTCTTCAGTTTTCTCTTTACGATTGGCGGCATTGTCGCTATCGCATTGGCTTACTACAAATTCCCAGAGCGGAAGACGGAACTTTTCTATGCAGGCATCGCAATGCTCGTGCTGGCTTTCTTCATCTGGATTATCGGACGCATCATCAGGACGCGCAGCGAGTTTGCCGTAACCGACACGCGTTTTGTGCAGAAGGACGGCATCTTCAACATCAAAATGACAGAGATACCGCTTGGCCGCATTGAGACGGTGAACTTCTATCAGTCTCTGTGGCAGCGCATCCTCGGCACTGGCTGTGTGGAGATGGTGGGCAGTGGCGGCACATCGCATCAGGTGCATTGCATCGAAGAGCCCATGAAGGTGCGCAAGATTATCTGCGCGTCTATCAAGAAGCCTCAGAACACTCAGAATACTCAGATTGCTCAGAATAATCCTAACACCACGAACAATGCAGCAGAAAGTTGAACAGCGCGTCGCCTTTGTCGACTGGATACGCGTCATTGCGTGCTTTATGGTGATGCTGGTGCATGCCAGCGAGAACTTCTATGGTGCCGACGACAGTGGTTTGGCCGGCAACGTTTCGATGCTTGCCAACGAAGCCAACCGCTTTTGGGTCGCTTTTTATGATGGCGGATTAGGTCGTACGGCAGTGCCTCTCTTCATGACCATCAGTGCTTTTCTGCTTGTGCCCATGAAGCCAGGCGTGAGTATGTCGGACTTCTATCGCCGTCGCGCGCTTCGCATTCTGCCTCCGATGATTGTCTTCATGCTGCTCTACTGCTTCCTTCCGCTGGCGTGGGGCGGCATGACATGGGAGACATCGATGAACGACCTGTGCCGTCTGCCCTGGAACTTCCCATCGATGGCCGGACATCTCTGGTTCATGTACCCTCTTATCAGCCTTTACCTCATCATTCCCGTCGTGTCGCCATGGCTGGAACGCGCTTCTGCAAAAGACGAGCGCATCTTCCTCTACATTTTCACGTTCTCGACGACGATGCCTTGGCTGCATCGTTTTGTGAGCAATGAGCTGTGGGGCGAATGCTTCTGGAACGGCTTCCACATGCTCTGGTACTGCTCGGGCTACCTCGGCTACCTCGTTTTGGCACACTATATCCGCTTCCACCTGAAGTGGAGCAACGAGAAGCGCATCAGCATCGGACTTGCCTGCTTCATCGTCGGAGCTGCCTTCACGGCTTGGAGCTTCTGGCTGAAGGGCGTGCCAGGCGTTGCCATAGAGACCCCGATGCTGGAATGGAGCTGGGAGTTCTGCACGCTGAACGTCTTGATGGCAACCTTCGGACTCTTCCTTCTGTTCTCTACGATACAGAAGCCCGCACCGCGCATCATCACATCTATCGCAAAGCTGAGCTTCGGCATGTACTTGATGCACATGTTCTTCCTGGCTCCCATCGCGACATACTTTGTGAACGGCAATCAGAGCGCGCCGCTGATACCCGTCTGGGCCGCCATTCCGGTCATTGCCGTGCTGAGCTACATCTGCTGTGCCGTCACAACGAAAATCATCTCCCTGCTGCCTGGCAGCAAGTGGATTGTTGGCAAATGTTAAAATCTCCGCGTGCGGCGATGGCAATCCCCGCACGCGGAAATGGCAAACGCCGCACGCGGGGATTGCGATCTCCGCGTGCGGCGTTTTCGGTATTTGAATATCAGGAGGTTGGAAATGGGTTACCAGATGTCCTCCGGACGCTCAGGATTGTCGTAGATTTCCTTGGCCGCGTACTCGATGAAGTCCATGTAGAATTCCTTCCTGTCTGAGTCGAGCACCGACTTCAGCTTGATGTAGTACGTCTCGTTGGGATCGAGCGTCTGGCGCACAAAGATGTGGCGTATGTTCTCGCGGTCGTTCCAGTCGCGCTCGGTGCCGTCGTTAGAGTCGATGGACTTCGGGCCCTTCATGTAGCCGTTGTTGCGCATCTTCTTGTCAATCTCGGCGTTCACATCGTCGTCGGTTTGTGAGTCTCTTTCCCAACCTACTAGCCTTGCGTCCAGCTCGTTACGGCAGTCCAGAGTCAAGTCCATGGGAATGCCCGTTACAGGCAGCTTGTCGGGGTTGGAGCCAAAGTAAATCTGGGCCACACCTCGATTGCCGTTGGCAAGCACCTTGTAGCGCACCTCGTATGTGCCACGGCGCGGCACGGGTGGCAGCTTGAACATGACCTCGAAGCGGCCCACAGCCTTCATCTCGTCGCGCTGGAGGTTGCACCAGTCGTCGTTCCATGCATTGTAATACACAAAGTTCATGTCGCGGTTCTGCTGCATGTTCTCGAAGTAGTTGTAAGCGCGCTGGGTGTTGGGGATGTAGACGTGCTTGTAGCGTTCCTCGGAGGCCTTCTTGAGCCGGATGTCGTTGTTCATGGCTTCGGGGAAGAGGCTCATACCGTCGAAACGGATGCGATGCTTTGTCAGGTTGTCGCGTGTAGCGTCGTTGTATGAGATAGGAGCACTGATGGGATAGATGTTGCAGTTTGTCATGTCGTTGAGGACTGCCAGCGACGATTCTGTGTCAACAAGACTGCCCACCTTGTCAGCATCGCAGCCAATCTCTTCGCCTGTTCCGTTACGCTCGTTGTCGATGATGGGGAAGCGGTTGATGTAGATGCCGTGACTTTGCTTGCTTTCGTAGAGTTTGAAAAGGCGGCGCTTGCCTATCGTGGTGTAGAACTCCTCGACGGGAATCGTCAAATTATCGGGGCGGCTCAAACTGTAGCCGTACTCGTTGACGTGGAACACCAGCTTGCCCTTCGGGATGCGCATCGGCAGGATGTGATACGTTATCCATTGGTTGAGCAGATTGTCCTCGCTCTCATAGTTCTCGTCGGTCGTAAAGTGGTCGTCGTAGCTGTACTGGTGCTTGTCTAGAATCCACTGCGTGAGTTTCTGGAGCAAGTCCGGGTCAGCAGGGTCGATGCCTTCGCTGCGCCAGAAGTCGTCGGGCTCAGCAAAGATGGTAAAGCCGTAGAGGCGGTGCTTGGGTGCATAGGCTGTGTTGCCCTCGGCAAAGCCTAAGCTTGTCATGCCTACCAGGTCTTCTATCTGTCCCGTCTGGTAGAGCTCTTCGTACTTCTCGTCGCGTATCTTGCTCAGCGTGTCGAGCAGGCCACAAGCTTGGATGACACGGAAGCAGGCGTAGAAGCCGTCCTTCTTCGCGTCGAGGCACTCCTGGATGTAGCTTGCCGCAGTAATGTCTTTGGGCGCGATGACCTTTTCCATCTGATGGATGATGCCGTTTATGGCGAGGATGTCGCGCTCCTTGACGCTAACGGGACAGTCGTTATTAATATAGATGCTGTCCGGTTGGTTAGCGGGCTTTCTCACAGAGAGCTTCTTGTCATTGAGTGTTCCGAGAATGAACTCGTCTTTGTCGTTGGGGAAACCGAAAGTATAGAAGAAAGCTCCGGTCTCGTCTCCACCGTCGATGATGCTGTTATATACGATGACTTTGCGGATGGAGTCGGCCTTGTGCTCATTGGGGAAGCCGTTCCAAGAAGGCTCCGAGATAAGTCCTTCTTCAGCCAACTCGTTAAGATAGTTTTGAATCGCTTTATTGTTGGGTGCGAAGACCGTGTAAACACCTCGTGCGCTTAGCAACTGACTTACTTTCGAGTCGCTCAGTTTGCTGATGTTCACTTGTTTCAGGATATCAACGTAGCTGCTGTAGGCTTCATGCTTTTCCAAGTAACTTAAGATGGTTTCTTCGCTGAAGACATAACGTGCCGAAGTGTCAATGTTTTCCGTACAGTTCCACAGACATACAATGCACGATAATAAAAGACTTAGTTTAAGTTTGTTTGAGATCCGTCTCATGTCGTTTATGTATATATTTCGAGACAAAGATAGCAAAATATTCGATACAAAGCAACATTTTATACCAAATCTTTTGCTTTTTGTCTGCATAATCGTAACTTTGCGGCAAAACATATAGAATAACCAATACTAATTTAACAAAGTATGAAGAAAAAATTTTTCCTCGGTCTCGCAGCAATTGCTGCCGGATTGTGTCTGACTGCTTGTGAAGGCAAACAGACAGGTAATGTTGAGAGTGCTGACAGTCTCACGCTCTCTGGTCTTAATCCCGTTGACTTCGTTAGCGACTCTACGGCTCTCTATGTCATCTCGAACCAAAACGGCATGGAAGTGTGCTTCACCAACTTTGGTGGACGCATCGTCAGCATCATGGTGCCTGATAAGGACGGCAACATGACAGATGTCTGCCTCGGCCACGACAATATTGCCGATTATGAGAAGTACGGTGCAGAGGGATGCAACTTCGGTGCCCTCATCGGTCGCTATGGCAACCGCATCGCAAAGGGTCAGTTCACACTTGACGGCGAGAGCTATCAGCTCCCCATCAACAACGGTCCCAACAGCTTGCACGGCGGTGGCCCCATCGCTTTCCACAACCGCATCTGGACTGCTGAGCCTATCGACGACCGCAGCATCGCATTCAGCACAAGCAGCGCTGATGGCGAGGACGGCTATCCCGGCAACATCAATGTCGTTGTGACCTATGTTGTTACAGATGACAATGCCTTGCAGATTAACTATTTCGCTACGACCGACAAGGCAACCGTCCTGAATCTCACCAACCACTGCTACTTCAACCTCAGTGGCGACGGCTCGAAGGATTGCCTCGACGAAGTGCTGACACTTGATGCCGACAAGTTTACTGCTGTTGACGCTGACGTTGCCGTTACTGGCGAAGTGCTCGAAGTTGCTGGCACGCCGTTCGACTTCCGTGCTCCTACTGTCATCGGCGACCGCATCGATGACGAGAGCAACGAGCAGATTAAGAATGGTCACGGCTACGACCACAACTGGATTCTCAATAATCCTGGCGACATCACGAAGGCTTTCGCAACACTTTACGATCCGAACAGCGGCATCGTGATGGAGATGTTTACCGACCAGCCCGGCGTACAGTTCTATGCTGGCAACTTCCTCGACGGCTCATTCGTTGGCAAGAAAGGTGTGAAGTATCCTCGCCGCAGTGCCTTCTGCTTTGAGACACAGCACTATCCCGACAGCCCCAATCATCCGGAATGGCCCAGCACTACCCTCCGCCCAGGCGAAGAGTACATCACCACAACTATCTATAAGTTCAGCGTGAAGTAATCCATTATTATAATATACACAATAAAGCAGCGAGCCTGGCATTCCCAAGCTCGCTGCTTTGCTTTTTGTGGGTCTTTGTTTACTTAACCAAGACCTTCTTACCATTCATGATGTTGATACCCTTCTGCATCTTCTGCAGACGCTGGCCTGCGAGGTTGTAGATGACCCTGTTCTCGACAGCATTCTCTACCTCAGCGATGCCAGTTGCTTCGTCGCCAGCAAAGTAGAATGCCTTCACGCCGCTTGCGCTTTCCAGATAAGCCTTGCCTGCCTTGATGGTGCCGGTCGTAGCCTTGTAGAAGCCTACATCTTCGCCTTCGGGCTGAGCGAGAATATACTGGCCATTTGCCTGGATGTCCTCTGAAGCGCCCTTCAGCACGTTGTCTGCGATATTGTCAGCATCAGCGGCAGGAGTGAAGCTGTAGATGCCAGCAACACCCTTCAGGATTACAGGCTCCCAAGCGGGAATAGTAGCTCCAATGGGGTTGAGCGTCAGCCAGCCCTGTATTTCGATGGTACCGGTAAAGGCCTCAACGCCTTCGGGAACACTGACTGCAACGGGAATATACATCGTAGCATAGCCTGCCTCGGTGATTTCCTTCACAACATTGTGGGTCTTGTCGAAGATGGGATAAGCATCCTCGCCGATGTTCTGATACCAGCCATTGCCCAGCTTAGCGCAAAGTTCGCCATTGGCAACTTGCTCAGCCGTTACCTCTGTGCCGCCAACGTACGTACCAATCAGGTTGAGGTAGTAGCTGTTGTTGATGGTGACGGTGCCACTCTTGTGCGTCAGGGTGAAGCAGTTGCCTGTGCCTGTGCCTTCTTTAAGTTCGAGGAGAGAGTAGCAGTTGTTGAGGGTTGTGGAAGAGCTGCCATTCGACCAACCCGAGAAGGGGCTGTACATCGAGCTGCCAGAATAGCCCATCTTGCCGACCGTTGCGCAGTTGTTGAACGTGATGTTCGCATAGTTAGCGCCGAGGAAACCAGCGTCGCCCTGAACGCCTCTGCTGGACTTACCCGTGATGTCAACATCTGTGAGGACATTCTCAACGAGGACATCGCCGTAAGCCACACCGATGAGGGCACCGTAGTGGATGTTTGTCGATACGACAGTAGCCTTCACGTACAGATTGCGGATCGTAGCGTTCTCAACGGAGCGGAACAGGCCGCGCCACATGTCGGTAACGTTCGCGTAGTTATAAGTAATGGTATGGAAGTCACCGTCGAAGATAGCCGAGAACCTGTTGGCCTCGCCTGCAATCATCAGGTCGGGATAGTCGCTTGTGGTCAGGTCGATATCGGCTGCCAGTTTCGCATTGAAGGATTGGTTGCCCCTTTCCAAATACTCGGCAAACCAAGCAAGATCCTTTGCAGAAGCGATGAGACGGAAGCCATCGCTACCTGTTTCCAACTCGTAGTCAGGATCCCATGTGCCGCAAACAGAGCAGAAGCCGCCCTCGAAGGTGTGAGGAGGAACCTCGGAGGTTGCAGTGTTGCTGTAGGTCAGTTCGCCGCCGCCAACGCTTGTGCCGTCGCAGCTCAGCTCGCCATTTGCATAAACCTGCAGATGAGAGTCGAACGGAAGGGGAACTTCGTCCTCGCCGAGCGTCTGATACCAAACGATGTCGCTCTGGTCGCCATTCATCATGAAGCAGAACTCGCCAGTTGGCAATGTGGTTGCGTCGAGGGGTGTACCCTGCTTCTTATTGATGAAGTTGACATAGTAGCAGTTGTTGAAGGTGACGGGACCGCCAGCATGAGAGAGTGTAGCGCTGTTGTCGTCGATTCCTGTGCCTTCCTTAAACTCGACGGTCGTGTAGCAATTGTTCAGGATGGTATTGCTCGAGCCGTTTGCCCAGCCTGCGTAGGGGCTGTACATTGAAGAGCCCGGGTTGCCCATCTTGCCGAGCGTAGCACAATAGTTGAAGGTGGTGTTGGCGTAGTTTGCACCCAGCATACCGCCGTCGCCTGTCACGCCGCTACGGTCGCCGGTGATGTCGACGTTCGTTACCACTTTCTCCACGAGCACTGTGCCGTTAGCCTGACCAATGAGAGCACCGAAGTGGATGCCCTGAACGACAGCACTTCCTTCGACATAGAGGTTCTTGATGGTGGCATTGTTCACATAGCTGAAGAGGCCGCCGTAGTTGAAGCTGACAGCGGGATAGCTGTAGGTAATCTTGAAGCCCTTACCATCGAATGTGCCGGCATACTGGTTCGTGCTTGTGCCAACCATAATGTCATTACCGGTGAGGTCGATGTCGGCTGCCAGATAAGCATCTATGGCTGTCTCGCCACCGTTCACTGCTTCTGCAAAAGCAAGGAATTCGTCGAGCGTTTCAATCCTCATGCCAGTCTCGACGGGAGCGCTGTTAATCTTCACGAAGTGCCAGCGACCGGGATAGCCGTTACGAGGCGATTCGGCTGTCTCGTAGTTATCATCGCCCACTTCTTGCTTGGCGAGGCTGTTGCTTCCACGGTCGTTGCGGAGATAGCCTTGCACATGAAGCGAGTGTTCCGACTCGTCGTTTGTCATATAGAAGTTGCCTTCGCCTTCTGCTAGGTCGGTCAGAGTATAGCCGACAGGTTCGGTGGAGAAGATAACATCGTTCTCTCCCGTGTTCATGTTGCCGATGTACTTGCCGTTCTCTTTATTGAGGAAAGCCCATTGGTCGCCTACTTTTTCGGCAGTCCATACAAAGCCGTCGCAATCCTTGTCGAGGTCTGCCCAATAGACATATGAGTCGCCCCAGTTGGTTGGGAAATTGGATTGTGCGCAAGCCATCCCCTTAGGGTTAGCCGTAGTGCTGCCGTTGAACTTGGCGCGGTCGCTGATAATGTAGAATTGGTCGCCCTCATTAATCTCGTCTACGCTCTTGATCCAGGGCTCGGGTTCTGGCACTTCCATTGCGGCCACCTGCTCGTCGGTGAGTGGTGTTTCCCAGAAAGCTACCTCGCTAAGATACGTGTCGGACATCTCGCCGTCGTTATCGCTAAGCAGATAGAAATAGGGGTCTATCTCATAACGGGTATTTGTTGTTTCATACTCGATAACCTTCTTGCCGTTCACATAAACCTTTGCTGCGCCGTTGCTCATGGTGAAGACGATACGATACCAAGTGTCGTTCCATATGCGACCATAGTAGCCGCCCAGGGCACCGATGCCAATCTGACCCTTGCTGATGAAGAGTTCGCCGTCGTTGGCATTCGAACCGCTCGTCTGGAACAGACCGTCGTAGGTGTAAGCATCCGGCACTTTCAGGTCCATCATAAAGGAGAAAGACATTGAGGCACTGGCACCATCGGCACGTGTCACCTTCAGAGCCGAATTTTTTGGCACGAAGATTGCGCCGTCGTCTGCTGTCGTTCCGTTGGCTGCCACGATTCCCGCTTCTTCGAGTGTCGCATCGGTTACACTGGAAGTGCCAGCCACAGCGGGCGTCATTTGCATACTTCCCACAGCGGAAGCCAAGAGGTTGCTGGGGTTGTCAAATTTCCACTGACCGCTCGGTTCTGGTGTCTGAGCCGAAGCTGTCAGGTTTCCTGTCGTGCCAGCCAAGGCAAGCAGGAGAACAAAAAGAAAAGAATGTTTCATGAAATTTGTTTTTAGGTTTTATAAATAGTGTTATTTAGTGTGAAAATCCACAGATAATCAACGCAAATTTATCATCTTTTACGATAATAAACAAGAAAATCGTTTTTTTTTATCTTTTCGAGGTGTTTTTTTACTTCACACCTTTTAAAAACTCTTTTTCTACATTCTTTGTTCCAGGCTTCAAGCATAGACTATCAAAACTTCACACGAGAACTTTCAAAACTTCTCTAGTGTAATCTTCGAGCTTACGGGTGGTGACAAGTCTATATAGAAGAAAGCAAGGCAATTAAGCCTTGCTTTCTTCATTTTAAGGGTGCCTAGTCGGACTCGAACCGACGACATTCAGAACCACAATCTGACGCTCTAACCAACTGAACTATAGGCACCGTGTTAGGGTTTACAAAAGAGGCTTTGCCTCAATTGCGGGTGCAAAGATACGACAAAAAAGTGAAAAGTGAAGAGTGAAGAGTGAAGAATTTTAGCGAGCAGCCAGCAATTTAACATTTCTTTACAATATAAGGGCACTTATTTCTTCTCGTAGTATATGATGCGGTGGGCTTTGATATTCACGTCTTCACGAGGGTTCTGGAGTCGGAACTCAACGCGATGCTTGCCGTTCTTCAGGTCGTAGTTCCAATAGAGACAGTCAGCTGTGCGGTTGTGGAAGTCGGAAATGAACTTCATCACCTTGTCCTTCTTGCCGTCGACGCTGACCTCAAGCTGTGCTTCATACGTCCTGTCGGGGCAGGAGATGTTTCCGTAGAGGGTGATGCCGATGCCCTCAAACTCGAAGACTGACGTGCCGGAGTCTGGGTTGCCAAGTTGTTCGACGCCTTCTGCGAGCAGCTTCGGTGTCATGCCTGTAAAGCCTTGTTCCAGACGGACGGCTTTCGGCTTCTGCACTTTGATGCTGATGTCCTGCTCGCCAACCTTTCCGCCATTGCGTTCGATGTTTTTCAGGGCGAGGTCGAAGCACTGCCGATAGACGTCGTTCAGCGACATAGTCGTGTAGGCGAAGTCGCGGTCCTCCACTTCCCGAAGGTTTGGCATCCACTTCTCAGGAATGCGGCTATAGCCCATCATGGTTGCCAGGATGCCCGCTGCAGAAGCTGGGTTGCAGTCGGAGTCCTGTCCACAGCGTGTCGCTATCTCCATCGTTTTGCCGAAGTCACCGTTGCCAAAGAGCAGCCCTATCACGACGTAAGCCGAGTTCATCGTGGCGTCGATGTTGCCCGGAGCGAGGATGAGTTCGGGACAACCCACGTCTTCACTATACTTCTCGTTGTATAAAGTCCACGTCCGCTTCCAGTCCGTCGGCTCCTCTTTGTACCAATTGATGACGTCGGCGATGCATTTGTGGAACTTGCTCTTGCTGGGAATCGTCTGGAGAGCCTGCTCGACGATGTCCAGAATGTCATCTTCTACGAAAGCCAAGGCATACATCGCTCCCACGAAGACGCCGCCATACCAGCCGTCGCCGTAGTTCATGAGATGTCCCACTTTATCCGAAATCTTCGAGGCAACGTTGGGCATTCCTGGCGACATCAAGCCTGCGAAGTCGCTCTCGATTTGATAGTCGATGCAGTCTGCATGGGGATTGTTCTTCCAGAAGCCCGACGCGGGAGGCATCAAGCCCTGCATGATGTTGTAGCGAGCCTGCTGGTTTGCGTGCCAAAGAGGGTAGGGAGCGTAGGCAAAAGCCTTCGCCATCGACTCTGCCGATGCGTCGAGACCTTCCTCGCTGAACACTTTGACGAAGGTAAGGTCCATATAAACGTCGTCGAAGAGGCCGGGGAAGCGATCATAGTGGAGTTTCAAGTGATGCTCAGGATACTGTATCTCCGTCTCATCAGGAATAATGACGCCTCGATAGCAGAATTCTGTCGGACCACCATAGGCACAGCCAATCGTCTGTCCTGCCCAGCCGCCTTTGATTTTGTCGAGCAGCACATCACGGCTCATCTTCTGTTGTGAACGGGAAGAGAGATACAAAGGACTGACACTCAGAAGCGCGAGTGTCAAAAGGAAAGGTAATGTCTTCATGGCAATAAAAATGCAGCCCCTCTTGTTGCGGAGGGGCTGGTGAATGATGGTTTTACTTCATCTTCGATACGACCCAGAGGATAATTACTGCGCCGACAACAGCGCAGATGAGTTCTCCGAGCCATCCTGCGGTCTGGATGCCCAGCAGGCCGAACAGCCATCCGCCGAACATACCGCCGATGATGCCAAGGAAGAGGTCGATAAGCAAACCTTTTCCTGTGCCGCTCTGCAGCTTACTTGCGATGAAACCGGCAAGAATACCGGTGATGATACCAATGATGAGTCCTTGCATAATAGTGTTGTTTAGGGGTTAAAGGTTGTTTTTCTCGATGTCCTTGAAGTACTTGTATGTGCCGTGCTTCAGCTCGTCTGTGGCAGCTTCGTCGCAGACGATGATGGCATGGGGATGCATTTGCAGGGCGCTAATCGTCCATTCTTGGCTGACGGCACATTCAACAGCGTGCTTCAGGGCACGAGCCTTGTTGTGACCGTTCACGACGATGAGCACTTCCTTTGCGTCCATCACGGTTCCGACACCGACCGTCAAGGCCGTCTTTGGCACCTTGTTGATGTCGTAGTCGAAGAAGCGGCTGTTGGCGATGATAGTGTCTGTGGTGAGACTCTTCACGCGAGTGCGGCTCTGCAGGGAGCTGAAGGGCTCGTTGAAAGCGATGTGTCCGTCCGGACCGATGCCGCCCATGAAGAGGTCGATACCGCCTGCAGCCTTGATGGCAGCCTCGTACTGAGCGCATTCTGCAGCGAGGTCAGCGGCGTTGCCATTGAGGATGTGGACGTTCTCCTTCTTGATGTCGATGTGAGAGAAGAAGTTGTTCCACATGAAGCTATGGTAGCTTTCGGGGTGCTCTTCAGGCAGTCCGACATACTCGTCCATATTGAAAGTGATGACGTTTGCAAACGAAACCTTGCCGGCTTTGTACATCTCGATGAGATGCTTGTAGAGTCCGAGAGGCGATGAGCCCGTCGGACAGCCCAACTTGAAAGGCTTCTCTGGTGTGGGATTAGCGGCGTTGATCTTCGCTGCGACGTACTCAGCAGCCCAGCGGCTGAGGTTCGCGTAGTCAGGTTCGATTATTACTCTCATAATTTTGAATGTTTTTGGTTTGTTCGTAATGTTTGTGTTATCCTTGAAAATCACTGCAAAGATACAACAAAAAAATGAAAAAATGAACAATGAACAGCGAAAAAAGAATCGATGAGGCTGCTTTTTCCTTCCGACACGACACGGGTCTTTGGCAAACATCCTGTGCCGTGTCTCAAAACTTCGCAGGTCGAGTTCGTTATACATACATGTATCTACAATTATACATACATGTATCTATAATTATACATACATGAATCTATAATGAACGTCGTGTGTGGTGTTGAGTAATGTAGCATGTGAGGTCGGGTGAGATGGCATTTTGAATGTCGCCATTCCCCTGTCTGAAGGGTACGGAATGCTTAATGCAGTTTGCAAAAGCGGCTTTTTGCGAAAGTGCGTATCGCTTTTTCCGCCAAAAACTTTGATGCTTTTGAAAAAAGCATTATCTTTGCAGTCTGAATAAACGTTTAACAACAAATAAATAACAAGAAAACATGAAATTCCTGACTGACGAGAAACTCGTTATCGTTGGTGCCGGCGGTATGATCGGCTCTAACATGGTGCAGAGCGTGCTGATGCTCGGCCTCACTCCAAACATTTGTCTGTATGATATCTATGAACCTGGTGTTCATGGCGTTTACGACGAGATGTGCCATTGTGCTTTCCCGGGCGCAAACATCTCCTACACCGTTGACCCCGCTGTGGCCTTCCCCGGCGCTAAGTACATCATCTCCAGCGGCGGCGCTCCCCGCAAGGAAGGCATGACGCGCGAAGACCTGCTCAAGGGTAACTGCCAGATCGCTGCTGAGTTCGGCGAGAACATCAAGAAGTATTGCCCCGACGTGAAGCACGTTGTCGTTATCTTCAATCCTGCCGATGTGACAGCTCTCACAGCTCTCATCCACTCCGGTTTGAAGCCCAACCAGCTCACCTCTCTTGCAGCCCTCGACTCCACACGTCTGCAGCAGCAGCTCGCTCAGGAGTTCGGCGTGCAGCAAGACAAGGTGACCGACGCCTTTACTTATGGCGGTCACGGCGAACAGATGGCAGTCTTCGCTTCTAAGGCAAAGATCGACGGCAAGCCTCTCGCAGAGCTTCCTCTCACTGCAGAGCGTTGGGCTGAGATTAAGCACATGACTACTCAGGGCGGCAGCAATATCATCAAGCTCCGCGGCCGCTCATCGTTCCAGAGCCCCGCTTACCAGGCTGTCAAGATGATTGAGGGCGCCATGGGTGGCGAGCCCTTCAAGTGGCCTGCTGGCTGCTACGTGAACTGCGACAAGTGCGGCTTCAAGAACGTCATGATGGCAATGCCTACCGTTATCGACAAGGACGGTGTCCGCTTCACGATGCCCGAAGGCACGGCTGAGGAAATGGCAGCATTGCAGGCAAGCTACGAGCACTTGCAGAAGATGCGCGACGAAATCATCGAGCTCGGCATCATTCCTCCCGTAGCAAACTGGAAGGACGACAACGCCAACCTCTAAGCCTCGCGCGCGTACATTTATATATTATATATAGGAACTCAACACTTAGTCAGACTTTAAAACCACGAATTGCACAAATACACGAACCCTTCCGTAGCCAAAGCTTGCGGTTGCTGTCTGTTCGTGTAATTCGTGCAATTCGTGGTTAAATCATCTTAGTACCATGAAGCAGTCATTACTCCTCGTGCTTGCCATCACAATGGCGCTCCACCTTTCGGCACAAAAGGTCATCTTTCCGCAAGAGCAGCAAGCGGGCGAGGCAACTCTGTCGGTTCATCCCTCCTTTGGAGGGGACGGGGAAGGCTATACCCTTGCCAACGACCTGCTGTCGGCCTCGTTCACCCATGCCGACGGCAAGCTGACCTTCGACGGTTGCGAGGCGATGGGCTTGCTGCCGGCCGACGACCTCTTCAGCATCCGCCTCGGCAGCGGTGCAGAAGTGCCGTCTTCGTCAATGACTCTGGAGAGCGTCCAGACGGAAGAGCTTGCTGCAGACGAGGCGGCCGCCAAGGGCTCGCTCAGGCTTCCCGGCAAGAGCATCAAGGCAAGCTACACCTACGGCAACCTGTCGCTGACCTGGCGCGCTGTGCTGCGCGACGGCTCGCATTACCTCCGCACAGAACTCGAGTTGACAGCCGTGAAGGATGTGGCGATGAATGCCGTCATCCCGATGCACTATGCCATCGATGGCAGCAGCAGCGGGCAGATGCCGGCCGTGGTGGGCAACACGCGAGGGGCAGTCATTGCGAGCGACAAGATATTCGCAGGACTGGAGACGCCGATGGGCAAGAACAGCGTCGTGGGTGCCATGGATACCACTCCCTTCAACTTCAGCAGCTGGACGAGCACAACCTTCGACTGGCTTCCGGGCAGCGAGACGCCGCAAGGCATCCTGAGTCTCGGCCTGCCCGCCAGCGGCATCTGCGGCATCCGGGGTTACCTCGGCTTCCTCGAAGGAGGCAGACAGACCGTCACCTTCCAGTACACGAGCGGCAACCACCGCCTCGACATCGCGGGCGTCGATATCGTTGACCTCGAAGGCAACGTCGTGGCGAGCGACTATCACAAAGGCTACACAGGCGGGCAGAAGTCGAGAAACGTCTATACGCTCAACATCCCGGAGCGCGGCTACTATCTCGTCCGCTACTTCCGCGACACCGTGACCGACGTCATCAGCGGCACATGGAACAGCAACGGCACTGTCACCTGGAGCTGCGACATCACAGCTCCCGAACTTGTCTTCGACGGAAACCTCGAGGCGAACGTCCTGCCCGCAGAACTTCTCCATTTACCTGCACCGAGCGAGACCGAAATCATCGGCGAGTGGAGCCGACGTGCGACGCTGGCCAAGGGCAAGACATGGAGAGTGGGAGCCGTGGTGGGCCTCATTGCTCCGGGACAGGCGCGACGCTCCTTCCTCTGCTACAGCGAGCGCGAACGTGCCGTGCCTTGGCGTCCCTTCCCAATGTACAACTCGTGGTTCGAACTGAATATCGACCGCAACAACGACCAGAACTACACCACTAACTTCAACGAGGCGCAGTGCCTGGCGGTGCTTGACCAGTGGAAACTTCACCTCTTCGACGCGTACGGCGTCGGCATCGGCTCGTTCGTCTGGGACGACGGCTGGGACATCTATGGCACATGGGAGTTCAATCCCAACTTCCCGGAAGGCTTCCAGAACCTCAGCGACAAGGCGTGGAGTATGGACTCGCAGATCGGCGCATGGCTTGGACCCGTCGGCGGCTACGGGCAGAGCGGCAACTACCGTCGCAACTACTGGAGCTCGCGAGGCGGCATGCAGCTCTCCAACCCCGCCTACTACGACGTCTTCCTCGACCGCACAAGCTTCATGCTCAACTCTTACCACTTCAACTACTTCAAGTTCGACGGCATCAGCGCGCAGTTCAGCGCCACGGGCCCCGACAGCGGAGTGACGGGCGAGGAGAATGCCGAAAGCATCATCGACATCGAGCAAAAGCTGCGCGAAGTGAAGCCCGACGTCTTCCTCAACACCACCGTCGGCACCTGGGCGTCGCCCTTCTGGTTCCAGATGACCGATGCCGTGTGGCGGCAAGAGATGGACTGGGGCACCGTCGGCAATCAGGGCAACAGCCGCGAGCAGTGGATAACGTATCGCGACCGCCTCGTCTATCAGAACTTCGTGCAAAACTCGCCTCTCTGCCCCATCAACGACCTCATGACGCACGGCTTTATGCTCTCGAAGTACGGCAGTGGCGTGGCCAGCATGAGCCGCAATTACAACGACATCGTGCGCGAGATGCGCTGCGCCTTCGCCTGTGGCAGCGGCATGGTGGAGATTTATGCCGACTATGCCCTCATGAACAGCATCAAGGGCGGCAAGCTTTGGGGCGACCTGGCCGACTGCATCCGCTGGCAGAAGGAGCAGGCGGACGTCCTGCCCGATGTGCACTGGGTGGGCGGCAACCCGTGGGACGGCAGCAAGGCCAACGTCTATGGCTGGGCAGCCTGGAACGGCGAAAGAGCCACGCTCGCCCTCCGCAACCCGTCGGCCTCCGTCCAGACATTCACGACGACACTGCGCGAGGCGCTCGAGATACCCGATTACATTCACACCAGCTTCACCCTGACCGACGCCTTCAGCCAGGGAACCCTCCGCGGCCTTGCTACCGGCACGTCCATCGACATCGATACGCCGCTGACGCTCCGACTCGCCGCCTCGTCCGTCTATATATATAATGGTACGGACGACCTCGTCACGGGCATTGGCACCATACAGCCTGCCCCCAGCGCTGAAACGGTAAACGGCAGCAGGATGAATGACGAATGCTACGACCTGCTCGGGCGCAAGCAGGCCAAGCCGCAGGGAAAAGGCATCAACATCATCTCCGGCAAGAAAATTGTCTTCCACGAGTAGCACAAGCCGACGCTTGCTGTGGAAAGCTCGATGCTTGCAGTTGTAAGGGCCGATGCATGCTGAGGGAAAAAATGGCCCCTCATGAGGCGATTTTCAGGCCCTCAAGTGACGTATGAGGCCCCTTAATGTAATTTTTTCCTAAAAATGCTTTGCCAATTCAAAAAGTATGTGTAATTTTGCGCCGCATTTTCGCTACATAAAACATAATTAACTAATTTAAAGCAAAAAAGAAACATGATTGTAGTAACCGTAAAAGAAGGTGAGAACATCGAAAGGGCTCTCAAGAAGTTCAAGCGTAAGTACGAGAAGACCGGAGTCGTGAAGGAACTCCGCGCCCGTCAGCAGTTCGACAAGCCCTCCGTTCTGAAGCGCCTCGCCATGCAGCACGCTGTCTATGTGCAGAAGCTCAACCGCGTAGAAGATTAAAAGTCCTTAAATTTTTGGCATTTCTCTTGGGATTGTCAAAAAAAACAGCTACCTTCGCAGAACAAACAGTTAGCGAAGTGCGTGAATTGGATTGAAGACTTCATAGATTACCTTCGGTTCGAAAGGAATTATTCCGGCAGGACAACCGAAGATTATCAAGCCGACCTGGAAGCGTTCAAGCGGTTCTATGAAGAAATTGACAGCGAACTCACTTGGGCAGAAATGCCACCCGACATCATAAGGCAGTGGGTCGTGGAGATGATGGACAAAGGCAATGTCGCCACAAGCGTACGCCGGCGGCTCAGCTCCCTCCGCTCCTTCTACAAGTTCCTGTTGCGTCGCGGCCTCGTCACCAAAGACCCTGTGCACAACATGCCCGGGCCGAAAGTGGAGAAGAAATTGCCTGCATTCGTTCGCGAAAAAGAAATGGACCGCCTCTTCGACGGCGACTTCTTCAGCGACGACTATCAGGGTTTCCGCGACCGCATGATCCTGCTCACCTTCTACTCTACAGGCATACGACTCTCCGAGCTCGTAGGTCTGATGGAGAAAGACGTGGATCTGGACCAGATGCAACTTAAAGTCACTGGCAAGCGAAACAAACAACGCATCATACCCTACGGCGACGAGTTCGGCGACAGCCTCCGGCAATACCTCGCAGAGCGCGATGCTTTCGCAAAGAATTTTGCCTCGGACGATAAAAGCCTTTTCCTCGACGAACGAAGCGGACAAAGGATTGCTCCTGCCAAAGTGCGCCTCCTCGTCAAGAAATATCTGTCGATGGTCACCACACAGCAGCGCAACAGCCCGCATGTGCTCCGGCACACGTTTGCCACAGCAATGCTCAACCATCAGGCCGACCTGCAATCCGTCAAGGAACTGCTCGGGCACGAAAGTCTGTCAACAACTGAAATCTATACGCACACCACTTTCGAGCAATTGAAAGAAATGTATAACCAGGCTCATCCTCGAGCCAAAACAAAAGGAGGTAACTATGGAAATTAAAATTCAGGCAATCCATTTTGAGGCAACAGAGAAACTCGAGAAGTTCATCGAGAAGAAACTTGCCAAACTCGCTAAGTTCAACGACGAAATAGGAAGGATAGAGGTGTCACTTAAGGTTGTAAAACCTGAGACCGCAATGAACAAGGAAGCCGCCCTGAGAGCAATACTGCCAGGCACCGAACTGTTCGCTCAGGAAACATGCAACACTTTCGAAGAAGCAATCGATCAAACAGTGGAATCTTTGCTGCGGCAAGCTTCCAAATATAAAGAAAAGCAAAAAAATCGTTAAAAAAACGACAAAACTTTTTGCCGGTTCAAAAATTATGTGTAATTTTGCAGCCGATTAGTCGCATTTGCATGTCTATGCGGCTGCAAAACGCCTCTTTAGCTCAGTTGGCCAGAGCACGTGATTTGTAATCTCGGGGTCGTTGGTTCGAATCCGACAAGAGGCTCAGCAAACCAAGAGTGGTAGCTGATTAGAACACAAAAGGGTGGTTACCAGAGTGGCCAAATGGGGCAGACTGTAAATCTGCTGGCTTTCGCCTTCGGTGGTTCGAATCCATCACCACCCACATCTCGCTGAAGAACATGCGGAAGTAGCTCAGTCGATAGAGCACTAGCCTTCCAAGCTGGGGGTCGCGGGTTTGAGCCCCGTCTTCCGCTCTGTCAAAGGTGAGATATAATATATAATAATGTGTTGCTGCTTTAGCTCAGTGGTAGAGCGCATCCTTGGTAAGGATGAGGTCCCGAGTTCAACTCTCGGAAGCAGCTCAAGAGAGAAAAAGAGACAATTAACTACATTATTTAATATAATAAATAACAAACGTTATGGCAAAAGAAAAATTCGAACGTACCAAACCGCATGTAAACATTGGTACAATTGGTCACGTCGACCACGGTAAGACTACTCTTACTGCTGCGATTTCTAAGGTTCTTCATGAGAAGGGCTTCGGTTCTGAGGAAGTTAAATCTTTCGACCAGATTGACAATGCTCCATAGTTGCTGCAACTGACGGTCCTATGCCTCAGACTCGTGAGCACATCCTGCTCGCTCGTCAGGTAAACGTTCCCCGTTTGGTTGTGTTCCTGAACAAGTGTGATATGGTTGATGATGAGGAAATGCTGGAGCTCGTTGAAATGGAAATGCGTGAGCTCCTCGAGCAGTATGAGTTCGAAGAGGATACTCCTATCATCCGCGGTTCTGCTCTTGGTGCCTTGAATGGTGTTAAGGAGTGGGAAGACAAGGTTATGGAGCTGATGGATGCTTGCGATACTTGGATTCAGGAGCCCGTGCGCGACAAGGATAAGGCATTCTTGATGCCCGTTGAGGACGTCTTCTCTATCACAGGTCGTGGTACCGTTGCTACTGGTCGTATCGAGACTGGTGTCGTTAAGGTTGGTGACGAAGTTCAGATTCTCGGTCTTGGTGAGGACAAGAAGTCTGTCATCACTGGTGTCGAGATGTTCCGTAAGATCCTTGACGAAGGTGAAGCTGGCGATAACGTAGGTCTGCTCCTCCGTGGTATCGACAAGAACGAGGTGAAGCGTGGTATGGTTATCACTCACCCCGGAGCTATCACTCCTCACAAGGGCTTCAAGGCTTCTATCTATGTCCTGAAGAAGGAAGAAGGTGGCCGTCACACTCCGTTCGGCAACAAGTATCGTCCTCAGTTCTACCTGCGCACCATGGACTGCACCGGTGAGATTCACCTCCCCGATGGAATCGAAATGGTAATGCCTGGTGATAACGTTGAGATCAAGGTAGAGCTCATCTACGCTGTGGCTCTGAACGTAGGTCTCCGCTTCGCTATCCGTGAGGGTGGTCGCACCGTAGGTTCTGGTCAGATTACTGAAGTATTCGACTAAGAAACAGCAACTCTTGAGGCTCGTCCTCAAAGAAAATAAGATTGGGTGAGCGGACAAAATATGTCAGCTCACCCATAAACACGGGAATAGCTCAGTTGGTAGAGCATCGGTCTCCAAAACCGAGGGTCGTGAGTTCGAGTCTTACTTCCCGTGCTAAACTGTGAAAGTTATGTTTGAAAAGATTAAGAAGTATTGTAAGGAATCATACAATGAACTGGTAAACCAAACAACTTGGCCTACACGTTCAGAGCTTATGAACAGTGCTGTTGTAGTATTAACTGCTTCCCTATGCATAGCACTGGTAGTTTTCGTTATGGACTTCGTGTTCCAGTCAGGAATGGAAGTCATCTATGGTTTGCTGCGATAAAGAATCTCCCGGAAGATGGAAGAAGCTGGAATGAAATGGTACGTACTGCGTGCCATTAGTGGTAAGGAGGGCAAGGTAAAAGAGGTAATCGACGCATTGTTGAACAATGTGCCCGATTTCTCCAAGCATGTCTCTCAGGTGCTAATTCCTACCGAGAAGGTTGTTACCGTCACAGGAGGCAAGCGCAAGATTAAAGAAAAGAACCGCTACCCCGGTTATGTCTTCGTTGAGGCAGAGCTGGTGGGCGAGACTCAGGCTCGTTTGCGCAATGTGTCCAACGTGTTGGGCTTCCTTAATGATTCTCGTTCAAGCAACAAGCCCATGCCTCTGCGTCCTGCTGAGGTCAGTCAGATGCTGGGCACCATCGACGAGATGGCAGAGATACCCGAAGATGTTTTCGTATCCTTTGAGGTTGGCGAGAGCGTTAAGGTATCTGACGGTCCGTTCAGCGGATTCGATGCAGTCATCGAAGAAGTGAATAACGAAAAGAAGAAGCTGAAGGTTATGGTCAAGATCTTCGGACGCAAGACGCCCGTCGAGCTTGGTTTCACTCAGGTCGAGAAGCTTTAGGGCATTCTGTTACGTGCTTTAGGGTTTCACATTATAAATAATAATAAAGTATAATCAAATGGCTAAAGAAGTTGCTGGATTAATCAAATTACAGATTAAAGGAGGCGCTGCAAATCCATCTCCCCCAGTAGGTCCTGCGTTGGGCTCTAAGGGTATCAACATCATGGATTTCTGTAAAGCATTCAACGCCAGAACTCAGGATCGTGCCGGCAAGGTGCTGCCTGTAATCATCACTTACTACACGGATAAGTCTTATGACTTCGTCGTTAAGACTCCTCCTGTGGCAGTACAGTTGATGGAGGCTGCCAAGCTGAAGGGCGGCAGTGCTGAGCCCAACCGTAAGAAGGTTGCCCAGATTACTTGGGATCAGGTTCGCACCATCGCTCAGGATAAGATGCCTGACTTGAACTGCTTTACTGTTGAGTCTGCAATGAAATTGGTTGCAGGTACAGCCAGAAGTATGGGTATCACTGTCAAGGGTGAGTTCCCTGGTGAATAATTTAAACTTCAATTAAGATGAGTAAACTGACAAAGAATCAGAAGTTGGTAGCTGATAAGATTGAAGCAGGGAAGGCATACACCTTGAAGGAAGCTTCTGCCTTGGTGAAGGAGATTACCACCACCAAGTTCGACGCTTCTGTTGATATTGATGTGCGTCTGGGCGTTGACCCCAGAAAGGCAAACCAAATGGTTCGTGGCGTCGTGTCGCTGCCCAACGGTACGGGTAAGGTGACTCGCGTGCTCTGCCTTTGCACACCGGATGCTGAAGCTGCTGCTAAGGAAGCAGGTGCTGACTATGTAGGTCTCGATGAGTATATCGAGAAGATTAAGGGTGGTTGGACTGATATCGACGTCATCATCACGATGCCCTCCATCATGGGTAAGATTGGTGCGCTGGGTCGTGTGCTCGGTCCTCGTGGCTTGATGCCTAACCCCAAGAGTGGAACTGTAACAATGGATGTAGCCAAGGCTGTCCGTGAAGTGAAGCAGGGTAAGATTGACTTCAAGGTTGATAAGACTGGTATCGTACATACCTCTATTGGCAAGGTGTCTTTCACTGCTGACATGATCGCTCAGAATGCAAAGGAGTTCATCTCGACTATTATCAAGTTGAAGCCTGCTGCTGCTAAGGGTACATACATCAAGAGTATTTATCTTTCAAGTACGATGAGCCGCGGCATCAAGGTTGATCCTAAGGCTACTGAGGAAATCTAAAAAGCTGTAACATCATGAGAAAGGAAGATAAAATTGCGCAGTATCCTCACTTCTACTTCGTGGATGTTGAGGGCATGAATGCTGCCACTACGAGCAATTTGCGTCGTAAGTGTTTCGAGAAGGGCCTCAAGATGGTCGTTGTCAAGAACACTCTGATGGAAAAGGCTCTTGAGAATGCAGAAGAGAATTTCGACGAGCTGAAGCCCGTATTGGTTGGAACAACAGCATTGCTCCTCACGGAGACTGCGAATGTTCCTGCTAAGCTCATCAAGGAGCTGAACAGCAAGAAGCAGGAGAAGCCCGCTTTCAAGGCAGCTTATGCCGAGGGTGCTATCTATGTTGGTGCTGACCAGCTGAATACTCTCGCTGCTCTGAAGAGTAAGAATGAACTGATTGCAGACGTTATCGCTGCTCTCGAATCTCCGATTATGAACGTCTTGAGCGCTCTGGAGAACAAGGAGGAAGCAAAGGCTGCAGAGCCTGCTGCTGAGCCCGCTGCCGAAGTTGCAGCTGAGCCCGTGGCTGAACCTGCCGCTGAAGCTGCTGAGTCTGCAACAGAACCCGCAGCCGAACCTGCTGCTGAGTAATTAACCAAGTATAATAATAACTTAAATACATTAAAGAAATGGCTGATATTAAGGCTATTGCTGCTGAGCTCGTAGCGCTCACAGTACAGGAAGTAATCGATCTTAAGAACGAACTTAAGGAAACTTATGGCATCGAGCCCGCTGCTGCCGCTGTAGTTGTTGCTGCTGGTGGTGAAGGTGGTGGTGCTGCTGCTGAGGAAAAGACCGACTTCGATGTTGTCCTCAAGAGCGCAGGTGCTGCTAAGCTGCAGGTTGTCAAGGCTGTCAAGGAAGCTTGCGGTCTCGGCCTGAAGGAAGCTAAGGAAATGGTTGACGGCGCTCCCAGCGTGCTGAAGGAAGGCATGCCTAAGGCTGACCTGAAGTTGAACTGAAGTAATACTCCTCCCCTGAATAAGGGACTTAGGTAAAGGATCCTCTGGTAGAGGGTTCTTTGCCTTTTTGCGTCTATAAACTTTATGAAAGTCTGCGACAGTTTGAGTCAACGAACAGGATGTCGGAAAACGCCGCGTGCGGCGTTGACAATTTCCGCGTGCGGCGATTGCAATTTCCGCGTGCGGCGTTTGACATTTCCGCGTGCGGCGTTTGACATTTCCGCGTGCGGCGTTTTTTGACTGACTTGCAGACAATCATTATAACCTATCACGAGAACACAATATTTATAAGGTTTAGATGGCTAACAAAAAGAATCAGAGAGTTAATTTCGCTTCCGTGAAGAGTCCGCTGGCTTATCCGGACTTCCTGGAAGTGCAGCTGAAGTCTTTTAAGGACTTCCTCCAACTCGATACTCCTCCAGAACTGAGGAAGTACGACGGTTTGTACAAAGTCTTCTCTGAGAATTTCCCGATTAACGACACGCGCAACAACTTTAATCTGGAGTTTCTCGATTATTTCATTGACCCCCCTCGCTATACCATCGAGGAGTGTCTGGAGCGTGACCTCACCTACAGTGTGCCCCTGAAGGCAAAACTGAAACTGAGTTGCGACGACCCCGATCATGAAGACTTCGACACAGTGGTTCAGGACGTATTCCTGGGCTTCATCCCCTACATGACGGACAACGGCACGTTCATCATCAACGGTGCCGAGCGCGTTGTGGTTTCGCAATTACACCGTTCACCCGGTGTATTCTTCGGCAGCAGTGTGCATGCCAACGGCTCTCTGCTCTATTCTGCCCGTATCATCCCCTTCAAGGGCAGTTGGATCGAGTTCGCGACAGACATTAATAATGTAATGTACGCGTATATCGACCGTAAGAAGAAGTTGCCCGTAACAACACTTCTTCGTGCCATCGGCTTCGAGAACGATAAGGACATCCTGCAGATTTTCAACCTCGCAGAGGAAGTTCAGGCTACGCGCGAGAACCTGAAGAAGCATCTCGGTCAGAAGCTTGCTGCTCGCGTGCTCAAGAGTTGGATTGAGGACTTCGTCGATGAGGATACCGGTGAAGTGGTATCCATCGAGCGTAACGAAATCATCCTCGAGCGTGAAAGCGTGCTCGACGAAGACGCTATCGAGCAGATCATGGCAAGCAACGTGCCGTCCATCCTCGTCCACAAGGAAGACGCTCAGTCTTCCGACTACAGCATCATCTTCAACACATTCCAGAAGGATGCTACCAACAGCGAGAAGGAAGCCATCAGCTATATCTACCGTCAGCTGCGTAACGCAGACCCCGTAGACGACGCCAGCGCTAAGGAAGTCATCCTCAACCTCTTCTTCAGCGAGAAGCGTTACGACCTCGGCGAGGTTGGCCGCTATCGTATCAACCACAAGCTTGGCTTGGACACCGACCCGAGTGTTCGCGTGCTGACCAAGGAAGACATCATCGAGATTATCAAGTATCTTATCGAGCTTGTGAACTCTAAGGCACAGGTCGATGATATCGACCACCTGAGCAACCGTCGCGTCCGCACCGTCGGCGAACAACTGGCTAACCAGTTCGCCATCGGTCTGGCTCGAATGATTCGTACCATCCGCGAACGCATGAACGTCCGCGACAACGAAGTGTTCACACCGACCGACCTGCTGACAAGCAAGAGCCTGGGCGGCGTCATCAACAGCTTCTTCGGCACGAATGCTCTGAGCCAGTTCATGGATCAGACCAATCCTCTTGCCGAAGTGACACACAAGCGTCGTCTCTCTGCCCTTGGCCCCGGCGGCCTTTCTCGTGAGCGTGCCGGCTTCGAGGTGCGTGACGTACACTACACTCACTACGGACGTCTGTGTCCTATCGAGTCGCCTGAAGGACCAAACATCGGTCTGATTTCGTCTCTTTGCGTATATGCCAAGATTAACGACCTCGGTTTCATCGAGACACCATACCGTAAGGTTGAGAACGCGAAGGTTGACCTCTCGCCGGAAGGCGTGCGCTACATGACGGCCGAAGAAGAGAAGGGTCTCATCATCGGTCAGGGTAACGCGCCTCTCAACGACGACGGTACCTTTATCCGCACGAAGGTTAAGTGCCGTCAGGATGACGACTATCCAGTCGTTCCTCCCTCGGAAGTGAACCTCATGGACGTCGCTCCTCAGCAGATTGCATCAATCGCTGCAGCCCTCATTCCTTTCCTGGAACACGACGATGCTCACCGTGCACTGATGGGCTCGAACATGATGCGTCAGGCAGTGCCTTTGATGCGTACCGAGGCTCCTATCGTCGGTACTGGTATCGAGCGCCAGGTTTGTGTGGACTCTCGTACCATGATTACCGCCGAAGGCGATGGCGTTGTCGAATACGTTGACGCCACCACTATCCGCATCCTTTATGATCGTACTGAGGACGAGGAGTTCGTAAGCTTCGAGCCCGCTCTGAAGGAATACCGCATTCCAAAGTTCCGTCGTACGAACCAGAATATGACCATCGACCTTCGTCCTATCTGCAACAAGGGTGACAAGGTTGTGAAGGGTCAGATTCTGACAGAAGGCTACTCAACAGAGGACGGCGAATTGGCACTCGGTAAGAACCTGCTCGTGGCTTACATGCCTTGGAAGGGTTACAACTACGAGGACGCCATCGTGCTCAACGAGCGTGTCGTTCGCGAAGATATCCTCACCAGCGTTCACGTCGAGGAGTTCTCCCTCGAGGTTCGCGAGACAAAACGTGGCATGGAGGAGCTCACAGCTGACATTCCCAACGTCAGCGAAGAGGCGACCAAGGACCTCGACGAGAACGGCATCATCCGTATCGGCGCTCGTGTTGCTCCAGGCGACATCATGATTGGTAAGATTACACCTAAGGGCGAGAGCGATCCCAGTCCTGAAGAGAAGTTGCTTCGTGCCATCTTCGGTGACAAGGCTGGCGACGTGAAGGATGCTTCTCTCAAGGCAAGTCCCTCTCTCAATGGTGTAGTTATCGACAAGAAGCTCTTCACCAAGGCCTCCAAGACCGGTAAGGTGAAGCTGCAGGACAAGCCTCGTCTGGCTGCCATCGACGAAGAGTTCAACAGCAAGGCAGAAGACCTCAAGGCTATCCTCGTAGATAAGCTCCTCGAGCTCACAAAGGGCAAGAAGAGTCAGGGCATTATGGACAACGTCGGCGTTGTGCTTATTGCAAAGAACGCTGCCATTACGGAGAGTGTGCTCAACAATATCGACTACACAACCGTTCAACTCAGGGGTTGGACCAATGATGAGCACAAGAATGAGCTCATAGGCAAGCTTGTTGTCAACTACCTTAAGAAGTACAAGTTGCTCGAGACCGAGATGAAGCGCAAGAAGTTTGCCATCAGCCTCGGTGACGAGCTGCCCAACGGCATCATCCAACTTGCTAAGGTTTACATTGCCAAGAAGCGTAAGATTGGTGTCGGCGACAAGATGGCCGGCCGTCACGGCAACAAGGGTATTGTCAGCAAAGTGGTACGTCAGGAAGACATGCCGTTCTTGGCCGACGGTACACCCGTTGATGTCGTGCTCAACCCGTTGGGTGTGCCTTCTCGTATGAACATCGGTCAGATCTTCGAGACCGTGCTTGGTGCAGCAGGCCAGAAGCTTGGCGTCAAGTTCGCTACGCCTATCTTCGATGGTGCGTCCCTCGATGACCTCTGCGAGTGGACAGACAAGGCCGGTTTGCCTCGCTACTGCTCAACACAGCTTTACGATGGTGCAACAGGTGAACCCTTCGACCAGCTGGCAACCGTAGGTGTTTCCTACATGCTCAAGCTCGGCCACATGGTTGAAGACAAGATGCACGCTCGTAGCATCGGCCCGTACTCACTCATCACTCAGCAGCCCCTCGGTGGTAAAGCACAGTTTGGTGGTCAGCGTTTCGGTGAGATGGAGGTTTGGGCTATCGAAGCCTTCGGTGCTTCACATGTATTGCAGGAGATCCTCACCATCAAGAGTGATGACGTCGTAGGTCGTAGTAAGGCTTACGAAGCCATTGTCAAGGGTGACCACATGCCCACGCCGGGCATTCCCGAATCTCTCAACGTGCTTCTCCACGAGTTGCGCGGTCTGGGATTGCGTGTAAGTTTGGAATAA
>CACYYM010000012.1 GCA_902778625.1 uncultured Bacteroidales bacterium
TGGAAAGCAAAATGTGTTTATCCGATGCCGAACTTATTCGAGGGTACGATCTTTACCTCAAACTAAAAAAGAAGTAGCCATGAACAAGAGCAAAATCATTGAGACGCTGGTGAAGGTAGTAGTAGCCGCGCTCACAGCATTCCTGACCGCCATCACGACCACGTCGTGCATGGGCATGGGGCCGATTCCGCTGCCCATGTAGAACCAAGGAACAACAGGAACAACAGGAACATTGTTAAAAAACACAATGACAACGAAGTTAACAAGCCTCAAGGGGCTTGTTTTCTTTTATTCCGGATATTGTATTCTGGTGTGATAGACGGTGCGGAGGCGGGCACTGAGCACTTCTTTGGCTTCGGCTATCTCGCGGAAGGTGATGGCGCATTCGCTGAAACTGCCGTCGGCCACTTGCGCTCCGATTATCTTCTCCACCAATGCCGAGATGCTCTCTTCGGTGTATTCGGTCAGGCTTCTTGACGCGGCTTCCACGGCATCGGTCATCATCAGGATGGCTTGCTCCAAGGTCTGTGGCTTAGGCCCGGGATAGGTGAACGGACGCGGGTCGAGCGAGGTCTGTGCCTTCTGTGCCAAGACGTAGAAGTACTTGGTGAGGCTCTTGCCGTGATGCGTGGCAATGAAGTCGCGAACCACCGTTGGCAACTTGTAACGGTCGGCCAGTTTCAGGCCGTTCTCGACGTGCTGAACGATGATTTGTGCGCTCCTCTCGTACGACAAGCCGTCGTGCGGGTTCTGTCCGTTCTGGTTCTCAGTAAAGAAGACGGCATTCTCGAGCTTGCCGATGTCGTGATAAAGGGCACCGGTACGGACAAGTTGTGCTCTGGCTCCCAGCCTGTTGGCCACTTCAGCAGCAAGGTTTGCGACCTGCAGGCTGTGGTTGAAGGTGCCGTTGGCTTCCTCGGAAAGGCGTCGGAGCAATGGATTGTTGACGTTCTGCAGCTCGACAAGCGTCACGATGCTCGTAAAGCCGAAGATGCGCTCGATGGGGATGAGCAACAGATAGACAAGCATGGAAAGCACGCCAGCCACCATCAGATAGATGTAGGGCCAGCGGCTCATCACTTGTCCGCCGTCGGCAGTGCCTCTCACGAACTCGAGGCAGAGATAGGTCAGCAAGGTGGCAATGGTGACCCAGACTGCTGCCCGGAAGAGTTCCGAACGCTGGGAAAGTTCTCTCAGGGAATAGATGGCGACGAGTCCGGCCACGAGTTGCGTCACGATGAACGGGAAGGGTTGCGTCAGGACTATCGAAGAGGCAAGTATGGAGATGACGTGCGTGACGAAGGCTGTCCTGGAGTCGAGGAAGATGCGGAGCACTATCGGCAGCACGCAATAGGGCACGAGATAGACGCTGGCCCACATGTGAGCCATGATGGAATAGGTGATGATGGGGAAGATGAGGAAGAAGGTCATGACGAGCAGGACGGTGCGAAGGCTGTCGAGATAGTCGCTGCGGAACTGCTGGAAGTACAATAGAAGCAGGACTACCAGAATGGTGGCATAGACGATGCGTCCACCGAATCGGGAGAGACGCTCTTTGGCCGTTAAGGTGTGCTCTTTCTGGTGCTGTTCCCAAGATTGCAGGATGCCCAGCACTTCGTCGTCCACGATCTGTCCGCGGTCGACGACTTTCTGTCCTTGCAGCACTACGCCTTTGGTGCGGACAAGCCGTCCGTCGACTTCCTGCTGTTGTTGCTGGCTTTTCTCGGCATCGTAAACGAGGTTTGGCGTGATGTAGTTCATGAGGTCGAGCCCGTGCAGGAGGTTGTGGCTGTAGCGGGCGCTATCCTGTTCAGCAAGCAGATATTCGTAAGCGGTCTTTTCGGTAAAGAGTTTGGCGAATGGCTTTGCGCTGGACTCGTTGCCAGAATAGACGCGTATCTTCTGAGGCGTGTTGCCTTCGAAACGCGTCATCTCCTCGCCTTTGATGATGCCTATGGAATAGATGTGGCGGAGCTTTTCGCCCAGATGCGGCAGGAAGTAGTGGGGTGTGCCTGCGGCTTTCTGGTTAAAGTCGTTATGAAGCGCAGCAAGCTGTTGCTCCAAGATGTCGACGTCTTGCAGGAAGTAAGGCTCGTAGAACTGGCGCAGGCTGTCCTGCTCCTGGGCAATCTGCTCTGCCGACTTGAGGATTGGGAAGCTGTCTTGGGCAATGAAGGCATCTTCTTCCCACGGCTCGCCTTTCTGATAGTGGAAGGCCGAAGTGGTTCCGCGAGGCATGAAGATGACCAGAATGGCTATCGCGATAAGGGAAAAGAGGATGCGATAGAGGATAGCTTTGGGGCTTAGCTTATGTTTGTGATTGTAGCGGCTCATAAATTCAGTTCATAGTTATGAGTTCATAGTTCATAGTTGCTTTTCTCCGCAAAGATATAAAATAATCCCTAATCCCTAATCTCTAATCCAAAACTTTTTTGTACTTTTGCACGGAAAATATAACTATGAACTCATAACTATGGACTATGAACTGAGAAAAGTGCGGGTTCGTTTCGCTCCAAGCCCAACGGGACCTCTGCATATCGGTGGCGTTCGTACCGCTCTCTACAACTACCTCTTTGCCCGTCAGCATGGCGGCGACTTGATATTCCGCATTGAAGATACCGATTCAGGGCGTTTTGTGCCTGGAGCGGAAGAATACATCATCGAGTCGTTCAAATGGCTCGGCATCAAGTTCGACGAGGGTGTGAGCTTCGGAGGCAATCATGGGCCTTATCGCCAAAGCGAGCGTCGCGACATATATAAGAAGTATGTTCAGCAACTTCTCGACAACGGAAAGGCCTACATCGCCTTTGACACGCCCGAGGAGCTCGACGCGAAACGCGCTGAGATAGAGAACTTCCAGTACGATGCAAGCACGCGAATGCAGATGCGCAACTCGTTGACGCTCCCGAAAGAGGAGGTTGAAAAACTGATTGCAGAAGGTAAGCAATACGTGGTTCGCTTCCTGATTGAGCCGGGAAGGGACGTGATTGTGGACGACATCATTCGCGGAGAAGTGCGTATCAACAGCAGTATCCTCGACGATAAGGTGCTCTACAAGAGTGCCGACCAGCTGCCAACTTACCATCTCGCCAACATCGTGGACGACCACTTGATGGAGGTGACACACGTCATTCGTGGCGAGGAATGGTTGCCAAGCGCGCCCCTTCATGTCCTTCTCTACGAAGCTTTCGGTTGGGCAGACACGATGCCCCGTTTTGCACACCTGCCGCTCTTGCTCAAACCCGTTGGTAACGGCAAGCTCAGCAAACGCGATGGCGACAAACTCGGCTTCCCTGTTTTCCCGCTCGAATGGCACGACCCGAAGAGCGGAGAAGTGAGCAGCGGCTATCGTGAAAAGGGTTATCTGCCCGAAGCGGTCGTCAACTTCCTCGCTCTGCTTGGCTGGAATCCCGGCAACGACCAGGAAGTGATGAGCCTCGACGAGATGGTGCAGCTCTTCGACCTCAGCAAGTGCTCGAAGAACGGTGCAAAGTTCGACTACATCAAAGCGGCGTGGTTCAACCACCAGTACCTCCTCAAGCAGCCCGACGAAGCTTGGGTGCCTTCGTTCGACAAGGTGCTCCGCGAACAGGGCATCACTTCAACTCCAGGAAAGGAAGCCGAAGTAGTCCGCATGATGAAGCTGAAAGTCATCGAATATACCGACGGACAAGGGCAGAAGCACAAGCGCAACATCAGTTTCGTCAGCGACCTCTGGCCTTTGACGCGCTTCTTCTTTGTCGCTCCGACTGGCTTCGATACGGAGGATAAGTTCGTGCGTAAGAACTGGAAGGAAGAGACAGGAGCCGAGATGCAACAACTGGCCGACGTTCTCGCCACGGTTGAGGACTTCACGGTCGAGGGCATGAAACCCGTCGTAGATGCTTGGGCAGAGCAGACTGGCATTAAGCCCTGGAACGCTTGGCGCATCTGTCTCGTTGGCGAAGGCCAAGGTCCCGACATGTACGAACTGGCAGCATTCCTCGGAAAGGACGAGACCCTCAGCCGCATGAAATTCGCCATCGAAACACTCGGCTAAGGTAAATGGAAAACTTAACGTGTTAAGTTGACCAATTTAACGTGTTAAGTTGACCAACACAACACGTTAAATTTGCAAAGACAACGTGTTAAGTTTGGGAAGATGACTGGGGTGGTTTGAAACTCCGGTTGAGATAAAGAAAAAGAGAGGCACGATGTGTGTCTCTCTTTTCTTGTCCGATTTTGTAGTTTGTCTTAGCCAAGGTACGAGCGAAGCAGGCTATTTCTGCTTCCTGCACGAAGCTTGCGGATAGCTTTCTCGCGGATTTGACGGACACGTTCGCGGGTAAGGCCGAAGGTCTCGCCAATCTCTTCGAGGGTCATCTCTGGTTGGTTGTTGATGCCGAAACTGCGTTCGATAATCTGCTTCTCGCGTTCGTTGAGGACACCTAGCGCACGATCGATCTCTGTCGAAAGGCTTTCGCTGACCAGGCCCTTGTCGGCCATCGGCGAATCGGGATTGGTCATCACGTCCAAGAGGCTGTTCTCCTCGCCTTCGATGAAGGGGGCATCCACGCTGACATGACGGCCGCTTGCACGAAGGGAGTCGCTGATTTTCTCTGGCAACTCGTTGACCAGTTCCGCCAATTCATCGGCACTTGGCTTGCGCTCGTATTCCTGTTCGAACTTCGTCATTGCCTTCGTGATTTTATTCACGGCACTAACCTGATTGAGAGGCAGGCGAACGATACGGCTCTGCTCGGCCAAAGCCTGAAGAATGGTCTGGCGAATCCACCAAACGGCATACGAGATGAACTTGAAGCCTCGCGTTTCGTCAAACTTCTCTGCAGCCTTAATCAAACCCACATTACCTTCGTTGATAAGGTCTGGCAGAGAAAGTCCCTGGTTTTGGTATTGCTTGGCAACACTGACAACAAATCGAAGATTGGCACGCACCAGCTTGTCGAGAGCCCTGCGGTCGCCTTTTCGTATCCTTTGGGAAAGTTCAACTTCCTCTTCGACGGGGAGCAAAGCCTCACGTCCAATTTCCTGCAGATACTTGTCGAGCGACGCACTATCGCGACTGGTGATGCTCTTTGTGATTTTAAGCTGTCTCATATACCTAATATATTATTCCGTAGAATTAGCTCGCAAATATAGAACTTTTTAATTAGAAATTGCATGCTTTTATGCTAAAAGATGTGAAAAAGAGGCAAAAACGCACAAAATTCTTCATTCTTCGTTCTTCATTCCTCATTTTTGTTGTATCTTTGCAAAGAATATGACGTAAAGCAAAGCATAAGGTTTAATCTTAAATAAAACAATTATGAGTACAGTAGCTATTATCATTATTGCGGTCATCGTACTGCTTGTTCTTTGGATTATTGGCATCTACAACAACCTCGTTGGTCTTCGCAACAATCGCGAGAATGCTTTCGCCAACATCGACGTTCAGCTCAAACAGCGTCACGACCTCATTCCGCAGCTCGTAGCAACCGTCAAGGGTTATGCCACTCACGAGAAAGAAGTGTTCGAAAAGGTGACGGAAGCCCGTACTGCCGCTATGAACGCGACCACCATCAACGACAAGATTGCAGCCGAGAACCAGCTCTCGAACGCTATGCTCAACCTCAAGGCCGTTGCAGAGGCTTATCCCGACCTGAAGGCCAACCAGAACTTCATGCAGCTCCAGACCGAAGTGAGCGATATCGAGAACAAGCTCGCAGCCGTTCGCCGCTTCTTCAACAGCGCAACAAAGGAGCTCAACAATGGCGTCCAGAAGTTCCCCGCAGTCCTCTTCGCAAGCATGTTCGGCTTCCACAAAGAGCCCCTCTTCGACGTTGGCGAAGCAGAACGAGCAAACATGGACAAAGCACCTGAGATTAAGTTTTAGTCCACAGTCCATAGTCCATAGTTAAAACTACGCCCTCGAATAGGACGAGACATTTACTATGGACTATGAACTCATAACTATGAACTATAAAAAATGAATTACGTCGGCATCCATACGCAACAGGTTCGCAACAACTTCAAGAGCCTGTTGCTTCTCATCCTCTTCCCTTGCATCATCCTTGCCATCGTGTATGCATTCTTGGCCATCATGAACATGCAAGAGACATACGACGGCTACGGAGGCACTTCGCTTGCCTTCGACGCAATGGCAACCAACGAAGCCTTCCTCTACACCGTGCCCTGGGTGGTCGGCATCGTGGGCATTTGGTTCATGATCTCCTACTTCTCGAACGCCAGTATGGTTCGAAGCGCGACCGGAGCCAAGCCGTTGGAGCGTCGTGAGAATCCCCGCATATACAATATCGTGGAGAACCTCACCATGACTTGCGGAATGCCGATGCCAAAGATAAACATCATCGACGACCCGCAGCTCAATGCCTTCGCAAGCGGAATAGACGAGAAGAGCTACACCATAACAGTCACAACAGGCATTTGCAATCGCTTGAACGACGACGAACTGGCTGGCGTAATCGGCCACGAGCTGACGCACATCCGCAATCGCGACACACGTTTGCTCATCATCAGCATCATCTTCGTAGGCATCATGAGCACAGCCCTCAGCCTTGCAGTTCGTATGCTTTGGAACACCTTCATCTATGGTGGAGGCAATCGCCGTACCAGTCGCGACGGCAAGAATGGCGGAAGCGTCATAGCCGTCATCTTGATTGCCATCGTCCTGGCTGCGATAGGTTACTTCTTCACCCTGCTGACAAGGTTTGCCATCAGCCGTAAGCGCGAGTACATGGCAGATGCAGGTGGTGCCGAGCTTTGCGGCAACCCGTTGGCTCTGGCTTCGGCTCTGCGCAAGATAAGCAGCGATCCTGGCCTCGGACAAGTCGATAGAGAAGACGTTGCCCAGCTCTTCATCGTGAAGCCCATCGCCTTCAAGAGCGAGTTCACCAACATGATGAGCAAGCTCTTCAGCACCCACCCGCCTATCGAAGAGCGAATCGCTTACCTGGAACAATTTTGAATTTATAATATATTGAATTAAATATAAATGTTGAACTTTGTAGAAGAACTGAAATGGCGAGGCATGATTCATCAGATGATGCCTGGCACAGAAGAATTATTACTGAAAGAACAAGTATCGGCTTACGTCGGCATTGACCCGACGGCAGACAGCCTCCATATCGGCCACCTCTGCGGCGTGATGATGCTTCGTCACCTGCAACGCTGCGGCCACAAACCCATCGCACTCGTCGGCGGAGCAACCGGC
The DNA here is from genome assembly GCA_902778625.1 of uncultured Bacteroidales bacterium. GTDB lineage: Bacteria > Bacteroidota > Bacteroidia > Bacteroidales > Bacteroidaceae > Physcousia. Next base: position 7,211 of record CACYYM010000012.1, read on the forward strand.
ATGATTGGCGACCCAAGCGGAAAGAGCCAGGAGCGTAACCTGCTGAACGAGGAGACCTTGCGCCACAATGTTGAGTGCATCAAGAAACAGCTCGCACACTTCCTCGACTTTGAGAGCGACGCGCCCAACCGCGCCGAGCTGGTCAACAACTACGACTGGATGAAGGACTTCACCTTCCTCGACTTCGCCCGCGACATCGGCAAGTGCATCACTGTGAACTACATGATGGCGAAGGACAGCGTGAAGCGCCGCCTCAATGGCGAGTTCCAGGACGGTATGTCGTTCACCGAGTTCACATATCAATTGCTGCAGGGCTACGACTTCCTGCACCTCTACCAAACCAAAAACTGCAAGTTGCAGATGGGCGGAAGCGACCAATGGGGCAACATCACCACCGGCACAGAGCTCATCCGCCGCAAGCTCGGTGGCGACAACGAAGCCTTTGCCCTCACCTGCCCCCTCATCACAAAGGCAGACGGTAAGAAGTTCGGCAAGACCGAGAAGGGCAACATCTGGCTCGACCGCAACCGCACCACGCCCTACGCCTTCTACCAGTTCTGGCTCAACGTGGCCGACGAGGACGCAGAGCGTTACATCAAGATATTCACCTCTTTAGACAAGCCCACCATCGACGCCCTCATCGAGGAGCACCGCAAAGACCCGGGTCTGCGCGTCCTGCAGAAGAAGCTGGCAGAGGAGCTGACCGTCATGGTGCACAGCCGCGAGGACTACGAGCAGGCTCTCGAAGCCAGCGGCATCCTCTTCGGCAAGAGCACCAAGGAAAGCCTCGTCAAGCTCGACGAACAGACGCTGCTCGACGTCTTCAGCGGCGTGCCTCAGTTCGAGATAAGCAAGGACCTCTTGAAGGGCGAAGGCACAAAGGCCGTCGACCTCTTTGCCGAGCACACCCAGTGCTTCCCCAGCAAAGGCGAGATGCGCAAGCTCACCCAAGGCGGCGGCGTCAGCCTGAACAAGGAAAAACTTCAGAGCTTCGACCAGATGGTGACCGAAGCCGACCTCCTCGACGGCAAATATCTGCTCGTCCAGCAAGGCAAAAAGAAGTATTTCCTACTGATAGCGAAATAAATTCCGTTTAATTCTTGCAGGATAGACAGAATTGTCTTACCTTTGCAGCCGCAAACGCTAAAAACGTTTGGTTTGGATTGGGCTATGGTGTAATGGCAGCACAAGAGGTTTTGGTTCTCTTAGTCTTGGTTCGAATCCAGGTAGTCCAACCAGTAAGAAGCGACAGTCATTTTAAACAAATTGGCTGTCGCTTTTTTATATTTAATTCAACGAAGGAAGTAAACGCCCTATAGGGGGAAATAAATCCCCGCGTGCGGCGTTGGCAATTTCCGCGTGCGGGGATTGCAATTTCCGCGTGCGGCGTTTTAAATCCCCCTTAAAGGGGTGAAAATTCCACCCGCGCACGCCTGTACGTTACCTATAAAAATTAATGAAAAATGAAATGTGAAAAGTGAAAAATTGTGGACGAAGACGTTTTTTTCTATATATATAATGTGTAATTAGAAAAAATGACTTACCTTTGCAGCCGCTAAATCATTGAAAATTGAACATTGAACACTGACCATTATTAGACATGAAAGATAATTTGGTGATTGTGGAGAGCCCGGCAAAGGCTAAGACGATTGAGAAGTTCCTGGGTGACAAATACAAGGTGATGTCCAGCTACGGACACATTCGCGACCTAAAGAAGCGCTCGTTCAGCGTGGACGAGAAGACGTTCGAGCCGCAGTATGAGGTGCCCAGCGACAAGACGAAGGTTGTGGACACGCTGAAGAAGCAGGCCGAACAGGCTCAGCTGGTGTGGCTGGCTTCCGATGAAGACCGCGAGGGAGAAGCTATCAGCTGGCACCTTTATGAGGTGCTCGGACTGAAACCCGAGAAGACGCGCCGCATTGTGTTCCACGAGATTACGAAGCCCGCCATTCTCGAAGCCATCGAACATCCACGTCAGATTAACCTCAATCTGGTGAATGCTCAACAGGCTCGTCGTGTGCTCGACCGCATCGTAGGCTTCAAGCTCAGCCCAGTACTCTGGCGCAAGGTGAAGCCAAGCCTGTCGGCCGGTCGCGTGCAGAGCGTAGCTGTCAGGCTGATTGTGGAGCGTGAACGCGAAATCGAGAACTTCAAGTTCGAGGAGAACTACCGCGTAACGGCTCTGTTCCGCAGCTCCGACGGCAGCGAAGTGAAAGCTGTCCTGAGCCGCCGATTCGCGACAATTGACGAGGCAAAGGCTTTCCTCGAGAGCGTGAAGAACTGCCAATTCAGCGTGCAGGACATCTTGACGAAGCCCGTCAAACGTACGCCAGCTCCGCCTTTTACGACGAGCACCCTGCAACAGGAAGCGGCTCACAAGCTCGGCTTCACTGTGGCACAAACCATGATGGTGGCTCAACGTCTCTACGAAAGCGGTCGCATCACTTACATGCGTACGGACAGCGTGAACCTTAGCAAGCTCTGTCTGGGTGCCAGCAAGAAGGTTATCGCAGAACAGATGGGCGAGGATTACGTCAAGACACGCCAATATCACACCAGTTCGAAAGGTGCTCAGGAGGCTCACGAAGCCATCCGCCCCACATACATGGACCAGCAGACGATTGAAGGCAATGCGCAGGAACGCCGCCTCTACGACCTCATCTGGAAGCGCACCATCGCAAGCCAAATGGCCGACGCTGAGCTGGAACACACGAATGTAACAATTAACATCAACGGCAAGGAAGAGACCTTCGTGGCTGAGGGCGAAGTAGTGAAATTCGATGGTTTCCTCCGTGTCTATAGCGACGCGAACGGCGACATCCTCCTCGAAAACGAGGACAACGAGAACCTCAGCACTTTGCCCGTCATGAAGGTGGGTGAGAGCCTCAGTCGCGAACAGATTGTGGCTACACAACGCTTCTCGCAGCGTCCTGTCCGCTACAACGAAGCAAGCCTCGTACGCAAACTCGAAGAGCTGGGCATCGGACGCCCGAGCACTTACGCCACAACCATCACCACCATTCAGCAACGCGAATACGTGGAGAAAGGCGACAAGCCAGGCGAAGAACGCACTTATCAGACTGTCACGCTGAAGGGCGACAAGCTGACGCAGGCTTCGCACACAACTATCGTAGGTCAGGAACGCGGCAAGCTGCTGCCTACCGATACGGGCATCGTAGTGAACGACTTCCTCATCGAGAACTTCCCCGAAATCATGGACTACAACTTCACTGCCGACATCGAGAAGGAGTTCGACGAGGTGGCTGAAGGCAAGATGGCTTGGGACGGCGTCGTGAAGAACTTCTACAAGGGCTTCGAGCCATTGGTCGAGAAGTCGGTCAACACACATACAGAACACAAGGTGGGCGAACGCTTGCTGGGCAACGACCCTGCAACTGGCGCTCCTGTAACGGTCAAGATTGGTCGCTTCGGTCCTGTCGTACAGATGGGCGGAACGGCTGTCGGTCAGAAGCCACGCTTCGCCCAGCTCAATGCAGGTCAGAAGCTCGAGACCATCACGCTAGAGGAAGCTCTGGAGCTCTTCCAGTTGCCAAGAAAGCTTGGCATGTATGAAGGCGAGCCCATCACCATCGGTGCCGGCAAGTTCGGTCCCTACGTCTCTCACAAAGGCTCGTACGTCTCCATTCCCAAAGGCACTGACCCGATGGAGTTGACCTTCGAGCAGGCTGTCATCATGATGCATCGTAAGCATCAAGAAGAGGCAGAACGCCATCTCAAAACTTTCGAGGAAGACCCCGAACTGGAAATCCTCAACGGTCGTTACGGGCCATACATCACCTACAAGGGCAACAACTACCGTCTGGCCAAGAACATGCACGAAGGGGCAAAGGACTTAAGCTACGAGGAGTGCATGGAGATTGTGAACGAACAAAGCGAGAAGCCTGCAGCAAAGGCTCCAAGACGTCGCTTCACACGCAAATGAAAAGCATTATCTTAGTCGGTTACATGGGCTCGGGCAAGACGACTGTCGGCCGCCAGCTCGCCCTTGCTCTCGGTCGCACTTTCTACGACCTCGACTGGTACATCGAGATGCGCTACCATCGGACTGTGGCCCAGCTCTTCGAAGAGAGAGGCGAAGAAGGTTTCCGCGAACTGGAGCGCAATATGCTTCACGAAGCCGCTGAGTTCGAGGACATCGTCCTGAGTTGCGGAGGCGGCACACCGTGCTTCTTCGACAACATGGACTACATCCGCAGCGTGGGCGAAAGCGTCTATCTGAAAGCGACGCCCGAAGTGCTGGCTCAGCACCTCAAAATGAGAAAGGTGGAACGTCCTCTGCTTCAGGGAAAGAACGAAGAGGAACTGCTCGACTTTATCCGCACCTCGCTCGAGCAACGCGAACCATACTACCTCAAGGCAGAGCATGTGGTCGATGTGTCACTACTCGACAACTACGACAAACTGCAAATCAGCGTCCAGCTCATACGAAAGGAGCTGGGAATATAGAGACCCTTTACTTCCCTTAGGGGAGATAAATCGTAAATTGTAAAGCATTAAATAGTAAATGAAAAAGTGGCGCATTGAGGACTCTGAGGAGCTCTACAACATCAAGGGCTGGGGAGTCAACTACTTCGGCATCAACGAGAAAGGACACGTCTATGTCACGCCCAAGAAGAACAGCGTGCAGGTGGACCTCAAGGAGGTCGTGGACCAGCTGGCGACGCGCCATGTGACGGCTCCCGTCTTGCTTCGCTTCCCCGACATCCTCGACAACCGAATCGAGAAGACCGATGAGTGCTTCCGCAAGGCGACGAAGGAGTACGAGTACAAGGGCGAACACTTCATCATCTTCCCCATCAAGGTCAACCAGATGCGGCCCGTCGTTGAGGAAATCATCAGCCACGGCAAGCGCTACAACCTGGGACTGGAAGCGGGCTCGAAGCCTGAACTGCATGCCGTCCTCGCGACCAACATGGATAGCGACAGCCTCATCATCTGCAACGGCCACAAGGACCAAAACTTCATCGAGTTGGCGCTGCTGGCACAGAAGATGGGCAAGCGCGTCTTCCTCGTCATTGAAAAGTTGCCCGAGCTGACCGTCATTGCCGAAACCGCCAAGAAGCTTGGCGTGCATCCCAATCTGGGCATTCGCATCAAGTTGGCAAGCAACGGCAGCGGCAAGTGGAGCGAGAGTGGTGGTGATGCCTCGAAGTTCGGACTGAACTCTTCTGAGCTCTTGATGGCACTGCAGAAGCTCGACGAGCTGGGACTGCGTGACTGCCTGCGTCTCATCCACTTCCATATCGGTAGCCAAATCAACAAGATACGCCGCATCAGCACCGCCCTTCGCGAAGCCGCCCAGTACTACGTCCAGCTCCATTCGATGGGCTTCGACATCAAGTTCGTCGACTGCGGTGGCGGCCTTGGTGTCGATTATGACGGCACCCGCAGCAGCAACAGCGAGAGCAGCGTCAACTATAGCATTCAGGAGTACGTCAACGACTGCATCTACACCTTCGTGGAGGCAGCCAATAAGAACAACATCCCACACCCCAACCTCATTACGGAAGGTGGTCGTTCCTTGACTGCACACCACAGTGTCCTCGTCATTGATGTCTTGGAGAGTGTCTCGGCACCACAAATGCCCGAAGACTTCGAGCCAGGGCCTGACGACCACAAGCTCGTGCACGACTTGACGGAGATATGGGACAAGCTTTCTTCTCGCTCGCTTCTCGAGGACTGGCACGATGCTGAGGACATCCGCGAGGAGGCGCTCGACCTCTTCCGTCACGGCATCATCGACCTCAAGACGCGCGCTCAGATTGAGTCCCTTTACTGGGCCATCAGCCATGAAGTGGCAGAGCTGGCGCACCATCAGAAGCATGTGCCGGACGAGCTGCGCAACCTCGACAAGCAGATGGCCGACAAGTACTTCTGCAACTTCTCGCTCTTCCAGAGCATGCCCGACTCGTGGGGCATCGACCAGCTCTTCCCCATCATGCCGATTGCACGACTCGAGGAGCAGCCCACGAGAAGCGCGACCCTGCAGGACATCACTTGCGACAGCGACGGCAAGATAACAGCCTACGTCAACGGCGGCCAGCAGACGAACTACATCCCTCTGCACCCCGTCCGCCAAGGCGAGCATTACTACATCGGCGTCTTCCTCGTCGGCGCTTATCAGGAGATATTGGGCAACATGCACAACCTCTTTGGCGACACCAACGCCGTGCACATCAGCGTCGATAAGGACGACTACAACATCGAGCAATTCATCGACGGCGAGACCGTTGCCGACGTGCTCGAATATGTGCAGTACGACCCCAAGAAGCTCGTGCGCCGACTGGAGATTTGGGTAAGCAAGGCCGTGAAAGACGGCAAGATCACTCAGGCCGAAGGCAAGGAGTTCATCAGCAACTACCGCGCTGGACTTTACGGATATACATACTTAGAATAAAGAACTATGAATAACATCAAGTACATCGGCGTCGACGACCTCGACATCGACCTCTTCGAGAGCCAGTATGTCGTGCCCGAAGGCATGAGCTACAACTCGTATCTTATTGAAGATGAAAAGATTGCCATCATGGACACTGCCGACCGTCGCAAAGCTGAGGAGTGGAAAGCAAACCTCACGGCAGCTCTTGCAGGACGCAAGCCAAGCTATCTCATTTCGCATCACATGGAGCCCGACCACGCTTCGCTTATTGCAGAGGCGCTCGAGGCTTATCCAGAGATGCAACTCGTCTGCAGTGCTCAAGCCTTGAAGATGCTGCCAAACTTCTTCGACGGCTTCCCCTTCGAAGGTCGCGTACTCACGGTCAAGGAAGGCGACACGCTCTCATTGGGCAGCCATACACTCCACTTCATCGCCGCGCCGATGGTGCATTGGCCCGAGGTGATCATGAGCTACGACGACAAGGAGAAGGCGCTCTTCGCAGCTGACGGTTTCGGCAAGTTCGGAGCTTTGGTCAACGAGACTGACGATTGGGCTTGCGAGGCTCGGCGCTACTACTTCAACATCTGCGGCAAGTATGGCGTTCAGGTGCAGAACGTCCTCAAGAAGGCTTCGGCACTCGACATCCAGACGATTTGTCCGCTTCATGGTCCCGTCCTCAAGGGCGAGGCGCTCAAAGAGGCAGTCCGTCTTTACGAAGTTTGGAGCCGCTACGAGCCCGAAAGCGAAGGCGTGCTTGTGGCTTATGCCAGCATTCACGGCGGTACGGCAAAGGCTGCAGAACGACTGGGAGAGCTGCTCAGGGAGAAAGGCGCAAAGAAGGTTGTGGTGAGCGACCTCAGCCGCGACGATATGGCGGAAGTCATCGAGGACGCATTCCGCTACCCGAACATCGTTGTCTGCGCAGCGAGCTACGACGGCGGCGTCTTCCCCGTCATGCACGACTTCCTCTATCACTTGCAGATAAAAAACTACCAGAAGCGTCGCTTCGGCATCGTCGAGAACGGCAGCTGGGCACCAAGTGCAGGCCGCGTCATGCGTGAAATGATTGAGGCGATGAAGGACTGCGAAATCGCAGAGCCAATGGTCACCATCCGCTCACGCATGAAAGCCGCTGACGAAGAGCTGCTTGAGAAGCTCGCGGAAGCAATAATGGCTTAACAGAAAAAAGACACTTCACAGCAGGGGAAAATCACCCCCCTGTGCGGAGATTAGAAACGCCGCGTGCGGCGATGACAATCCCCGCGTGCGGCGATGGCCAACGCCGCACGCGGGGATTTTAACATTCGTTAAGAGAAGTGCGCTATCCCCCATTCCTGCTTACTTTGCCACGATCTTGCGGACAATGGATGCTCCGTTGCGCAAAATGATGTGTGCGATGACCGGTTCACCCTCCGGCAAAGCATAACCGATTCGGCGGCCTTGGAGGTCGTAATAATAGACACCGACAATGTCATCGCTCAGCGAAGACGTTTCCTCGCCTGGCTGCAACAAAGGCTCAACCTCGATTTCGTCGATGCCGGTAGCCTCAATCCCCTCGGGAGTGCTCTGCTCGAGCAAAGCCTCACAAAGTTCGGTCGAAGGCGTGAGATAGTAGTTGTCGAGCATTTCGAAGCGAACTGCCTTGGTGGCGGAAACAGGAGCAGGTTTCTTGTCGGCACTGAAGCCAAGATATTTTGAACCCTCGCGGATAGCAATCTTTTTGTTCGTGAAATTGATGTTCAGTTTGTGCGGAATAGCTGTCAATTTGACCTGAGTGCCGATATTGAGCCACAAGCCAGAGCCCAGATTGTAGAAGCAGTAGTAAGTCAGGTCGTCGTGACGCATGACAATCCAGTGGTTGTAGGGATCTGTGACGTCGGCTTCTGCCTGAGGCACGCTGACGACCTCGCCGTTGCGCACGGCAAGGATGTCTTCGCCATTGCCAATCAGATAAGCTCGGAAGGAGCATATATGCTCGGCCTTGACGGTGTTTCCGTAGCGGAGCATCGGGTTATTCTCAGCCATCTCGAGCAAGGCCGTTCGCATCTGGGTGAAGGTGTACTCAGTCTCTGCCAGCTCGCGGATGGGCGTCATTGCCTCGTAGGTATAACCCTCGAAATGGTTTGTCTTGGCAATAAGCTCAGGGATGAATTGCTTCATGAGCTTCAACGAGTTGTGAGTCGAGATTTGTGTCTTCATCGAGGCCTTCGAGTCAGCGAGATAAGCCGTCTGCAGGGTTGCGATGAGCGAGTCGAGGTTGATGCTCTCGACGCAGCTATGGTCATCCACCAAAGGCAGAACATTGGCCGAGTCTTTCGGCTGTCCGTAGCCTCCTGCCTGCATATAGAAGGCGCGGGGCACATCACCGGCAAGCCCGTGTCCGTAGTCTTTGCGGACGTGACGCGTCGTTATCTCTCCATCGTTGATGAAGTTCTGATAGTCGGTCTGGCTGAAGAGGTCTACCTTGTTGACGTAGTACCACTTGCCACTGCCAACCGAGCGCTGGTAGTTGTTGCGGTAGTAAGCCCTGCGGAAGAGCTCGCCACCCGTGTCTGCCCAGTTCTCGATGAAGGAGTACCAGGTGTTGTAATAGTGCGACTCGCCGCTGTGGCGGATGGTGGCCATGTAGTGCCACTCGGGGTCGTCGATGTTCTTGTACCACGTCGAAAGCAGAGAGCAGGGATAGCGGATGGTGTCCACGTTTCCGTTCTCATCCTTCATCACAATGGTTCTCTCTTCCGGACGAGCGCAAGTAAGGAACTGCACCCACTGCCCAGGATCCCATCTGCCATTGTATACCATCGACTGACAGCCAGTTCCTTCATTGCCAAAGCGGTTGATAGTGACGTCGTCACCGTTAGCCAAAGCACCTGCCCTGAGGTGGGCCGCCAGGTCAGGCGTAATGTCCGTGTCGCCATTGTCCCAAATAGAGAAGAGGACACGGTGCTGATACGACGAGGGAATCGTGTCGGTGTACTGTCCATTCTCGTTCATCACGGTCTGTCCGCACATCTGTATGCCCATGTAACCTCCCGTGATGCCCAAGGTCATCAGGTAGGTATTGATGGTCGCGTACTCCTTTGGCATAAGCACTTCCTGATAGCACCACTCGTACGACTCGTTCTGCGGAGCATTTGGAGCCGTAGAATGGCCGAACCAGAGGTGCGTGGCAGGCGTTGGGAAGCCGCGCAGATGGGCATCAAGAACCGGTCTGCTGCCATTGCGTTCAAACTCGAGACGAATGAGACGGCTGATGAGGTTGTAGCCGTTCGGCGCCTGTATCTCCACACGATACCACGTGTCGGACGGGAACTTCATCTTGGGAATGATTTCGAGCGACGCGTTTGAACTTTTGGTGCATGCTTGTGTAACGCTTTGCTCGAGCAGAACCTCATCTGTCTCGCAGTCCTTGACGCGAACGTTGAGCGTAATGTCGCCAGTCACTTTGGGTGTCAGCACGGCATAACCGACCACGGAGTCGCGAGGGATGCGAAGGCAATAAACGAGCGTGATGCGGTCGTCGGTCTCAAAGGTCGTATAGCTTTCGGTCTTACGATAACCGGCATAACGCCCCTCTATCTCACGATAGTGACAGTTGCCGTAGATGATGTCGGTAGCCTGCATCTGCAAGACTCCGACGAGCATCAGCAAGAATGAAAGAACATGGTGTTTCATGGCTTTAAGGTTATTTATTGTTGTCTATAGTTGTCGAGCTGTTCAACAGTCATCTTGCCAACTAAAGAAGCGTGCTTTTCTACTTCAGCCTCTGCGAGGTTGACATAGACCTGAAGGCTCTTGCCGAAGAGCTCGGGAGCCTTCGTAGCGTTCTGCATCAAGAGGTGGCACATGATGACGTCGGCAGCCATCTCGTAGAGGTGACGTGCGCAAAGGTCGTGCAGATCCTGGTTGTCTGCCTCCTTGACTGCAGCCGTGCAGGCATTGAACTTCTCAGCCATTGCCTTAACGCGAACCTTAACTCCCTCAAGTTCGGCAGCAACAGGCAATTGCTCGTAATCCTCAATGACTTGAGCATAGAAGCCGTTCGTCACATAGCGGATGGCGGCTACGGTCTGGAGCTGCGTCGTGCCTTCGTAGATAGAGGTGATGCGGGCGTCGCGATAGATGCGCTGGCAGGCATACTCGAGCATGAAGCCGCTGCCGCCATGAACCTGGATGCAGTCGTAGCCGTTCTGGTTGGCATATTCGCTGTTCATGCCCTTGGCAAGCGGCGTGAAAGCATCAGCGAGGCGACTGTACTGCTTGAGTTCAGCACGTTCTTCTGGTTCGAGCTTACGCTCGCGGCTGATGTCTTCAAGGGCTTTGTAGATGTCCACATAGCGAGCCGTCTGGTAGAGAAGAGCACGACCTGCATCGAGACGTGCCTTGATGTTGCTGATCATCTCAGCCACTGCGGGGAACTCGATGATGGCCTTGCCGAACTGTTTGCGGTCGCGAGCATAGGCGACGGCTTCGTTGTATGCTGCCTGACTAAGGCCGACGCTCTGGGCGGCAATGCCAAGGCGGGCGCCGTTCATCAGCGACATAACATATTTAATAAGGCCGAGCTTGCGGTCGCCGCAGAGCTCGCACTTTGCATTCTTGTAGACAAGCTCACAAGTTGGGCTGCCATGAATGCCAAGTTTGTTCTCGATGCGACGTACATCGACACCTCCGTCGCGCTTGTCGTAGATGAACATCGAGAGGCCGCGACCGTCGCGTGTGCCGGCTTCGCTGCGAGCAAGCACCAGATGGATGTCGCTGTCGCCGTTCGTGATGAAGCGCTTTGCGCCGTTCAGACGCCAGCAGTTGTTCTCCTCGTCGAAGGTTGCCTTGAGCATCACGCTCTGCAGGTCGCTGCCGGCATCAGGCTCGGTCAGGTCCATAGACATCGTCTCGCCCTTGCAGACGCGGGGAATGTACTTCTCGCGCTGTTCCTCGTTGCCAAAGCAATAGAGCGTCTCGATGCAGTCCTGCAGGCTCCAGATGTTCTCGAAGCCGGCGTCGCCAGTCGAGACAATCTCGTTGGCAGCCGTATAGACTGTGACAGGCAGGTTCAGGCCACCGTAGCGGCGAGGCATCGTCATGCCGTTCATGCCTGCCTGAATCATGGCGTTGAGGTTCTCGTAGGTCTTCGAAGCATAAGAGACGCGACCCTTCTCGAGGTGAGGACCCTCGGCATCGACTGCCTCAGCATTGGGAGCAATCACGTTTGCCGTAATGTCGCCCACGATGTCCAGCACCTTATCATAAGAGTCCATCGCATCTGCGAAGTCCTGCGGAGCCTCGTCGTATTTGTCTTTTTCCTCGTACTGACGTTCCTTGAGCTCTACGATGCGCTCCATCAAAGGACTGTTCTCGAGCTCGAACTTAATCTCGTTTATGTCGTTATAATAGTTTGCCATGTTACTTGCTGTTCTGTTTGTAATACTTGATGAGCTTTGGTACGACCTCTTCTACCGTGCCGTTGATGACGTAGTCGGCAATCGTGTTGATAGGCGCGTTCTCGTCCGAGTTGATGGAGATGATGATGCCCGACTCCTTCATGCCTGCCACGTGTTGAATGGCACCGCTGATGCCGCATGCAATATACACTTTGGGACGAACGGTGACGCCTGTCTGACCAATCTGCAGGTCGTGGTCGGCAAAGCCTGCATCCACGGCAGCACGGCTCGCACCCACTTCTGCGTGAAGCACCTTAGCCAGTTCATACAGTTGTTCAAAGCCTTCCTTCGAGCCGACGCCATAGCCTCCGGCAACGATGATGGGCGCACCCTTCAGGTTGTTCTTGGCAGCCTCAACGTGACGGTCGAGCACCTTGGTGACGTACTCAGCCTCGGGAACGAACTTCGCAACATCTTCCACGATGACCTCGCCCTTGTAATTCGGGTCGAGAATCTCTGCCTTCATCACACCGCTACGCACTGTTGCCATCTGCGGTCTGTTCTCGGGATTCACGATTGTTGCCACGATGTTTCCGCCGAAAGCGGGTCGTATCTGATACAACAGGTTCTCGTATGTCTTACCATTCTTCTTGTCCTCATGAGGACCGATCTCAAGGCTGGTGCAGTCCGCGGTGAGTCCACTATGCAAAGCCGACGAGACGCGCGGACCGAGGTCGCGACCTACGACGTCAGCTCCCATCAGGCAAATCTGTGGTTTCTCCTGCTTGAAGAGGTTGACGAGGACTGCCGTGTGAGGCTTGCTCGTGTAGGGAGCGAGGCCTTCTGCATCGAAGATATGGAGTTTATCTACGCCATAAGGAAGTATCTGAGCCTCCACTTTTCCCACGATTCTGCTGCCGGCAGCAACGGCTTCGAGTTGTACGCCAAGCGTATTGGCCAGCTTTCTGCCTTTAGTCAGAAGCTCTTGGCTTACTTCGGCCACTTTTGTGCCTTCAAGCTCGCAATATACAAATACACTATTCATAGGGCGTTATCCGATTGTGTGGCTTGCGAGGAGTTCCTGGATGAGACCGTTCACATCCTCGTCACTGCCGGTTAATACTTTACTTTCCTTCGCCTTGAAGACGATGTTCTCTACGTTCTTGACCTTAGTTGGCGAGCCTGCCAGACCGCATTGCTGCAGGTCGGCTTTGACGTCGGCACAGCTCAGTTGCCCGAGCTTCAGGTAAGGTTTCTTTTCGTACTCTGCTGCGTAGGGCAGGTCGGCGTAGGTCGTCTCCGGAGCAAGCTCCATTGGAGCGAGGCAACGCTTGTATTTCATCACTCGCTTGACGTTGCGAGGACGGCAGGGGGCTGCGCTTCCGTTGACGGTCAGGACGCAAGGCAGCGGGCTTTCCACCGTCTCTACACCGCCGTCGATGTGGCGCTTGACGGTAATTTTGCCGTCTTTCAGCGAGAGAATCTCCTCGCTGTATGTGATTTGATTCAAGCCCAACTTCTCTGCCACCTGCGGTCCAACCTGAGCGGTATCGCCGTCGATAGCCTGACGGCCGCCAATGATGAGGTCGACATTGGGACATACATGCTTGATAGCAGTAGCGAGAGCATAGCTCGTGGCAAGCGTGTCGGCACCGGCAAAGGCGCGGTCTGTCAGCAGATAGCCGCCGTCGGCACCGCGATACATGGCTTCGCGAATCACTTCTGCAGCACGGCCTGGGCCCATCGTGATGACGGTAACTGTGGTGCCTGGGAATTGGTCTTTCAGTCTCAGAGCCTGCTCGAGGGCGTTGAGATCCTCGGGATTGAAGATAGCAGGCAACGCGCTACGGTTGACGGTCCCCTCCGGCGTCATCGCATCAGGGCCGACGTTGCGCGTGTCGGGTACTTGTTTTGCAAGTACGATGATGTTTAATTTCATGCTTTTATATATAAAATATAATGTTCAAATCGCTTTATCGGCTGCAAAGGTACAAATTTTATTCGACATAATAGCACTTTCTCCAAAGTTATTACTAACTTTGCATCATAATTAACAAATTTACAAAAGATATGAAAAAGATTTTTTTAGCTTTGTTTCTGTTGTTGCCCATGATGCAAGTGCAGGCAGCCGTAGACCCCAATTTCTACATTTTCCTTTGTTTCGGACAATCAAATATGGAGGGAGCCGCAAAGCCAGAAGCGCAAGACCTCAAAAGCCCAGGCCCACGATTCCTGCTCATGCCGGCTGTTGATGATGCAGGGCGAGGCCGCAAGCTGGGCGAGTGGTGCGAGGCTGTGCCGCCACTCTGCCGACCGGGCACAGGACTGACGCCTGCCGACTGGTTCGGCCGAACACTGGTGGCTTCGCTGCCCCAGAACATCAAGGTTGGCGTGATACATGTGGCAGTTGGAGGCATCAAGATCGAGGGTTTCATACGGGACAAGGTCGCTGACTACGTGAAAAACGAGGCTCCAGGCTGGATGAAAGGCATCCTAGAGGCATACGACAACAATCCCTACGAACGTCTCGTCACGCTCGCCAAGAAGGCTCAGCAGGACGGCGTCATCAAGGGAATACTGATGCATCAGGGCGAGTCGAACACAGGCGACCCGGAGTGGGCCAAGAAGGTGCAACAGGTCTATGATGCCCTTTGCAGCGACCTCAAGCTGAAGCCCGAAGAGGTGAATCTCTACGCAGGCAACATCGTGCAAGCCGGCGGGCAAGGTGTCTGCATCGGTTGCAAGAAGCAAATCGACGAACTGCCCAAGACGCTCCACACGGCTCAGGTCATCTCCTCCGACGATTGCACAAATGGGCCGGACCGCCTGCACTTCGATGCTGCTGGCTATCGCGAGCTGGGATGCCGTTACGGCGAGGCCGTCGCTCGTCACTTAGGCTTCGAGCCGAAGCGTCCCTACATGGAGATTGCCAAGCCCATTGAGGTGCCGGCTGACGCTTTCATTGCCGAAACCACCGTGCCCGGCAACGACTTCCCGAAGGTGGACAAGGAAGGGCGTGCCTACTTCCGCATTCAAGCGCCTCAGGCTCACAAAGTCATCGTGGACATCTGTAACAAGAAGTACGACATGCAGCCTGACGGCAAAGGCGGCTTTATGGCAGTTACCGACCCGCTTGTCGTGGGCTTCCACTACTACTTCATGGAGGTGGACGGCATCCGCTTCGTTGACCCCTCCACAGAGACCTTCTTCGGATGTTGCCGCGAGTCGGGCGGCATCGAGATTCCCGAAGGCTCAGAAGGTGACTACTACCGTCCGCAGGCTGACGTCCCGGCAGGTCAGGTACGCAGCATCTATTACTTTGCAAAGAGCACCGGTGAGTGGCGTCATGCGATGGTTTACACGCCTGCCGAGTACGAGAGGGGCAAGAAAAAGTATCCCGTCCTTTACCTGCAGCACGGCATGGGTGAGGACGAGACGGGCTGGAGCCGTCAAGGCCACATGCAGCACATCATGGACAACTTGATAGCCAGCGGCGAGGCTGTGCCGATGATTGTCGTGATGGAGAGCGGCGACGTCAAGGCACCCTTCCGCGGAGGCGACCGCGGCGAGTACGGCAGCTCGTTCTACAAGGTAATGATCGGCGACCTCATCCCCTACATCGACAGCCATTTCCGCACCCTCTCCGATCGTGAGCACCGCGCCATGGCCGGCCTCTCGTGGGGCGGACACCAAACGTTCGACCTCGTCATGAACAACATGGACAAATTCGCATGGATGGGCGGCTTCAGCGGCGCCATCTTCGGGCTCGACGTCAACAAGACCTACGACGGCGCCTTCTCGCGCAGCGACGAATTCAACCGCCGCATACATTACCTCTTCCTCAGTTGCGGCTCAGAAGAGAACTTCGGCACCGAAAAACTCGTTGGCGACCTTCGCGGCGCAGGAATAAAGGTGGACTACTACGTCTCGCCTGGCACCCATCATGAGTGGCTCACCTGGCGACGCAGCCTCAAAGAGTTCGTGCCAAAACTCTTCAGAAAGTGAGGGGGACCGCACTGTAAATAGCTAAATCACTAAATCGTAAATAATGGTGAAGAATCTCAGCCGTGAGGCCTATGAATGTCTCACGCAAAACATCCTGCCGTTCTGGCTCAACAACATGCTCGACACGAAGCGGGGCGGATGGTACGGACAGATGACGGGGCGCTGCCAACTCATTGAGGACGCTCCGCGCGGCGCCATTCTCTATGCCCGACTGCTTTGGACGTTCAGCGCAGCGTACCGCGTGCTCAAAAAACCAGAGTACCTCCGCACCGCAACGATGACAAAAGACTATATCCTCGAGCACTTCGTGGACAGAGAATATGGCGGCACGTTCTGGAGCGTCACGGCAGACGGCTTGCCGCTCGACACCAAGAAACAGTTCTATGCGCAGGGCTTCATGCTCTACGGCTTCTCGGAATACGCAAGAGCTACAGGCGACAAAGAGGCTCTGAGTGTAAGCCTACAACTCTTCGACATCATTGAGAGCCATGCCTGGGACAACGAGTTCGGCGGCTACATCGAAGCCTGCCAGCGCGACTGGCAGCCCATTGCCGACATGCGTCTCTCGGCAAAGGACGAGAACTATCCCAAGAGCCAGAACACGCACCTGCACATCATCGAACCTTACACAAACCTGCTGAAGGCTGGAATCGACGCAGCCGCACCTGCCATCGAACGGCTCATCTCGCTCTTCACTGACCACATCCTTAACCCCGAGTCGCACCACCTCGACCTCTTCTTCAGCATGGACTGGAAGCGGATGAGCACAACGGAAAGCTATGGGCACGACATCGAATGCTCCTGGCTGCTGCACGAAGCGGCGCTCGCGCTTGGCCGTACCGATATATTAAATAAGGTAGAGCCCGTCGTTCGCGAGGTGGCAAAGGCAAGCGAGAAGGGGTTGCAGCCCGATGGCTCCATGCTCTACGAAGGCGAACCCGACGGAACGCACTTCGACCGCGACCGCCATTGGTGGGTACAGGCCGAGGCCGTAGTGGGGTTCTTCAACCTCTATCAGCACTTCGGCGACAAGGCCGCACTCGACAAGGCCCTGCACTGCTGGCAATACATCAAGGACCACCTCATCGACCGCACACATGGCGAATGGTACTGGAGCATCCGCGATGACGGCAGCCCGAACCTAGACGACGACCACGCCGGCTTCTGGAAGTGTCCCTACCATAATGGCCGCATGTGCTTGGAGCTGATTGAAAAATAGCTAAATAAATAGTAAAGCTAAATAAATAGTAAATAGTAACTCGTCAAATAGTAAATAACTCAATGGATAATGTGATGCGCGAGATAACGCCACTATCCGCCAGCGACTGCTTTTATCTGGCCGACCGACACAAATCGTCGTTCGACTTCCCTATCCACAGCCATCCTGAGTTCGAACTCAACTTCATCGCTGGTGCTGCAGGTGTAAGACGTACGGTAGGCGACCACAGCGAGGCCATCGGCGACTACGACTTGGTGCTCATTGCCAGCCCAAACCTGGAACATGTATGGGAGCAGGGGGAGTGCGTCAGCAAGAACATTCGCGAGATTACCATCCAGTTCACGTCCGACGTGCTGCCCGAGCCTCTGCTCAGCAAGAGCCAGTTCCATTCCATCCGCCGCATGCTCGACCGTGCACGCTGCGGGCTTGCCTTCTCCGGGCTCACCATTATGAAGGTGTTCGGAAAGATAGACGAACTGACGCATCAAAGGCGAGGCTTCCATGCCGTGCTGAGCTTCCTTGAACTGCTCTACGACCTATCGCTGGCCGACGATAGCCGCACCTTGTCCAGTTCTTCGTTTGCCCGCATAAAGACGAGCAACGAGAGCAGGCGTGTCAACAAGGTGCAGCAGTACATAGCGAGCCACTACGCCGAAGATGTACGATTGGAGACGCTTGCTGACCTCGCAGGGATGACTCCCGTAGCCTTTTCCCGCTTCTTCCACCAGCGCACGGGTCGTTCACTTTCGGAATATATCATCGAAATCCGGCTGGGTATCGCAGCTCGAATGCTGATTGACACCACCAAGATGGTAGCCGAGATCTGTTACGACTGCGGCTTTAACACGCTCTCCAACTTCAACCGCCTGTTCCGCAAGCACAAAGGATGCACCCCCACGGCGTTCCGCGAGAATTTCAACAAGAAGAAACTTATCATTTGAGACTCGCTGTCCCACGAATGGCTAAGAAAGAGTCAGTCCGTTTCGAAATAAGTTCGTATCTTTGCAGCATGAAACGTAGCACTTTTTCTCTCCTACTGCTCCTTTTGGCCTTAGCGATGCAAGCCCAGATTCAGGAGCAACCCATCGACCGCGAAGCGACGGGACCTGCGCGGCAACTCTATCGCTACCTGCGCGACAAGGTGTGGGGCAAGCAAGTGCTGTCGGGCTGTCAGGCGCGATGGGACTACAACACGACCGATGCTGACGGCATCTATGAGCGTGCCGGCAAGTATCCCGCCATCAACATCTTCGACTTCCAGCACTTCCGACAGCGTAACCTCAACTACATGGGGCCGACGGCCAAGGCCTGGCATGATGCAGGCGGCATCGTGGGTTTCATCTGGCACTGGAGCGTCCCCGTCAGTGCCGACCTGTCGCCGAAGGACGGCTTCGCTTTCTATACGCCATCAGGAGCTGAGGGTCGCCGACCAGGCACGCTCTTCTCTGCAAGAAAGGCTGTGCAGGAGGGCACGCCCGAGCAGCGCGTCATCAACGAGAACCTCGACACCATCGTCCGTTACCTGCTCCACTATCAGCAGCAAGGCATCCCCATCCTGTGGCGTCCCTTCCACGAGGCTGCAGGCAACACGAACCGTGGCGGCAAGGCATGGTTCTGGTGGGGCAACGACGGCGCCGAGGCCTTCAAGCAGCTTTACCTCTACACGCAGCGATACCTGATGGAGCGCGGCGTGCACAACCTCATCTACATCTGGACATCCGAGCTCGACGACGATGACTGGTACCCGGGCGACGCGTATGTCGATATCGTGGCACGCGACCAGTACCACGCACCATCGCAGCACGGCTCCTTCAAGCAGCAGGTGCCGAGCGCTCAGGCCATGGAGAGCGACGATGCGCGCTGGCTCTTTGTGGCTCCCTGGACTGTACCCTTTGTCTTCAGCCAGCAGAACGACGATGCATTCTGGCGGCAGTTCCTCCATGAAGAGCTCATCCTGACGCGCGACGAGGTGAACCGCGCCGGCTCCTATCGGCTGAGCATCAACAAGGAGAGCGGCATCTTCGGGAAAGGAGAACGCGCTGTTGTCTCGTGCCATGCCGACCCCGTGCCCTTTGATTCCCTTCATGTGCGCGTGTTATATAATAATAAGGTATGTCGCGAGTTCAGTCTGTTGCCTGCTTCGGCGGACTTCACCGTGCTGGAGCAAGCATTGGACAGCACCTGTGCCGTCACGGTGGAGGTGAAGGAGCATACGGGCAAACCAGAGGCCATCGGTTATGTGGTGGCTCCTGAGGGTTTCCGTGCAGGCTACGAGGAGCCGGCAGACCTCATGCCCTATTGGGACAATTTGAAGAAGCAGCTCAAGGCGTTGCCCATGCAGGTGAAGACCGTGCCGCTGGAAGTACCTCAGCAATATCAGGGCAAGTACATCTGTCAGGATGTCGAGATCAATTGTCTCGGTCCTGCACCAGTGCGAGCCTACATGGCCAAGCCTGCGGGAGCCAAGAAGAAGTCGCTGCCCATCATCATCCTTTGCCGTGCGGCAGGCGTCAGTGGCAACTGGTGCCGCTGCTCGGTGGGCGAGTGCGTTGGCAACGCCGCCCTCGGCAACGGTGCCCTCAGCCTCGACATCAATGCCCACGGGATGCTCAACGGCCAGAGCGACGACTATTATCGGATGCTCGAAAGCGGACTGCTGCGGAACTACTACGAGCACAACGCTGCCGACCGCGAGACCTATTATTTCCGCGGCATGTACCTGCGCCTCCTGCGTGCCATCGAATACATGACGCGCCAACCCGAGTGGGACGGACGCCGCATCCTCGTCATCGGCGAAAGTCAGGGAGGCGGACAGGCTGTTGCTGCCGCCGGTTTGGATTCACGTGTTTCCTGCGTGGTGCTCAACGTGCCAGCCATGCAAGACTTGGGCGGAGCCCGCAAGGGACGTCGCAGCGGATGGCCTCAGCCCATCGAGAACCATCCCAACCTCTCCGAAGAACAGCTCGACGCCACGCTGCCCTACTTCGACGGCGCCCTGCTCATCCGGCACTCGCAGGCAGAGATCTACTGCGAGATGGGCCTCATCGACACCACTTGCCCGCCGTCCGCCGTCTGGTCGTCGCTCAACAATGCGCCGGGCAAGAAGACGGTGAACTGCGTGCCCTTCCGCACCCATGCCTGGCCCTCGGGCCCCATCGCTTCCTATTGGCGCGAGCACTACCTCAAGCCGCGAGAAGCGTTCATCGACAACTACCTGAAATAATCATGCCTCCGATAATGAAATCGCTAACCATGAACAACAAAATTCGCACAGGAAACGGGCTGTTTGCAAACACCCCACAGGGCGCTTGAAAACGCCGCACGCGGGGATTGCAATCGCCGCACGCGGAAATGCCCAACGCCGCACGCGGCGTTTGCAAGCCCTCCTGCATAAATTATATAATCCCAAAAGACAGATAATTACATTCTCCGAAAAATAACTAAAACATCGCAACATGAAACAGTTATCCCTCTTCACCCTGATGTTGGCACTGGCCATGAATGCCACAAGTGCCGTGCAGACCATACGCATTACGAATCTGCAGCAGGGCAAACGCTTCGACGGCATCGGAGCCGTCAACGGCGGCGGTGCAACCTCCGTGCTACTGAAGGACTATCCCGAGCCGCAGCGCTCACAAATCATGGACATGGTCTATAAACCCATGTTCGGGGCCAGCGTCAGTGCTATCCTCGTGGAGGTGCCGGGCGACGGCAACAGCACGCAGGGCTCCATGCCTTCCCACAGCCACTATCAGGGCGACCACAACTACCTGCGCGGCTATATGTGGTGGGTGATGCAAGAATCCAAACGACGCAACGCGGCACTGTCGCTCGACGCAACCAGTTGGAGCGCACCGGCATGGGTGAGTGATTTCTGGTCGGAAAACATGGTGGGCTATTACATCGATTGGCTGAAAGGGTTGCGCGAGGTGCACGGTCTGGAGCTCGATGCCTTGGGCTGTCACAACGAGAAAGGCTGGAACGCCGAATTCGCAAAGAACTTGCGCCGAGCCATGAACGAGCAGGGCTTCAAGGATGTCAAGCTGCACGGCTTCGGCAACTGGGGCAATCAGAAGATGGACTTCCTGAAGCGAATGCAGGAAGACCAGGAGCTGTGCGATGCCCTCGATGCTGTCTGTGCCCACACCTTCAGCGAGATACAACTCACGCCTGAGCAGCGAAAGGCAGCAGAGGACATGGGAAAACCCATCTGGAACAGCGAGGACCACGTCTATCTGCCGGGCTTCGACTGCCTCATCACCATTGTGAAGTGTTTCAACCAGAATTATATCATTAGCGGCGCAACGAAGGTCATCAACTGGTACGACATCGGCGCCACCTATCCGCTGGAGCCTTATAGCAAAGAGCCGCCGATGCTGCTTGCCCAGGAACCCTGGAGCGGCCACTACCTTGTGCGCGAAGCACTTTGGGGATATGCTCACTATGGTCAGTTCACGCAAGTGGGTTGGCACTATGTCGACGAAGGATGCCTCAACCTGACCGGCGGCGGTTCCATGGTCACCATGCGCGACCCGCAGACGGGCGACTACAGCATCATTGCCGAGACGAAAGGAGCGAAGAAACCGCAAACTATAAAAATAAACATGCCCGACGGACTTTCCACAGGCAGGCTATGTGTATGGTACAGCGATGCCACGCAGCAGTTTGTACGCCTGCAGGACATCATGCCCAAGGGCGGCAGCTTCTCCATCACGCTCAAGCCTGATGCTGTCTATTCCCTCTCTACGACAACGGGACAGCAGAAGGGGGCGTTCCCCGACATTCCCGCCTCCAAGCCCTTCCCTATCCCTTACGAAGACGACTTCGAGCAATACGGGAACCCATCCGAGTGGGGCTACCTGCCGCATTATCTGGCCGACCTCATAGGATGCTACGAACTCACTCCTAACCCTTCTCCCGCGAAAAAGGGGAACTGCATACGGCAGGTGGTCGGTTCCCACACACTCAGCTGGGCTCCCGAATGGCATCACTACACCATCCTCGGCGACGTCAGTTGGCAGGACTACGAGGTCAGTGCCGATGTTTACCTGAATCCGGGCGACGAGGCAGGCGTGATGGGACGCCTCTGCGACGTTGGTTCCGGCTATGGCGTCTGGGCAAAGGGATATTACCTCAAGTTGGACGACAAAGGAAAGGTGACGCTCGTCCTCACTCGCGGAAAGCGCGACCAGAAGGAACTCATCGGCGACAAAGAACAGCAAGCCATCATCCTTGCCCGCAAGGATGTGGAGATAGGAGGAGAGTACACGTTGGACGAAAGCGAAGTGAGTGGCATCTCTTCCCTCGAATGGCATAATCTCAAGCTTCGCTTCGAGGGCGACCGCATCGCGGGTTACGTGGATGGCGTCGAAGTCGTGAAGGCCACTTCGGACCACTATGGCAAGGGCATGGCCGGCCTCATCGCTCCCCTGCACAAGCACAGCGTCAGCACACCTTACTTCGACAACTTGAAGATTCTGCCCCTCGGTCGCACACAGGCCACGCAAACTGCTGTTCCTGCAATGCAACCCCTCTACGCTGCCGGCTCGCACACCAGTGGTCGCGAAGCATTGCTGCAACGTCTGAGAAGCCTTCGCACCAACGGCATCATGTTCGGCCATCAGGACGATCCCTTCTACGGTCTTGGCTGGAAGTGGGACCGTGGCCGCTCGGATGTGCTCGCTGTTGCAGGCGACTATCCAGCCGTGATGGGTTTCGAGCTTGGCGGCATCGAGGTGGGCGACGCGAAGAGTCTGGACAGCGTTCCCTTTGTCCGCATCCGGGAAGAGTTGCTGGCACATGTGCGTCGCGGTGGCATCGCCACCATCTCCTGGCATCCGCGCAATCCGCTGACAGGCGGCACGGCGTGGGACAACAAGAATGCCAACACAGTTCGAAGCATTCTGCCTGGCGGAGATCAGCACCAGAAGTTCCAAACGTGGATGTTGCGCCTCTCTTGTTTTCTCCGTTCTCTTAAGGATGAACAAGGCCGTCCCGTTCCCTTCATCTTCCGTCCCTGGCACGAGAACAGCGGTGGCTGGTTCTGGTGGGGCAAGGGACTCTGCTCTGCTGAAGAGTACAAAGCACTGTGGCGCTGTCTTCAGGACCGCCTGTTGGCCGACGGACTCACGAACATCGTATGGAGCTGGAGTCCCAATTACGGCTTGAAAGCAGACGACCTCGACTCGTATCCCGGCGACGACCGCGTGGACATCATCGGCCTCGACGCCTATCAACAGTCTAAGGACGAGCAGTCTTTCATCCGTACGCTCAACAAGGACCTCGCCACGCTCTGCGAGTTTGCAAAAGGATCTGATCGCCTCGTCGCTCTCACGGAATGCGGTTATCAGAACCTGCCCGACCCGACTTGGTGGACGCGCGTGCTGAAACCGCAAATCGAGAAGTTCCCCCTCAGCTACTTCCTCGTCTGGCGCAACGCCGACCATCGTCAGTACTTCGCTCCTGCGCCATCTACAAAAGACGCTCCCGACTTCCGAAAGATGGTCGAGGACAAGAGGATTCTCATGCTGAAAGAGATTGAAGGAAATTGATGACTGATAAATGATAATTGACTGAATTTCCGGAAACATGAAAGGACTGGCTGTGACTCATATCCTCCTTTAGGGGGAATTCAAACGCCGCGTGCGGCGTTGGCAATCCCCGCGTGCGGCGTTGGCAATCCCCGCGTGCGGCGTTTAAATTTCCCTTGAGGGAGTCATCTTATGTGCGCAGCTGCAATACTTCTCCTTTTTCACCTTTTCAATTTTTCACCTTTTCAATTTTATACGATTCCTCCGTCATATTGTCATCCCTAGAACTTCACAAACTTGAAAATTTAACTAATAATGATATGAAAAGATTCATCCTGTTTCTGCTCCCATTGTTGGGAACATTGAGTGCCAACGCATGGAGTGGCGATGTAACTGTAGAGACTCCGAGTACTGTGCTTCTCTTGCATGCTCATGAAGGCGGCGACCTTCGCATGGCCTATTATGGCCCGAATATTACCAGCTTGAAGGAATTGCGCAATGCCGGTGCCGACCTCAACTCGTCTGCCTTGCCGGCTTTCGGAACGGTGGACATGGTGCAGCTGCCCGCTCTGCAGGTGCTGCATGCCGACGGCGACCTGAACCTTGAACTGAAAGTAGAGCGTTACGAACTGAAAACGGAGGATGCTGCGAAGACCCACATCTTCACGATGCAGGACAAGTTGCAGCCCGTCACTGTCAGAGTTTTCTACAAGGCATACAACAAGGTGGACATCATTGAGACGTGGACAGAGATTGAGAATGCCGAGAAGAAGCCCGTCACCCTGAAGCGTTTCGACTCGGGCCATCTTGCTCTGCGCCAAGGTGATGTGTGGATAACGCACATGCACGGCAACTGGGCAGCAGAGACGGAACCTACATCGGAGCCTCTGACAGGCGGCGTGAAAATCATCCGTAATACCGACGGAACGCGTAACGCTCATCTCGATGCGCCCGAAGTCATGGTTTCCCTCGACGGAAGGCCGCAGGAGAACAGTGGCCGCGTCGTGGGTGCTGCCCTCTGCTGGAGCGGCAACTTCGAACTCCGTTTCAACACCATATCCCACAAGGAACATCACTTCTATGCAGGCATCGACCCGCAATCCAGCGAATACATCCTTGACCCGAAGCAAACGTTCGAGACGCCGCATCTTGCTCTCACCTTTTCCAACGAAGGCTTGAGTGGTGCCAGCCGTAACTTCCACCGCTGGGCACGCACCGAAGGCATGTTGCACCGCGGGATGAAGACGGGCGACATCCTCCTGAACTCTTGGGAAGGCCTCTACTTCAACATCGACGAGGCGCGCATGATTGCCATGATGGACGACATCAGCCAGTTTGGCGGCGAGCTGTTCGTCATGGACGACGGTTGGTTCGGCAACAAGTATCCGCGAAAGGACGACACCTCCAGCCTGGGAGACTGGGTGGTGGACAAGAACAAACTGCCCAACGGACTCGATGCGCTGACGAAGGCTGCCCGCGAACGCGGCATTAAGTTCGGCATCTGGATAGAGCCGGAGATGGTGAACACGAAAAGCGAACTCTTCGAGCGTCACCCCGAGTGGGCCTTGCAGACAAAGGGGCGCGACCTGAAACTGGGGCGCGGAGGCACGCAACTGGTGCTCGACATGACCAATCCCGAGGTGCAGGACTTCGTATTCAAGATTGTGGACGACCTGCTCACGCAGAACCCCGAGATAGCATACATCAAGTGGGATGCTAATGCCTCCATTCAGAATTACGGTTCGCTCTACTTGCCCAAGAACCGCCAGCAGAACCTCTACATCGATTACCACCTTGGTTTGCTCAAGACCCTCCAGCGCATCAGGGCCAAGTACCCCGACATCGTCATTCAGGATTGCGCATCTGGCGGCGGACGTGCCAATTATGGTTTGCTGCCGTACTTCGACGAGTTCTGGACTTCCGACAACACCGATGCCCTGCAGCGCGTCTTCATCCAGTGGGGCACGTCGCTCTTCTTCCCCGCCAACGCTATGGCCTGCCACATCAATCATTGTCCCTATTGGAACACAGGCGGCAGAGTCATCCCCATCAAGTTCCGCTGCGATGTCGCTATGTCAGGACGGCTCGGCATCGAGTTGCAGCCAAAGGACATGACCGACGAGGAGCGCAAGCAGACGTCCACCTGCATAGCGGACTACAAACAGCTGCGCGAGGTCGTGCAGACAGGCAACCTCTATCGCCTTATCTCGCCTTACGACAAGAAGGGCGTCTCCTCGCTGATGTACACCGACGATACGCGTCGGAAAGCGGTGCTGTTTGTCTATAAGATTGCCAACTACTATGACCAGTCCATTCCTCGCGTCCGTTTGGCAGGGCTCAATCCCGATGCCACATATACCTTGACGGAAAAGAACGTCCGCGTAGGCCAGAAGCCCTGTGCGCTCTCAGGCAAGCGGTTCACCGGTCGCTTCCTAATGGAGGTCGGCCTCGAAATGCCGCTCCGCGAGGAATACGCCAGCCGTGTGTTTTATATTGAAGATTGAACATTGAAGATTGAAAACTGATGACTTACGAATCACGAAAGAAACAGCTGTTCGAACGACACGAAGAGTTACTCTCCCTCAAGAACGAGCCTCAGCCCTGGGGCAATGGTATCTATGAGAAGTATCAGCACCCCATACTGACGGCCGAGCACACGCCTTTAGAGTGGCGCTATGACTTCTGCGAGAAGGACAATCCCTATTTGATGCAGCGCATCATGATGAATGCCGTGTTGAATGCCGGTGCCATCAAACTCGACGGCCGATACCTGCTGGTGTGCCGTGTGGAAGGCGCCGACCGCAAATCGTTCTTCGCCGTAGCAGAGAGTCCCAACGGCATCGACGGCTTCCGCTTTTGGGACGAACCCATCACGATGCCTGAGGACATCATCCCTGCTACCAACATCTACGACATGCGCGTCACACAGCACGAAGACGGCTGGATATACGGCGTGTTCTGTGCCGAGCGTCACGACGACTCGCAGCCCGGCAACCTCAGTGCCGCCACTGCCACTGCCGCCATCGCCCGCACGAAAGACCTCAAGAACTGGGAACGCCTGCCAGACCTCAAAAGCCGCAGCCAGCAGCGCAATGTCGTGCTTCATCCCGAATTCGTGAATGGCAAGTATGCTTTATATACCCGTCCTCAAGACGGATTCATCGACACGGGAAGCGGTGGAGGCATAGGTTGGGCTTTGGTGGACGACATCACTCATGCAGAGGTCAAGGAGGAGATTATCATTAATCCGCGACACTACCACACCATCCAGGAAGTGAAGAACGGCGAAGGACCTGCTCCGCTGAAGACGCCGAAGGGCTGGTTGCATCTGGCTCATGGCGTGCGCGGAACTGCCGACGGACTGCGCTACGTATTATATATGTATATGACGGCCCTCGACGACCCCACACGCGTCATTGCCAAGCCCGGGGGCTGGTTCCTGGTGCCCGAGGGAGAGGAATATGTGGGCGATGTGATGAATGTGGCATTTTCCAACGGCTGGATTCTCGACGACGACGGACGCGTCCTCATCTACTATGCAACTGCCGACACGCGTCTGCATGTGGCAGTCAGTTCGCTCGACCGCCTCATCGACTATTGCTTACATACGCCCGAGGACGGACTGACGACGGGAGCAAGCGTGGAAACCATCAAGCAACTTATCCGCAAGAATCATGGCACACTTAAGTGAAAAAATAGGTTACGGCTTCGGCGACATGTCGTCGTCGATGTTCTGGAAGGTGTTCTCGTATTACCTGCCTTTCTTCTACTCCAACATCTTCGGGCTGAGCCTTGTTGATGCCGGCGTGTTGGTGCTTGTCACTCGCATCTGGGATGCCGTCAGCGACCCCATGATGGGCATCATTGCCGACCGCACGCAGACGCGCTGGGGCAAGTATCGGCCTTACCTGTTGTTTGTAGCGCCATTGTTCAGCATTGCAGGCATCCTGCTCTTCACCACGCCCGACTGGTCGTATGGCGCTAAACTCATCTACGCCAACATTACCTATATCCTGATGATGACAATCTACACGGCCATCAACGTGCCATACGGAGCCATGCTGGGCGTGATGACCGACGACTCGCAGGAAAAGACCGTCTTTTCCTCCTTCCGCATGTTCTTTGCTTATGGCGGCTCATTCATCGCTCTAGCAACATGGGAACCGCTAGTATCGTGGTTCCGCGGAATGGAACAAACCGTTCCACAGGCTTGGCAGCACGCCATGATGGTGGTTGCCGCCGCGTGCTTCGTTCTCTTCCTGCTCACCTTTGCCCTGACACGCGAACGCCTCAAGACCGTCTCTTCGGTCAGCATCGGCAAGGACTTCCGCTCGCTCCTCTCGAACCACCCGTGGTGGCTGCTCATCGGTGCCGCCCTTTGCTTCAACCTCTTCTGCACCGTTCGCGGCGCCACGGTGGCCTATTACTTCGCGGACATTATTGGCTTCGGCCAGTCCTTACGCTGTTCGCTGTTCGGCATTGACCTTTCCTTATTTTTTTATGCCGGTCTGTTCCTTAGCGTAGGCGAGGTGTCGAACATGGTGGGCGTGGCCTGCACGGTTCCCCTTGCAAGGCGTTTCGGAAAGAAGTCGCTGTTCATCGGCGTCAATGCCGTGCTGATGGTGCTCAGCATCTGCTTCTTCTTCATCCCCGTTTCGCCCGTCGGCTTCTGGATTATGCTTCTCTTCCAAGTCCTCATCAGCATGCTCACAGGCGTGATGTCGCCCCTCGTATGGTCGATGTATGCCGATGTCAGCGACTATGCCGAGTTGCGTTACAAGACGGCTTCCACGGGTCTCATCTTCTCTTCAAGTTCGATGGCGCAGAAGTTTGGCGGTGCCATTGGCGGCGCTGCTGTCCTCTGGCTGCTCTCTGCCTGTGGATACATGCCCCGCAGCGAAGAGCAACTGGCGGGTCAAGCACTCATCGCGCAACCCGAGTCGGCGCTCCTTTGCCTCCGATGCCTAATGTCGTTCATCCCCGCTGCCGTAGCTCTGATTGCCATCCTTGCCTGTCACTTCTACCCGCTGACAACGGAACGCATGGCCGAAATAAATCAGCAACTAAAGGAAACGCGACTTTAATTCATTGAGCCTGTGTTGACGACGGGCTGGGCGGAGTCATCGCCGCAAAGCACGACGAGGAGGTTGCTTACCATAGCAGCCTTCTTGTCGGCATCGAGCTCCACGACGCCTTCCTTGGAGAGCTTGTCGAGCGCCATCTTTACCATCGAGACGGCGCCGTCCACAATCTTTTCGCGCGCCGTGATGATGGCCGAAGCTTGCTGGCGACGCAGCATGACTGCAGCAATCTCGGGAGCGTAAGCCAAGTAGTTGATGCGAGCTTCTACCACCTCGATGCCAGCCAGCGCCAAGCGGTCGTCGAGTTTCTGCTCAAGCAACTGGTTGATGTCTTCCGAGCCGGAACGAAGGGTAAGCTCGCCTGCACCGCCATCCTCGTCGTCGTAAGCGTACTGCCCAGCTACTTGGCGCAACGCCGCGTCACTCTGCACCCGCACGAACTTCTCCAGCGCATTCATGATGCTCTTCACGTCAGCACCCGTCGTGCCTTGAGCCGTCGTTGCCATCGTCTGCGTATCGACCTCGAAGAGTGCCTTGTACGTGTCCTTCAGCTTCCACACGAGCACCAGTCCAATCATCACGGGATTGCCCACCTTGTCGTTCACCTTGATGGGTTCGGCATCGAGGTTACGGGCACGCAGCGACAGCTTCTTCGTCCCGTAGAAGGGATTAATCCAGTAGAAGCCCGCCTTTGCAAACGTGCCGGCGTACTTGCCGAACCATGTTATTACGCGCGCCTCGTTGGGCTCCAACTGCATGAGGCCGCACCACATGATGATGTTCACGACAATCATCAACACGCTGCCTCCAAGCAGCCACCCGCCTTGAGCACCACTCGTAGCGTCGAGCTGGATGATGCCCTTCACGACACCTACAATCGACAGCACAAGAACTGCCAGGTTCACAAACAGCATCAGGAAACCATTCACAACAATTCCCTTAAACTCAAATTCCTTTGTTTCCATATCTTTTATTTATTAGTGTTGTTCAATGAAGTCGCGGACGAGGCGGAAGGTAGGTTCGTAGCTGTCGGTCACGACATGCTCCCAGTTGTCGTAGATGGTGTGGTAGTACTGGAAAGCATCGCCCTTCTCGTTCTCGAGGAAGATGCAGGGCACGTGCCGGACGGCGAAGACATAATGGTCGCTGTTTGCTGCGAGGTCGCCGCGATGCAGTGACTTGAAGTGGCGCTTTTCGGCGTTAATCTTCTCGAAGAGCGGGAAGGCCTTCATGCCCTCGTCACTCACCTCGCAATACTCAACGGGATTGTTGTCGCCTATCATGTCGATGTTGAAGAGATATTTAATCTTCTCGAGCGGGAAAGTAGGATGCTCCACAAAATAGGTCGAGCCGCGCAGGTTGGCGTCCTCGCCCGAGAAGGCCAGGAAGTACATGTCGAACTTGGGGCGATGCTTGGCGTAATAGGCGGCAAGCGTGACGATGGTAGCCGAGCCGGACGCATTGTCGTTGGCACCCGCATAGAATATCTTCTTGCCGAGGTTGCCGAGGTGGTCGTAATGGGCTGTAAAGACGTAGCAACTGTCGTGACGCTCTCCCTCTATCTTCGAAATGACGTTGAAGCACTCGTAATCCTTCAGGAACTTGGCATCAACATTGAGCTTGACGCGCTGCACGCCCTCGATGGCCTCCGGCGTCACCCAGACGATAGGCTTATCGACAACACGATGCCCGTAGGCCTTGAAGAACTTTATCGGCGCAGGCCACGTGTAGATGAGACCTGCATTCGTGCATCCGCCAGCCGTTTGCAAGCGGGAGAAAGCCTCGCGATGCTTGTAGGTGAACCAAAACTCGCAAGCCACCAGGCAGTTCTTGTATTCGGGCTTCGCAAGGTCGGCAAACATCTTGTCGGCATCGAAATGGAGTGTATCGACGTGATAGACTGGGAACTCCCCTTTGACGCCCGGACTGTATTCCCTCATTGAGAAGTCCACTCCGGGACGAAGCGTCTTCCCGTCCGCCCACATCTCCATCTTGCCGGCAAAGGTCTGGATGTCGAGCGTAAAGGGTTGCAAGGTCACTTCATCCACGCCAGCCTTCTTGTATTCCTTTTCGAGGAACTTTCCCGCTTTATTCGCACCGCCCTTCGCATAGCCGCGACCCTGATACTTCGCACTGGCCAGTTCCTTCACGACACGTTTGTAGTGCGCCATGTCCTGCGCACCTGCCTGCACACAAACAGCAAGCATAATTAATAATAGTTTCTTCATAGTATAGTATCTTAATTTCTTATTCTCTTATTTTCTAAATCCCCTTAACCAGATGCTGCCCTTGCTCCAACTTCTTCGTTTTTCCATTAGGAAAGACGACCTCCGCCGTACAGCCTTCAGGTATGAGGGTCGAGATTTCCATCTGTTTCCCTTTCTTCTGGATGCTTACGGTAATTTTGCCGCTGACGCTCTCGATGGTGCAAGAAGCCTCTTTCAGATATCCCAGTTGGGGGCGGATGCGGAAGGTCTTGAACCCGGGCGAAGTCGGCTCGATGCCACATACCTTCTGGCTCAAGATGGTCAAGGGACCGCCACTCCATCCGTGATTGTACGTTCCCCAGCAAGAGTTGACCATCGGTTCGCCCGGCTTGGGCTTTGTTCCTTCGGGCATCCAGTTTTCTGGTAATGTGGTCAGCCCAGGGAAATCCAGCATGGGCTTGTAGCGCTTGCGTATGCGGTCCAATCCTTGGCTGGCAGCATTCATCTGGAACAAGGCTTCCAGCACATATTTCTCCATATATGGACTGGCGTGGTATTCCTTTGTCAGGCATTCGGTCAAAGCTTTGTATTTATCTTCCGATGCCAATCCCGACACGACAGCAAGGGCATTTCCCCGGTCGTCGGTCTCGCCGGTATAGTCGGGCGAACGGTACACGCCATCCTTCCAAAACCGTTTGTCGAAGTTGTCTGCCATCCTTTTCAACATGCCGCCTATCTGAGCCACATCATTCGCTTTATCAAGAATCTTCGCGAGTTCACGTTCACCCTTCAGAGCCAAATAATACCAGCAGTTCTGCAATAGAAGTTGGTCTATGTTCTCACCCCAATCGCCCCAGAACCAGTCGCCCCGACGCAGGATGACAAGACCGTCGGCATCTGTCTGCCAGACATCATGCAGATAACGATGCAGACGAGCATAATGTGTCTTGGCAATTGAGAAATCACCCGCATAGAAGCATTGGGTATAGATGCCGTACCATCCGCAAGTGGCCAGAATCTGTGAGGGCAGTTCCTTGTTCCAGTTTCCAGCTGGAACGGGCGAGTACATGATGCCATCTGCTCGCTGCCAGTTGAATAGTTCGTTCAGTCCCTTGAAGCCCATCTGTGCGCCCTCGGGACTCAGAGCGTAATAAGCCTCGCCCAACTCGTTCACAGCATCGCCCCACCATTGTCCTCGCTCGCGATCGGGACAGTCCATGAAGTTGTCCCTCATCGTGATGTAAAGGGTGCGTTGGGCACGAAGCCACAATTCGTTGAAGAACGGGTCGTTGCAACGGAAGGGTTCCACGAAGTCGCACCCATAACCCGTCTCGCGGAATTTCACCTCTTCCATCTCCACGCCCTTGGGCAGGATGTACCACACCTCGTGACCATTGAACCACCCGAAGTTCTCGTACTCCTGCTCGCCTTTGCGGGTAATGTACTCGCATCTGGGAGTGGCCGAGCCGCCTATCATGTGGACGTCTGTCTGAATCTTGACGAGCAGGCCCTCGTCGGACGACTTGAGCCGCATATAAGGGGTGCATTGGCAGTTGTAGGGCAGACGACAAACCAGGGTGTCGCCACGTTGCTCCGTGCTTACGTATTCCCGGAGCCCAAGGTCTTTCCACATTGGGATAGGTCTCTTCACCAGTTTGCCCAACGCGCAATTCTCTACATCGACGGGCAGCACTTCCTCCAGACCGTATGTGTAGCTGTTTTTGTACCATCCCTGTTCCTCCCTCCGCGCATCAAACCGGATATTGCTCTCGGAGATGCGATAGTTGGGTTTGGGCTCGTCGGTTTCGCCATAAGCACCATAAACGGCTCCTCGCCACGATTTGTCGGAACAAATGTCCACGCCCTCCGCCCGAGCATCGAACAGCAAGCCAGCCGTTCCGCTGTTGACATGACTGAAACCATTCAGCCCGAAGTACCAAGTCAGCACGGCTATCAGGTTCTCGCCAGGCTTCAGATAGGGAGCTATTTCCACCTCGTCGTAATAACTGCTGTTTGGAGCCGGGCCGCGTTTCAGTCCGCCCTCGAAGACAACCAGCTGCTCGTTGATATAGAGCCAGTATTTCGAGTCCGTCGCAATCTTTGCCTTTACCGATGCCGGCACTTTCTCGACGTTTGCCTTCTTGCGCCAAAGCATCCAGGTGTTGGGGCGGCTCTGATGATGCTCCAACGTCAGGTACTGTCCTTTCCATTCCTCAGCCTGTCCCAAAGCGGGAATCATGATGATAAATGCCAGTAAAAACTGTCTTAAGCGGGCCATAACCTATTACGTAGTTGATATTCTGCATGCAAAGATACAAAAGAAATAAGAATTACGAATTAAGAATCAAGAATTATTTCGTATCTTTGCATCCAGGAACGGAACAACTAACAATTTATTATTGAATCATGACAGAAAGGAAACTGCGAATGGGCATGATTGGCGGCGGAGGAAACGCCATGATAGGCCCCATCCATCTGCGCGCAGCATTGATGGAAAACGATATCGAACTCGTTTGTGGTTGCTTCAGCCGCAACTACCAGACCTCGCTCTCTACGGGACTGGCTTGGCACGTCCCCTGCGAGCGCATCTATCACGACTACAAAGAGATGCTGGAGAAAGAGGCCGCCCTTCCCAAAGGGGAGCGTATGGACTTCGTGACCATCGTGACGCCCAATAAGGTGCATTACGAGCAAGCCGCTCTGGCGCTCGACCTCGGGTTCGACGTCGTGCTGGACAAACCGATGACCTTCTCGCTGGAAGAGGCTTTGAAGTTGCAAGAAAAGGTGGAGCGGACGGGCCTCACGCTCGCTCTCACCCACACCTATTCGGGCTATCCTGCCATCAAGGAGATGAAAACGCGCATAGCCGAGGGTCAGTTGGGCAAGTTGCGCCGCGTTTATGTCGAGTACACGCAAGGTTGGCTCTCTCAGCGCATCGAGTTGGAGGGCGGCAACAATGCCGGCTGGCGCACCGACCCCAGCCAGTCGGGCAAGGGTGGCTGCATCGGCGACATCGGCACCCATGCCTGGCACCTATCGGAGTACGTGACGGGCGAGAAGGTTGTGGAGCTTTGTGCCGAACTCAACACGTTCGTCGATGGACGCCTCAACGACGACGATGCGGCGGCTTTCCTACACTACACGAACGGCGTCAAGGGCGTGCTGCATGCCACTCAGATTGCCGCGGGCGAGGAGAACAGGCTCTCCATTCGTGTCTATGGCGAGAGGGGCGGCCTGGAGTGGCACCAGATGGAACCCAACACGCTGATAGCGCGCTGGGCCGACCGTCCCACGGAACTGATCCGAACGGGCAACGGCTATATGTGCGACCTGGCAAAGTGGAACACACGAACCCCAGGCGGGCATCCCGAGGGCTACATCGAGGCCTTTGCGAACATCTACCGCAACTTCGCCAAGACCGTCCGCGCCAAAGCGAAGGGAGAGACGCCTTCGCCCGAGAGTCTGGACTTCCCGAACGTCTACGACGGCGTTCGCGGCCTGCAGTTCATCGAGACAATGGTAGCGTCTGGCTACAACAAAGAAGGGAAATGGGTTAAGTGGGTTGAGAAATAGGTTCCACATGCACCACCACGTGCGTTTCCTCGCCATATTGTTTCCTTAGCAAGTCCTCTATCGCCGTAGCCTTGTCGTGAGCCACAAGGAGCGGGACGTTCCCGTCCATCAGGATGTGCAGCTCGATGGCATAGTGGTTGCCTATTTTGCGAGTCCTAAGGTCGTGAGGCTCCTCCACCCCCTCCACCGAGCCGGCCAGCTGCAGAATCTCCTGCTCCACCGCGTCCGGAAGCGAATGTTCCGTCAGGTCCCCTATCCCGCCTCGCAGCAAGTCGAGCGACACCTTCGCGATGAAGATGCCCACCACGACCGATGCCAAAGGGTCGAGCACCGTCCATTTCTGCCCCAGGAAGATGGCGCCGCCAATGCCCAGAGCCGTACCGACTGAGGATAG
Source organism: uncultured Bacteroidales bacterium (assembly GCA_902778625.1). Lineage (GTDB taxonomy): Bacteria > Bacteroidota > Bacteroidia > Bacteroidales > Bacteroidaceae > Physcousia. Next base: position 42,001 of record CACYYM010000012.1, read on the forward strand.
CGCGTCGCTCCTGTGGTGCCAGGCGTTTGCCTCCAGGGCCGGCGACTTCAGTACGACCGACTGCCGGAGCGTGTAGCGGAAGATGCTTTCCTTCAGGGCGATGGACACGAGCGCTGCCCAGAATGCCAGTCGCCCCGGCACTGCCAGCTGTTCTCCCCTCGCCCAGACGAGCACCTTCGCCAGTCCGCCATAGACGATGCCAAGGCCGACGGCGAAGAGCACAAAGCCCACGACGACGCCCGCCAAGGTTTCATACTTGCCGTGACCATAGTCGTGGGTCTTGTCCTGAGGCTTTTCGCTGATGTGGACGAAGAGGAGCACGACGGCATCCGTCACGGCATCAGAGAGCGAATGGACGGCGTCGGCCACCATCGCAGCACTTCCGGCCACGATGCCTGCCACGAACTTGAAGGCCAGCAGCAGCAGGTTCATCGCACCGCCGCAGAGGGTCACCCGGTAGATTCTCGTGCTCCTGTTCATCGCGGATCATGCTTTCTCCGGCACAAAGTTACAGCTTTTTCCTGACATTCGCACGCTTTGGCCGTACATTTTTGATTTTTGGATTTTGATTTTTACGCAATAAGTTGTAACTTTGCACCCCGAAATGCAACAGACCCGCCACATACTTCCACTTCTGCCGGCACTTTTTGCCCTGCTGCTGACCGTTTTTCATGGCGTGCAGAGGGATGAGTCCGTGCCTGCCGGAAACGGCATCGGCGAGTGGGAGTCCGCGCTGACAGCGGCCAAGCACCATGTGCCGGAGGCCACGCTGACCGATGCCGCCTGGCTCTACCGCATTTGCAGTTCGCGGCCCCAGCGCGTCGTCCCCACCTACGGTGCAGGTTCGCAGAGGATATCAGGCTCGGCTTCTGCCGCTGCCAAAAGGCATAATGTTTCACTCCTTAAACTCTGCTACGACTGCAGATGCCGACGCGAGACGGCGCCCTTCTGCACGTCGGCCTCAAGGCACTACTACGTCATTGCCCTGAGGCACATTCTTTGTTGAGGAAGAAGATGTTACATCGTGGCTGCATTGCAGTAGGCAAAAGCAAGGCATCCACAAATCCACCAGGGAAACCTTCACGAGGATTTCACCAAATCCACACGAGGATTTCACCAAATCCACACGAGGATTTCGCCAAACCTTCACGAGGATTTCGCAGACGCATCGCGTTTAGTTGGAAAACTAAACACGTTTAACCAGCCAACTAAACACGTTTAATCGGCCAACTAAACACGTTTAATCGGCCAACTAAACACGTTGCGTTTGCAAGCCTTCCCCACACCCTCACATTTCAACACATTAACATTACAACATCTTAACCTAACAATTATGTCAAGTTTCAAGAATCTGGAGATGGCCTACGCCGTTTCCATACATCCACATATCACAGTCAAGAAGTCGCTTTTCCAGACCAAAGTCATCTACACTCCAACCGAAAGTCCCGTCCGGCCCATCACCCAGGAGTACACGCCAACCGAAGGCAGCCGCCTCTTGAGCCTTCTCGATATGCCGAAAGACAAGCTCCTGGCGGAACTCAAGCAGAAGGGAGCACCCGCCTCGGGCAGCAACGGACACTATCACCTCGAGGCCTGCCTGAGCGACGATCACCAGTTCTGCGCCCTGCAAATGTTTCGCTATGCCGACTTCAGCTACATTGCCATCGGCGAGCCACGCTTCTATGAGGGCGACGAAGCTAAAACCATCGCACAAATCTTGTAGACATGAGTACACTGACAATGACTATCGTCGCCGTCTTTTGCATCGGCTACTTCCTCATTGCCCTCGAGAGCATCACAAAAATCAACAAGGCCGCCATCGCACTGCTGATGATGGCCGTGACGTGGACCCTCTTCATGCTCGACCCCGCAGGCTATCTGTCCGTCGCCGACGGGCAGGCAGCCGCGGCCGGAGCAAGCGTCATCGAGGGACACTTGGGCAGCACTTCCACCACACTCTTCTTCCTTATGGGAGCCATGACTATCGTGGAACTCGTCGACCAAAACGGTGGCTTCAACTTCGTCCGCACCACAATGCAGACGCACAGTAAGCGCGCACTGCTCTGGCGAATGGCATTCATGACCTTCTTCATCTCGGCCATCCTGGACAACCTCACCACATCCATCGTGATGATCATGGTGCTGAGGAAACTGGTATCCGAGCAGAAGGACCGCATCGTCTACGCGTCGCTCGTCATCATTGCAGCCAATTCGGGCGGTGCCTTCTCGCCTATCGGCGACGTCACGACCATCATGCTCTGGAACAAAGGCGTCATCACCGCCCTCGGCGTTGTGGCAAAGTTGCTCGTGCCGGCACTGGTCTCGATGATGGTGCCTGCCTATCTGCTCTCGCTCACGCTGAAGGGACGGCTCGCCTATGAAGCAGATGTGTCGGTCCAGACCAGCGCAAGCGACCTGACAGAAAAGCAGAGGAGAATCATCTTCTTCCTCGGCGTGGGCGGACTCATCTCGGTTCCCTTCTTCAAAGGACTCACAGGGTTGCCTCCCTTCGTAGGTCTGCTGCTCGTGCTCGGCCTGCTCTGGACGGTGACGGAAGTCTTCTATGCCAACCCCAACATACAGGACGAAGACAGCGCCATGCAGAAGCGCGTGACGGATATGTTGCGACGCATCGACATGTCCACCATCTTGTTCTTCCTCGGAGTTCTGATGTCCGTGGCCTGCCTGCAGACGGTGGGCGTACTCACCACACTGGGCGAGGGGCTGAACACTGCCTTCCGCGGCAACTGCTACCTCACGACAGGCATCATCGGCATACTCTCTTCCATCGTCGACAACGTGCCTCTCGTGGCTGGCTGCATGGGCATGTATCCCGTGGCCGAAGCAGGCGACATGGCCGTCGATGGCAGTTTCTGGCAACTGCTCTCCTACTGCGCCGGCGTGGGAGGCTCGATGCTCATCATCGGCTCGGCAGCAGGAGTGGTCGTCATGGGGCTGGAGAAAATCACCTTCGGCTGGTACATGAAGCACATCTCGTGGCTTGCCCTGGCCGGATACCTCGCAGGAATGCTCTGCTACTGGGTGGAGGGAAACCTCATCTTCTAAACTCACAAAGATGACTTTCACTACAGAGAACTTCCTCTTCCTCGACGCAGTGCTCATCCTGGCAAGCATCGTCATCAGCAAGTGGGGCTACCGTTTCGGCATCCCCACCTTGCTCCTTTTCCTCTTCACCGGCATGCTCTTCGGCACCGACGGGCTTGGACTGGAGTTCAACAGCCACGAGGATGCGCAGCTCATAGGCATGTTGTCGCTCTCCGTCATACTCTTCTCCGGCGGCATGGACACGAAAAGGCGCGACATAGAACCTGTGGTGGGACAGGGGCTGACGCTCTCCACCGTTGGCGTGCTCATCACGACGGCCGTCACCGGACTGCTCATCTACTATCTCTCCAAGTGGACCGACCTCGACATCGGCCTGTCTCTGGCCTTTCCACACGCCCTTCCGGGCTAAAGTGTTCCTCTCGTGGGTAGGTCTTCGAGGCGCCGTGCCCATCATCTTTGCCACATATCCTGTCATAGCAGGCATCGAGGATGCCGACTTCCTTTTCAACGTGGTGTTCGTCATCACGCTCCTCTCGCTCGCCCTGCAAGGCACAACCATCACGACAGCTGCCCGATGGCTCGGTCTGGCCACTGAGGAAGAGAAGGACAGCAACGACTTCGGCATAGAGTTGCCCGACGAACTGGAATCGAAACTGACGGAAGTGACGCTGACAAAAGAGCAGTTGGCAGGCGGAGCACGCTTGCAGGACTTGCAGTTCCCGAAGGGTACATTGGTGATGATGGTGAAGCGCGAGGGCAGTTTCATAGTGCCCAACGGACAGATGGAAATGCGTGCAGGCGACATCCTGCTCACCATCGCGCACCAAAGCGTACAGGAAAAACTGTCCTAAACCACACGTCTAACAAGTCATCCTGCTCCATTCCTTATAAAGAAGCGATGCACTCCTCAGCAAGAGAGAAGTGCATCGCTTCTTTATATTATATAATATGTATATCCCGGGCAAGCATCAGATGCCAAGCTTCTGACGGATGTCCTGCGGGATGGCGTTCTTGTTGATGACGATGTTCATGGTCTTGTAGGCGGCATAGGCCGGGCTGACGTACCAGAAGCCTTTGTAGGGACCGCTCTCGCCCCACGAGTTCTTCATCATGAAGTATTCCTTGCCGAACTGGTCCTTGGCCAGGCCGTAGATCTGCATGCCGTGGTCGTCGGTCGTCTCCCAATTGTCGTAAGCCTCCTGACGCATCTCGGGCGTGATTTCCTTCTCGGCATTGGCCTTGACGATCTCCACTTTCTCGGAGACCTGCTCGCCTGTCCAACGTGCCTGGTCGCTGCCCACGCCTGCCTTGAACTTGGTGTCGGGCACCATGGCCACGCTCTTGTTCTTTCCCGAGCGACGGCTGAATCCGTCCTCGCTGACGTCGGCTCCCCATGCAAAGGTCCAGCCGTTCTTGACGCTCTCGAACATGACGCGCATCAGGTCGTCGAGGGGCAGGTTGTACGAGCTGGCCCAGCGCCAGTTGTCTTCAATCTCGAGGATGAAGGTGCTCCAGTAGGGATGGTGCGTATAGCTGGTGAGGCTGACGTAGTCATTGGGGTCGAGCTTGAGGTAATCCTTGACGAAGCTCTGTGGTGTGTAGCGCACGCCTTTGTACTCGAACTCCTCAGGGCACTTGCCGAAGTAGCCGTCGAGCATGCTCTGCAGGGCGCCTTTCCAAGCCTTGGGATAGATCTTCTTTGCTCCGCTCTTCGAGATGCTCTGCAGGTAGGCAGTCATCGGAGGGAAGAGCTGGCCGAAGTTGAAGAGCGAGTCGCCGTATTCGGTGATGGGATAAGGCATGAGCCCTTCGGGAACGAGGCCATAGTGCTCCATGCAGTAGATGGCGTCCTCGAACGAGCCGCCCTGGCTGAAGCTGGCGTCGCCATGGGTGCGGACGTGCTTGTCGGCGCGGTCAACGTAGGTCTTGCTGATGAGGAACGACTCGCAGAGGTCGAGGTCGTCCTTCAGGGCAGGGTTCTTCTTGATGGCTTCGCTCTCGAGGAATGCCAGCGAAGAATAAGCCCAGCAAGTACCCGAACTGTTCTGGTTCTTGATGCTTGTAACGGGCTGTTCGATGATGGTTGTGAAGATGAGGGAGTCGTTGTCTGCTTTCTTCTCCTTCTTGTCCTTGGCTGCTGCAGGCATGATGAGCAGGGCAGCTGCCGCTAGTGCGATGAGTTTTTTCATTTCCTTTATTTTGAATTTTGAATTTTGAATTTAATACGGTATTCTGTCTTTCCCCAGGAAGCGGCAACCGTCCTTCGTGATGAGGATGTCGTCCTCGATGCGAATGCCGCCGAAGTCCTTGTAGGTCTCAAGCAGGTCGAAGTTGAGGAACTCCTTGCAATGGCCTGTCGAGCGCCAGTCGTCGATAAGGGCGGGGATGAAGTAGATGCCAGGCTCGTCGGTCATGACGAAGCCTTCCTGAAGGCGGCGGCCACAACGCAGGCAATTCGTTCCGAACTGCTCGAGATTGGGGCGCACCTCATCGTCGAAGCCGACGTAAATCTGTCCGAGGCCTTCCATATCGTGGACGTCCATGCCCATCATGTGACCGAGGCCGTGAGGCATGAACATGGCATGAGCGCCAGCCCGAACGGCTTCGTCCGTATCGCCCTTCATCAAGCCCAGTTCCTTGAGTCGCTCGGTCATGAGTCGGCACACACCAAAGTGCACGTTCCACCACTTTACGCCTGGAGCCGCAAGCGTCAAGGCAAAGTCGTGACACTCGACCACGATGTCGTAAATCTCCTTTTGGCGTTGGGTGAAGGTGCCGCTGACGGGCATGGTGCGGGTATTGTCGCTGCAGTAGTTCTCGTTCGTCTCGGCCCCGGCATCACAAAGGAAAAGGCGCCCTGCTTCGAGAGGACGGGGACTGGGATAGCCGTGCATTATCTCGCCATGCTGGGTAACGATAGGCGGGAAGCTGACCATACAGCCGCGGCTGCTGGCTATACCGCTGATTCGGCCCGCTATCTCCTGTTCCGTCACACCCGGGCGGCACATCTGCATGGCCGTGGTGTGCATCTCGTAACCGATAGCACAAGCGCGCTCGATTTCTTCTATTTCGCCCTGGCTCTTCACGGCTCTCTGGTCCACTACGGCTTTGATGAGTTCCAGGCTGGCAGCCTCTTTCTGCCCGGAGGGATGGATGCACAGCATGTCCATGAGTTGAATCATGGTATCGTGGCGATAGGGCGGCAGGAAATGGATGCGCTGACCGCTTGCCTTAGCTTTCCTGATGAAGTCGGCAAGGCTTTTCATCGGCAAAGTCTTGGCCACACCACATTCGGCAGCCATATCGGCCACGCTATTCACCGAACCGAACCAAACGATGTCGTCGATATCGATGTCGTCGCCAACAAGGTACTCTTGGTTGTTGTCTACATCGATAACACCAGCCAAGCCCTCGCGATGAAGTCCGAAGAAATAGAGGAACGAGCTGTCCTGGCGGAAGCGATAAACGTTGCTGGGATAGTTGGCCGGCGAGTCGTTATTGCCCATGAGCAAGATGATGCCGGAGCCTATCCTTTGTTTGAGCAGCCTGCGCCGCTCGATATAAACTGATTTGTCGAATAACATAAGCTTTGATTTAAAGGTCGCTTGCTATCATTTTGATGACTTTGAGCGTGGACGAGTCGCGGGCAAAGACTGCATTGAGGCCTTGTTCCTCTTGAGCTGGGTCGCCTACATAATCGTCCCATCGTTGCCAACGAACATGCTTAGGCTCGGCATAACCGCCCCAAGCCCAGAACAAGCAGCCCTGCAACTTGCCTTCGCTCAATAGGCCAAAGCAGTAGGCATAGTAGCAGTCGCGACCTATTGTGGGCGAGCCTGGCTCGATGAGATAGCCATCGCGAGGATAGCCGAACTCCTCCAGAACCATGGGCTTGTTCAAGTCCTTAACGGCTTCATAGCAACGGTCCATATAGGCTCGCGTCTTCTTTGCTGCAAATGCTACGCTGTCCACGACAGATGTCTCGCCATTCTTCGCCAAGCCATTCGTGAGCGGACCGCTTGCCGGGCCAAGCCAATGCCAGTTGTAGGGCCATATGTGGATGCAAACGTAGTCAATCTCAGGGAAGGCATGAACTTGGCGGAACAGTTCTGCATCCTCTTCGCAACCCTCGAGACCTTCGCTTCCTGTCGTGACTAAGTGATTGCTGTCGAGGCTCTTGATGAGTTTCGCCTGTGCCTCAACCCATTCTGCAAAACAAGCTTTGGTCACAGAATCGCGAGCAAAGGCACGGGGCTCATTGGCAAGCTCCCAAGCCATAATGGCTGGCGACTCGCTATAAGGCTCACCCGTAACGGTATTGGTGCGCGAAACGATGTGACGAACATGACGCTCCGCCATTGCCTTTGCACTATCGTTCTTCACGAATTGGCAATGGTAAGCCTGAGCGATGGTCCAATCCGACCAGTCGGGTACAGGACCGCAACCTGCCCACTCGAGATAAGCGCCGTAGCCTCCGCTCCATTCCCAGGAGTTGTTCAGGAAAAGAACGGCTGTCATTTCGCGCTTCTCGAGCTCTGCAATGAGATAGTCCAAGCCCTTGAGAATGGTGTCGTTATACACGCCTGGTTCGGGCTGAAGGACGGGAAGAACGTGCGATGCTACGGTATCAGGACCTTCGCCACCAACGAGGACACGCACATTGCTGATGCCCACTTCTTGCATCAAGTCGAGCTCCTTGGCAAGGCGTTCTCTGTCGCCACCCTGACCTTCGCTGGCCAGAACTGCTCCATACCAGAAATTCGTGCCGATGAACTTGTACTCTTTATCGCCTCGATAGAACTTGCCGTCCTTTGTCGTGACAAAAACCTTGCTGCTCTCGGACTCGCCTTGACAAGCAACGAGACCTAACAAACAGCCAATGGCTAGGAGATAAGCAATGTGCCTCTTCATTTTGAATTTTGTATTAAAGAATTATGTATTTTAGATGATGATCTTGCTCTTGTGGTAGTTGTCGCGGAAAGCCGTTGGCGAGCAACCTTTCTTTTTCTTGAAGATGCGATTGAAGTTGCTGATGTTGTTAAAGCCACAACTGTAGCAGATCTCGGCCACGTTGGTGTGGGTATCGACAAGCAAGCGAGCGGCATAACCGAGACGGATGTCGATGATGTAGTCGCTGACAGTCTTGCCCGTTCTGGTGCGGAAAAAGCGCGAGAAAGCGGCGGGAGTCATGCCTGCAATATCTGCCAAAGTCTTCAAGCGAATCTCTTTCTTGAAGTTCTGGTCGATGTGCTCTTCCACGGCACGAACGCGACGGCTTTCGGGCTGGTTCTTCACGTTGGCAAACGACTTGCTGGCCAGCAGATGATAGTTATCCTGAAGTGAGAGCTCGTAGAGGATCTCGAGCAGCGACAGCATCCGGTAGAAGCCAGGTTGAGCCGATGTGATGGCGGTAATCTTGCCGTAAAGCTCCATGATTGCCGGGAGCTCGAAGGCGACGCCACGTTTTGCGTTCTCGAAGAGGGCGCGAAGGCTGCTCAACTGGTTCTTCTGCAAGAACTGCTCGCCAAGCAAATCGGGCGGGAACTGAATGGTAATCTCGTGGATGGAATGGCTCTGGCAGTCGTACTGGTCCCACATATGCTCCAGTCCGCTTCCCACAAGCACGAGGTCGTACTTGCCAAGCACTTCGATACTGTCACCCACGATGCGGCGAGCCCCATCGCAATGTTCTACGAAGTTCAACTCCATCTCTTCGTGTTTGTGAAGAGGATAGGTGAACGAGTCTTTGTCGCGGTCAACCATCAGGAAGCAATCCTTCTCGCCCAATGGCGTGACCTCTGTGATTACTTTGTCAGTCATAGTTTTTGTTTGGCTTTAAGATAAAAAAAGTTTCGGTTTTGGTAAAAAAAGTTTCGGTTTTATAGTCTATTTCTCTTCTTTTTCTTCTTTTTCGCCGCAAATATACACTTTTTTAATCAAAATATAGCATACATTGGGCAAAAAATTACATAATCAATATATATATGCTCAAATTCGGAAAGTTTATGCAACCAAGCCAAACCGGCACATTCGGTCAGTCTGCTGATAGAAAAATCTTTACAGAAAAAGCGAATCTCGAATAGCGAATCGACGGACTCGACGAGGCGTGTTTTCAAACGTCGTGTGCGACGTTGGCAATTTCCGCAGGCGGCGATGACTTTTTTTGCGTGCCAAGTTGCCCGACTCAACACGTCGAAATTCTCTTCTAACCACGTAAAGTTTAACAATCAGGCACGCCGTTCTAACACTTTCTTAACGTCACAACAAAAACCGCACATCTGCAACTGATTGATTATCAATGGCGATTCGATTTAAGCCCATTTTTCGCGTTTAGGGTAGGAAAGTGCCACAGAAACAAAAAAACGACGCCAGAAAGCGTCGCCTAGAGAAATATCTTTACAAATTCGCCTGCATAACACCGCTTGCAGGACGACCTTCGAGAAGTTCCTTTCGCATGTAATCCATGTAAGGAGCAACGTGTTGGAAGAAGATTTGATAGCCTGCACAGAGATAGTTGAGACCAGGCTCGCCATCGGCCGTCTTTTGGAAACGCAGTCGCGGACATTCTCCATGGCAAGCCTTGAGCCATTGGCATTGGCGACATTGCCTTGGGAGCGCCTCTTTTTTCATGCGACTGAAGCGGTTTTGCTTGGTGCCATATAGCATTTGCGGCAAGCCATGAGTGCGGATGTTGCCCAGCTTGTACTCAGGAAAGACGAAGTGGTCGCACGAATAGACATCGCCATTGTGCTCCATCACAGCTGCATGACCGCATTCCTCGGCATAGACGCAAACGCCCGGCTCCATGCCCATCCAGCCTGCAAGCGTGGCATCGAAGAGCTGCACGAAGACTTCGCCGACATCCTTCTTTACCCACTCGTCGAAGATGGCACACATGAACCTCCCCCACTCTTCTGGCCGAATGCTGAAGGGCGCTACGGGACAATTCTCGTCGAAGAGTTGAGCCAAATGACGTCCGTCACTATGTTCCTTGATGCGCTCCACAACAGGACTGATTTGCAAGAACTTGCAATGCAATTCATCACGGAAGAACTTGTAGAAGGCCAACGGGTCTTGGGCATTATGGTGATTGGCGGTTGCCATCGCATTCCACTCGACACCATATTCGTTGAGCAGCTTTATGCCAGCCATCACTCTGTCCCAAGTGCCATTGCCTTGAACATCGCGACGATAAGCATCGTGCTGCTCCTTTGTGCCGTCGATGCTGATGCCCACAAGCCAACCTTCGTCGTGAAGGAACTGGCACCATTCTGGCGTAAGGTAGAGGCCGTTGGTCTGTATGCTGTTGCTAATGCGCTTGCCTCGGCCATAATACTGCTGAAGCTTGACTGCCTTTTGATAAAAACTTAAAGGCTTGAGCATGGGTTCGCCACCGTGCCATGTGAAGAGCACGTCAGGCATTTGCTGAACACCGATGTAGTCGCGAATGTATTGCTCAAGAAGCTTGTCCGTCATCCCGCCTTGCAAACGTTCCGAAAGGTGTTGCTTCTCCAAATAATAGCAGTACTGGCAACGCAGATTGCACAACGGACCTGCAGGTTTTGCCATTACATATAGCGGACGGGCGAAGGGATATGCGGTTGCCACAATTCAAAAGTTATTAATTCATACTCACGCGCTCGTCAACAACTTTCGCGTCAAGTAGCGTACAGGATACCATATTGCGAGCCAACCGACAGCAAGGACGGTGACGAGGATGAGCAGGATGTCGGTCCAATAGACGCTGACCGGATAGGTCTCGATGATGAAGCTGCCTTCGCTGTCGCCCATTGTCACGATGCCGTACTCTTGCTGAATCCAACAGAGGATGCCGCCCAGAATCAAGCCAAGCAAAGCTCCGGCAAGGCAGATGATGTGGCCTTCGAGACGGAAGATGGTGCAGATTTGCGAATCGTTTGCACCAAGACTGCGTAGGGTTTGGATGTCCTGCCGCTTGTCTATCATCAGCATCGAAAGCGAACCGATGATGTTGAAGCAAGCCACAAGCAAGATGAAGGAGAGGAACAAATAAGAGATGAACTTCTCGATACGCATCACTCGGAAGACGTCGTTCTGTTGCTCGTAACGGTCTTCGACCTTGAAGCGTTCGCCAAGCTGTGCCTTCAGTTGCTCCTTAACCTTGTCCGTCTTGAGCCCGTCCTTGATCTTCAGTTCGACACTCGACACCCTACCCTCTCTGTCGAAAAGGCGTTGGGCAAAGTCGAGGCTGGTGAGGATGTAGTTGGCATCATACTTTGCCTGCCTTACCATAAAGACCACACCCGGACTTTGCAGCTCGTCGTGGTTGAAGGAAGAGAGCGGGTTGCCGATATTGACACGCTCACCAGGCTTGGGAGCATAGACCTGCAGCGGGTTCTCGAAGTTTGCAGGGAGGCCGAGCTGCTGAGCCAGCTGGATGCCCAAAATGCCGTACTCCAAAATGTCAGCATGCAGGCAGAAGTGCCCGTCTCCATAAAGGATGTCCTCGATGTGGCCTTGCTTCGTTATGTTGTCCGCCACCCCTTTGATGGTGACGACCTGCTGCTTGCCGCCTTCTACGACGAGTGCCTGACCTTCGAGGACTGGCGTGAAGACCGCCACCACATCGCTCTGCTTGAGCCAAAGCAAGTCCTTGTCCTTCACCTCGATGGTCTGCCCGTCTTTTGGCGTGACTCGCAACTCCGAATCGAATGCCGTGAAGAGGTCTGCGACGAGGTCTTGGAAGCCGTTGAAGACGCTCAACGTCACCACCATCGCCATTGTTGCGACGGCCACACCAAGCACCGAAATGCCACTGATGATGTTGATGGCATGATGGCTCTTCTTGGCGAAAAGATAACGCCTTGCTATGAACAATTCATAGTTCATTGCTTGAGCAGTTCGTCGATGTGTTCGACATAATCTAATGAGTCGTCCACAAAGAACTTGAGCTCAGGGATGATGCGGAGCTGCTTGCCTACTCTTGTGCCGAGCTCGAAGCGGACCTGCTTCTGGTTGGCATTGATGTTCTGTACAATCTCTTCCGCCTTCTCGCTTGGGAAGACGCTGAGATAGACGCGACACACACTCAGGTCGGGGCTGACGCGGCAAGCACTGACGCTCACCAAGACGCCTCTCATCGCACTCGTCTGCTTCTGGAAGATGTCGCTCAACTCTTTCTGAACGAGGCGAGCTATCTTGTTTTGTCGTGTTGTATCCATCTTAATCCTCCTCGCTAAACATTGGGTCCCATGCCGGCAGACGGACTGGTTTCTGCTTCAGAATGTCGAGAACTGAGGCGGGACAGTACTTGCGGTTCGCTACAATGCGGAACATGTACTCGCGGAACCATTCGTCGGTCATAATGATGTAGCCGTTTGCGCCGCTGTCCGAGCCCCAGCTGTTCTCCACCTTCCACTTCTTAGCCTTGCCTTCGCCGTCGAGGTCAACGGCCATCAGGGTCATGGCGTGTGTGCTGCCGCTGTCGAAGGTCTGGATGCGTTGCTTCTTGTCCATGCCGAAGGTTGTCCCCAGAAGGCTTCCGTAGTCGAAGTTCTTTAGGTCGGCGATGCCTGTGCTGCGGTCGAGGAACTTATTGACGTCGCAGCTGAAGTAGATTTGGCTGCTGTCCTTCAGGGAAGCGATGGCGATGCTCTCAAGCTCCTCGATGGGCAAGTTGACGTAGAGCCAATTGTGTCCGTCGTAGACGTGGCGGTCGTAGTCAATCTCATATACCTTATTATATGGGCGACTTGGGTCGTTCATCAGCATCACGTAGTCCTTGTTGAGGTCCTCGCCGTCCTCGATGCAAAAGTCCTTGAAGAACTTCTGGGGAGTGTAGGTCTTGTCCTTCCATGTGAACTCTTTCGGAGGCACGCCGTAGGCCATGACGAGCATCTTGTAGACAGTGCCGAGCTGCTCCACCTTCATGGTCTGCAGCTGCTTCTCGCTCATGCCAGCCTCGCTCTTCTCGCGCAGAGTGATGCCGAACTCGCGGAGCTTCCTCTTCAGGTGGCCGCAGAACTCGCTGGTGCTGTTGCTGACATAGGTTTCGGGCATGATGTCGGCAGGGATGACGCCGTACTTCGTGGCGAGGTCGGCCACGCCGGTGTAGGTGCCGCCGTCGGAGAGAGGGTGTTGGAAGAGCCAGCGCACCATTTCGCTGTCAATGGGTTGTTTGCGGGTGTCAATAATGCCTTGCAGGAAGAGGTTGCTCTTCTCGAGCTGGTCGAAGAAGAAGAGGTAGCACTGGCTGAGGACGAGATCCTTCGTGCCGAGCTTCTTCATTGCCCTGCCCCTCAGCACATTAAGTCCTGTAAAGAGCCAGCAACGGCCGCTACTCTTCTGGTCGGTAATGCCTGTGTTCTTAATCTCAATGTCGAAGTGCTTGTCCTTGGCACCAGCATTCTCCTGATTGATGGCCATCTTCGCGATGCCGACATTGCTGATAGCATTGCGGAGCGCCTTCTCGGCTGGCGTACCGGTATAGCTGCCCTCGAGCTGCTTGAGCACCTCGGGTGTGATGCCTGTCTGCGCACTTACCAGCATGCAGAACAGCATTGCCAACGTGTAGATTAGTGTTCTTTTCATGTCTTTTTTATTATTGAATTTGTCTTTAAACTGTGCAAAGATACAAAGAAAAGGTAACAAAGAGAAATAATAAGGAATAAATTTCTTACTTCAGGCATTTCCGACTTCAGTTATGGCGGAACTGTCCATAGCTAAATGGACATACCTTAATGGACCTTCATTACTTTCTGCGAGCATTTCCCATTGGTTACAACATAAATGCCAGGAGTAACCTGCCTCGTGTCCACTGCTTGCCCGCACATATTGTATGCTTTGTTCCTCCTGATAGAAGAGAATTTCGAGTCTTGTTGCCAACACTCATCTGCTTGAACTTGGTCGATACCTGTCTCGATTGCCGTTAAATCTGTAAGTGTAAAGTTATCGAATGAGTAGCCGAAAGAGGTTTTACTGGAACCGACCTTCAGTGCAAAGTAAACGGTTCCTGTGGCTGTGGCTTTCCATTTCATCGTGCCAACCGTATGGTTACTTCCTGTTCTGGCCTTAGCAGACATCATTCCATCATACTCTGCAAGAGAAGCATCCAACCACGAATTAAGCTGGCCGATTGTATTGGCTTCGCTCAGTCCTTCATCAGCATAGTCCTTTGGTTTATCTTTAACGACGAACGCTTGTATCCAGAAATCTCCATTACCACTGGCACCTCGCACGGCCACATCGGCTGAATAGGTATGTCCTGCTATGACCTCTACCGGTTGATACACCACCGTGTTGAGTGAATGGTTACGTGCAGAGGAGATACGGAGTGCTCCGCCATTGCCGGCAGATGGAGTGCTGGCAGTCGAGTTCCACTCATACTTGGCATTGTTCACGGAAGCCAAGGCTGCTGTTTGCCATGCGCCCTGATATTCGCATTCTCCATTCAGGAGATGATTGCGTCCCGCGTCCAAATCTGGTTCTAATACTTGCAGTTCCTGCTCCGAAGCTTCCCTTCTACTTAAGAAGCGCAACCAGTTAATGTTGAGTCCACCTTTTTCTATATATATTCGCACGCGAAAGATTCCCTTCGGAAGGATAATGTTGGAGAATGATTTTGTACGCCATGTGGTGTATCCTCCTGTGGATGTCAGCTTTGTAGAGGCCGTAACTGGTCGGTCATTGACGGTGATACGCACAATCGACGAACCGGAGTTTATGGCATAACGCAGTTGCAGCTGCCATTTGCCAGCTTCACTGGGGTTATCTATTGTGTACTGTAACCATTCTCCGTCCTTTGTTTCTCCCACATAATATCCACAGTTTTTGGTATCATTGGGGCTGTCATAAATGTCCACCCCGTCATTGCGATATGTCCATCCTCTCTGCCATGAGGTAAAATCCTCTCCACTATACTGATATGAAGCATCATCTGTGTCCCAGTATGCTCTGCCTGGAGCGCCCATGTCATAGTGTGCAGCATAGATATAGTCACCCGTCTGATAGTCAGCAAACGGCAGACAATCATCGTCGAAAGGACGTCGCAGGAGTGCATCGAGGTAATCTGTTCGCACGATGCAGCGACTGATATGCTGTGCTTCTGCCCATGCCTTGCAAGCATTCCAAAGCGTCGTCGCAGAGGGGTGGCTGCCATTCTGCCATTGGCTGATGACATTGTCGTAACTGGAAACACGCTTGACTTGCAGGATGCTATTGATGTTGCTCTTCTTCATTGGCCAACAAGTCCATGCGGCAAACTGCATTGCTTCCTCATAGAGACGGACGCATCCGGCTGTCCATGAGTTGCTGTTCTCGCCGAACTCGCCAATATAGACGGGGCATCTGTACTTCGTGGCCATATCGGCCATGTATTTCACTTGCTCTTTTGTGTTATATACGCCATATCGATGGAACTGCAGCATCATCTTCGTGTCCATCTTGGTCGATGGGAAACCAGTATAGTCGTTGCTGTAGGAATTGCCTTCCAAGATGACGATATGGTTGGTGTCCACTGTTCGGATCGCCTTAATGATGGCTTTGAAGGTGTCCCACAAGAGTTTGTTGCTGCTGGGGAGTGTCCAGTTGGTTTCGTTGATGAGGTCGTATGCTGCCACACACTTCTGGTCCTTATAGCGTTCGGCAATCTTTTTCCACAGGGCTGTCAGTTTCGTGCGATTGGCTTCACTTTCCCACAAGGAGGGCTTGCTGGAGTCGTAGTCGCAGATATCGCCAGATGATTGACCACCCGGGCAGGCATGCATGTCCAGTATAAGCAGAATGCCCCATCTTTCTGCCCAGACACACATGGAGTCGATGCGGTCGAAACCTTCTTGTAGCCATGTCTGTTCTCCAGCTACAGGTTCCTTCTCTATGGGCAGGGTGAAGTATTTATAGTGCATCGGTACACGCAAGGTGTTGAAACCTTGTTCTGCGAGGAACTTCATGTCTTCCTCACAGAAGTTGTTGTCCATCCACAAGCGGTCGAACTCCTCAACTTTTTCTTCACCGCACACATCTGCAAGCATCTGGTCGAACTTGAACTGGCGGTCCAAGTTTCCGGAAGTGTTCATCATGTACGGTTCGCGCACCATCCAGTTGCCGCAGTTCGTGCCACGCATCACAAGCGTCTGGCCGTCGCGACCTATCAGCTTTGTGCCAGATATGCGTACATAATTGTCGGTTGCACTAACAGTGAATACACTTGCAGCAAATGCCAATGCAACAATCACAAATGACATAATATGTTTCATTGGTGGAAACACTCTATATTAAAGATAATAATGCCAGACATTAATACTTCCAAAAGTCATATTTCTTGCGCAGTTCTTCCTGCTTCTCGGGTGGCAACGACTTGAAATAGCCTCGCCAACTGGGGCAGAAATTGATTTGCCAACGCCAAAAGCGGCCTATCAGCGACTTGGGATTCTTGTCATACTGAGCACGAAGCTTGCAATTCTCACATGGATACTTCATAATCTGTTATAATGAATTTATTTAAGTTGTTCCTCTATCGGCTGTTCCAGTTGAGCAGGCTCCGTTGTCGGCTCAAAACGTCCAACTACCTTGCCTTTGCGATCAATCAGAAACTTCGTGAAGTTCCATTTGATGTCGGGTTTCGATGCGTAATCTGGATCTGCTTTGGAGAACATCTCGTCCAGCAACTTAGAGAGCGGGTGCTCGGGTGCGAAGCCGGCAAAGCCAGCCTGGCTCGTCAACCATTTGTAGATGGGATGGGCATTCTCGCCGTTCACCTCAATCTTCGACATCAGGGGGAATGTGACACCATGGTTCTTGCGGCAGAACTCCTCGATTTGCTCGTCAGTACCTGGCTCCTGATGCCCGAACTGGTCGCAAGGGAAGCCGATGATGACCAGCCCGCGCTCCTTGTACTTCTGATAGAGGTCCTCCAGCCCATCATATTGAGGGGTGAAGCCACACTTCGAGGCTGTGTTGACGATGAGAAGCACCTTGCCTTTGTAGTCGGCAAAGTTCACCTCCTGCCCCTTGTTCGACAGGGCGCTGAATTGATAGATGGTGTTCACAGAGTTTGTCTTACAAGATAGCAGGCAAAGAGCGGCCGCCATGATTAAAAGAATAGGGTTGTATCGCATTCTGATGGGTGGTTTTCTATGTTTGCTTTGCAAAGATAATCAAAAAGAACGACTTTTTGCATGATATTCAATAAATAATGCCTTTCAATGCAAAAAACAACTGTTCTGATGATGAAAAGCAAAGGTTATACATTATCGTGAGTTCAATGAAATGAATTGTCTAATACTAATTCGTTGAAATCGCGTTAATGAGTGGAACTTGTGACTTTTATTTCTGATGTTTGCAATTTGGTGTGCCATTTTGGTGCTTTGACAAAATGTAAGCATTTCGGCAGTTTTGCTTACAGGTGAATTTTTCCTGAATGCCTCAGAATTGCTTCTTTTGCCTCCGACCTTGTTTTTCGACCCCAAAGCAAAAATATGGGCTTAAATCGAAGACAGTTTCTCAACTATCTCTGCCACAGATTGTTAGAAGAACCTCCACGCGACTGCCATTTTATCCCGATTCATCGTTTTGCTAACTATACATGGCAAAACGGGCCGTTTTAACCCGAAATTGCACACTTTTTGACGTGAAGTTTCCACAAATTTCACACGAGAAATTTTCAAACACGACACGTGAACTTTTCAAACTTCACGTGTCGCGTTTGAAAAGACCTCACGTCGCGCCGGCAGAATCGACGTAAAAAGTGCTCTTTTTCGACACTTTTCAGAGTGTGCAATTTCTAACACTTTGACGGCTTTTTATGTATTTTTGCTTACATTATGACAAAAGAAGCTCCCACCTTAATGCATGATTAAGGTGGGAGCTTTATTGATTCCCCACTGAAGGGGGAGATTCAGATATGGCTTTTCTTTACCATTCCTCGTCCCAGACATTGACCTGTTCCTTGGTGCGGGACTCGCCGTTTCCTGCGCCGCCATTCACGAGGCCGGCATTGCCTTTAACTTCGCCCACGCTCTGCATCAGCAAACCTTGATGTTGCAGCTGCACAATGATTATTTCAGGGCTTAAATAATATAATAATGTATTTAAGATAATTTGGGGCTGCAAAGGTACGAATAAGTGAAAATAATGCAAAAAAAACATTATTTTTTTCAAGAATAGCAATAATTTGACGAGTTATGTTGCCTAACCTAACACGTCAAATTGCTTTTTATCCACAATGATTTTGCTTTTTGAATTATATATTGTATCTTTGCAAAGGAAATATCATAATTTATGAGAAAGAGCAATTATGACAAGCAGCCCTCAACACACATCGAAGGCAAGGTAATTAAAGGTTGGGATAGCATCGTCAAGACACTTTCCGAGGCTTGGGCAGACGAACCCGTATGGGCCATCGACCTCTACCCAGGCACTTACGAAGAGGACTTCCTCGCCGCTTTTGCCAAGACTGGACGCAAGATTATCGACACTCGCACCCTGATGCGACCGGAAGAGGAAATCCGACAACTCACAGAACGCTTCATGACGGATGATGTTTTGTTCGGATATATGTCGAACATAAGGCTGGAAGAGTACTTCAGCCCCCTCCCCGCTCCCCCTTTGGGGGAGTGCTCTGGAGGCATCGCCATCATCGGCACAGGAGCAGCCTTCGTCGCCGAGAAATGGTCAAAGGTCAATGGTCAATGGTCAATAGTTTATGCCGACATGGCTCGTTGGGAAATCCAGCAGCGCTTCCGCAGGCACGAAGTGAAGGCGCTCGGCATCGACAACCACGAGGACAGTCCTTCGGTACAATATAAAAGAGGTTACTTCAACGATTGGAACATAGTTGACCATTATAAGGACGAGTTGATGCAGAGCGGACGCATCGAGTTCTGGATTGACTCGAACCGTCGCGACGAACCCAAGATGATTACCAACGCTCAGATGCGACAAGGACTGGATCGCACGGCTCACAAACCTTTCCGCGTCGTCCCCTTCTTCGACCCAGCTCCTTGGGGTGGACAATGGATGAAGGAAGTGTGTGACCTGCCTCGCGAAGAGCAGAACTATGGCTGGTGCTTCGACTGCGTGCCCGAAGAGAACAGCCTCTACCTGGAAGCAGAAGGAACGCTCTTCGAACTGCCCTCGCAGGATGTTGTGCTAGCTCACAGTCGCGAGTTGCTTGGTCAGCAGGTTTGGCATCGCTTCGGCAAGAGTTTCCCCATCCGCTTCGACTTCCTCGACACCATGCAGGGCGGCAACCTCAGTCTGCAAGTGCATCCCACTAACGAGTTCGCTCAAAGAGAGTTCGGTCTGCCTTACACACAGGACGAGAGCTACTATCTGCTCGATGCAGCCGACAATGCCGTGGTCTATCTTGGCCTGAAGGAAGGCATCGACAAGGTGCAGATGATTGAGGACTTGCGAGCAGCACAGCGAGGCGAGATACTGTTCGATGCAGAGAAGTACGTCAACAAGCTGCCTGCCAAGAAGCACGACCACTACCTCATCCCAGCTGGCACCATCCATTGCTCAGGCCACGACAGCATGGTGCTCGAGATAAGCTCAACCCCAAGCATCTTTACCTTCAAGCTTTGGGACTGGGCACGACTTGGACTGGATGGCAAGCCACGGCCCATCAACGTAGAGCGCGGCAAGTATGTCATCCAATGGGACCGCACCACACCCTTCGTCAGGTCGCAAATCGCCAACCATTTCGAGGTGCTTCATGAAGAAGAAGGCATCAAGGAAGAACGGACAGGACTGCATCCCAACGAGTTCATCGAGACACGAAGGCACACCTTCACTCGTCCTGTTGAGCACAACACAAATGGCGGCGTGAATGTCCTCAACCTTGTGGACGGCGAGGCAGCCCTCATCGAGAGTCCAGAAGGCATGTTCGAGCCCTTCGAGGTGCACTATGCCGAGACTTTCATCATACCAGCCTGCATCGGCCGTTACACAATCAAACCCTTGCATGGAGAATGCATGACAATCAAGGCCTCGGTAAGAACTTGAAGCCCCTATAACTTGTCGTCATAACGATAACACGTCATAACGAAAACTATAAAACCAACTATTATGAATCCCAACAAGAAAATCGTGCTGACGCTTGATGCAGGCGGAACGAACTTCGTGTTCTCAGCAATTTGTGACAATGAGGAAATTGTGGAACCCGTGCGCCTGAAGGCCGTAACCACCGACACCGAGGGCTGCTTGGCCACTCTTGTTCAAGGTTTCACCACCGTCAAGGAGAAACTCGACGCAGAGCCTGTTGCCATCAGTTTCGCTTTCCCTGGTCCTGCCGACTATGAGCGCGGCGTGATTGGCGACCTGCCCAACTTCCCTTCCTTCCGAGGCGGAGTGGCGCTCGGCCCTTATCTGGAGAGTGTTTTCAAGATTCCTGTGTATGTGAACAACGACGGCAATCTCTTCGCTTATGGCGAGGCTCTGGCCGGAGCTCTGCCGCGTGTCAACAAAGCTCTCGAGGAGGCTGGTTGCAAGCGTCGCTACAAGAATCTGGTCGGCATCACGCTTGGCACAGGTTTTGGCGGCGGCGTGGTGATCGACAAGGTCTTGCTGAAGGGCGACAACAGCTGTGGCGGCGATGTCTGGTGCATGCGAAACGGCATGTATCCCTTCGTCATAGCAGAGGAGAGTGTCAGCATCCGTGCTGTCCGCAGAGTGTATGCCGAGATGTCGCATGAAGAGATTGGCGACCTCACGCCCAAAGACATCGGCGACATCGCCAATGGTACGCGCCCAGGCAACATGAAGGCTGCTCAGGAGAGCTTCCGCCAGCTGGGTCAAGTGACGGCTGCAGCTCTTGTTAATGTACTCAATATTGTCGATGGAATCGTAGTTATTGGTGGCGGACTATCGCACAATTCGAAATGGATCCTGCCAGGCATGATGGAAGAGTTCAACCGTCCTGTTGGCACCTTCTCGGGCAATCTGCTCCCCACTCTTCAGTCGGAAGTTTACAACTTCGAAGACCCTGAGCAGCGAGCAGCCTTCCTCGAAGATAAGGATGTCTATGTGGATGTTCCCCATACCGACAAGAAGGTTCTGTATTGTGCACAGCGGAAAGTGGCTGTCTGCATCTCCGAACTCGGCGCAAGCAAAGCTATCAACCTTGGCGCTTATAACTTCGCACTTAATCAGTTAGAGAAATGAACAAGAAGTTAATCCCCGTCATGCTATGCTTCTTCGCGATGGGTTTCGTGGATATGGTAGGCATAGCAAGCAACTATGTAAAGGCCGACTTGAACCTCTCCGACTCGATGGCGAACACACTCCCCTCGCTCGTGTTCCTGTGGTTCCTCATCTTCAGCATCCCCACAAGCTTGCTGATGAACAAGATCGGCCGCAAGAACACAGTACTGCTGAGTCTGGCAATGACACTTGTGGCAATGGCGATTCCGGTATTCACCCTCGATTTCACCATGCTGCTGCTCTCCTTCTCCCTTTTGGGGATAGGCAACGCCATCCTTCAGACCTCGCTCAATCCGTTGGTCGACACGGTGATGAAAGGCGGCGCATCGGCAAGCACCTTGACCTTCGGGCAGTTCATCAAGAGCATCGCATCGTTCCTGGCTCCCATCATTGCCTCTTGGGGAGCTACTACAAACGCTTTCGGCCTGGGTTGGCAAGCACTCTATCCTATATATTTATGTGTAGGAATTGTGGCAACGCTGCTGCTCTTCGGCACCCGCATCCACGAGGAACCCGCAGCCCAAGAGCAGAAGTCTGTGGGCGAGCAGTTTGCTGGAGCGTTTGCCTTGCTGGGCAATCCCTTCATCCTGCTCTGCTTCCTGGCCATCATCTGCCATGTAGGCATTGATGTCGGTACCAGCGTAACAGCCCCGAAGATACTGATGGAACGGACAGGCATGGAGCTTAACAATGCGGCTTTCGTCTGCACCATTTACTTCGTAGCAAAGGCCGTCGGCAGCTTCTCGGGCAGTTTCATCATGAGCTATCTGAAGGACTGGAGCTTCCTGCTCCTGAGTGTCCTGCTGATGGTATTGGCTGCCGTCGGCCTCATCTATGGGCACGACACCGCCACCATCTATGCCAGCGTAGCTCTGATGGGCTTCGGCAACGGCAACCCCTTCAGCATCATCTTTGCAAGAGCCATGCAGGCTGTTCCCGAGAAGAAGAACGAAGTGAGCGGCCTGCTCATCATGGGCATCTTCGGCGGCACCATATTCCCGCTCCTGATGGGCTTCGCGAGCGATGCTATGGGACAGGTCGGCGCCGTCCTCGTCATGGCTGTCGGCATCCTCTATCTGCTCGGTTTCTGGCTTCAGGGCAAGAAAGCCTTAGGGAGAATATAAACGCCGCACGCGGGGATGGCAAACGCCGCACGCGGGGATTGGAAACATAAAAAGGGGCAGCCTCACGGTTGCCCCTTTCTGTCGTTAGATTAGTTGTTTTGAGAGAATTGATTGTTTTAATAAGCAAATATATCTAAAGCATAAAGATTATCTTGGAAGTGTGCTGATGGTATCGACAGGCTGTGCTGTGAGTTCGGCGGACTGCTGTTCGGGACTGCCTATCGTGATTTGCTGCAGGCTGTCTGCCACTATGCCTTCAGCCATTTGAGCGGCTTTGATGTCCTCCGCATCATCGGTAAAGCTCTGATGGGCTGCATTGCCGATGGTAAGGAGGATTGCTACCAGACCTGCTGCTCTGTAGAAAGGACGAACCCGACGCATGAAGGTCAGGCGACGAGCCTTGCAGATATGAGTCGGAGCCTCTTCCCCAACCAGTCGAAGCATCTTGTCTTGGAAGTCCTTGCTCAAGCGTTCGCTTGCCATCTCGTCCTCCTCGAGGAAGAACTGACGATAGGGAAGCAGGCTTGCAGGCACGTCTTCCTGACGGAAGAAGTTGCGCAGGATGGCTTCCTCTTCAAGCGTTGTCTGGCATTCCCAATAGCGCTCCAGCAGTTGTTCTATGTATTTATAGTCCATATTCGTTCTTTTATCTTTGTTCGGGCTCTGTGGAGATAGACCTTAACTTGTGTTTCGCTGATGTCGAGCGTCTGAGCTATCTCCTGATACGTCTTGCCCTCAATGTCTCGCAGCAGCATGATGGAGCGCTGCACCTCAGGCAGTTCGTCCATGAACTTGCGTACGAGAGAGAGTTGTTCGCGTTCTTCTATTGAAGATTGAAGATTGAAGATTGAAGGCTGAACGCTATCAATCTTGTCGAGCGACGTGTTGTTCCGTCCTGCACGCTTCTTGACATCGAGTGCTCGATTGCGGCAGATGGTCAAGGCGAACGCTTCGAGGCTGTCTATCTGCTCCCATTCGTTGCGCTGCTCCCACACTTTGAGGAGTGTGTCTTGCACCACATCTTCGGCCTCTGCCCTATTCATCGTGATGCGAAGAGCAAGGCGAAAGAGCCTGTCGCTCAACGGCAAAACGGTGGTTCGGAAGCTGATGTTTTCCATCTCTCTACTATTGAAGACGATTCAGGGCTGCAAATGTTACAGCCCTGAGTGATTATTTTTCATTTTATTGTGGTGCCTCTTGAGCCGTCGATATTGTCGGAGTGCGTTATAACGACCTGCCGAACGCCTTTACGAAGGGCATCGAAGGCATTCTCTATCTTAGGTATCATACCGCCTGCAATGATGCCTTCGGCAATGAGACGGCTAGCCTGTTCCTCGTTGATGAGAGGGATGACGCTGCCCTCATCGTTGGCATCGCGCAAGACTCCCGCTTTCTCGAAGCAGAAGGTCAAGGTGACCTCGTAATACTCGGCAAGAGCTTGAGCCACAGACGAAGCGATAGTGTCGGCATTGGTGTTGAGGATGTTGCCTTCTCCATCGTGGGTCAAAGGAGCGACAACAGGCACGTTTCCACTTTCGATGAGCGACGAAAGGAGCCGGGCATCGACCTTATCGACATCGCCCACAAAGCCGAAATCGACCATCTGCTCTGTGCCGTCGTCCATCTTGACACGCTTCAAGGGCCGCTTATGACTGCGAATGATGTCGCCATCTGCACCAGTCAGACCGATAGCCTTCACGCCCTTAGCTTGCAAGCCAGCCACAATGCGCTTGTTCACCAAGCCGCCATAGACCATCGTCACAACCTCGAGCATCTTTTCGTCAGTGATGCGACGACCGCCCACCATTCGGCTCTCAATGCCAAGACTCGCTGCCATCGACGTCGCCAAACGTCCGCCACCATGAACAAGCACTTTCCTTCCCTCCAAAGAAGCAAACTGATTGAGGAGGCGAGCAAGCGAAGTGGCATCTTCCACAACGCCACCTCCAACCTTTACTATATTGATAATGTCTTTCATCAAACTTTGTATTTCCTGTCCCTAAACATCGCTTTGCCCTTTTCGGAACAGCCTGTTACCTGCTCCGACACAGGGCGCTAAAAATTTCCGCGTGCGACGTTCGTTATAGATTCATGTATCTATAATTATACATACATGTACATTTAATTATACATACATGTATCTATAAACAACCCCGCCTGCTATGTCGCTCCACGATACCTGTCGGCATCCTTATCTTCGAGCATCGAGAGGTAACTGTTAAAGCGGCTCAATGCTATCCTACCCTCTTCCACAGCCTGCAAAACAGCGCAGCCTGGTTCGTGCGTATGGGTGCAGTTACCGAAGCGACACTCGGCAGAGGTCCGGAATATCTCGCGGAAGTAGTGCGACACCTCTTCGCGTTCCATATCGAAAGTGCCAAAGCCTTTGATACCCGGAGTGTCGATGAGAGCGCCACCCTGAGGCAGAAAGAACATCTGCGAGAAAGTCGTCGTGTGCATGCCTGAATCATGAGCCACGCTGATCTCCGCTGTCTTTGCGTCTGCATCAGGCACCAGCAGGTTGAGAAGCGTGCTTTTGCCCACGCCGCTATTACCGCTGAGAAGCGTCGTCTTGTTCATCAGCATTGCCTGCAGCTCGTCGATGCCTTTGCCCGTTTCCGCAGAACAAGTCAGGCAAGCGTAACCTATATTATTATATAATGTAGTGAGCAACTCAAGCTGCTGCATCTCCTCTTTATCGTAGAGGTCTGTTTTGTTGAAGACAATCAAGACAGGAACCCGATAAGCCTCAGCACTTGCCAAGAAGCGGTCAATAAAGGTTGTGCTCGTTTCGGGATGGGCAATCGTGACCACAAGGGCAGCCATATCGACATTCGCAGCGATGATGTGGCTCTGCTTCGACAGGTTCGAGGCCTTCCTGATGATGTAGTTCCTGCGGTCCTCAATGCCGTCAATCAAAGCCGTCAGCCCGTCATTGCTTGGCGTAATCGTCACGACATCGCCCACCGCAACAGGATTCGTGCTCCTGATGCCCTTGAGGCGAAACGTTCCTTTTACCTTGCAATCGAACAACTGGCCATCGTCCGTCTTGACGGTGTACCAACTGCCCGTGTTCCTGATGACAAGACCGCGCATTTAGACGGTCATGATTTCCTTTTCCTTGGCTGCAAGCAGGTCGTCGACCTTCTTGATGTATTTGTCGTGCATCTTCTGCATGTCGCCTTCGGCATCTTTTTCGAGGTCCTCAGAAAGGCCATCCTTGATGCATTTCTTGAGCTTCTCGATAATCTCGCGACGCGTGTTGCGCACACTCACCTTAGCCTGTTCGGCCTCGCCCTTACATTGCTTTGCAAGCTGCTTACGGCGCTCCTCTGTCAAAGGAGGAATGCCCAAGCGGATGATCTCGCCATTGTTCTCCGGAGTGATGCCTACGTTGCTGTCCATAATGGCCTTCTCGATGGGACGGAACATGCTCTTGTCCCAAGGCTTGATGGTAATGGTGCGTGGATCGGGAGCAACAATTGCAGCGACTTGATTCAAAGGCACCATGCTGCCATAACTATCGACACGGATGCCGTCCAGAATCTTCACGTTGGCCTTGCCTGCCCTGATGTGCGCCAAGGTTTCCTCGAGGTACAGAACAGCCTCTTCCATCTTTTCCTCAGCTTTGCCGAGGGTTTCCTTTACATCTATCATATTATTTCGAATTTTGTGGTTTATTGTTTATCTTTTGTCGCATTGCCATAGCAAAAGTAGTGATTTTTTGTTAAAAACATCGCACCTCGCACCATTATTTGCACAAAAATGCCTATATTTGTCCCGAAGAATGTCAAAAAGTATGGAAATTGATGCTCGCATAGACGAATTACTTGGCAATCTGAAGCCCATCACGCTTGCAGAGATGAAGGAGATTCGCCTGATGAATCGCACGGACACCAAGTTCGTGACGAACAAGGAAAACCTTGCCCGCCTGTTGGAACTAGCTCAGGGGAAGTACTACGCGCAATTCCATTGCGGCGCAAAGATTGCGAGCTACATGACAACCTACTGGGACACGGACGCATACCGCTTCTACCTGGAGCATCACAATGGTCGTGCTCCAAGGCAAAAGGTACGCGTCAGGACTTACATGGACAGCGACGACACCTTCCTCGAAGTCAAGACAAAGAACAATCATGGCCGCACAAAGAAGAAACGCGTGGCTGTACCAAGCCAAGAGATTACTGGCGAGAATGGCAACGAAGAGTTCCTGCAGGAGAAAGTGCATCTTGGTCTGGCGGATATACACCCAACGGTTCGCAACCAGTTCCACCGCATCACGCTCGTCAACTATGGCAAGACCGAACGCCTCACCATCGACTATGACGTGCATTTCCACAACTTCGAGACAGGCAAGGACGCGAACGTCGGACCTCTCGTCATCATCGAGCTCAAACGCGACGGCAATGTCTATAGTCCCGTCCTCGACATCCTTCGAGAGCTCCGCATCAAGCCAAGCGGTTTCAGCAAGTACTGCATCGGCTCCGTCATGACAAACAAAGGACTGAAGCAAAACCTGTTCAAGGCAAAACTCGTCAAGCTAAGCCGTCTGGCAGGACACAAGTTGCAAGTCGATTAAACACAAAGAGAACTAAACAAACATCAATAATATGGATTTCCTTAATGACATTAACTATCAGCTGGGCAACGCGATAGGTCTGACATTGCTCGACCCCCAGCATTTCATTTCACTCGTGATGCGCTTCGTCGTCAACCTAATCGTTGTGACAATCATTGCGCGCTTCTTCTATTATCCTCGCAGCCTTCGCCGCGACTACATGTTCATCTTCATCCTCATGTCCTTGAGCATCTTCCTGCTCGTCAGCCTGATGGAAGGCGACGGCATGAACCTCGGTGCTGCGATGGGCTTGTTCGCCATCTTTGGCATCATGCGTTTCCGCACGGAAGCTGTGCCCATTCGTGAGATGACATACCTCTTTATGCTCATCGCCGTGAGCGTAGTGAATGCCCTGAGCCGTGCTGAATATCACCCGAAGGCAGACTATTGGGAC
This sequence comes from uncultured Bacteroidales bacterium, assembly GCA_902778625.1. GTDB lineage: Bacteria > Bacteroidota > Bacteroidia > Bacteroidales > Bacteroidaceae > Physcousia. The sequence continues at coordinate 69,383 of CACYYM010000012.1, forward strand.
GGCTTCGGCTTGGTGACCATCGTCTTCGTCAACGTTGTCTTCGTCGGAATGGCTTGGCTTTATGAAAGCAGCAAGCTGGTCAGCTCAAGTTGCAGCAAGTATATCCTTTATGATAATGTTGCCCTTGTTGCTCCCGACAAGCGCGAAGAGCTGAAGGCCGACCTCGAGAAGCGAACGGGACTCAAGATAGACCGCATGGAAGTCGGCACCATCGACTTCCTCAAAGATGCCTGCATGATTCGCGTCTTCTACGATGAACCAGGCGATCGCGGCAGTAGCATCGAAGGAATGATTAAAATGCCTCGCTCATGACACCACGTAAATACATACTTGCCTTTCTCCTGCTCTTTGCTCCGTGCTTCCTGCTTCTTGCTTCAGCACAAGATAGCAACGACGAAGTCGGCATGTGGACAGAACTGGGCATTGAGAAAGCCATTACGAAGAACTGGGATGTCGGGCTCGACATGGAGTATCGTGCACAGAACAAAGCACGCTTCTCTGTTGGACTTGGCACAAGCTACAAGGTTAACAAGTACCTCAAGTTTGGCGTCAACTACAACTTCCTTTACTCCGAGAAGAACAAATACAAGGAAAAGTACGAAGGCGAAGAAGGCTCGGAGGAGTGGACGAGAGGCTACAACCTCATCGACAAATGGTATCCCCGTCATCGTTTCAGTGCGGAGGCCATCGGCAGCATCAAGTTCTGGAATTGGCTCAAGGTGTCGCTCAGGGAGCGTTACCAGCTGACGCATCGCAGGGCATGGACTGCAGAGAAGTTCGAACATAGAGAGAAATACCTGTCACACCTTGTTGACTGGGATGAAGATGGCAACGACATATACGAGATAGAGAAGACCGTTATCGACAGGACAGAGGCAAAGCCGTATCCTACGTTCACCGACCAGGTGCTGCGCTCGCGCCTCAAGTTCGAATATGACAAGAAGCGTTGTCCATTCTCGCCTTTCGTGTCGGCCGAGTTCCACAACAGCGTCACCAGGGGCGACCATATGCTTCTCCAGAAGATACGCACTGCAGCAGGTTGCTCCTATAAGTTCCGCAAGCACAATGAAATCTCGCTCTCTTATTTGATTACATTCGACATGTACGACATCGAAGAGGACGAGGTCGAGAACACAAGAGAAACAGTGCGGCTCCACGACAGGCTGCATGCCATCAATCTCGGATACAAATACAGCTTCTAACATCATCCACGCATAAACTTAACATTCAGAATAACATCATGAAAGCTAAACTCTTTCTTGCAGCCATGCTGCTCTTTACCGGCTTCAATATGATGGCCGACGAGTATAATTATCTGACCATTACGTGCAATGGCACGGAGCGAACCATCTCTCTGCCCACCGTGCAGAGGATTTCCTTTGTCGACAGCTTTGTTGTGGTAACGACAACGGAGGGCACGCACAAATACCCTATCTCAATCGTAGACAAGATCTTCTTCACAGAGAATGCAACTGCAATTGAGGCTCTGCCTGAGCAAACAGAAAACCTTACCTTCAAGAACGGCACGCTTGCAGTCAAAGGCGACGGGTTCCTGCGCATCTATAGCACGAACGGCGCCCTCGTTAACGTTGCCTACGTCAAGGAAGGTGCCAACGTCAGCCTCGACAACCTTCCTGCCGGTGTTTACATTGTTCGCATGGGCGATAAGACCATCAAAGTTAGGAAATAACGATTATGAAAAATCTATCTATCACCATCCTTTTGCTCTTTGTTCCATGCATCCTACCCTTTATAAATGCGCAGGAACAGATTCGTATCTTTAAGGATGGCAGTAGCACACGCTTCACGAATCCGGAAATCCTGTTCTCCGAAGACGCCACCACTTTCGCCGTTGGTGACTCAACATATGCCTGTGCCGCGATTGACAGTATCACGGTGGTGCATACCGTTACCGTCACCTTCGACGGCGACCAGGCTTCTGTCGACCTCGGGCATGCTCCAAACGTCACATATACGACCGATGGCGCGCACGTCGACATCCTCAGCACGAATGCGAAGAACGAACTGGAGTTTGTTCTGCAAGGACAGAGCACACATGGCTCGCTGACATACGAGGGTCCGCTTAAGTGCAAGTTCTACCTCAACGGGCTCAACCTGAAGAGCGACCGTGGTGCGGCTATTGATATCCAGTGCGGCAAGCGCATCGACCTTATCCTGAATCCTGGCACCGTCAACGTTCTTGAAGACGCTGCAAACGGCGAGCAGAAGGCTGCCTTCTACTGCAAAGGACACCTTGAGGTGTCGGGCAGCGGCTCACTTACTGTTACAGGCAACACCAGGCACGGCATCGCCACAAAAGAATACTTGGAGATAAAGAAAAGCGCGGGCACCATTACTGTCAACAAGGCAGTGGCTGATGCCATGCACATCGGCCAGTACTTCAAGATGAACGGTGGCAAGTTGAACCTCAGCGGCATGGGTACCGACGGCTTGCAAGTGGAGACAATGACGATTGTCAATGAGAACAACGACACAATTCCCAATCCCGACAAGGAAGACAACGGCATGATGTTCATTCGCGGAGGAGAGATTGATATTGCTGTCAGCGGGGATCGTGCCAAAGGCATAAAGGTGCCGGGCGACCTGACCATCAGCGGCTGCAAGATTGGCACCATTGTTTATAATGAATACGGTGGTTTCAAGACCGTCTCTGAATACGGGATTAAAGCCGATGCCGACGGAAGCAGAGGTATTCAGGTGGACGGCAACATGTTGGTGAACCAAGACACGGGTACCACTGAGATAGCCATACAAGCCAATGGCAAAATATGCACTTATGAAGAATGGGGATGGGACGACGAAGAAGGAGAATGGGGCATGGTTAAGCACACCTCACGGTGCATGGGCATCAAGGTGGACGGCAATCTGACCGTCAATGCCGGTGTGATTGTTTCATTGAACAAGGGTTCCGGGTCGTACGCCATTAGAGTATATGGGCAATATTCCAAAGACCCTGCCGCCATTGTTAAAGGTTCCGTCAAGACAGGTGAATAAGTATTATACTCAATTATAAACGAGGCGTCCGCTCTTGCCACACACAGCAGAACGGACGCCTCGTTTTTTCTTTTTGCTATAGGCTACAGGTCTTCCCCCGCTGAGCCGAAGCGCTTCACGTCTTCGATGACTTTGAGCAGGTACTGGCCGTACTGGTTCTTGAGCATCGGCTGAGCCAGTTGACGCATGCGCTCTTCGTCGATCCAGCCTTTGCGGTAGGCGATTCCCTCGAGGCAGCCGACCTTGAGCCCTTGTCGCTTCTCGAGTACTTCAATGTAGGTGGACGCCTCGGAGAGGGAGTCGAAGGTGCCTGTGTCGAGCCAGGCGAAGCCTCTGCCGAGCGTTTGCACCTTCAACTCACCGTCTTCCAGGAACTTCTGGTTGACGGTAGTTATTTCGTACTCGCCCCGGGCGCTGGGCTTGATGTTCTTCGCCACCTCGACGACCTTGTTGGGATAGAAGTATAGGCCGACGACGGCATAGTTGCTCTTTGGGTTGGCGGGTTTTTCCTCGATGGAGAGGCAGTTGCCCTGACGGTCGAACTCAGCTACGCCATAGCGCTCGGGGTCGTTCACCCAATAGCCGAAAACGGTTGCTTTCTGCTCTTCCTCGGCAGTCCTCACAGCTTCGCTAAGCATTGTGCTGAAGCCGTTGCCCTGGAAGATGTTGTCGCCCAGCACGAGGCAAGCGCAGTCGTCGCCGATGAAGTCTGCGCCGATGGTGAAAGCCTGTGCCAGGCCGTCGGGCGAAGGCTGTTCGGCATACGTGAAGCGTACGCCGTAGTCGCTGCCGTCGCCAAGCAGACGCTTGAATCCGGGCAGGTCGAAGGGCGTGGATATGATGAGGATATCGCGAATGCCAGCCTGCATGAGCACGCTGATGGGATAGTAAATCATCGGTTTGTCGTAGATAGGCATGAGTTGCTTGCTGATGCCTTTCGTGATGGGGTAAAGCCGGGTGCCTGAGCCACCGGCCAGAACAATTCCTTTCATGGTTATTTGGTTTTCTTTTCAGTTAGTTTCGTAATCCAGGCAGGTGCGGAGGCAGGTATAGGGCCGCACTTTGCTGTCTGCCACAGCGACGTGCTCGGGATGTACTGCATAAGCCCGTAGTGCAGCCTCGTCGGTGAAGGTGCTGTCGAGCATCACATCGGCATTCGACGTCTCGAGTCGTCCGTCGACGTTCACCCTGATGTCGAGCAGTCCTGGTATGCGTCCGGCAAGCCCTTCCAGGCCAGCCTTGATGTCCTTCTTCACGTTTTCCTTCTCTTCTGCAGTGAGGTCTTCCCTCAGCCGCCACAGTATGATATGTTTGACCATGTTATATATAAATAATGTATAGCAGAGGACAAAGATACGAATAATAATCCGAAATTCAAAATCCAATATTCAAAATTCGATGTTTTGTCCTGATTTTTTCTCATTTTCGGGACACGAAATGAGTAAAAAACGAACGTGCTGATTTTCAATGCCCTCAGCGGCGTTTTAATTTCCGCGTGCGGAAATGGCAATCCCCGCGTGCGGCGTTGGCAATTTCCGCGTGCGGCGTTTGAGGTTTCCGCACGCGGCGTTTTATTGCCTGCGATGTCGGGTGGAGAAAATTGTCGTGTTTAAGTCGAAGCTCAGCCAGCCCCAGCTCTGGAAAGTGCTTGCGTCCTCGCCCTTGAAGAGCTGCAACGTTTCAGAAGCCAGCATCATGCTCAGACCGCCGCGCAACGTGACGAACTGCCACGGACGATAGCTTGCCTCCAGGTCTATCTCTCCGCCCAGGTTCTGTGCAAAGCGATACTTGCCGTTGTACCTGCGCATGATGGCTATCTTTTCGGGGTCAACGAGTTCCTCGATCGGGTCTTTGAGGAAGTTATTGATGGGGCGGCCTGTGGCAAACCAGTGGAAAGCCATCTTCATGTCGAACTTCGGGCAAGGTTTGAACAAGGCTTTTATGTTGAGGTCGTTGATGCCGTAGAGTGGCAGGACGCCGTAGCCGAAGTAGTCCATCGCGCCGAGGAACTCGTGGTAGGAGCCGTAGAGAGGATTGAAGGTGCGGTTCGTGCCCGGCATTCCATCGCCGCCGCTGTAGTAGTCGTCGCCGACGGATACTCTCCACTTCGGCGAGAACTGCATACCGGCGTTGCCGCTCAACATGAAGGCCCGCACGTCGTCGTTCCATCTGTCGCTGCCCACCTGGTAATACATCGAGGCGTCGAAGAAGAACTGGCGCTTCTCGTAATTCATGTAAGTGCCGAACGTCTGCATGTAGTTAATGCCTCTGCCCTTAGCGTCGCTCACGCCCTGATTGGAGAAGACGCCGCTGATGTGGAAGGGCGCCTCGTCGGCACCGAAACGATACCACAGCGTCTGCATGTTCTTGTAGAGCTTCTTTCCACGCGTATTCATGCCGTAGAGGACATCGTCCACCATGTCGCCCGTCTGGTTGAAGCTGGCGATGGCATGCACTGTATGCAGCTCGTTGCCCCACCCCAGGCGGATTGCGTCGTGAGCACGGCCAGTGACGTCCCAATCGTGCTTGCCGAAGAGCCGCTCGTCGTCGTAGATGAGTTCTTGCCGTCCGAGCTGTGCGAAGAAGCCTTTGCCGAAGGTCATCTTTGCCCAAGCCTCGTGGAGTGCTATCTTGCTCGACGAATTCTTCTGTCCGCTGTTGAACCAAGTCCCCGAGTGTTGAGCGGCAATCCTCATGCTGATGTTATTGCGCTCCCAGCCAAAGCCGAGTCGCACACGGTCGTTCACCAAAAGCTTGTAGGGCGTAGTGCCGTCTCTCAACGTGCCAAGCCCCGTACGGAACTCGCCAAGCGAACTGACTTGCGCGTCAACGGAAAAGTCGCCGTAGTCGGGAGCTGCAGTTTCCTGAGCGGCAACTGTCATTGCAAAGATGGTAGCCCATAAAGTCCAATTCCTTCTCATATTGTCTGTTCTTCCTAATTCTTCTTTCTTATATTCTTAATTTCGTAATTTCAATATGTGTGTGCGCTGACGCCTTGTGCCGAAGGCAGATAGTTGATGCCCCACCAGCACATCTGCAGGCATAAGAAGCAAAGTATCTGCCAGAGGAGAGCCGGACGAACACTCGCCGGACGGCATCTGCGCCAATGCAGGTAGATGAGATAGCAGAGCCACGTTGCGGCAGCCCACGTCTCCTTCGGGTCCCAAGACCAGTACGTGCCCCATGCTTCCTTTGCCCACAAGGCGCCGAAGAGCATTCCGACGGTGATGAACGACAGGCCGACACGCGTCAGGTTGTCTATGGCACTCAGGTCTCTCTCCTTTCGGCAGAGCTGCCACACGGACATCAAGGCGGCGACACCCGTCGTGGCATACGCAAACATATAGATAATAACGTGAGGTGCGAACCAGGGGCTCTGCAAAGCCGGCATCATCACCTTGTCGTGTATCTCTGGTCGCAGCAGGTTTATGCAGATGAAGACTGTGCTGAGCATCGTGCTGAACAGCAGAATCCAGCGATAGCGCCAGCGGATGTAGGTAATCAGGCCAACCAAAGGCAGGAAGAAGGAATACCAGAGACGCGTCTCGCCCATGGTGCGCAAAGGCGGTCGCTCAAGAGAATGCCACATCAGGGCAATGTACGTCCCAAAGACAAGCAAGCCACAAACGGTCAGCAGCGAGGCAAGCCTCTGCCTGCCGCCTCGCAGGGAAAGCACCGCACCAGCCGCCCAAAACATCAGGGCAAGCAGAGCAAAGAGCCATAGGTCATTCCAATTTACCATTTGACGATTTACGATTTACAATTTGTTTGCTTGCGAGTAACGAACAGGCTCAGGGCACCTGCCAACATCATGAAGATGCCAAGGTAAACGAGCGGCAGCCACGGGTCGCGCACCAGTTCGAAGACGCTGATGTCGCTGTCCTTGCCACGTGCCTCGTCGTAGCTGAATTGGTATATCTTCCAGCCACGAACGCTCAGAGGCTTGTTGACGCGAATCGTGTCGCGAACGGTGATGCCACGCTTCGTATAGACTGTCACATCGGACGCAAAGCTGAGTCTCGGCTCTTCCTCAATGAAAAAGTCATGCAGCTCGATGGCTATCGGCAGTTGATGCACTCTGCGTTTGGCGTCCACGGCTCGCCATTCGGTCTTTCCCTCTTGCACAGTCATCTGCAAGCGCTGCATGTCGGCATTGCCAAGCGTGCCGGCTACAAGGGCAAGGAACAGGCCGAGGTGATTCAGCAGGAAGAAAACATTGTGCCACGAAGCTCGAAGCCTCGTCATGCACACCATGCCGACCAGTATCGTGAGCCACAGATACGACAGGACAAACGGCCAGAAACTGAGCATATTGGTAATGCCGATGGGTTCCGTAGCAGGGTGTCCCGCCGGTGCCTGCCTTGTGACACCCATCAAGACGGTCAGCATGGCACACGCCATCATTGCCGGAATGCCAGCCTGCAGCGTTGTCATCCAGTGGAAAAGGCGTACCTTCTTACGCAACAGGTGCATCGCAAAGATGCCGAGCAGCAGTCCGATCAGCACAACGAGGTTGACCGGCCAAGCCATCGCGTCCCATCGGACAGGCCCGGTCGCCAGTTGAAGCACAAAGCCCGCGACAATCAAAGTGCCACAGGCGATGCTGCCCTCTGTCATTCCCCACGTTTTGCGCATTCTCGTTCAATAGTTTGTGCAAAGGTACAAAAAAGTTCATAGTTCATAGTTCATAGTTCGCAGTTTTTTTGTAACTTTGTGCAAAATAATGCACTCAACACTATGAAATACATCAGTTGGAACGTCAACGGGCTTCGTGCCGTTGTCGGTAAGAACTTTCGCGAAGTGTTTGCCCAGCTCGACGCGGACTTCGTGTGCCTTCAGGAGACGAAGATGCAGGAGGGACAGCTCGACCTGAGTTTCCCGGGCTATCAGTCCTTCTGGAACTACGCGGAGAAGAAAGGCTACTCGGGCACCGCTATCTATACCAGACATCAGCCTGTCAATGTGACCTATGGCATAGGCATCGAGGAGCACGACCACGAGGGACGCGTCATCACGCTCGAGATGGCGGACCACTTTCTGGTGTGCGTCTATACGCCGAACAGCCAGGATGGTTTGAAGCGCCTCAATTATAGGATGACTTGGGAGGACGCCTTCCGCGACTATCTCATAAAGCTCGACAAGCAGAAGCCGGTCATCGTGTGTGGCGACATGAACGTCGCCCATGAGGAGATTGACCTGAAGAATCCCAAAACGAACCGCATGAACGCGGGCTTCACGGACGAGGAAAGGGCAAAGATGACCACGCTGCTCGACAGCGGATTCATCGACACGTTCCGCCACTTCTATCCCGACGCGACCGACCGCTACAGTTGGTGGAGCTATCGTTTCCATGCCAGAGAGAAGAACGTGGGCTGGCGTATCGACTACTTCCTTGTGTCGGAGCGTCTTGCCTCGCGCTTGAAGTCGGCCGAGATCCTTGACGACATCCTTGGCAGCGACCATTGTCCCGTATCCTTAACGCTTGATTAATATGGCAAACCTGAAAGCTCTGGCGAAAGACACAGCCATCTACGGACTCTCGAGCATCGTGGGTCGTTTCCTCAACTACCTGCTCGTGCCGCTCTACACGCACTACATGCCGAAAGCTTCCGGCGATTATGGCGTGAGCACGAACATGTATGCGTACACCGCTTTGTTCTTCGCAATACTGACGTTCGGAATGGAAACGACGCTCTTCCGCTTCGCCAACGACGAGCGCGAACAACCCGACACGGTCTTCTCCACCGGCTTTACGATGGTGGGCAGCCTTACTGCGTTGTTCCTTTTGCTTGTTTTCGGCTTCATCACTCCCATTGCCGATTACCTCGGATACGCAGCTCACCCGGAATACTTGCTGATGATGGCCGCCGTAGTTGCCCTTGATGCTTTGCAGGCACTGCCTTTCTGCTTCCTTCGTTTCCAGCATCGTCCCATACGCTTCATGTCGCTGAAGATGGGCTTCATCTTCCTCAACATCGCGCTTAACCTGCTTTATTTCGTCATTCTCGGCAAGACAAGTGTCTTCTATGTCTTCTTCATCAACCTGCTTTGCACAGGTTTCATCACCTTCTTCTTCATTCCTGATCTGGTGAAGATCCATTGGAAATTCGACGGAGGACTGCTTCGAAGGATGCTTTCCTACTCATGGCCGATACTGCTTTTGAGCGTCATGGGCATCCTGAATCAAGTGGCGGACAAGATACTTTTCCCAAAGGTTTACCCCGACGAGGCACAGGCCAACGTCGAGCTCGGCGTGTATGGCAGCTGCGTGAAGATTGCCATGATTATGGCCATGATTACCCAAGCCTTCCGATTCGCCTACGAGCCCATCGTCTTTGCAAAGGCGAAAGATACTGACAAAGACGAGTATTACGCCTTGGGCATGAAGTACTTCATCATCTTCACCCTGCTTGCGTTCCTCTGCGTAATGGGTTGGCTGCCCGTACTTCGCTATATGATCGGTTCCGATTACTGGGATGGCTTGCGCGTCATTCCCATCGTAATGGCCGCAGAAATCATGATGGGCATCTACTTCAACCTGTCCTTCTGGTACAAGTTAATTGACAAAACCATCTACGGCGCCCTGTTCTCTTTGGCAGGCTGCCTCGTTCTTCTGGCCGTCAACATTTGGGGCATTCCCCATTACAGCTATATGGCTTGTGCCTGGGGAGGCGTTGCAGGATACGGAACGGCGATGCTCCTGAGCTATTTCGTCGGGCAGAAATACTACCCCATCCCCTATCCTATCGGCACTCTGGCGTTCTACGCCATCCTCGCAGCCGCGTTCTATTGGGCGATGACACTCGTTCCCGAGACCTGGCCAGAATGGCAATACGTCGGCCTCAGCACAGTGCTCATCCTCGTCTATGCTGCCATCATCTACAAGAAGGAACTCCGAAAAAGCCGCCACAATTAGGGGAAACAACCGTCTCGATTAGGTAAAGAAACCACTTCGAAACGCTACGTTGTTCAACCCGACAAGCCGAGTTACTCAACATAACACGTCGAGTTACTCAACACAGCACGTCGAGTTACTCAACACAGCACGTCGAGTTCATTATAGATACATGTATCTACAATTATACATACATGTACATTTAATTATACATACATGTATCTATAATGAACCCCGCGTGCGAGGTTTTAAAACGCCACACATGGAAACGGGCGACCCACCACGTTGAGTCGCCCGTTTCCGCGTTTTGAGGCGGGTAATTCGGAACCTTGTGCCGGGCAACCCGAAGCTTTGAGTTGCCTGGCCCGAAGCTTTGAGTTGCCTGGCTCGAAGCTTCTATTCGAACAGGATAATCTTTCGGAGCGCGTCCATCAGCTGGTCGGCAAGCCCGATGTTGTAGCCCTGACGGAACCAGACGACACGGTTAAAGGTGTCGCAAAGCATGAGAATCGGCAATTCTTCGCTGCCATGCGTGAGCTCCTCGATGTGCATCGAGGCAACCGTCTCCGGGTCGGCAACGCCGAATAGCACGTTGCTCGGCAGGTCTTCATACGCTTTGCGGTCGAAGTTGGCATAGTCCTCTTGGCTTGGGAAAAGCATGAGGTAGCACTGCGACCACTGCGAGATGTGGATGTTCGCTGCCTCCATGTCGTGGAGCAAATGGGCGCTCGGCTCGTGGTTGCTGCGGATGAGGGCTATCATGTAGAAGCCTCTGCCCGTTGTCTCAATGATTTGTTTGTGAACACCACGCGCGTTGGTGAAGTACTGCTCGCAGTTGAAGTTGCCGATGACGTGCAGGTGATCGTCGTCTGCACGCAGTCGAAGCGGCACATTCTGCTGGCTCTGTTCCTTCACATTAAATATCTCGAGGTTCGCCCAAACGTTTCCATTCGCCAAACGCGTACCGCTAATCAACATGTATTGGCCTGCATCGACACTCACGCCGTCAGCGAAAGTGCCCTTCCAAGTCGCGCTCTCAGGGAATTCCTGAAGCTTCGGCCGACCGCTTTCGATGCGCGACAAAGCGAAATGCGAATAGTAGGAAGGATCGGCTTTTACCGCCTGATCGGTAAATGCGAGACGCAGAGAACCCTGCGGAGCCATTTTCTCTTGGGCAGAGCCGAACAGGGCATCGTGCCACTCGTCTGCCTGCGTGGCTCTCCACTGCACTTTGCCCGTCACCTCGTCGATGCGAGCGGGAATGCCTGCACTGCGGGCCGCCGAAACGAAGAAGATGTCGCGGCTGTGAGCGTCGCAGGTTCTGTGCCTCAACACACCGAGCGGACTCATGCAAAGGTGCTGCGGGTTGCGCGTGTCATCGACCGTGATGCTGTCCGTCACCCACTGCTTCAACTCCTCGGCCGTCATGCCTTTGAAGTACTCGGCAAGCGTTCCGCGACAAGGCGTCAAAAGCTCGTTGGCAACACGCGGGCAAAGAACATACTTCTGCCAAAGCGGGTCGTCGAGGTAAGGCGTATGCTCCGCAACGTCCAGCAACACGTCGAGCGTGACATCGCGATAGTCCTTACGGGAAAGCGTGGCGAGCACATCGCCCTTGCACTTCTTGGCAGCTTCGCTCTTCCTGAAAGCTTCGATGGTCCGCCAGTTGGCCCGTGCCAGCACTTCAGGCCTGTTCTGCTCGCCGTCCTGACAGAAGGCTTGCTTCATGTAAGCGATGCGGATGCTGTCCTCCTTCGCGAGACGTTGGCGGTTCTCGCGCTTCGCCTCAACGCTCACCTCAGGTTGATTGAACTTGGGGAACGGCGGAACGAGGTCGAGCTCGAGCGATGCGGTGTACGTGCTGTCCTTGTCGAGCACCAACGTCAGCAAAGCGTCTTTGCCCACACTCACTTTCTTGAAGTCGAACTTGCCGTCCTTGCTCGCCCAGACAACAAGGTCGCCCTTGCCGCAGGTCAACGACGACTTGCCCGTCGCATCGCTTTGTCTCGACGCAATCGGATAGAGCTCTGCGTAGTTGTAAAGGCGGTAATCGACCGTTGCTCCCTCGACGGGAAGGCTGTCTTGGCCAAGCACGGTTACAATCACGGAAGCCACATCGACATAGTTCTTCGTGACGTTTATCTCGGTGTAACATGCCGTCTTGTTCACAACTTCCTCGGGTCCCGTGTAATCCCCAAAGACCTTCGTGTGCATGAGCATGCCTCTGCTGGCCGATTCGTTGAACCATCCGAGGTTCAGCACCGGCTCGGGCTCGCAAGCACCGAGGAAGTACCACTTGCCGTCGACCCAGGCTTCCACCCAAGCATGGTTGTCGTCCGTGTGTGCCCAACGTGGCGTATAGACCTGGCGGGCAGGAATGCCGATGGTGCGAAGTGCAGTAACAGTGAAGGTGCTTTCTTCTCCGCAACGTCCGATGGCCGAGCGAACCGTGTTCATCGGCGAGGAAGTGCGGCTATCGCTGGGCTGATAAGTGACGTGCTCGTGACACCAATGGTTCACCTCAAGCACGGCGGCGTACATCGTCTTGCCTTCCACACGCTTCTTTAGCTCATCGTAATAAGCGATGCGAAACGAGTCGAGGTCTTCGTTGTTGACGCGTAAAGGAAGCACAAAGTGCCGCCATTCACGCCCGGGCACCTTCTCGCCCCAAGGCATCTCGTGTCGTGCCTTCACCGTAATGGCAACGTTAGCTTCCCAGAACTCACGCGGGTAATCGACGCTGTCGGGCAGCGGCATGCCTGCATACAAAAAGTCGAGTGCCGCCTGTTCCTCTTGTGTCTGGTCGCCTATGCAAGACGTCAGTGTACCAATAAACGCAAAGAGCCCCACAATGAGGGCTCCTTGCAATAGCTTTCTTCCGTTATTCTGCATACATGTCAACGATAAGTTCGCCAAAAATCGTATTGGCCCATGCGAACCAGCTGCGCGTGTAGTCGGTCGCATCGTCTTTGTTAAAGGACTCATGCATGAAACCCTTGCCGCCGTCGGTCTTCAGGATTTCCTTCACGCACCACTCCTTCTCGGCGCGGTCGTTCGTGGTGAATGCCTTCATTACAAGGCTCATGGGCCAAGGCTTGTCGAGTCCGCAGTGAGGACCACCAATGCCTTCGCCGGCTTTACCCTTGAAGAAGTAAGGATTGTCCTCGCTCCAAACGAAGCGGCGTGTATTCTGATAAATGGGATCGTCGATGGCGACGTCGGTCAGGTAAGGCAGGCAAAGCAGAGAGGGCGCATTGCTGTCGTCCATGAGGAGATAGCTTCCGTAGCCGTCCACCTCAAAGGCATAAATGGGGCCATACTTGGGATGTTCCACTACAGCGTACTCCTTCAGGGCTGCTTCAACTTGGCTTGCCATCTGCTCGCACTCGCCTGCAAGGACTTTCTCCTTGTTTACCTCGCGAAGGATGGTTGCAGCTTTGCGAAGCACACTAACGGCAAAGAAGTTGCTGGGCACGAGGTAAGGGAAGATGGTGCTGTCGTCGCTGGGACGGAAAGCGCTGGCTATGAGACCGCAAGCCTTGCCCGGATGACCGTAGCCTGCGTTGCTTCGTGTGTCGTGGAGTGCCTTGGTGTTGCGGCGGAAGTGGTAGTTCGTCTTATAACCATTCCAGTTCTGCTGGTCGCGGAACACGTCGAGCGTGGCGCGCACCACTTTGAGCCATGTCTCGTCGAAGATGCTGTTGTCTCCGGTCTTCTGCCAATAAGCATAAGCAAGGCGCAAGGGATAGCAAAGGGAGTCAATCTCGTACTTGCGTTCGTGCAGCATCTTGTTCATCTTTGTCTCGTCGCTCTGCCACTCGCCGTCTTTCGGCTTGATATTGAAGGCGTTTGCATACGGGTCGATCAGGATGCAGGCGAACTGACGGCGAATCACGCCGCGGATAAGGTGACGCAGCGGCTCGTCCTGATTTACATAACGGAGATAGGGCCAGACCTGTGCGGCACTGTCACGCAGCCACATCGCTTCGATGTCGCCTGTAATGACGAAGGTGTCGTCGTCGCCGCTCTCGTTGCTGTACCAGACAGTCGTGTCGAGCGTATTGGGGAAGCAGTTCGTAAACATCCAATAGAGCTTAGGGTCGATTGCCGTCAGCTTCTGTTTGAGGTCGAGGATTTGCTTCTCGACGGCTTCGCTGCGGAAGAGGCGCTTCTCCGGCTCGGGACGCAGGTCCTTAATCGTGCTTTGTGCTGCCACTTGCTGTTTCTTTGCTGGCTCGGGCATCGCGAAATGTGTGTTGCTGAAAGCGGTCATCGGCGCACTCATCAGCAGGACAAATAGTATCTTCTTCATTGTTGTCGTTATTTCGTTATTCCGTTATGGCGTTCTCACATTACTTTGCTGTCATATACACATCGAGTGTACCGCCAGCCATGATTTGCTCGTGGGTGATGGTCGTGCCCTTGAGCTGCTTTCCGTTCAGCACGTACTTCTTGACGTAGACGGCTTTGTCGCTACCGTCGTGAGTGCGGATGGTGAAGGTCTTGCCCTCGCCGACAGGGATGACTGCCTCTTCGACGATTGGCGAGCCGAGCTGATAGACACCACCGCAAGGCTCAACCTGATAGAAGCCGAGGGCAGAGAGGATGTACCAAGCAGACATCTGACCGACGTCCTCGTTGCCGCAAAGTCCTGCAGGCTGATCGGTGTAGAGTTCGTCCATGACCTGACGCAGCCACTTCTGTGCTTTGCGAGGCTGGCCGACGTAGTTGTACATATATAAGATATGGTGGCTTGGTTCGTTGCCATGAGCGTATTGTCCGATGAGGCCCGAGATATCGGGAGCGGCGCCGGCGCCCAGGTCGCTGCTGGCTGCCAGCAGGTCGTCGAGACGCTTATCGAGAGCCTTGTCGCCGCCCATCACTTCTGCAAGTCCCTTCACGTCGTGAGGCACGAGGAACGTGTACTGCCAGGGGTTACCCTCTGTATAGTCGCGTGTCTGCTGATTGGGGTTGAAGTTGGGAGGCAGAGGACGGAATTCGCCCTTCATGTCGAGAGCGCGCATCACGTTGACGCGGCGGTCGTAGAGCTTCTTGTAGTTCATGCTGATGTCGTAGAAGCGGATGCTGTCTTCCTTGTGGCCAAGCTTGCCGGCGAGTTGAGCAGCGGCCCAAGAGGCGATGAAGTACTCCATGCTCTTGCCAACGACTTCGCCTTCGCGGCCGTCGTAAGGCAGATAACCGAGTTCTGCCAAATAGTCCTTACCACGCAGAGGCACACGGCGCATCTTGGCGAATTCTGTGGGAAGCATGCTTGCACACACTGCTTCGTAAGCCTCGTCGATATCGATGTCGTCGGCCTCACCCTTCAGGATAATGTCGGCTAGCACAGGAACAGCGGGTTCACCCACCATGCAATAGGTGTCGTTGCTAACCAGATGCCACACTGGGAGCTCGCCCCATTCGCGATAGATGGCGAGCATCGTCTTGGCATAGTCGCGCATACGGTCGGGCATGATGATGGTTGCCAAGGGATGAGCGGCACGATAAGTGTCCCAAAGGCTCCACGTCGTGAGCGTGTTATAGTCGGCACCACGATGAACTTTGAAGTCTGCGCCCATGTAGTCGCCAGTCACGTCGTTCCAAAGCTGCGGCGCAACCATGTAGTGATACATTGCCGTATAGAAGATCGTGCGTTCGCGCTCGGTGCGGAACTTTGCCTGAATGCGGGAGAGTTGTTGGTTCCATGCCTCGGTAGCAGCGTTGGCAATGGCGTCGAAATCAAAGCCGCCAGGCTGCTCTGCGTTCATATTGATGAGCGCATTTGCCTCACTTGTTGGCGAAAGAGCCACTTTGACCATCACATCGTCGCCAGGGCCAACCTCGAATGTTGCCTGCCCGTACTTAGCATCAGGTCCTTCACTCAGCCAGTTATGGATCGGCTTGCTAAACCTCATACAGAAATACACCCACTGGTCGTTTGCCCAACCGTGACTGCGGCGATAACCCATAAGCGTGAACTCATCAACGGGCACGACGCGCGTATCGCGGGCTTCATCGCCAATGGTATTCTCCAGGTCGATAATGATGCGAGCATTGTTGCTGCCACGCGGGAAGGTGAAACGATAGAGGGCAGTGCGCTCTGTAGCAGTCACCTCCGTCTGGATGCCAAAGCGGTCCAGAATGACTCGATAGTAGCCGGGCCTCATGATCTCCGTCTCATGACGGTACTCGCTGGCAATACCTTCACGGCTCAACTCGAGGTCGCCATAAGCAGGCATCAGACCGATGTCAGCAAGATCGGCACAACCGCAACCGCTGAGGTGCATCTGGCCGAAACCGATAATCTTTTTTCCGCTTTCATGATAGCCTGAGCACCAGTCCCAGCCCGTCTCAAGCTGTGTGGGGCCGGCATTCACCATACCAAAAGGCACATTGGCACCTACGAAGACATGCCCATGGTCGCCAGTACCGATTCTGGGATCAACATACTGAGCGAGGTTTTCGGCCTGAGCAACAACAGAAAGCATCAAGCCGAGAAGAAAGAGTTTACTTTTCATTACTGTAGTTCGTTTTAGTTGGATATTTGGTGCAAAGATACACAAAAAAGGCGAAATGCCCAAGATATATAGCGATTTTCTTCAAGAAGATTGCAAACGCCGCACGCGGAAATTAAAACGCCGCACGCGGAGATTGCAAACGCCGCACGCGGGGATTGGCAACGCCGCACGCGGGGATTGGCAACGCCGCACGCGGAAATTAAAACGCCGCCTGCGGCGTTTTCCGGCGCGACACAAAAAAAGCCGCTCCATCCTCACGGATGAAGCGGCTTTCATTATTGCAATTTAGAATTATTCTTGAGCTTCTTCTGCGGCGGGAACTGCAGTCTCTGCGGCTTCTGCTGCGGGTGCCTCGGCTGCCTCAGCGGCCTCTGCTACAGGAGCAGATGCCTTCTTTGAAGAACGGCGTGTGCGCTTTGCCTTCTTAGCTGTCTTTGCCATATTCTCATCGAAGTCAACAAGCTCGATGAAGCACATGGGAGCAGCATCGCTGGCACGGAAACCCGTCTTGATGATGCGGGTGTAACCACCGGGACGGTCGGCAACAGCCTTCGAGATGGTGGTGAACAACTCCGTGATGGCGTGCTTGTCCTGCAAGTAGCTGAACACGACACGGCGTGAATTCGTAGTGTCCTCCTTCGACTTAGTGATGAGGGGCTCTACATACTTCTTCAAGGCCTTTGCCTTGGCGAGGGTCGTAGTGATTCTTTTGTGCATGATCAGAGACACCGCCATGTTGCTCAACATAGCTGCTCTGTGGGATGCAGTACGGCCCAGATGGTTGAATTTCTTATTATGTCTCATGACTTTTTATTCTTTATCTAATTTATACTTAGAAATGTCGGTTCCAAACGACAGATTCAGACTCTCGAGCAAATCATCAAGCTCCGTGAGCGATTTCTTACCGAAGTTCCTGAACTTAAGCAGGTCAGTCTTGTTGTACTGAACCAAATCGCCAAGGGTGTCAACATCGGCAGCCTTAAGGCAATTCAGAGCACGAACAGACAAGTCCATATCCACAAGCTTAGTCTTCAGGAGCTGGCGCATGTGCAGAACCTCCTCGTCGAACTCATCGTTCACGTCCATCTCGCTGTTCTCGAGCGTAATCTTCTCGTCAGAGAACAGCATGAAGTGGTGAATGAGAATGCGAGCAGCTTCCTTGAGCGCATCCTTCGGGTGAATGGAACCATCAGTGGTAATCTCAAGCACAAGCTTCTCGTAGTCGGTCTTCTGCTCAACGCGGAAGTTCTCTACTGCGTACTTGACATTCCTGATTGGTGTGTAAATTGAATCGATAGGGATAACATTCACATCGGTGCAGAAAGGGCGGTTCTCGTCTGCGGGAACGTAGCCTCTACCCTTATTGATGCTGATTTCCATACGCAAGGATGCCTTAGGATCCAGATGGCAAATCACCAGCTCGGGGTTCAGCACTTCGAAGCCTACCAGATACTTGTTGAAGTCACCTGCCTTGAGCTCCGTAGCGTTCTCAACCGTAACAGTAACTTTCTCTGTCTCGAAGTCTTCCACAACCTGCTTGAATCTTACCTGCTTCAAGTTCAATATAATGTTGGTGACATCTTCCTTGACTCCAGGCACTGTAGCGAACTCGTGCTCAACGCCAGAGATAGACACGGTGTTGATAGCGAAGCCATCAAGCGAGGAGAGAAGGATGCGGCGTAAAGCATTACCAATGGTAGTACCAAAACCACCTTCCAAGGGGCGGAATTCGAACTTACCGTACTTGTCATCCGCCTCCAACATTATAACC
>CACYYM010000013.1 GCA_902778625.1 uncultured Bacteroidales bacterium
AAAGAATTATGATTTTAACACTTAATTTTTGGCGTGTTTTTGGCGTGATATTATAAATTGATTTATATCAAATTATCATTATGCTTATATTGATTAATTCCTATTTCTCTTGTAATTCAGGCATTTATGTAAAAGTATAACAAAAATGATAAATTTCAGTCTCAATACATGTTGGCGCCTCATCCCGACTTAAAAACTGAGAAAGCGAAAGGGTGAAAAGGCCAAAGAAAGAGGATGAGACATCGTCTGTGATTTAGCTTTTTCACCTTTTCAATTCTTCACCTTTTCAACTTTTCCATGGAAAGCTGGTTCGCGATGCGCGTCACTTATCGGCGCGAAATGAAGGTCAAGGCGGAAATGGACGCTTTGGAGGTGCCGGCTTTTGTGCCCATGCGCCGCATCATGCAGAGGGGTAGCCGCCTTCGGAACACGCTTGAACCGGCAATCCACAATCTCATTTTCATTCATGCGACAGAGGAAAAGGTGCAGGCTCTCAAGAAGTCGCGCCCAGAACTGCAGTACATGATGCGCAAGATGAACGGGAAGATGGAGAAAATCGTCGTGCCTGAACAGGAGATGGAGGACTTCATGAAAGTTTGTACCGCGAGTCAGGACTTCGTAGAAATTGTGTCGGCAGACGGGATCAAGCTCAAGTCGGGGCAGGAGGTGATGATTGTCAGCGGCCCTCTGCAAGGCATTCGTGGCCACTTTCAGCGCGTGGAAGGACATCGCTCGCGCCGCTTCATTGTCACCATTCCCGGGGCTTGTGCGGCCACAGTCGAAGTCAAGGCAGAAGAAGTGATGCCTATTACCTGACAATAGAAGTGCACTCGTGCCTTAACCCTTTGCTTTTCGAGAGATAAGCCTTTGCGACGCCAAAGCGCAGGAACAGGTCGAGACGGACGGGAATGTGGTTCTCGTCGTCGGAGATATAAAAGGTGATGATTTCCTTCTCCTTGCCGTTCGGGTATTCCACAAACGAGAAGACAACGCATTTGTAAGTGATGCCGGTGCTCTTCATCTTGAAGTCCTCGCGGCCACGATAGATGAGGGTGATGTCCTCGACCTTGTGTCCGTCGGCCATCGGCATGCGCAGTTTCTCGCCTTTCTTCATGTTATCGACTTTGAAGGAACGTGCCCGAAGCAACATGCTCATCATATCGTAGAGGCACTTCGTATTGTCGTAAGTCTTCTCCGTAACAGTTCCGTCGCGGTCCTTGTAGCGTTGGCGAAGATGCGTCTTGCCGCCAGGATAGGTGTACCACACTTCATCGACGTAATACTTGCCGCCCTCGTTGGCTCCCTTCTTGTAGTAACGAGGCGTCATGTCCTCTGTGACGATGCTCTGCATTGTGTCTCGCATCATAAAGAAGCGGTCGAGTCGGGAGCTGGTACGTGTGATGAGATGTGACTTGTAGGCAGGTTTGCCTTCCCACTTCGTGCCGGAGATGCTCATCGTTGCTGTGCCTGCGCTGACCCAGACGAACTTCCAATTGAAGAAGAGGTCGTAGTTGAGCTCCTCACCTGCGCTGAAAGCGGTGTTCTCGGCAGTACACTGGGCATTCGCCCTTATGCAAACAGAGAGCACAAAAGCTATTATATATATATAATGTATTAGGCGTCGCATTCTCTCTTTCTTGTTACCTTATTCCCTGCTTCCCCGTCTTTGCTCCCTTTCAGCCTGCTTCTGCTGGAGACGTTCCTTGTTGCGTTGCTTGACATTCTTCTCCTTGTCGGGCTTCTGCTTGGTTATTTCAATAGGTTTCTGCCACATACGCCCTATCTCGAGCGGCGCCCAGTCCTGCTCGATGTCCCACTTCGCCTTCACCGTAATAGGCTTTGGGAAGTAATAGACAGGCTCGGGCTGTAAGCCTCTGTCATAGTTGCCTGTGCTCCAAACGCCGTTGCCATCGTAATCTACAAAGCAACGCAGGTAATACTCTGTGGGCTTCATGAAGAAGAAGTCTGCCCGTCCGTCTTTCTCTGCCGGAAGCTCTGCAACAATCTTATCGCTCTTGTTTAAGAGCTGAACGATGACCTGTGCCGTATCGGGGAGAATGACGTGGACAAAGAGCGAGCCGTAATCATCCTCACTCTTCACAGTAAACTCGCTTCTGATTGTCCTGCAAGGGTCGCCCATCACGCCGACTACTGCTGCGCTGTCTATCGTGAAACGGTACTGACGCTTCTGTTCCCATTCGGCATACAGTGTGTAGGACTTGATGTCGCGGTCCGGCAAGAAGAGGAACGGCTCGGGCAACCAAAAGCTGTCCTCCTTGATGTAGAGGTGCATGCGTGTCGTATCGACTTTCGCTATGGGCTGCTTTGCGATGTAATGGACATTTTGATTCGGGTCGATGCTGCCTGATGGCTTTGCCGAGATCTCGAGGAACGTATTTTCGTATGGGTTAGCCTCCGCAGTCAAAGGCACCTTGGACTTCCTCAGTTGCTTCTCTCGTTGCTTTTGCCACTCCTGTATCTTCTTCTCTTTCTCCTTTTGCAGCTTCTCCCAAGTCAACTTTGGCGCTTCCTCAATCAACTCTGTATGAGGCTGCAAGACGCCTGTTGTGTCGGTCTCAAGGAACGTCATCTCAAATCGGATAGTGTCTTCTCGATGCGTGAAAGCCGTGTCCGTTATCCAATATGTAATGGTGTCGTTGTAGAGCGAAGCGTCTGCTACAAGGCAGCTCTCATCGAAGTTCAAACCTTTGATGATGGGCAAAGAGTCGGCAGGAGCTGTGAAGTAGAACCTTATGACATCGGGGTCAGGACGTTCGCGCTTGAGCAAGTGCTGGTCTTGGCCTTCCTCAAGGAACGCATTGAGCACCAGGTAATCAGGAAAGTAATGGACGTATGGAACGACACGAATGGAGTCGTAGTGCGTCGAGTCACGCCAAACGGTATCCATGCGTACATCCCATTTACAAGTAGTTGTGAAGGTATCGGGCAGAAAGGCAATACGTTCGCTTTTCTGCGAAAGGAGGAAGTTGCCATCCTTATCTTCGAGAGCGAAAGCACGATACTGGCCCGGCTTTACGCCCTTGATGCAGAACTTGCCCGAACCATTTGTGCGCGAGACACGAGCGAAAGGCTTATGCCTCATAATGGTGTCGTTGAAGAGAGAGTCTATAGGATAAAGACCGACGAGAATGCCTTTTATCGGCTCCAGGTCCGCTGCATTGAGCACAGCTCCAGACACTTCCATTGTGTCAATCTCTTCGCCCGTACTGAAGCTGTAAGTGTAGTGTCCCATCGGATTGCCTTCGTTGTTGTCGACGATAGCGTCGCCAAAATCGATGGTATAGGTCGTGCTTGCCTTCAAACTGTCATAAAGTGTCACCTTCACGCTCTTGCCGTCAGCGCGGATGTTGGCAGGCTCAATCTGAGGAGGCGAAACAATGACCTTCTCGTTAGCATTCTCGAGCTTGACGTATTCGTCGAAGCGAATCTTTATCTTGCGCTCAGTGTTGTTCGTTGCACGATCCGCAGGATAGCTCGACACGACCTTCGGCGGTATCTCGTCGTAAATGCCGCCGTCGGGTGCGCCTATGCTTGCGCAAGCCGCAATGAGCAACAGCGCAAAGCCTGCAAATATGTGCCTCGACTTCATCTACCTTATTTATCTATATTAAGCGCCAGCACTTGTTCGATGATGTCGCGATTGTTGCAGAGTCGTGGAACTTTGTGCTGTCCGCCGAGCTTGCCCTTCTGCTTGAGCCAATCGTTGAACACGTCGGGTCGCGCCTTGATGAGCTCGAGCCTCTGAAGCGTAATGTCCTTGTATCGCTTGGCTTCGTAGTCGGAGTTTATCTGCTGAAGGCTCTTGTCGAGGATGCTGGCAAAGGCTTCAATGTCGCTCGGCTCTTTGCTGAACTCGACTATCCATTGATGTCGACATTTGCCGTCAGCATCCATGAAGACGGGTGCCGCAGTATATTCCAGAACCTCTGCTCCTGTCTGCCGACACGCTTCTGCCAGTCCCTTTTCGGCATTATCGACGATGAGTTCCTCACCGAATGCGTTGATGAAGGACTTGGTGCGACCCGTGATAACGAACTTGTAGGGATTGCGTGAAGTGAAGCGAATCATGTCGCCAATAATGTAACGCCACAAGCCGCTCGATGTCGAGATGACCATCGCGTAGTTCTTGCCCGTCTCGACTCCCCAGAGAGGCACGACAGTCGGCTGTTCCTTGTCGAACTCGTCCATTGGGATGAACTCGTAGAAAACGCCGTAGTCAATCATCAGGCTCATCGCCGTGTCGCTCGGGTCGTCCTGCAAGCCAAAGAAGCCTTCCGATGCGTTGTAAGTCTCCATGTAGTGCATGCGAGGCAACGTAATAAGCCGCTCGTACTGTCCGCGATAGGGTGTGAAAGCGACGCCGCCATGGAAGAAGACCTCCAAGTTAGGCCAAACATCACCAAGGGGCTTGCCACTGAGTTCGATGATGCGATTCAGAACAGACAGCATCCAAGAGGGAACGCCGCTGAGGTTCGTGACGTTCTGCTTCATGGCCTCTCTCGCGATGCGGTCTCTCTTTACTTCAAAGTCACTGAGCAAAGCAGTGGCTTTCTTCGGGACACGCACTAGGTTGACCAGCGGATTGATGTTCTCGATGAGGATAGCACTGAGGTCGCCCACAAGGCTGCCCGGCAAATTGTAGTTCGGAGCATGACTGCCGCCAAGGATGAGCGCTTTGCCATCAAAGATACGACTCTTCGGGTTGTTCCTCAAGTACCAGACAACAGCATCGGTTCCGCCAGCATAATGCGTGTCGTGCAAGCCGTCTTTGCTAACAGGAATGAACTTGCTCTTGTCGTTCGTCGTACCGCTCGACTTCGCATACCACTTCACCTTGCCCGGCCAAAGCACATCCTTCTCGCCATGACGCATCCTATCGATGTATCCCTTCAACTCCTCGTAAGTATTGAGAGGAGTTTGAATCGCAAAGTCCTCATAATTGAGGCACTTGTCGTAGCCGTATGCCCTGCCCCACTCCGTCTGCGCAGCTTTGCCAAGCAGACGTTTGAGGACACCTCTCTGCAAAGCTTCAGCCTCTATCTGATATAGGTCGAGTTTGCGAAGGCGAGGCGTGAAGATGGGACGTATGATGTTAGTTAGTGACATGTTTGCTGTTTACTATTTCGTCGTGCAACTTGCGGTCGTGCTTGAGACGGTGCAGAGCGTTACGACTTG
Organism: uncultured Bacteroidales bacterium; assembly: GCA_902778625.1. Taxonomy (GTDB): domain Bacteria; phylum Bacteroidota; class Bacteroidia; order Bacteroidales; family Bacteroidaceae; genus Physcousia. The sequence goes on from CACYYM010000013.1 coordinate 5,197, forward strand.
CTTTCTGATGGCTTTCCTTTTTCGAGTAACCTTTGCCACGAGCGCACTCGTGTCCGCCAACCATTACCTTTGAGCAGAAGAGCGGCGAACCATCTTCTGTCTTTGTCTCGTCAAGCAGTACATACTCCAACGTGACCTTATGCTTCTGGCACCACTCCAGCAGTTTGCTCTTGAAGTTCACTTCCTGATACGCCAGTTTATCAATGTCGATAAGCCGCCGCATTATTTTCTTCTTAATGAAAGTCTTGCAGTGACCGTAGCCTCTGTCGAGGTAAATGGCTCCCACAAGCGCTTCGAAAGCATTGCCTGCAAGGTAGCTGTTGTGGGTCTGGTTTTGTTCGTTTCTGCGAATGAGCTTGTCAAGGCCTATCTCTTGAGCAAGCCTGCCAAGCGATTCTCGCTGCACTATCTTGCTTCTGGTATTGGTCAAAAAGCCTTCTCTCTTACGGGGGAAGTGATGGAAGACAATTTCACCCACGACGGCATCGAGTATCGCATCGCCCAGAAACTCTAGCCTCTCGTTGTTGAGCGACGCGCCGCTCTTAGCTTGAGCGTGCATCGACTTGTGCATCAGGGCTTCCTGATAGAGGCTTATCTTGCGTGGATAGAAGCCCAGCATACGATGAAAAGCGCGATAAAGCTCCTTATCCTTACGGAAAGGCAGCCTTATCGCGTCTATCAGGTTTACGGCAGACACGGCCTATCCTGCGTACTTCTTAAAGATAACGCAGGCGTTATGACCTCCAAAGCCAAAGGTGTTGCTCAGGGCAGCACGAACGGGGCGCTTCTGTGCCTGGCCGAAGGTGAAGTTCAACTTATAGTCAATCTCGGGATCTTCGTCGCCGTCTTCATGGTTGATGGTGGGCGGTACGATGTCCTCCTTGACTGCCATCACGCTTGCCATTGCCTCGATGGCTCCAGCTGCACCAAGCAGATGACCTGTCATCGACTTTGTGCTGCTGATATTAAGCTCATAGGCATGTTGGCCAAAGACGTCCAAAATAGCCTTGCACTCGCTGATGTCTCCGACGGGAGTCGATGTGCCGTGCACATTGATGTAGTCTATTTCAGCGGGCTTCATGCCAGCATCTTCGAGGGCATTCTCCATGACAAGCTTTGCGCCAAGACCTTCTGGGTGAGATGCCGTAATATGGTGTGCATCGGCACTCATGCCGGCACCTGCCATCTCGGCATATATCTTCGCACCACGAGCCTTTGCATGCTCCAGCTCTTCAAGCACGAGGACTGCACTGCCTTCTGCCATCACGAAACCGTCACGACTTGCGCTGAACGGACGACTTGCCTTTTGAGGCTCCTCGTTACGGGTGCTCAGGGCCTTCATCGCAGTGAAGCCTCCCACACCGGCTGCCGTGATAGCTGCTTCAGCACCACCGCTCACGACAACGTCAGCCTTACCCAGACGGATGAGGTTGAAAGCGTCGGCAAGAGCATTGGTCGATGAAGCGCAGGCACTCGAGGTGATGTAGTTCGGTCCGTGGAAGCCGTACTTGATGCTGATATGACCTGCACAAATGTCGGCTATCATCTTGGGCACGAAGAAAGGATTAAACTTAGGACCGATGGTGTCGGCTGTCTTGGCATAAGCCGTGACTTCCTCCTCATAGGTCTTCATGCCGCCGATACCGACGCCGAAGATAACACCAACGCGGTTCTTGTCCACCTGCTCGAGGTCCATTGCGCTGTCATCCACTGCCATAGTGGCAGCAGCAAGAGCGTACTGGCAATAGGGGTCCATCTTGCGGGCCTCTTTCTTGTCGATGAACTGCTCAGGATCGAAGTTCTTTACCTCACAGGCAAACTGTGCCTTGAACTTGGATGCATCGAAATGTGTGATAGGCGCAGCACCGCTCACGCCATTAAGCATATTCTGCCACGTCTCAGCAGCAGTGTTGCCTAACGGAGTGACGGCACCAATGCCAGTCACCACAACTCTTTTCAACTCCATTATTTACTTGTTTGCTTCGATAAATGCGATAGCATCAGCAACGGTAGAGATCTTCTCTGCCTTATCGTCGGGAATGGTGATCTCGAATGCCTTCTCGAACTCCATAATCAGCTCAACGGTGTCCAAAGAGTCAGCACCAAGGTCGTTTGTGAATGATGCTTCGGGAGTAACGTCTGCTTCATCTACACCCAACTTATCAACGATAATCTCTTTTACTTTTGCTTCAATTTCTGACATAACTTTATGTTTTGGTTATAAAAAAATGTTTAGTCTCTCTTTTTATTTGCGGTGCAAAGTAACAACATTTTGCGCAATTATGCAACTATTAGGCTTAAAAACATACCCAAATGTGCACATTTTAACTTTTTTTGTGCACAAATCGGGCATAAAGGGCTGCGAAAACAGCCCCTTTCGCGCGCGTATTATAATATAAGGTATAAGCAAAACTACATTATTGGACGAATAAAACATCATTTCCGGCAGCCCAAACAAACCGATTCGACACATACCTCAGGCGGAAGCCAAGAGCGACCTTACTCAACGTCGTACATGGTGTTCATTATATGTACATGTATGTATAATTATATGTACATGTATGTATAATTAAATATTCATGTACATATAATCAACTTAACGTGTTATGTTTGGAAACTCAACGTGTCGAATCGGGTAAGACAACGTGTGAAAGCTGGCAGAAGCTCTTGGCATCGAAGATTGCAGGGCATTGGAAATGACCTGGTCCAACATTATTAAAGGTGTACGAAACAATTCTTCGAGCCACACTTTCACTTTTTTAATTTTCAATTTTCAATTTTCAATTATTCTTTGTACCTTTGCCCCAACTATGTCACAATACGCCGATGTCATACTTCCCTTGCCTTTGCAGGGAGCCTTCACCTACGCTTTGCCGACCGAAATGGCTGATAAAGTGCAGGTTGGCTGCCGCGTTATTGTGTCGTTTGGAAGCAGGAAGTTCTACACCGCGATTGTGGTTCGTCTGCATGACGACACGCCGTCTTACCCGACAAAGCTCGTCACAGATGTGCTCGACGAAAAGCCTGTCGTATTGCAAGAGCAGCTGTGTTTGTGGAAATGGATTGCGGACTATTATCTCTGTACGCTTGGCGATGTCTTCAAAGCCGCTTTGCCTTCCGGACTGAAACTGGAGAGCGAGAGCACCATCCTGTTGAACGAGGATTGGGAAGCCGAGTCGACTTTGCCACCAAGCGAAGAAAAGATATGGCGAGCACTCAGGAAAAAGCCCGAACAAACACTGTTGAGTTTGCAGAAAGAGACAGGTATAAAGAGCATCCTATCCGCCGTAAAGAGTCTCCTTGAAAAAGGAGCTGTGCTAATGAAGGAGGAAATACGCCGCACTTATAAACCCAAGACGGTGACTTGTGTGCGGCTTAGCGAAGCATATCACAATGAAGCGCGTTTGCACGAAGCGTTCGATGCCTTGCAACGTTCCCCTCGACAAGAGGCTTTGCTGGCTTGCTTCCTCGACACAGAAGGAACGGTGGAAAAGCAAACTCTACTGCAAAAGTCAGGTTGTTCGGAAGCCATTTTGAGAGAACTCTGCCAGAAAGGAATCCTCGAGACCTACGCCCAACCTGTTGAGAGATTACAGACAAAGCTGTCATCAAACGAGACAGAAGGTATCCCTTCGCCTTTGACAGAGGTGCAGCAACAAGCCATGAACAGCATCCTCAACCAGTGGCAAAGCCACAACGTCTGCCTTCTTCACGGCGTCACAAGCAGCGGCAAGACAGAAATCTATCTCCATCTTATGCTAAAGGCCCTTGCCGAAGGAAAGCAGGTCCTGTTCATGTTGCCCGAAATCGTCCTGACGGCTCAGCTCACAGAACGGCTTCGGCGTGTTTTCGGACCACGCTTGGGCGTCTATCACTCCCGCTATCCTGACCGAGAACGGGTAGAGCTTTACCAGAAGATGCTTAGCGATGAACCCTATGATATCGTGGTTGGCGTACGAAGCAGCCTCTTTCTTCCTTTCCGAAACCTTGGCCTGCTCATCGTAGACGAAGAGCATGAAACGTCTTTCAAACAACAGGATCCTGCCCCACGCTATCATGCCCGTAACGCAGCATTAGTGCTTGCAAAGCAAAACGGAGCGAAGGCCTTGTTGGGTTCTGCCACACCGAGTCTGGAATCGTACCATAATGCCTTGATTGGCAAGTACGGCCTCGTCACCTTGAAGACGCGGTTCGAAGGGCTCAGCCTGCCCGATATCGAGGTCGTCGATGTGCAGGAAATGCGCAGGAAGAAACTGATGACTGGCTTCTTCTCGCCGCAATTGCTTTGTCACATACGCAAGGCTTTGGAGCGACATCAACAGGTCATTCTCTTCCAGAACCGAAGAGGCTATGCCCCCGTCCTTGAGTGCAAGGAATGTGGCTGGACACCTCGTTGCGAGAAATGCGACGTCAGCCTGACCGTTCACCGCGGTTACAGGGCAATGGTTTGCCATTATTGTGGCAAGACTTACAACATTCCGACGGTTTGTCCGAACTGCGAAGGCACAGACCTTTCCAGCAGGGGTTATGGGACGGAGCGCATCGAAGAGCAACTTCAAGCACTCCTGCCCGAGGCTCGCATCGCTCGAATGGACCTCGATACAACAAGGTCGCGACAGAACTACGAACAAATCCTTCACGACTTCGAAGAGGGGCGGACGGACATTCTCATCGGCACTCAGATGGTCACAAAAGGCCTCCACTTCGACCACGTCAGCCTTGTTGGCATCCTTTCTGCTGATACAATGCTTGCCCAACCTGACTTTCGCAGTTATGAAAGAGCCTTCCAACTTATGGAGCAAGTTGCAGGAAGAGCCGGAAGAAAAGGTTCCGTCGGTCATGTCGTCTTGCAAACTCGGGACGCAGGCAACGCCATCGTTCAGCAAGTCGTGAGCCACAACTACGAAGGCATGTATGCAGAGCAGGCAGAGGAGCGAGAGATGTTCCGCTATCCACCCTTCTGTCGCGTCATCTTTATCTACATGAAGCATCGCGATGAAAGCGTCGTAGAGAACCTCGCAAAAGACTTCGCAAGCCTTTTGAAGCAAGTATTTGGCACAAGAGTGCTCGGCCCAGACACTCCTCCAGTTAGCCGCGTTCAACTCCTCCACATACGAAAACTGATCTTGAAGATGGAGTTGGCGGCTCCGATGTCTGCGGTTCGCGAGCGCCTTCTCGCTCTTCAAAGCCAAATTCTCGCAATGCCTCAGTATCGCTCGGCACAGATATATTATGATGTTGATTAACCCAAAACCATAAACCATGAAATCAAAACTATTCCTAACCTTCATCGTGTTGCTTCTCGCAACACAGACAAACGCCGCGAACTGGCTGTTCCGCGACGGCAAGAGCGACTACAAAATTGTCATCTCGGCAAGCGCTTCCACCTCTGAAAAGACGGCGGCAAAGGAACTGCAGCAGTACATCGAGCAGATGAGCGGCTGCCTCTTGCCCATCACAAACGACCTGAACACGAGCTCGCCACGCGTCATCGTTGGCTACAACGCACGGTTGGCCCTCCTGACAGGCACAATGGAACCGGCAGCCAACGACGAAAGCTTCACCTATCAGACCGTTGGAAAAGACTTGCTCATCTGGGGCGGTTCGCAAAGAGGAACGATGTACGGCGTCTTCGCCTTCTTGGAACGTGAGCTTGGCATCCATTGGTTAACGCCAAAGTGCACAGTGCTGCCAACACACCATAGCTGGAAGTTGCGCAAGTTGAACCACAGCGAGAAGCCTTTCCTCGACTTCCGTTACAGCAACTACTTCGTGGCTTCGAACGTGCCGCAATGGAGCGCTCACACTCGCGAAAACATGAAATGGAGCCCCACCATCAACGAGTATGGCAACATCGAGGCCTATTGGGGCGCTCACACTATGGGAGAGTTCGTCACCACAAAGGAGTTCTTCGGGTCGCATCCCGAGTATTTCTGCCTTCGTGACGGCAAACGTTACGGCGGCTACGGGCAGCTCTGCCTGTCAAACCCAGAGGTCCTCGAGGTCTGCAAGACAAGACTGATGCAATTCATGCGCAGAAACCCAAATTACAGAATCTACAGCCTTTCGCAGAACGACAACTTCCTCTTCTGCCAATGCGACAAGTGCAAGGCCATCGAGGACCAGTATGGCGGACACTCCGGACTGATTGTCTGGTTCGTCAATCAAGTGGCAGATGCGGTGAAACAGGAGTTTCCAGACAAGTTCGTGGGCACCTTTGCCTATCAATACTCAAGGCAGCCGCCCACAGGCATCAAGCCCCGCGAGAACGTCGTCATCAGGCTTTGCAGCATAGAATGTTGCTTTGCGCATCCCTTAGACGCAGGCTGTCCGCAGAACGAGAAGTTCATGTGCGACCTGAAAGGCTGGGCAGAGCTGGCGCCGCACCTCTTCATCTGGGACTACATCGTCGATTACGCCCAGTACATCGCGCCTTGGCCCAACTTCCAAGTGCTTGGTCCGAACATCAAAGTCTTTGGCGACAACAAGGCGATAGGCGTGTTTGAAGAGGCGCAATATCAGTCCGCAGGGGCCGAGTTCGACGAGCTGAAGGCGTGGGTTGTCAACCAGCTTTTGTGGAACCCGGAACAGGATGTCGATTCGCTCGTCAGCATCTTCGTCAAGGGCTACTACGGCAAGGCGGCGCCTTACGTTAAGGAATACTACGACCTCTGCCAAAGCCTCGTGAAGCCGGATCTGCACTACGGCATCTACATCCGCGAGAACCACGAGATTTACAGTGACGACTTCATCCTGAAAGCTTTCGCCATCCTCGACAAAGCAAAGCAGGCTGCCGAATCGGACAACATTCGTGAGCAGGTTGACCGCGTCAGGATGCAGCCCCTTTATCTGTATTGCATGAGGCACAAAGCCGCGTCCATGCAGGACGGCAGATGGAGCGAGCTGAAAGGTTTGATGCAGAAGTACAAGGCCATGCACCGCGAAGGCCACAATCAGGCAGGCTTCTTCCAGCAGTTCGAAGCAGAGGCAAAAATGTAAATAAATTTCTCTGAGCGACGCGATTTAAGCGCGTTTCTTGGCTCGGGCGGCACTTTCCTACCCCAGACACGAAAAACGCGCTTAAATCGCGTTTCGCTTTATAATCGGGCATTTGCAAGGCCTTTCTTAAAGACCCGATGCAAAGAAAATACAATCGCAAGGCGAAAAAATGTCAAATTAAGCGAGAATTATTGACTCTTTCAACGTGTCGTGCTGGTCATCTTCGCACAGGGAAATTGCAAACTCCGCGTGCCGCGTTGACCATTTCCGCGTGCGGCGTTTGAAAACTTCCCTCGTCGAGTCACCCGACACAACACTAGGAGACATGATTTTATGTAAAGGTTTTTCTGAATTATTCCGCACGCTTTAGGCAACCCTCGAAAGTACTTTCGCTCGACAAAAAAAGGAAAAACTTACGTTTTCCCTTTGTTTTGTGCTCGCTTATTCGTACCTTTGTAGGCGAAATCAAATCGTAAATGACATTATGTTTTCCGGAATAGTTGAAAGTATGGCGCGTGTCATCGCCATTGAACACGAGCAGGACAACGTGCATCTCACTTTGACGTGCCCATTCGTAGAAGAGCTCAACATCGACCAAAGCATTGCCCACAACGGCGTTTGCCTGACCGTCGTTCGTCTCGAGGCAGGGACTTACACCGTGACAGCCATGCGAGAGACGTTGGAACGGAGCAATCTGGGGCTGCTCAAGGTTGGCGACGAGGTGAATGTGGAACGCTCGATGATGATGAACGGGCGATTGGACGGACACATCGTACAAGGCCATGTTGACCAGACTGCCGTTTGCATCGGCGTCGAGGACCAGCAAGGCAGCCATCAATACACCTTCAAATACGAGAGCTCGAAAGAGATGGTGAAGCACGGCTACTTCACCGTGGACAAGGGCAGCGTGACCGTCAATGGTGTCAGCCTCACCGTATGCCGTCCCACGGAAGACACCTTCCAGGTCTGCATCATTCCCTACACCTTCGACAACACCAACTTCCATGCCATCAAGCCAGGCACCGTTGTCAACATTGAGTTCGACATCATCGGCAAATACCTCGCACGAATGCAATCATTATTATAAATATGAAACGTTATCTTCTTATAGTTCTGGCTGTCCTGATGGCAGCCACGATGTCGGCAGGAAAGCACATCGCTCTTTGGCCTAAAGGCAAGATGCCAGACGCACAACCGCAACAAATTGCCGCTATGACGGCAGAAGTGAATCAGGAAGGCTTTAATCCCGACAAAAGCAGGATGCCTTTCCTCGAATGGATGGACAAGCCCGAGACGCCAAACGGCGGTTGCATGATTCTCATCTCGGGTGGCGGCTACAACAACACTTGCGACAACAGCCTCATCACACTCTGGACGAAGCGCTTCACAGAGCTGGGCTTCCAATGCGTCAACTTTGTCTATCGCACCCCTCGACCCGAAGGTCTGCCCATCTACAAGACCGCTTGGGAAGATGGTCAGCGAGCCGTCCGCATGGTGCGCAGCGAGGCAAAGAAGCGCGGCTTCGACCCTGAGAAGATTGGCACGATAAGCATGTCGGCCGGCTCGCACTTGGCGCTACTCCTCGCAACCAGTTCGCAGACTCCTGCCTATGCTCGCGTTGACAACCTCGACGATGTGCCCTGCCACGTGAACTTCGCCATCGTGAACGCTCCTGCCTACGCTCTCAGCGACAGTGAAGGCGGCACACCCAACGTCCGTTTGGGTTATGGACCCGACGTCAAACTCGACACCATCTTCCACTTCGACGAGAAGACTTGCCCGATGAGCCTGCATCACGGCGGCAACGACCCGTACAGTCCCAACGCATCTACGCAAGTCTTCCGTCAGCTTCGCAAGCGCAAGATACCCGCAGAACTGCATCTCTATCCAGGCAAAGGACACGGCGCATTCGGCCTTGAACGCGGCATCGAGTTCCTGCAACAAATGGACTTGTTGCTCACGCCGCTCGCTCCAGAGGTTGACATCATGAAGCGTTTCGACAACGATAACGACCGTGCGAAGTACGTCAAGGAGAACATTTGGCCGGAGGGCAAAATGCCTTATCCGCAGGCAAACCAAGGCACGCCGTACATTGAATGGCACATCCCTGCCAACCTCAAAACGAAGGCCATCCAGATCATCTATTCCGGCGGCAGCTACAACGGCAATAACCCTGACGGATTCGAAGTGGCTCCTGCCCGACGTTACCTCAACAGCCTCGGCATGGCAGTAGTAACCATGCGCTATCGCACACCGCGCCCTGCGCCGGAAACGGGCTTGAAGAAGCACATCTCTGCTTGGCAAGACTTGCAGCGCGCCATTCGTATCGTCAAGAGTAAGGCTGCCGACTACGGTCTTGACCCGAACAACATCGGCATCATGGGCAGCAGTGCTGGTGGGCACCTCACTTTAATGGGCGTCACTTCGTCTGTGCAGCAAGCCTATCTTCCCATCGACAACCTCGACAAGCAGCCTTGCAATGTGCAATGGGGCATTGGCATCTACCCTGCTTATGCTCTTACAGATGGCATAGAAGAGCACAACACAACGAGCGGCACGGATGACAGCGCTGTGCTCGTCCCCGAGTTCAACTTTGACCTGAAGACTGCCCCAATGCTCTTCGTACATGGCGACGAGGATGCCTGGGCTGCGATGAACTCGGTCAAGACATGGGAAAAGATGCGTGCGATGGGTATTCAAAGCGAGCTTCACATCCTTGCAAAGCGCACCCATTGCTTCCAGAGAACGGCTTCCCCAGGCACGGGCAGCTACACTTATCTCGAGCGAATCAGCGAGTTCCTAAAAGAAATGAAGAAACTTTAACATGGCAAGCATCAACATCATAGCCGCCATCGCGGAGAACAACGCCATTGGTCTCAACGGCAAACTCCTCTATTGGCTGCCTGCCGACCTGCGTCGCTTCAAGGCACTCACCACGGGTCACACCATCATCATGGGTCGCAAGACGTTCGACAGCCTGCCGAAAGGAGCACTACCCAACCGCAGGAACGTTGTCCTCTCTCGCAGCAAGAAGAACTTCCCTGGCGCAGAGCGCTATGCGTCTCTCAAGGACGCGCTTGCCAGTTGCGCTGCCGACGAAGACGTCTATATCATTGGTGGAGCGAGCGTTTATGCTGAAGCGTTACCACTCGCGAACCGCCTTTGCCTCACGGAAGTGCATGCAACGCCAAAGGAAGCCGATGCCTTCTTCCCCGACTTCAATCGCGACGAATGGAAAGTCAGCTTTCGAGAAGAACATACTAAGGACGAGAAGCACGACCAAGACTACACCTTTATTGATTATATTAGAACATGAAACAATATCTCGACCTACTGCAACGCATCCTCGACGAAGGCGTCCGTAAGGAAGACAGAACTGGCACAGGAACCATCAGCATCTTCGGACATCAGATGCGCTTCGACCTGAGTCAAGGCTTTCCCTTACTCACAACGAAGAAGGTACACTTGAAAAGCATCATATACGAACTGCTTTGGTTTCTCGATGGCAACACCAATGCCAAGTGGTTACAAGAGCGAGGTGTGCGCATCTGGAACGAGTGGGCAGACCCCGAGACAGGCGACCTCGGTCATATCTACGGATATCAGTGGCGCTCGTGGCCTGATTACGATGGCGGCTTCATCGACCAGATTCAAGAGGCCGTCGATGCCATCAAGCACAATCCCGACAGCCGACGCATCATCGTATCTGCCTGGAACGTCGCAGACATCAAGAACATGAACCTGCCGCCCTGTCATGCGTTCTTCCAGTTCTACGTGGCCAACGGCAAACTCTCCTTGCAACTCTACCAAAGGAGCGCAGATTGCTTCCTCGGCGTGCCGTTTAATATCGCCTCATACGCCTTGCTTTGCATGATGATGGCACAGGTTTGCGGACTCGAGCCGGGCGACTTCATCCACACGACTGGCGATACACACATCTACTTGAACCACTTGGATCAAGTACATTTGCAACTCAGTCGCGAGCCTCGCAAGCTGCCACGAATGATTATCAATCCAGAGGTGAAGGACATCTTCAAGTTCCAATACGAGGACTTCACCCTTGAAGACTACGACCCCTACCCCGCCATCAAAGGCGTTGTAAGCGTTTAAAACAAATACCCATGAAGAGACACATCCTTATCATCCTTATCTGTCTGCCTCTCTGCATAATGGCAGCCAACAGGAAAACAACTGTCGCAACAGTCACGACACAAGTTGACATTACCGACGAAGTTGATTTTCAGATTACGAACACCACACCATTTTCCGACGAAGGGCTTGTAAACATCGTCAATACGGAACACGCCGTTGTCATTTTGACAACGGTGAAACCATCGGTCGCCATCAGTAAGTGGCTTTCCCGAGTACAGATAAATGGCACAGCAGCCGTCAATAATGGCAATTGTCAAGTAAAACTTTGGGACAAAGGCTGCATCATCTTTCCTTACGGAAACAGCTTCAAGCCATTGACTGTCTTTGCAGAACAGCAATATCAGGGTGATTCGTGCAAGAACTACGGCACCGAAAACAGCGGAGGCTACATGAATACTTTGTCCGCAGCGAAGCTTAACAACCGCATCCGCTCGTTCAAACTGAAGCGAGGCTACATGGTAACATTCTCCACACTGCCTAAGGGACGAGGCTACAGCCGCTGCTTCATCGCTGCCGACAAAGACCTCGAAGTGCCGACGTTGCCTGCCGTGCTCGACCAGAAGATTAGCTCTTATCGCATCTTCAAATGGTATGATACGGGAAAGCCGCAGCTTGCAGCAGCCGGAGGAAACAACGATGCTTGCTCTGCTCTCAATGTGACAAGTACATATACCTGGGGCACAACGAGCAACATGTCGCCCGACGTGGAGAATGTTCCCCATCATATTTATGAGAACTACCCTTCGCCATCGGCACTCGGAGCCTGCACAACTTCGCCTCACATGAAGACGAACAACGAGCCGATGAACCCTGCGGACGATCCTAAGAACCAGACAGAGGACGTTGATGCAGTGCTTGCCAACTGGGAAGACCTTATGGCAACAGGCATGCGCCTGTGCTCTCCTTCCTCATGGGACGGGAGTGACTACACGAATGGCACTGGCTACATCAAGCGTTTCATAGATAGCATCGACGCACGAGGCTGGCGTTGCGACATCATCGACCTGCATTGCTATTGGCCCGAAAGCAACTTCAGCACTATTAGCAACTGGACGAATTCGACGGGACGGCCTGTCTGGATATCCGAATGGGTGTGGGGAGCATCGTGGAACAGCAACGGTGCGTTTGCCAGCGGCGTTACCGAAAGCCAAAATGCAGCTGCTTTGCGTCGCATCTGCCCGGTGCTTAACAGCAATAATTGTATTGAGCGTTACTACTATTGGAACGGCGAGCGCGACCCGTCGAAGCTCTACAAAAACGGCAATTTGACTGAGGCCGGAGAGTATTACGCAAGCATAAGTGCAGGTTTGGGCTACAATGGCAAGCACGACTTCGTACCCACTACGCCGCCTCAATACGGGCCAAGAAACTTCAAGCAGAGTGTCCTGACGACTGGCAAGACACGCCTCACCTGGTATGATGCCAATGGAGAGTTCAACCAGCTCATGGAAGTGCAGATGAAGGACGCACGCGGTCTTTGGGTTGTTCTCGATACGATAACGCAGAAAGAGGCTGCCTCGAACTACTCGTACACGATTGACAACGACGATGAGAGCATTCTCTATCGCCTGCATCTCATCGATTTGTTTGGCAAGGAATACTTCACCAACGACGATGTTTGCTCGGGTGATGCTTTCGAGATTGACGGCGAGTTGTACTATGCAGGCGGCAATGTCTTCCCGAATGGCGAGTTCGACCTCGGCTTCACCAACTGGACGAGTGGCACAGGAGCGTTGCTTGCCGAGCCACAGTTCCAAGTTGTTGGCGACGGAGGCTATGGCGGAGGACCTTACTTGCAGTCTCATCTCAACGGCAGCACCAATTCGAATGCAGCCATCAAGACAGGCGTGAGCCTCATTCCGGGACAGAATTACGTCTTCCGTATCGCTTCGAGGAACGCCAGCAAATACATGTCGTTCTATTTCTCAAACGATGGAACGGCCTTGACGAAAGTGGTGTGCAAGGCAACAATTGATGCCGACTGGCACGCTGACACCTTCACCTTCAATAGTGGCGACTTTGAGAACGGCATCCTTTCCTGTCGTAATCTTGATGCCAAGGCACAGATTGACGATATCCAACTGCGGCAGCTCTTCCCAACGAAACAGGAAGCGATTGCCGACGCGGTACAGAAAACGAGGCTTCGAGCTGAGGCGCAGAAGGTGTTCAACACAGCCTATCCCGTCCTCAACGACGACCTCGATGCCCGACTGGATGCAGTTACGGGCACTGACGAGGCTGCTTTGGCCGAGGCGGAAGCCATTTTGGATGAGCATCTTTCTGCAATCAAGAAGAAGGACAAGACTGACGTCATCACCACGACTCTGCAGGCAATTGCTCAACGTCCATGTCCCGAATACCCACAGATGCTCAGCCTCTTGGGCAACATGAACGAGGCACAAACGGCAGAGAGCCTGATTGCGTCATACAACATGCTTGATGAACTGATGCAGGAGAACCTTGCCTTCTCACGTTCGAGCAAGCAGCCGAAGAACGCTTCCTTTGTGGGCGAGAAATCAACTGGTTGGGAGGTGAAGGTCGGAACCTTCAAGGATGGAGACCAGAAGGCTGCCACAAAGTACGGGAAGACCTGTTGGAATGCATGGTGGAGCACAACGAAACAGGACGCCACAATGGAGATCAGGCAGACACTCACCAGCCTTCCCGAGGGCTACTACATCATGGAATGCAAGGCGATGACTGAGCATTTCTGCATCTCCGACCAACATGGTTACCTCCGGAGCAACGATGTGGAAGTCGTCACGCCAGTCATAACAAAAGGTTACTTTGATATGCCTGTCGAAAATCATTGGGACACGCTGACCACTACGCCCATTTATGTTGAACCGAACGGCTCGCTGACTGTGGGCTTCAAGAGTTCCAAACAAGGTGCCAAGACAGGCTGGTGGCACAAATTTGGCGAGGCAAGTGCATCGAGTGACAATCGTGAAGGCTGGTGGTGCGCCACAGATTTCGTGCTTAAATACCATGCTATCGATGATGTCACGGGCATTGAAACCATTTCCTATACCCCATTAAAGGGTGAAGGAATCTATGATTTGAGTGGTCGCAAACTGAGCGAAGGCAACCTTCCAAAAGGCATATATATAAAGGTAGAGAACGGGAAGGCTGTCCTTCGGGCACGTTAAGAAAGGAGATTATCCCTGTTTAAGGTTGCCTGAAGATAACGGGAAGAAAGAAGCGCGAGCGTACAGCCTCGCTCCCTTGCCGTGGTGGAGGAAAATATTGATGTGCCGGTTTCCATTTCGGCATTTCCCTCACGACACGAATAGCCTCTTCGGAAAGCAAAGGATCGGGTGAACTTTTCACCATTATGCTATCGAGCGAACCGTCCTTTTCAACGATGAAACTTACGACGACTTTCCCTTGAGGCTGGTTGGAAGTATAGCCTTCGGGGTATTTTATATGCTCCTGAAGCCATTTCATGCACGCTTTGTCGCCACCCGGGAACTGTGCGTTCTCGAAATAATCAATAAATAGTCCGTCATCATCGCTTGCTTCATTCGAAGTTTCGCCACCGATAAACTTCACCTTCGAAGCGTCGCGAGGCTTGGCATCGGGCTTCTCGTCGGGATAGCCTACTGCAATGACATAGAGCAACTTATAGCCTTCTGGGATGTCGAGGCGTTCGAGGAAGAACTTCGCTTTATCGTTCGTGAGGAGCCAACGCACGGGGCCTGTCTGGATGCAGGTTCCCAAGCCGAGGGACTGAGCTGCCAGCATCATGTTCTCTCCCATCAGCCCTGCATCGAGGTCGAAGCCTCCATCCTTTGGAGCACAGACGCAAATCAGGTTTGGAGCCCCGCGGAACATGTTCTTGAAGCCAGGTTCGCGGCTCACCGCCTCAGGGTTCGCCTGCTTATAGACCTCGCTCACCTCGGCAATCAGCTTGTAGTCCTCGATAATCCTGACAGCCCAATACTGCCAGTTTCTCGCGCTGGGAGCATTGATGCCGGCTTTTGCTATTGCTTCCAACTTTGCATGTTCCACAGGTTTGTCAAGGTACTTTCGGACAGAGCGACGTGCCATAATTGTCTGCATCACTTCGTTGTCGAACTCACTTTGGGCAGCCAAAGAGAACACACTCAAAGCTGCAATAAGGCACAAAAACAATCTTTTCATAGGTCTAGGTGTTAGTATTCTGTTGCAAATATACACAATTATTTTCAAACAACACATCTAATGAAATAAAAAATCCTCGCTGCTCTACACAACGAGGACTTATATTAAATGCTCTTTTTAGGAGTTATTACCATTCATCGTCCCAGGCGTTATTCTCCTTTACACGGATAGAACCTTCATAATTATCACCATTGCCTCCATTAGAGAGGTTTGTGTCACCGCCATCAATACTGGTTGCCAGAACCTGACTCATCTGCAGCTTCACTGCAAACATTGTGGGTTGTATATATGTCTTTTTCATAATGCTAAAGCCTCCTTTTACTTAATGATTACCTTTTTACCATTCACGATGTTGATACCCTTCTGCATTTTGCTGATGCGCTGACCTGCCAGATTGTATATAGCGTCATTCATCGGGTTCTGAACAGTATAGACTGTCTTGATGCTTGTGGGATCATCTTCATCCTCAAAGCTCAACTCATAAGCCTTAACTCCACTTGCATCTATGCCACTCAACTGGAAGTAGCCGCGACAAACACCAATGGTGCGAGGTTTTGTTCCAGGATAGTAGAGTTTGTTTTGAGTCCCCAGGAAGAGGACGGAGGGGTCATCGGTGAATGTCACAGGATCGTAAAGGCCTATGAATGTGATATTATTAGCATTAGAGTTCTTCATTGCGCTCTTAATAGTAACCTTATTGAATGTGGGTTCAAAAAGGTCTTCACTTCCACTTGTCCATTTAATGAGGTAAGGTTTGCCTGCTACCAAATTAGTAACTGTCTGGAAGGTAAGACTCAAGGTGTTAGTTTCACTATTATATGACGCACTCTTGAGTTCACGAGCTTCTACGCCATCACCGTAAAGCGGGCAGTTACTGTCAGTTACCTTGCAATCAAATGGCAAGCAGATAGTGTTCCAATCGCCGTCCTTGTAAAGTGTACGACCTGTAAGTTGCACGTTAGCTCTATAACCTTCCATTGAAGTAATATTTGCAGCATTAGCTTCACCTTCTTTGATTTCAAAAAGCGCAGGAACTAACCACTTTGCTTCGCCGTCCTCGATGACGATGAAGTAGTTGTTGCTGTCATCGTTTTGGAAGTTGCCGACTTTACCGCTATGGCTTACGAGACCTTCGGTAAAGACACCTTCTGTATTCTTCATAATGCCAATCTTTGAATCGGTAATGGCAGCATCAACAGTAATCACACTTGAGCCCGCAAGGAAAAGGTTATTCTCTTGAGTGCCTTTCTTGTTACCCGTAATCAGAACTTTGCCACTAATATGGAGTGAAGCATCACTTGTGTTATAAACACCTGTGCCAGTACCATCGCTTTTCAGATGGTTGTCTTTGATTGTGACATTATTGAGGCTGAGCCTACCTGCATTATAGATACCTGCGCCACTGCCATTGCCGTCAGCATAGTTCTTAGTAATGGTAACACCGTCGAGAATAAGTTCACCTTCATTGTAGATACAACCACCGTTGCTATTGTTATGACCATGTTGGATAGTTCCATTTGTTACGGTCAGTTTAGCGCCTGCCGCAACCTTTATTATATAACCATTTGTCAGGGCAGGATTAACGACGTCAAGTTCGCGGTCGATGGTCCTGCCGCCCAAATTGAGTGTGAATGTTTTGTCGGCAGGAATGACAAAAGCAACATTGTCCTTGCCTGCCACAAGCTTACCATCAACAAGTCTACTTTCATCTACGTTAGCCAAAGAATAGGACTCTACCCCTGCAACGTCGATATTCTCTGTCTGAATCTTTGTCCAAATGTAGTTCTCCATAATAATATAATAGTTATTACCATCAGGAGTCGGACAAAGATTTCCTTGTTCGTCTTTGACTTCACTAGTATACTTGGAAAGATAATCATTAGCTTCAGGCGCAGCACCTGTTCTGACTCTTTGCCCTTGTGCAGTTTCAGGGTCGCTGAACGACTTTGTGTAGTAGCAACGAGTAAGCTTTGATGTGCCACCAATGTCGTGAGAGAACTCACTGGACTGCTTGTAGTTAACAGTTGATGCGATTGACGCAGGATTGAAGAGACAGTCGGTAAGAGTAGCAGTTGCCTTGTTCAGTCCGATAAAGCCGCCAGAGTAGTAATAGTTCGAGCCAGTGATTTCGCCATCGAACCAGCTATTGGTGATAGTAACATTACCTTCTGCAACACTGATAAATATTCCGTGATTACCATTGCCACTTCCAGTATTTCCAACGAATGTTGCGGCCACATGACAGTTTTCGATAGTACATGCACCTTGTGCTACTACATCATCAGGACCTGTCTGACCTACCAAACCAGATGCGAACTGACCTGTAGTAGTGATTGTGCCCACAACAGTTAGATTCCTAATTGTTACGTTCTGTGCATAAGCAAAAGGAGCGCAATAGCTGGCATTATATTGAAACCAGGGATTGTTTGCGTTATTAATGTTGACGGTCAAGGTATGGCCATCGCCATCGAAAATACCCGCGAAACGCCTTCTGTCAGTTTTTTTGTTCCCACCGACCTGCTTACCAAGAGGTATCGTGACAGGATTCGCAATTGTACCGATGTCGGCAGTCATCTTGAAGTACTTGCCTGCAAAGTCGTTCGCGTCTTGATCACTATTGCCAACTATAGCATATGCCAGAGTGGTCCAGTCATCAAGTGAAGCAATTTGGTAGGGGGCAGTTTCCGTACCTTTACCACCAGAGAAAGTCTGCGCTTTCACGCTTTGTCCCGAGATTACTGCTAAAAGCAGAAGAACAAAACAAATCATGTAATTTCTTTTCATGTTGTCAGAAAACTTTATTAATAGTTGTAGTCCTTTTGAGGCTTTTCATAAAATCGGGCACAAAATTACATTTTTTTCATGAAATTCAATTATATTTTGAACAAAAAAATGCATTTTTTGCCAAAATACTTGCATGCGTGTGCAAAAACGACACATATCTCGAGAGACACTTGCCTGCTTAGTTTACAAATACCCTCAGTATCGTTGCCAAAGATAGCGTGTGTCGTTGGCGATTTTCACGCGGGCAATTTGCGAATTACACATGAGTAATTTGAAAAGTACACGTGTGTAGTTTCAAAACTAAGCACGTCGAGTTGAAAGACTTAACACGTTAAAATAAAATCTTAACACGTTAAGTTGAGAGACTCGGCACGTTAAGTTGAGAGACTCGGCACGTTAAGTTGAGAGACTCGGCACGTTAAGTCTGGCAAAAGAAAAAAGCTCGCGATCTAAGTCGTAAGCCTTCGAACGGTTTTGTAGCGGGAGTGGGTCACGATCCCACGACCTCCGGATTATGAATCCGACGCTCTAACCAGCTGAGCTATCCCGCCAACATTGCAAATTCAAAATTATATCAATTCCGTTTTTGCGAGCGCAAAGGTACGGCTTTTTATTGGAACAGCCAAACTTTTGCACGACTTTTTTCTATTTTTCTCTTTTTTCACTTTTCGCGTCTGCCTTTTCTTCTTTATAATAATATATAATGTGTATCTTTGCAAGGCAAATGAAACAAGAAGTCATTATAAGTCAAGATTTGCTGAGGGACGTGGCTGAAGCCATCGCGCGATGCCCTCACGACCGCATTTTCGTGTTGACCGACACCACAACCGTCGAGCTCTGCTGGCCGATTATCAAGGCTTTGCCCGAGTTCGAGACAGCCCAAATGATTACGATTGGCGCGACAGACGAGCACAAGACGCTTGAGTCGTTGGCATTCGTATGGCGGTCTCTTCAGGAAGGCGGCGCTTCGCGTCACTCGCTCCTCATCAACGTGGGAGGCGGTATGGTGACGGATTTAGGCGGATTTGCCGCAAGCACTTTCAAGAGAGGGCTCGCCTACATCAACATCCCAACGACCTTGCTGAGCCAGGTTGACGCAAGTGTGGGCGGCAAGACGGGCATCAACTTCGGAGGTTTGAAAAACGAAATTGGCGTCTTCAACTGCGCACAGTCGGTCATTCTTTCCAGCGAGTTCCTTCGTTCGCTTGACCAGCAGAACCTGCTCAGCGGGTATGCTGAGATGCTCAAACACGGCCTCATCAGCGACACGGAGAGTTGGAAGGAGCTGCTCCGCTTTGACCTCGAGGAGATTGACTACGGTCAGCTCGGCTCTCTCGTTGCAAAAAGCGTCCAAGTCAAAGAGCGAATTGTAGAGGAAGACCCAACTGAAAAAGGCATCCGAAAGGCTCTGAACCTCGGTCACACCGTTGGTCACGCCCTCGAAAGCCTGGCTTTGGAACGCAAGAAACCCGTCCTGCACGGCTATGCCGTCGCTTGGGGAATGATTTGCGAGCTATATTTGAGCGTCATCAAATGCGGCTTCCCAAAGGATAAGTTCAGGCAAACCGTGCAGTTCATCCGAGCCAACTACGGCGATTTCCCACTCGATTGCAAGCAATACGACCGCCTCTTCGAGTTCATGAAGCACGACAAGAAGAACGAAGCAGGCATCATCAACTTCACACTCCTCGCAGACATCGGCGACATTCGCATCAATCAACAAGCCACAAAGGAAGAGATCTTCGAGTCACTCGACTTTCTGCGCGAAGGATAGAAACCATTTAAACCTAATATTATGAAACGATTCATCTTATCATTAGTCTCTTTGATGCTTGTCGGTTTGGCTGGTGCAGCTGACCTCACGAATGCACGTTGGTACACAATCAAAGTAGGAAACGGCGGCTACCTGAGCACCAAGTCAACCTACAGAGACGGCGTCTATCTCCTTCTCAGCAAGACACTTGCGGACACAGACGACACCGGACTCTGGACTTTCATTGGCAATGAGACCGATGGCTACTCGTTCTATAACAAGGCGCGAGGCGAGAACTACGTCATCGGAATGAAAGGGACGGAAGACCAAGGCCGTGCACAAATGGTGAAAGAAAGCAATACCGCGAACGTCACAAAGTTCGACATGGGCAAGAACGGCGAAGGCTTCTGGATAAAGGACCACGGCTCGGAACACAAGTACTGGAACAAACGCGGCAACTATCTCGCTTATTGGGACAACTCGGCGGGCAGTTCGGACGTAGGTTCGCGCTTTATCTTCACCATTCAAGGCATTCCCGACGACTTCTTCTCAACAGACGAGCAGGAGACATTCTACTACGTCACCTTCGTAAACTCCGAGCTTGTCCTGCAAGATATGGGCGCTTCGCAAAACATCACGACACAGTCGCGCAGATTCAGCGAGCCGTCGCAACTTTGGAAACTCGTCGGCACGAAGGATAACTTCCAACTCGTCAACAAAGGCTCTGGCCGTTCTGCATACTACGATGGAAGTCGCGTAAAGACCAGGCAAGCAGCAGACGAGAACGGCTTTTCCATTGAGCTGACAACCAAATCAAACCTTATTGGCAACTATGAGATATCGTGGAACGGAGCAGCTTCGCAGGCGAACCGTTACTTCAACCAATGGGGCGGGACCGGTGTCGGCACAGAGATTGGACTCTGGCAGGCAGCCGACGTGAACAACGTCCTGTACCTCGTGGCCGAAAGCGACGTGCAAGCCGATGAGTTCTGCGTCGGCGAGAAAGGTACAAGACCAACCGACATTCACGACTTCTCCCTTTGGTACGATACACCAGCCACTGCCACAGGCGTTGCCGACACTTGGATGGAATACGCCCTTCCCATGGGCAACGGACAGATTGGCGCAACCATTCGGGGTGGCGTCTTGTGCGACGATATCCAATTCAACGAGAAGACGCTCTGGAGCGGGACTGCCACGAACTCAGGCAATCAAGGTTATTTCCAGAACTTCGGCTCGATTCTCGTCAAGGATAAAAGTGGCACGTTCTCTGCTGCAGAAAGCGAAAACAAGTCAATCGAAAAGTACAATCGCTTCCTCGACATCATCGATGGCGTGGCCGGCGTGAACTTCGAGACAACAGACGGACAGACGAGTTTCCATCGCCGCTACTTCGCATCGGCTACCGACAAAGTCTTCGTGGCTCATTACGAGGCAGTTGGAAGCGAGACACTGGCTCTCAATATAAGCTATGCGCCTGACAAACAGATCAATGCAAGCAACGTGACTTATACGATGGAAAGTGACGGAACAGCTTCTGCGACGTTCAACGGCACACTTCAAATCGTGAGCTACAACACGCGCTTCAAGGTCAAGACAGACGGGACATTGAGCGTTAGCGGCGAAGGCATCAGCGTAACGGATGCCACTTGGACAGACATCATCATGGCTGCCACAACGGATTACGACGCAAGCAAGGCAGGTTGCAAGAGCGGCGCGACTGCCTCCGAACTCTCCTCTACCGTTAGCACTCGCATCAATCAGGCTGTCGAGAAAGGCTACTCGGCATTGCTCGCCAGTCATAAGGAAGCGCATAGTGCCCTGATGAACCGCGTCAGCCTACAATTCGGGGAACCCTCCAAGATGACGACAGAAGAGCTCGTCAAGTTCTACAACGCTTCCGAACAGAACAAGACAAGCAGCGACGGACTCTTCCTCGAAGCACTCTACTTCCAATACGGACGTTACTTCACCATTGGTGCAAACCTCGACACAAGCATCCACGCCCCGTCGAACCTACAAGGCATCTGGAACGACCGAAGCAACTCGTCGTTCTGGCATTGCGACATTCACGCAGACATCAACGTCCAAATGAACTATTGGCCAGCAGACCCGACGAACCTCTCGGAGATGCATCTGCCGTTCCTCAACCACATTCTCGACTTGGGAGCACCCGATTCGAACTCCCCCTGGTACCAATTCGCCACGAAGCTCAAGAGCGGTACAAGTGGTTGGACAGTTGCCGTAGAGAACAATATCTTCGGAGGCACCTCGACGTGGAGCAACTCTTCGATGAAAACACTTGGTGCTTGGTACTGCTCGCATCTGTGGCGTTACTATAAGTACACGATGGACAAGGCGTTCCTGGCGAGAGCTCTTCCCGTGATGTACCAGAATGCGCTCTTCACCAAGTCAATCGCCACGAAAGGCAGCGACGGCAAATACGAAATAACGAACGAGTGGAGTCCGGAGCACGGACCAGTCGATGTCACCGCTTTCGGTCAGCAAACAAGCTATGAAGTGTTGGACGAGATAATGAAGGGGCATAACGAACTTGGCAGCGAATCGCCACTCACATCAGCAGACATCGAAGCCATTCAAGACCTCTACGACAACTTCGACAAAGGCCTGTGGACAGAAACGTACAACGGCAAGCTCTGCATCAAGGAATGGAAGAACAACCCACTTTCCGACCCGGGACACCGCCACCTCTCGCACTTGATGTGCCTCTTCCCGTTCTCTCAGGTCAGTGCCTTCGATGAAAGTACACAAGGCAAGCGCCTCTTCACGGCGGCCTACAACGGCCAAATTGCCCGAAACGGCGATGTGACAGGCTGGTCGATGGGTTGGCAGACGAACACTTACAGCCGTTGTCTCGATGGCGACAAAGCACGAAAGAATCTTTCTCTCGCTTTGAGACATTCTGGAAGCTACGTCATCGAGATGGGAAACTACGGTGGATGTTACTACAATCTCTTCGATGCACACTCACCTTTCCAAATCGACGGCAACTATGGCTGCACGAGTGGTATCGCAGAGATGCTCTTGCAATCGTATGATGACGTTGTCACAATCCTGCCTGCCCTACCGTCGGCTTGGACAGAAGGCAGTGTTACAGGCCTTAAAGCTCAAGGCAACTTCACTGTCGACGAAACCTGGCAGGACAACAAAGCCACGCATATCTGCATCACAAGCAACGCCGGTCAGCCACTCCGTGTACGCTACGACAAACTTTCCGACACAAATTATGTGGTGCGACTCAACGGCACAAAGGTCACTCCAGAAAGCGATGGCAACGTTTATACCGTTCCAAATGTTAATGCTGGCGACGTTGTGACCATTGATTATGAAGACCCAAACAGCATTGGCTCTGTGCAGCGCCCTTTTGAAGAAGGAGCGGAGGCAAAGCTCTACAACCTCGCAGGACAACAAATCGCAATGGGTAAAGCCACGAAAGGCGTTGTGGTGCAGAAAGGAAAGAAAATCGTGATTAAGTGAGACACACGCTATTCATCATACTTTTGGGAATGTTCTTGTGTGCAAAAGCGCAGGAACATTCCGTCTTTCTCGGCATAGAACTCGGCGGAGACAAAGACGAGTTTGTCGATGCGCTTGAGGATAAAGGCTTTCAGTTCGAGGAAGAGGATGATGAATGCACTACCCTATCCGGTCTCTTCGACGGCGTCGGCGCAAGGATTGAAGTACAAGCTACGCCTCGCTCGCACACCGTTCATCTCGTCACAGTGTACTTCGTCGAGATAGAAGGCAATGAGGTCGGGCTCTTGATGAAGACAAGACAAATACGCAAGCAGTTGCGCCGCAAGTACGCTGAATGGGAATATACGCACGAACGCAATCTCGAAGAGTGGTCTTCCGAGTTTGCACGCATTTCTTTTGGCAAGAAACGATTACAGGGCAACAGCTTCAAGACGCTTTTCGTCCAATGGCAGGACCGCAGAGGCTGGGAGACATTACAGCGGGAGAAGCAATAGAAAACGCTTAGGCAAGCATGGTTTTTCGCTTACCTAAGCACTACCTTTTTGCCTTCCTTAATATAAATACCAGGCTTCATCGCCATGCTACTTACCTTTCGCCCGCTAACGTCGTAGTAAACGCCCTTAGTGTCTTTAGAATTCTTAGCGTCACGAATGTCCACGATTCCCGTTGGTTCAATCTCCTCAATCTTGTAATAAGAGCGAGCCTCATCAGAAGGCAGATAGCAGCTGAAGGGAGCCAGTGTCGTGTTGCCCGTAGCACGATAGATATTCTGGCCGGTCGTCTTCATGTAGAAGCCATTGTTGGCCTCTAGCGTCTTGCCAGGAAAGACTCCTATCAAGAGGTTTCCTTCCGAAAGGGGCGTCAGGTATTGTTCCTCGACCTCGCTCTTGTTAAGGGCCGTCAGCGTAACCGTAGCCCTTGATTCACCTTTTAGGATGACGGGCGTTCCGTAGGGAACAAGCTCGCCAGCCTGAGCGATGGGTCTGAACTTGACGGACGGCGAGACAATTTCCGAAACGACATACGCCGTACAACCTTCTGGCACTTGCCATACGTAAGGCAGGCAGACGGCAACGTAGCCGTTGTAGCCCAGCGTGAAGCTCCTTTCCTGATTTCCTGCGATGCCAGCCAAGCTCTGCACTTCGGTCTTCTTGAGCGCCCTGCCATAGATGCGCACCATTGCGATGTCACCAATGAAAGGATAGCTGCCGAGCGTTGTCGCTGCGTCGTAGGTGCCTTTCGTGTCACCACCTATACCAAGCCACGTCGAGGGCGTCCATTCGTAAATCGGACATTCCTTAAAGGTCAGCCAGCGTGTGCCAGCCAGTTCGCCATTAATGTAAAGTTTTGACGAGAAGTTCAGGCGGTCGAAAACAAGAACGTAGTGCGTGTAGTCGGTGGTAAGGATGCCGTCTTGTGTCCAGCTCCATAGTGTCTTGGCAAAGCTTCCGTCCGCCTTGTTGCCAAGTGTCGCCGTCAGGAAGCCCACGTTGCCCCTATTGTTCATCTGTATGCCGAAGCCGTGGGCGTTGAGAAAGCCGATGGGACGTGCGTTTGGCGAAGGCAAAGCACTGCTGTTCTTGCAGTAGACTTCGATGCTGTAGGCATCCGAGAATGTGTTCATCATCAGCGGGTCGTCGCCCACGTTGTACTTGAGGAAATGCGACTTTGTGCCATCGAACTGCGCCTCGTACAGGTTGAGATCCGCATTGAAGTTCATGGGCACTTCGCCTACCATTTCGATAGGTTTGTCAAGGTAAGACGGCGCAGCATTAAGGGCACTGTCGGGTACGAACTGCAGGTCGAGGAGAAGTTCTGATCCATGTGTCGGTTTGGGCTCCGTAAAACGCTTGACGTCGTCGTTATAGAGGGCTTTAGCTGCATTCTGCG
The DNA here is from genome assembly GCA_902778625.1 of uncultured Bacteroidales bacterium. Lineage (GTDB taxonomy): Bacteria > Bacteroidota > Bacteroidia > Bacteroidales > Bacteroidaceae > Physcousia. The sequence goes on from CACYYM010000013.1 coordinate 30,416, forward strand.
AGAGTGCTCCATTATAAATGCGAGCAAAGACGAAGCTGCAAGCCGCCGAGTTCTCCGAGCCCTTGCTGTAGCTGCCTGCAGTGGCATCGCCACCGAGACATATCCACATACCCCTGTGTCCTTTCGATGTTCCGCACTGGGGCAGTACCATGTCAGAGCCGGCACGCGTTCCTGTGCAAGCGAGTTTTCCATTGATGAAGTAACGTATGATGTGGCTCGTCCTGTCCATCGTCAGGACAAGATGATAGAATTTGCCTGCAACGAGGATAGAGTCGCCTGAGATGCTCTTGACGGAACTCTTTACGCCGCTCTTGTGCTGGTAGCAGAACGAGCTTGCCAGAGCTGAATTGTAGAAAGCCCAACCACCGTTCTCCTCGTTGCCAAGGAAGCAAGTCCGGCTGATGTTGTTCGATTCGTCTGCCTCGCCGTCGAGACGCAGCAGCATCTCCCACGTCACACTATTGTTGAAGGCATCCGCAAGCGGAGTGTCCTCGTCGTAGGCAGCATAGAAGTAGTCCGACGCTCTCGCCTTCGAACAACCATAGTAGGTGTCGTTCTTGGCGTCGTAATAGACAGCCGCTGCGCCGTGCTTGCCTATTTTAGCATCATACGTGCCCTGATTCATGATGCCGTCTGCGTTGAAGCTGAGGTCGAGCAGCCGGTCGGCCTCTTCCACCTCGGAGTCGCGCTTCAGGTCGGTCGTGATGATGCCCTGCGACACCATCTTATTGTAGATGTGCGTAGCCAACAGCGTAGCGCCAGCCGTCGAGGGATGCAGCCTGTCGAGCGTGTATTCATTCCAGTTGCTGCTCCACGGGACGGTCGTGCAGTCGATGAAGTACTGCCCGAACTGCTGGGCGATGTGGCGTATGCTGGCATTGGCGTCGGCTTGGCTCCAGCCCTGCGAATTCTTGTCGTTTATGCCGTTTCCGCGCGGGAAGATGCTCAGGCAAATCACCTTCGTCTGTGGATACCAGGTGGTGAGCTTCCAGAGCAGACGCTGGTAGGCCCCGCGGAACGAGACGGAGTCGGTGAAGTTCTCCGTGCGGTACTGCCCCAGGGGCACCTTCGACGTGTTCCAGTCGTTCGTGCCGCCTGCGATGAACACGAAGTCGGGCGCACCGGCTCGGCCAAGCGCCTTCATACGATGGTTGCTGAGGAACGGCGCATTGCTATTGAGCACATCGCACGCCACACGCGAGCCGCTCCACGAGGCGTTGGCCAGGAACGTCAGGCCCGAGAAGCGGCTCAGCTGCATCCACCACGTGTCGCCCACCTGGATGCCATAGTTCTTCTCGCGGTCGGCAGTATAGTAGATGGCGTAACCGTCTGGGATATAGTCATAATATGTCGAGATGGAGTTGCCTAGCACAGAGAACGTCAGCGTGTCTGGGTTTTGGGCATGGAGAATGGAGAATTGAGAGTTGGCAATTGATAATTGGAGGAAAAGCAATAAGAGCAACAGCTTTTTCATAGTTCGAACGGTTAATATATTTCTCTTTGCTTACAAAATTACCATTTTTTGTCATACGAAAAACTATCTTCGCCCAAGATTTAACATGCTTTAACAGCATATTCTCTCTCTCCCGATGGAAAAATCGAATCGAGGGAAAATTCATAAAATGTAAAGATAATTCTCAATAGTTTGCGATTTAGGCGGCTTTTTTCGTTCGGGTGGCAATTAAGGCCAGGAAATGCGGGAAAAGGGCTTAAATCAAATCGATATTGATAATCAAGATGTTACAAAACCAAGTCTTGTCACCAGCTGAAAACAAAATACATTTTCTGCATTCAAAATTATCAAATAAAGCAAAGAAAAGAATTGATTTCAACGTTTTGGGACAGTCAACTTCGCATGCGGGAAAAGCAAACGCCGCACGCGGAAATTGCAATCTCCGCCTGCGGCGTTGGAAAACACCCCTCGCCAAGTAGTCAGCCCCGACGCACTGAAAGGGGAAATCTTGTAAAGAATTTTCTACATAAAAACGGCCGGATTGTTAGTCCGGCCGCATTGTATTATTTGATTACCTGTTTCCTTCCGTCCTTGATGTAGAGGCCTGGCTTCAAGCCGCTATCGCTGACTTTGCGACCGCTAAGGTCGTAGACGCCATTAAAACCTTTAAGGTCATTAAGGTCTCTAAAGTTCTTTAGGTCTTTAGACTCGATGATGTCTTTTATTCCGTCCGGGTCTTCAGTCGGCACAAGCGTTTCGACGGTAACACCTTCGAGTTTGAAGGCGTGGATGCCAAAGCTGCTCTGACTGCTGAGGTTCACGATGATACCGAGCGAAACGACGGTCTCTTCCTCGAGCTCAAAGCTAATGGTGCCTTCTGTCAGCATTGCCCAGGCAATGGCCTTCTCTTCAACTTTCGCATTGGGCACCATCGTGCTGCCCTTGCATGCCACGATTCGGCTCTCCTGCATGTCGTCGACGTCGCCAGGCACAATGCTGAAGGTGTAACGGCCTGCGGGAAGCGTGACGGGCTGCCAGAGGCGATAGTCGAGCAGCCTGCCGGCAAAGCCGCTCCATTGCGTCTCGAATTGGATATCGCTATGGTGGGCAGTATCGATGTGCGCGCCAGTAATAATGTTACCGGATGTGATGGCATTCAAGTCGCGCCACTTTGAACTGCTCGTACGCATCGCAAGCTTCAGGAAGCGACTGCTGTTGTTGGGATTTACAGTGCCAGATGTGGTCAAATACGGGTTCTTGTAGTTGGTCAGGTAGGTCGAAGAGATGTCGCCGTGCATGAGCGCTTCCGTGTCGAGCGTAAAGACGCCCAGAGCGGAGTTCCACGCGTCGCCATCAGGACCGAAGCCGATGCGCTGAGCGTCGATGCCGTTTGATGTGCGATCCTCTACGTCGCCGCTATTTTGGTTGAAGTCGTAGTAGATCAACAAATTGTCCGTCGATTCTGCAGCCTGAACGTCGGCAATGTGCTGGTTGCAGTAAGCCTTTATCTGCTCCTCCGTGAGCGCAGAGCCCCACAAACGGAACTCGTCGAGCTGCCCCTTGAAGCCTTCGCAAAGCGAGAGTTCCAGATTATCGGATACAAAGTTCAAAAGCGGAACGTTGAGCCCTGATTGCTGAGTTTGTTTCGCAAAGAACAGGGCGTCGCGGTAGTATGTGACTGTGCCTTCTTCGAAAGAAATGGCGTAATGATGCCATTCGTTGGCGACGAAGTAGCCATCCGGCATCTGACTTGTAGAGCTGCCCTGGGTATCTGCAGGCCGCATCCACCAGTCGAGCGTGAAAGCGTTCTGTTGCTCTCCCAAAGGAGAAGACAGTTGAAACCGCTCTGCACCAGTGAAGTTGAGGCAAGAGATAGGATCATCGTTCTGGACGATGAGGTAACGCTTACGCGTCAGGGTGTTTTCGCCAAGCTCGTTGGTAACGTAAAGGCTGACATCGTAGATGCCCGGAGCCGCAGGCACAACGTAAGGCGACTGCTCGTCGACGGTATAAATGCGCGAGCCGTTATTCAGTTCCCAATGCCACGTGAGCGGACTGTAGCGGCTTTCGTCAGCGAGACGGACGCCTTCGCCAAGCATGACGGCTGTTTGCGAGAGGTCGAAGCGGGCTGCCGGTGCCGAAGCACGAACCACAACCTCTTTTGTCACACTGCTTGAGCCGTATGGATTGGTGGCTGTCAGCGTGACCTCGAACGTGCCGACTTGTGGATAGAGTGCCGTTGCGTTGGTGCCTCCCAGCTCCTCGACCTCTGCCCCAGGCATGCTCCAAAGATAGGTACAGCCTGTGCCCTCTGTGCGGTTGACAAAGCTGAAGCGGTCACCTGCCGGCAAGGTGTCGTTGAGAACTTCAAAGGCAGCAACGGGTGCCTCGCCATTGATAACCTCTATTTCCTTGCTTGCCGTCTGCGTACTGCCATCGTCAAAGGTGACTTCGCAAGTGACGTTGTACGTACCTGCCTCTGCAAAGCAGAAGGTCGGAGCCATGCCATTTACCATCATACACTGTGACTCGGGCAGGAAGCATGTCTCGCAGACTTCCAACGTTGAAGTCCAATTCCATGCCGTCGCATTGAGCAAGCTCTTTGCTTTAAGGCGGAAGGGCACACCTGCCAGGTGCGTTGTCTCTTCCTCTTCGATGCTAAGCACGGACTCGGGCTGTTCGCCAGCGAAGGGGCTGTCGTCCTCTACGACATTCCACCTGCCGATTGTTTGGAACTTGGCGTGTTTGCCACTGACATACTCCTTCAAAAGAGTCTCGCCATTCACTTCTATCGTTTCCATCGGCACATAGACGAGCAGGTCGGGCTGCAGGGCAGGGGCGGCAATGCGAACGCGCATGTTCGCCAATATCTCGTCCCTTGTTCGAGCAGTCTTCCAGACACGTATCTCGTCGAGTCCGCCTATCCACCATTGATTGATGTCCGCCGTTCTACCGAACTGAAGGTCGCCAAAGGCAACGAGGCCCGAATAGGTCTTGGAGTTAATTGACCCTTTCTTGGTGCCATTGACGTAGAGTGTAAGGATGCTCCCGTTGATGACGATGGCGATGTGGTTCCACGTGCCAAGCGTCTTGAGGACTTCAGAAGCATTCAGACGGTCAGTGCTGCTGCTGTCCCAGCCAACGGAAAGCGTGCCGTTGCTGCTGTTGTGGAAAAGGAACTTGCCCCAGCCAGGACCGACCTGATGCGTATAGTTGGTGTTCTTGTCGTTGCGCATCCAGAATTCTATCGTGGCCTGCCCAAGCAGCTCATTGATGGCACCAGGAATGGTGATGCCACAGGAGTCAAGGTTCACGATTTGATTGGCTCCCACCTGTGGCAGCTCGAAGACGACGGCATTCGACGGCGCAGACTCCTGCCCGTACTGTCCTGCCTGATAGACGGCCCTGACGGTATAGGCTTCCTCGGAGCTTTCATTTAGCTCGTAGCTGGTCGCGTCTGCCGCCACCTGAGCCACGAGCTTCGTTCCTTGATAGACATGATAGCCTGTCAGCAAGAGGCTAGAAGTTTGCGGTGCTGACCAGACGAGCATGTTGCCTTGCAAGCTGAGATTTGTAGGCGGATAGAGCTGTTCGCCTGGAACGATGACACTGATGACGGTTTCGCGGCCGCGGTTTCTTATCGTTACGTTCTCTTGTCCAAAGGGTATCTCGACGCCGTCGTTCTCTATCTCATAGTTAATGATGGACGCGTGGTGAATGGTGCCTGTGCCTCTGGCGGTGTCCTTCGTCTTGACGATGAAGAAATACTTCAGGGGCTTTGTGCGGTCAACGGCGAACGTGAGGTCTGTGAGATCGTAGCCGAACTCCATCGGCTCGTAGTGTATGCCGTCTGCCCAACGCCCAAGCATCGGCACTTCTGGAGCAGGGTCGGCGCCAAGCGTGTTGCCTGCATAGCGGAAGTGCTCGAAAGGAATTGTCTTTTCGGGCTTCGTGGCATTGATGTTCTCTGCAACGCCTGCAGAAAGCAACAGTTCGCTGCGACGGCTGTACTCCATCAGTATCTTAATTGTGCGAAGGGGGCGGTAATCTTGTCTGATGACGTAAGCGCCAGGCGTCCAAGTCCAGGTATCGTTATTGACGGCAAAGCTATACTTGTAAGGACAATAGATAAAGCCCTTGTTCTCCCAGCCGTCGCCCCACGAATTGGCAATAATCCAGGCTCCCACCTCGTCCTCTTCCGCTTCGCCTACAATGCCGTCGTCATCGAGGTCGAACTCTATGCGATCGTCATAGCCGCAGACGGTAAGCGCGTGGTTGAAGGTATCGCCCCACTTCATCACGTATTTCATGTTGGTCACGCCAGCTGCATCGTTCGCATCGGACGAAGGAATGTAGCCCCAAGTGCCATATGCAGCCACACCTATGCCAGCAACACCGCCGCCGTGCATCGTCTCGTCGCCCATATGGTCGTAGAGCCACTCCTTGAGCTGCTGTCTGCCCTCTGGCGTATTAGTGGGAGACAAGCTGAAGTCGTAAGCCGATTTGTTCCACATCGCACTGTACCACTTGTCATAGCCTTGCATCCAGCCATAGTCGGGGTCGTCGTGCGTCTGCGGGCCGAAGAGCCTGCTGTAAGTACGTCCACCGTAAGTGGGAACATTGGGAATACCAATCGCTTTCGCCATGCCTTCCGTCGTGCTGGTTTGATAAGCCAGAAGCCACGTGAAGTGCGAAGGGTACTGGTTCTCGGGCAAAGAGGCATCGGCATCGCGATAGCTGTTTATCTCGTGCGTAAACTGATAGCCTACGCCAGCAGCCGAGCCGCAACTGCCACCATCCTGATTGAAGATGGGCGGGAAGTACTTGTCCTGCCCGTTATAAACGTAGGGAGGCAGAACGCGATTAGCTTTCAACCTTGATTTGCGACGAGCCACAATGTGGTCGGGCAAAGGCTTTGAGCTCACATCGTACTTGAGATTGGGAAAGACACTACGATCAATCTTCACCACCTTGCCGTCGGGCAACGTATATTCCTCTATCTGTGCCAGGCTTACGAGGGCGGGCACAATACCTGCCAACAAAAGCAGACTCCTCAGGTTTTTCATAATATATTATATAATGTATAGTGTCGGAATTATCATCTCCACATATCCGGTCAACCAGCCTCTCAGCGTGTGTCGCCCAACCCCGTGTGGGGCATTCGTTATAGATACATGTATGTACAATTATAGATACATGTATGTATAATTAAATGTACATGTATGTATAACGAACTTCGCGTGCAGTGTTTTGAACCGCAACGTGTGGGGTCTTCAGATGCAGCGTGTGAGACCTGGCAATCAGTCATGTTGAAACGTTTCCTTGAAAAAGGGAGCCCTCCGGGCTTTCCCGAAGAGCTCCCTCTCCTTTGATATTGATAAATCGTGTTTTTACTTAACTACAACCTTAACACCATTGAGGATGTACATGCCACGACCCAGAGCCTTGAGGTTGTTGAGCGTTGCACCTGTCATGAGGAGCTTGCCGTCCATGCTGTAAACATTGCCGGGCTGGCTAACCTTCTCAAGAGTAGCAGGAATGTTCTCAATACCATCGGCCTTGTCACCTGCTTCGCCAAGAGCGAGGAGGAAGTCGGCTTCTGAATCATCTTCAATGCGAGGAGTGTTGTCGAGGTCAACAGCTACGCCACCAGCGCGCAGGAAGTAACCAGTTGTGCTGATACATACGGGCTTGTTGCCAGAGAAGTAAATCTCGCGAGGCAGCAAGGTGTGGTTCTTGACGCAGCTGATAAGGCCGTTGACAGTCGTCTCTTCCGTTACGAAGTCGGGCGTGCCGGGCATTGTGTACAGCACGGGTTCGGGATCGTTCGAAGAGTCATACATTGCTGTGTCGCCGTAGATGTAGAGTGAGGGCTGACCTGCAGGGATAGTTCCTTCGTAAGCCTTCAAAGCGAGGAAGGAAGTGCCTTCGATGTCATAGTATCTGCCAAGACATGTGTAAGCTTCTGCGTCATCCTTAGCCTCATAAGAAACGGTGACAGCATTGGTCTTGCCATGAATTCTGCCGAGCATAGCGTCACGGTAGAACGTGAAGCTTTCGGGAGCTTCGTACTCTACGTCAGCCTCAGCAATGTAGAGACCGGAGTTAGTGCGAGGATCAGAAGTGCTCCATGTGCAGAGTCTACGGTTAGACTCACCTACGTGCAAGTACGTGCAGTTGTCGCCGTTGAAGTTCTTGCCAAGCAGCAAGCTTCTGCGATAACCGGGAGCGCTCCAAGAGAAGAGCGTAGGAATGGTCCACATGTATACGTCGTTGGTGTTGCCACCGTAAGCGTAAATGAAGAGACCGGTAGCCTTGTTCTGGATTGCATAGACGGGATCAGCCCCTTCCTTGCTTGCGGGCAGAACTGTCATGCCTGCTTCAGCATTGAACGCATCCTTATAGGCGTTGTAAACCTGACCGGCTGCTGCAACGTCTTCTGCTGTAACGTCGTTGAAGACAATCTTGTTGGCAGCAACGAGTGCCTGCTGAACAGCAAGAACGTCATCGCTCATCGGAGTCTTCGGAGTCAGAGGATATATCTGGAACTCTGAGCAGTGGAAGTAAGACCACTTCTTATTCCAATCTGCTGCACCGTTTACTTCTGCGAAGGGATCGAATTCCGTGTTACCACCGCCATCGGTACCATATCTGTAAGTAAGGATGAAGCGCAGGTGGCTGTATGTGCCGCCGAGGTCAATAGGCTGGCTGGAAACGATTTCGCTGGTGTTACCGCTGTACGGAGTCTCAACGTAACCGATATTCGTCCAGTTCTGAGCGTCTGTGCTGCCCTGAGCATACATGCGAACAACGTGACCGTTGCTTGCGCCAGAACGACGACCGATTTCTACCTGTACGAGACCAGAGATGGGCTCGTTGAGAGCAACCTGCAGATAAGGAATCTCAAGAATCTTCTGCTGGTAGTCGGTGTGCCAGTAAGTGCTAGTGTTGCCGTCGAGGAGGCAGTTAGATGTGAGTGCTGAGCCGTCGTTGTTCAGACAAGATGCGTTACTTGAGAACTGAGAACCATCTGTGATCAGCTTGTCGCCACGAACGAAGATGGTGTTCATGTCGATAGCCATTTCCATGTTCTCCTTGGTGTCCTTCAAGAGAGCTGCGTAGTCAGCATCCTGACCTTCCTTCTCAACGAAGCGGAACAGGCTGACGTCTTCATCTTCGATTTCGTCTTCTGCCAAGAAGTATACGCGAGTGTCTTCACGAACGTCGTCCTTAACAACGCCCTCAAGGTGCTTCTGTGCAACCAGTACATCTTCACCTTCCTCTGTCTGCTGGTATACAGAATCAGTAAGCAATGTAGCAGGAGCAACAATTGTGCCATAAACATTCCACTGATCCTCGATCAGTTCCTCTGCCTTGTCGACACCTTCCTTAGAGAATCCGAATGCATCGTACATTTCCTCTGTCGGAGCCGTGATGCGATACCACTTGTCGGTCTTGATAGTGTTAGCACCGCCAAGAACGCTCTTTGCCATAGCCTTGAGCATTACAGCATACTTGTGGTTCTGGGCATTGCTATAGCGACCACCCTTATCGTAAGCCTCAACTTCAGCCAAGAGGGCGTCGTAGTCTTCTGCCAACTGAGTGTCAGCATATTCGCCGGGGTTCGTACCTTCAACAACAGATGTGGTGAGGTTTGCATAAGCATCCACAGCAGAACGCAGCTCTACGGGGTCAACCATTTCGTTCATGAAGGCTTCGTAAGCAGCGAGCAGTGCCTGATACATCTCTTCTGTGATGTTAGCATTGTCGGTATCAACGTTCTCATTGTAGAGATCGTCAAGATTTGTAGCAACTTCGCCGAGCATTACATACTGAGAGCTTGCTCTTGGCTCGGTGAGAGTAATCTGAATCTCAGCTGCATGCCAGAAGTTGTTGCTTGTACATACGATACGGATAAAGCGATAAGGAGTCTCTACGAAGAACGGAATTGTGTTCTCTACGAGAGCGCCAGTTGCGAGGTCGGAGAAGACAACAATCTCGTTCCATGTCTCTGTATCACCATCGGGATCGTCTGAGCCGTAGAGAGCAATCTCAGAAGGCCAGTTGCCGGAAGTGGTGTTTCTGTCGCAAATGTAGAAGATACAGTTGCCCACCATATCCTTCATGTTAGAGAGCTGGATGTAGTGTTTTACGCCTTCGGGAGTGTTGCCCTTATAGTCTGAGTGCCAGAATGTTTCCTTGTTGCCATCGGTGAGGGCACCTGATGCGAGGGTTTGGCCGTCTTCGTAACCGAAGTTGTCACAGCTGAAGGGAGAAGTCATCTGGTTGGGAGATGTAATCATTCTGAGCTCCTTTGCAGTTTCCAGAGCCTGAGCTACCTGAGCGCGGAGGAGATTGTTCTTCTCTACGAGGAGGTCATGTTCTCTGAGGGTTGCGAAGTTAGCGATGATTTCTTCTGCTTCACTGTCTTCAACGTATTCGAGATACCATTCGCTGGTACCACGGTCGCTTGCGTTGTCGAGGCTACCCTTATCGTATGTACCTACCCAGAAGGATACTACCATATCCCTGCCAGTATCATTTCCCTTGTTGTGATCAAGCTGGTGGAAGTAGTTTTGACCACCTCTCTTTCCGCTCGCCTTGCTTGCAAGACGGATATAGAAGAGGTCCTTAGTGTCGCCGTTACCATCGTCTGCATCCACATAATCGTCGCCAGCATAGTCAAATACGACGTGGCTTGCATCCTCAGGATCCTGTGTGAGTGTGACTCTGTTTGTACAGCCGAGGCTGATATAGTTCTCCATGCCTGCATTCTCGATAGAGATGCTGTCGCCATGCTGCTCGAGTTTCCAGAGGAAGTTTGCATGGTCTCTCTGGATTGTAGCATAAGCACCCATGTTGTTAGAACTGCCGAGATAAGAAGCTATAAAGGCCTTATCTACATATCCTGATTCAGAAGCGTCAGAGATATAGCGCAATGGAGAGATGATACGATAGTAGCCGTCGCCATTGGGAAGAACATAAGGCTGTTCGCTGGCGAGCACGACATCAAAGAGTGAGTCGGCTTCTGCTGCTATTGCATTTGCCTCGTCTAAGGTGCAACCACCAGCACTCACTTTATCAGATGCATAAGAATCAATCAGGTTCATCAACTCCTGGAACTTGTGGTAAGTTTCCCAGTCGCGGAACTGACCGAACTCTGCCTCACCACCTTCTTCCATCATGTTCATTGCAAAGCCATCATCATCGCCAACGTAGTCTCCGTACTTATCCATGAGGCCATTGAAAACACGAAGAACCTCTTGAGCTTGTGTAGGCACTTCGAGCTGCCAAATGTATTGGGGATTCTGATCATAACCTGCAGAAGGACCATCATGCACTGTCCAGAATGAACTACCGCACCAGTTCCAACCACTTGTCGATGTTGTAGCGGCACAAGCGGTGGCACGAACTGCGAACTTACCGTTCTCGCCTAAGAAGAAAATCTGAACCTCCCAAGGTTCACGTCCGTCGCCATTAGTGTGAAGGAACGTGTCGTCAAGGTTTGAACTGCTGTTGGGGTTGCTGAAGTAAGTTGTGCCGAAAACTTTGAAGCCATAGGGCTTGAATTCACCCGGAGCTTTCGTGAAGGTAAACAACTGCTGTTCGGAAGCGTCACCGCCTGTCAGATTACCATCTGCAGTTAAATAAAACTTGTAGCCGTCGTACTCTGTCGTGATGTAGTACTTTCCTCCATCTTGGATAGCAGCGAGCGCGGCTTCATACTCGGCGTCAGTCTGTGCTTGCACTTGACTTGACGTCATCATTGTTGCTATTGGAAACAACAACGACAATAAAAAGTAAAGCTTTCTCATTGTTTAAAAGTTTTAAGTTTTAGTTAATAATATGTTTGTTAAAAATAGGTTTTATACACCATTTCTTTGCAAAGTTAACTTTTTTGCCGTAACTTTCACTCTATAATATAACACTTTTTCCTTGTAATTAAGGATTTTTAACACGAGTGGGCAAAAAAGAAGAAGTTCCTGCTAAAATAACAGAAACTTCTTCCTTACATTATATTATATATGCAGTTAAATTTTTCAACGTGCCGAGTTGGCAAACTTAACACGCCGAGTTGGTAAACTTAACGTGCCGAGTTGGCAAACTTAACACGGTGTGTTGGCAATTGCCTCTAGAGAAGTTTGCAAAGTTCACACGTGAAGTTTAATTACTTGACGAGAACCTTGCGTCCGTTCTTAATGACAATGCCCTTGAATTGCTTGCCCACGCGCTGTCCGGCAAGATTGTAAGTGCCATTGTCCGAGTCGCTGAGGTCACTAAAGTCTTTAAGGTCGCTGATGTCGCTAGCATTTGCCTCGAAGATGCGGAAAGTGGAACCATTGTCGGTAAGACTTCCCTTATCATCCCAGAACTTCAGTGGACCTCCAGTGCCTCCGAACTGATTGAGGCAACAGTATTCTGTGCCAGGTTTGCGCAGGAGGAAGCCGTCGCGAAGGGGAATCAGGTCCCAAGCGAAGTCACCTGTGCGCATGAGGCCATAGTCGCCGACAGCCGTAAGGGTTTGGCTGAAGCCTGTCGCGTAGTTATAAACCTTCACGTGATAGGGGTCGCCGCCAAATGCCCAGAAGTAGTTGCCGTCGTAAAGAAGTGTCTCTTCATCGACCTCAGACGGATAATAAGGTTCCGAGTTCTGACGTCCGACGAAATAGTCGCTGCGGATGGTCATGTTGTACCAATAGGCCTCGTCGAAGGACGGCGAGAACATGAAGGGGCCGAACCATTGCACTTCGTAATCAATCGTGACGTCCTCTGTTACCTGATAAGGCATATCATAGGGCTCGACAAGCGAGACGAAGGCATTCTCCCATTCGCTGGACGGGGCAAAAGGCTCGGAGCCTCTTGGCATTTGGTGCGTTTCGGTGCCTACGACTTCGCCATTGAAGATGTAGCGGTTGGTGACTGCAAACAAGGAAGCCGAAGCCAGCTCGAGAGCTTCTGTCGGGTCGAAGTCGCCAACTTCTGTTATCTTCCAGCGATTGCCGTCATCGGGATTGCTGTAGCCGTTGATGACCATCGTGCTGGTGTTGTTGTTGAACCAGAGTGTTGAGCCGCTGTCGGTTGTGGTAAGCATCATGTATTGATATTCTCCGTCGGGATTGGAGTTGTCGAAGATGATGGGCGAACCAAGCATGTCGACCCACTCGCCGTTCAAGACGTTACCGGTTCTGAGGTATTTCTTCAGGTGCGGGCTGTAGAGGTAGCTTGTGCCCTCGATGTTGATGATGGCGAATTGCTTATCGTAGTCTTCCACAGTCCACCAGGCACTTTGTCCTGCCTCCACTCCATTGTAGTCGTAGCTCAATATGAGGTCGCCTCGCTTACATGTGATAGTGTACAGCTTGTTGTTTGCAAATTCGACAGGATCAACGGGATCAATAGGATCGGGAATATAAGGACGTACGCCATTGACGATGTCCTCATAAATCTTCTGCGTTCGCGTCTCGAGCCAGCTGGCTGCAGTCTTTGCCTGTGCTGCATAGTCTGTGCCGTCGCCCCACTTTGTCTTATTTGAGGCGAAAGAGTTTTTGGCAAAGTCGTAGTAATCCTGAGCATACTCGAGGAGTTCCTGCAGATCGTTCTCCATGAATTCTTCCCAGAGCTGACGATAGAGGTCGTCCATCGGCTCGTACTTGAAGCGAAGGTCGCGGATGAAGGCCGTTGCCTCCATCGAAGTCATATCTGACCAATAGTTGGCTGTGCTCTCACTCTGGAAATAACTCCTGTTGCGCTCGTAGCCAAAACCCCAGTCGAGGTCCCAAACGGGTCCGAAGATGTACTTACTATCCTCGCTGAAGAAGTCCTCGCGATAGCAGAAGGTGCTCTTGGGATGATAGAACTCGTAGTTAAGCGTGAGCTCGTTGACCATCATGAAGCGGACAAGTTGCTCGACATCAACATAAGGCGAGATGTCCCTTCCGCGATAGAGTGCAGACAGGAAACGGTTGAAACTGTTCTGAACGTTTTCCAATGTCAGCTGCGTCAAGCCTTCGCTGAAGTCAGGTTCCTTGATGTTGATTGGCAAGTTGTAAGGCGACGACTTGAACTTCTGTCCTGTAGGCTCGTCGTAATACGAATCGAGTTCTAGCAAAGCAGCAGTTGTTTCGTCAACAATATCGACACTGTTGTTCGAAAAGCCTACTTTCTCGGTAAAGTTATAGCTGCCACGATACTCGCCATTAAGGTAAAGGTCAACTGGCACGATATGATTGGCTGCAGCTGCTCCCATCAGATTGGCTGCCTTCATACCGATGGCGTTCGACATCATCGAACCTGTCTGATAGTTAGAGAGCAATACCCACGACTTGCCTTTCGTCATGCCGAGCGGCTTCTGCTTCTCAGCGAACTTCAGGCGATAAGGTTTCTTTGGCCAGCTCCAGCTACTGTTGCCTCTGCCCTTTATCTGCACAGCAGTCTCTTCCATCGACGGGAAGATGTCGTGACCGTCGATACGGATGGTGGCATCCTTGAAGTAATCCTTACTGGTTATGGGCTGACCGTCGGAAGTATTGATGTAGATGGTTGGCACTTCTGCCCTATCCGTCAACCAATCGACATGAACACGATAGGCTCTGCCGTAAGGCTTCATGATATAGTTGCCGCTTTCCCAAGGCATAAGTATGGTGCAGCCATTGGGTGCAACAAGATAATAGATGTCCTTATCGAAACGCAAGCGGTCGCCTATCTCTTCTTGAGGTTTGCCATCCACATAGACTGTCGCATTATCGTCGGAGAGGCCAAAGGTAGGCGTCAGACGTTTGCCAATGGCACCAATCGTGGCAGAAACGACATCATCGGCAATCTCGCCATTAACGGCCGAGAAGAGTTGGTCGTTGTTCTTCTTGGCGAACTTGAACGAGACGAACGTTGGGAAGTCAGGCTTCTCTTCGCTTACGGAAACGACATCAGAGAGATTGTAGGTGTAGTTCTGTCCGATGTTCGTTTGGATGACAAGCTGTCCGTTCTGCTGAGATTGGCCCGTTACTATCTCTAAAGGATAAGCTTCGATACGACCATCGCTCAGATAGACGTGCAAAGCATCGGGGAAAACAATTGGTGCATACTCTCCGACAGGAACCTCTGGCTGTGGTCCTGGGTCGGGAGCACCATCCTTACGGTGGAAGAGGAATCGTTCGTTGGCTGCCGTGCCGTTGCTGCCGCTATAGGTTCCCACCATGTTCGTGCCGCCACGAAGATTCCAATAATAACTGGTAGCAATGGTGCTCTGGATGGAAAAAGCGCCATCGTCGCCCAATATGATGTTCCAGAACTCAGAATTGTCACCAAGAGGCTCGGTGGCAAGCGTCATGTACTTGTAGTATTTGTCATAGCGCCCAGTCGTATAGACAAGCAGGTCGCCCGTAGCTTCGCTGCGGAAAGTGTAGCCCGACTGTGTTTTCGTAACAATCCAATAGGCATCAGCTGTCCGCTCCTCTTCGCCTGTAACGTAGTAGATGTAAGGGTCGACACTATGATAAGCGCCCAAGCCCACATAGCCGTCCTGCTTGGTACAAGAAATATAATAAACGCCATCGGGAACAAGAGCGTCGGCAAAGGCTTGTATAGGAAAGCATCCAAGACATGCAAAGATGCCTATCAATAAAGAAGTTAAGTAACAGTTCTTCATGCTAGTTTAAGTTTTTTGCGCAGCAAAGATAATGTTTTTTTCGATATAACAGCATAAAAAGAGAAATAATCTTTGCTTATCGGAGCAAAAACGAACGCCCCTCAAGGGAAAACCAAACGCCGCACGCGGGGATTGCAATCGCCGCACGCGGAAATGACCAACGCCGCACGCGGCGTTTTTCATCCCCACTTCGCAAGCCACAAAACTTAAAAGAACAGAAGGTGACATTCCGACACAAAAGATGAAGGGGTAACAAACCATCTCGTCCGAAAGCAGCTAACACAATTTTACTCCTTCGAAGAAGAAATTTGGCTTTTTTTTTCAGCAAACATGTTTTTTTTCATAATTTCGCTTGCAATATTATAAATAATGTATATATTTGCCGAGAAAAAGCATGCAGAAAAACTAATTTTATATTTAACCTATTTATTAACCAAAACAAAAACTATCATGAGAAAAATCAAACTTCTCTTGACTGCCATGTTGGCAATGACAGCATGGACAGGCGTGATGGCACAGGACACAAACGACGCTGAATACGTCGCTGCAAAAGAAGCCATTACAGATGGTGCGACCTATCGCATCAAGACCACAGTGAGTGGCACAGATTACTATGTGACCACTGCCGGCGCGTTGACACAGAACATAGCCAACGCCGGAATGTTTGAAATCACTAAGACCTCAGGTGGCCACTTCGGCACAGGCTTCCGCATCAGCAGCGGAACAGACCGATTCACCAATCCTCCACTGTCTAACAACATGGCAAACCTGACTCCTGGTAGCTTCGCTCATTCTACCGGTGACCGTGGCGACTGGGAAAGACAGGTCCTCTACCTGAACAATAACGGCAAGTATGCAATCCGTTCCTGCAACGTCGTTGACGGCACAAGCAGCTGGAACGACGCAGGCAGAACACACTGGAACGTTTACACGGTTGGTGATGTTGTTACTCCTCGCTACAACTACGAGAAGTACTACATCTGGGATTTCGAAGGCCCTTTGACTACAGTCAATGTTACCTACAAACTCTTCGAGTCCGACGGAACAACACAGGTTAAGAGCGTTACCGTCAAGCAGGAAGCTAACAGCGCTGTTGACATCAGAAACGTCACTTGCTGGACCAACTACGGTTACAAGTTCGAAGACTTCCGCTATGATTACGTAGCAGACGGCACCATCGGCGCCACAGACTGCGTAATCAAGGTAACCCGCACCCTGAAGCCCGGCACCGTAGGGGCTCTTGCTGACCTGAGCAACGAAAAAGCCTATGAAATCGGTTGCGAACGCGGCGCTTTCCTCGTAGCTGACGGCAAGATGATTGCACAATGTCTGGATGCAGCTGCAGCTGCTTCTCCAAGAGGCAAGTTCGCTGTCCTCAGCTTCGAAGGCAAGTATTTCCTCTACAGTGTTGATGAAGGCATGTTCGTGAAGAAGGACGGCTCATTGGCTAACAACATCTACACTGATGGCTTCAGCGCAGAAGACGCAGTCGTTCTCACAGAGCAGGGAGGCGGATTCTTCATGATGGCATTCAACGTTGCCGACCACACCATCAACGTGAACAGCAACCAGCCTCTGGGATACGTCATCAACGCCTATAACACTCCCGACCCGGGCAACAAGTTCTTCATGGTCGCTGAGGCTAACTTCGATCCCACAAACGCACTGGCAACCCTGCAGGAGTTCTTCCATCCCACTCACTTCGTGAAGTATGTCATCAAGGAAGGCGAGAATGTTCTCTACACTTCTGAACCTCAGCCTACTTATGTCGGAGCACATTACACCGCTCTGCCCGAAGACTTCAAGCGTCCATTCTATACATATGCTGATATCGACGTAACAGTCGCTGACGTTGAAACAACCACCATCAATGTCGCAGCTACATGGGCCGGCCCGTTCGAGATTTCTACCGACTTCGCAAACGCTCATTGGTACGACATGGCTATGCGCAGCACATGGTACGTGACAAGTGCCGTGAAGGATGCCGACGGTGCATACAAGACGCAGAACGCTAACACTATGGGCCTCGTGGAAGACTCCTATCAGTGGGCATTCATTGGCAACGGCTACGCTGGATTCAAGATTATCAACAAGGCATGGGACGGAGGTTACAGCTTTGGTTGGAAGGACGCAGACGCAGTAAGCGGTGGCATTCCCACCATCATGTCTGACACCGAGGGCAACCACGCATGGAGTATCGTTCCAAGCACCAACACATCTGTTCCCGAGGGCTCATTCTGCATCGGCGTTCCTGGCACAAACGTTTACATCAACCAGTATGGCGGTGAAGGCGGCAGCGTGAAGTTCTGGAACAGCACTGGCAACTACGGCGACGCAGGTTCTGCATTCACAGTATTCGACGTTCCCACAAACTTCGCTGAGTACCTCGTTGCAGATGGAATTGCTGATGTATTCACATCAACTGCTACAGGTTACTTCACACTTACCGAGGAAGCAAAGGCTCAGTTCGATCCCGCTTACCAGAAAGAGTGCTCCTTCGAGACCTACAAGGCTTTGACGGAACTCCTGAGCAAAACCACAAGCTATATCCTTCCCGCAAGCGGCTACTACCTCCTGAAGAACAAGAACTATGGCACTTACATGGGCATCGACCCGAGCGACGGCAACTTCTATGGCAACTACAATGCCAGCGTTGTTCCTCAGCCCAAGCACGTTGTCAAACTGACCTATGAAGGACTGAATGAAGCCGGTAACGTTCAATACTCCATCGGCTTGATGGGCGTATATGTTCCCGATGCTATAGCACAGAGCACACAGGTTACTGCCGTTGAGGACAACTGCAAGCTCACGCTCGTTGTTCCCGCTCTCGGTTACGCTGCATTCATGGGCGATCCCGAATCACAATTCTCTGCTCTGCACTGCGCAGGCGGTGGCTCTATCGTAGGTTGGGAATCAAGTGCTGACGCTTCTCAGTGGACAGTAGAGGTTGCTACAACCTATGACCTCACTGTTACCGAAGCTGGTTATGCAACAGCTTACCTGCCCTTCGACGCAACTCCAGTTGCCACCACAAGCCCCAGCATTGAAATTCCTGAAGCTAAGGGTGTTTGGACATTCGACGACGGCACAACAACTGGCACAGGCACTGCTACTTTGGCTGCTTCTTCTGGTGTAACATTCGATGGCGGCGCCGTTACCGTTCCCGTTGGTGACAAGCTCACAATGACAACCAACGCTGGTGGTGACCTCAGCACATACACATTACTGATGGATGTCAATGTTCCTGCAGACAAGGGAAGCGATAGCAATCTGAATAGCTACACATCTCTCTTCTCGAACAAGCCCGCCAACGATGGCGACGGAAGCCTCTTCTTCAAGTGGACAACAAACGGCAGAGGAATTGGTCTCAACTATTGCGACTTAGGCTATAATGGCAACTTTGACTTAGGCACAACATACCGCGTAGTATTCGTATGCGTGGACAACGTTGCTACCGTTTATGTCAATGGCGCACAGGTTGGTCAAGCTACCGCTGCAAGCACCACACAAAGTCAAGACCACTGGACATTGCGCGACGCTGTTCTCTTCTTTGCCGACAACGATGGTGAAGAGAACGAGGTTGTATGCGACGAAATCCGCTTCTGGGATGTTGCCCTGACTTCTGCTCAGGTTGCAGGACTCAAGAGTGCTGGCTATACTCCTGGCGAAGGTGAGCTCGCTATTTACACTGCCACGATTACAGACGGTGCTGAAGGCATCACTCCTGGCGAATATGAGTACCTGACTCTGAACAAACTGGAAGGAACTGTTCCCGAAGCTACTCCTGTTATCATCAAGGCCGCTCCCAGCACCTACACATTCTGGATTGGCGAAGAGCCCGTGCCTGAGAATGGTCTGAGAATCCTCGAAATCGAAGTGGACGGCAGCGAAGCCCTCGTTAAGGCACTTGCTCCTGTTGACGATAACGACCTGATTGGTACATTCAAGCCCATCGAAGGAACTGACGAATACGTTCTCGGTCTGCCCAAGAACGCAGAAGAAGGCGACGACTACGGCTTCTGGCCTGTAACTCCTGGCACAACGATTCCCGCATGCAAGGCTTATCTGAAGCTTGAGGCTGGCAGCGGTGTCAAGGGCTTCCTCTTCGACTTCGACGGCAGTGCTACTGGCATCATGGCAATCGAAAACGCACAGACAACTGACGGCGCTATCTACAACTTAGCAGGTCAGCGTCTGAGCAAGATGCAGAAGGGCATCAACATCGTGAACGGCAAGAAGGTGCTGAAGTAATATGAAGAAAGCATATTTAATTCCAGCACTGAAAGCAGAAGAGGCTCAGGCAGTCAATATGATTGCTGAAAGTCTGAAAGTCAACAAAGACAGCGATAAGACTGTCGATGGCGAAGATGCTCTGACAAAGGAAATTAACGCTTGGGACATCTGGGACTAAGAATAAACATTCCTTTGAATCTATAACAAAAGGCAGCTCTCTCACAAAAGGGAGCTGCCTTTTTTCATGTCGAGTCGCAAAGCGTCTAACGCCGAGTCGCAAGGCCTCAAACGTCTCGTTACCAAACGCAGCACGTCGCGTTCATTATACATTCATGTATGTATAATTAAATATACATGTATCTATAATTAAATGTACATGTATGTATAATGAACCCCGCACACGGCGTCGAGTAACCCCGAATGAAGATCAAGGAAACGCCACATATGGAACAAGGTAACACTACGTATAAAACAAGGTTACACTATATATATAATAAGGTAATACCATATATATAATAAGGTGATACTTTGTATATAATAAGATATGGAGACAGGCTGAATTTTCAAAAAACATTGACAGAAGCGTACAACGTAATGAAAAAAATTGTAACTTTGCACGAACACTCAAACAAAACTAACAATGAAACAGAAACTGACATTACTGTTGTGGCTGGCATTCCTGATGGCTATGCCGACCTTTGCCACAGACTGGCAAGCAAAAACAGACACTATCTGGCCGGCACGCCACTACCGAGAACTCAATGGAGAAGCATCGGGCAGCCAACGCTCGAACTCGTACATCAACTGGAACTACACCGAGGGAACCGTCCTCGTCTATGGCATTCACTTCCCGACGGGACACGTCCGTGCCGACGCCGTGTTCAATGCAAAATATGGCAGGAACGTAACCTTCGGCGTCCGCATCGTGCATCCAGCCACAGGCACCGTCGTTCTCGAGACCTCTGCGACAAGCGACAAAACCTCGACAGCACAGCAGACGATGGAAATCATGCCCGACACCGAAATGCCCTACGACGGCTGGTATCGCTTCGAACTCACTTGCCCGAACGGCTCGACCATGCTCGACCGCCTCAACCTCCTCCTCTTCCAACGCACCTCGACGCTCAACATCACCGACTCCGAGATATTCATGGCGCCGAGTGTTCACCTTTGGTGGAGCACTCAGGTTCCCGGAGCACCCACTGGGCAAGCCTATAATTGGACCTACCTCGAAGTGATGTACCCGAGCAGCTACAAGCAGCCCGCCACCTACCAGATGGCAATCGGCACCGACGGCATGTACTCGGGCATACAGATGCCTAACCGTTCCGACGGCAGCTACGGACATACCGTCCTCTTCTCCGTCTGGGACAACGGCGACGTCGATGCCGACAAGAACCTGCCTGCCATCATGCGTGCCGGAGCCGTCGACCTCGGGCCAGAAGCCTACGGCACACGTTTCGGAGGCGAAGGCACCGGCTCCAGCATACGCTACAATCGCGACGACCTCTGGGAGTTCGACCACTGGGTACAGTTCCTCTACAACGTTCGACCCGACATCATAAGCGTCACCAACGAGGACGGCACAGTCTCAGAATTCGAGAGCACCTTGCAATCCGTTTGGTTCAAGATGGCAGAGGAAGCCGACTGGCACTACATGGGCACCCTGCGTATGGCAGGCGCCAACCGGCTCACAAGCGGCATCTACAGCTTCCTCGAGAACTTCGGCGACAAGGGCGGCAATCTGATGCGCCGCTGCTACTTCCGCAACGGAGCCATGCGCTCTGCCGCAACAGGCAAATGGTACGCACTGAACCATGCTGGCTATGGTCATACGCAAGGCAAGAACCAACGCAATTCACGCTACGACTATGGTCACGGCGTCACAGATCTCTTCGACAAGACTTTCTACCTCGAGACCGGCGGCTACATGGGAACACGCGACAGCCTCGACACCTGCGAAGCACCGACTATGGGCGAGATGCCCTGGGTCGACACCATCGATGTTGCCCGCTTGGAGCGCCGCGTTGACGAAGGCGTCCTGCACTACCAGACGAAAGTCACGAATTCACGCATCGAAAAGACGCGCACCGTCTCCGACCCTGCCACATGGCAAGTCATCAGCTGGAGCGACGAAGAGACTGTCGGCGAGGACGACATGGGACGCGCTGTCATGATTCTCGACGGCGACACGACAACCTACTATCACAACAAATGGAAGAACGGCACAGCCAACTATCCGCACAACTTCGTCATCGAGGCACCCGACATCACCACGATTAGCATGATTGAACTCTATCAGGGCCGTACAAGCAAATATCGTGCGAAAGCCGTCGTGCTGTCCGTCTCCGACAACAACAGCCAATGGACAACCGTCGGACGCTTCAATATCGACGACGCAGAGTCGCCGCGCATTCAGCTGCCGGAGCCCGTCTCTGGCAAGTACTTCCGCTTGCGCTTCATGACTGGCTACGGCACGAACCTCGTCATCAACGAGATTTATTTCAAGCATGAATACCGCCTGGCCGACCTGCTCGACCTCACTCAGCAAATCATCAACGAGTCGGACTCTTGGGGTGGATATGCTCCTGCCGACCTCGAAGCGTTGCTTGCGGTTTATGCCGACGGCACCTGCACCGACGCCGACGCCTTGCGCGAGGCAATCGAGGCACTTGGCGAGACAGCACAACCGCTTACCTACGGCATCGTAAACAAAGCTGAATCCTTCACACCGAAAGCCGTCTATCAGTTGCATAACATTGCAGGACGCGGCGATATCATTTCGACGACGGACGACGTGCTGTCCATCGCCGCCTCCAACGTTGCCGATGCTCCCGAAGCATATCAGCAGCCATGCGGTGTAACGAATCCTTACTGCAACTGGATGGTGCTGCACTCCGACAAGTACAACGAGAACTACCTCTATAACCTCGGAGCAAAGAAGTATCTTCGCGTCGAAGGTTCTGCAGTTACGCTCTCCGACACGCCCATGCCCATCACCGTCAAGAAGGCAGGCGACGGTTTCGCAATCAATATCAGCAACAAGTATGTCAGCATCAGCGCAACCTCTGAGACACCTGTCGTACTCGCCAATTCCGCAGGCACAAACGGCATCTTTCAGCTGCGCACGAACCAATACATGAGGCCCGACGAGAGTACAATACAAGAACTCAACACGGAAGCCGAGCGGGCGCTTCACGACGACGTCTCGACCCTGCTCTTCCAACAAGCTCTGGAGACCTACGCAAAAGCCTTCGTGTGCCAGGCCGACCTGACCTCGACGCTCGTACGCAGCAGCACGTCGCTCTCGTCGAACGCCAACTCGACGCAACAAACGGAGCATAACCTTGCGAAACTTATCGACAAGAAGACGAGCACATACTACGAGACGTGGTACAGCGGTATCACGTGGCCCGACGAGATGTCGTACATTCAGGCGCACATCACCCCTGCCCTCTCTGCCTTTGCCTTCAGCTTCACGCCCTCGCAGAACCCTGAGTATGGTCTGCCCGACACGCCTCAGGATATCGTCGTCTATGCCTCTTCAAACACTCGCAACTTCGTGCCAGTAGCTCAGCTCACGGAGGGGATGCCAACGTCTATCAGCGAAAGCTACGTATCGCCTGTCATCTTCACCGACGGCAACACGCGCTATCTGCGTTTCCAGGTGATGGAAACCATTGGCAAGCGCGCCGACAGTCATATCTTCGCCATGAGCGAGTTCCAAGTGCACAAGGTCATCTTCGACGAAGAGTCTTCGCCTTATTACCTCAGCCAGCAAGTTAAGGATGCCTTCGACGCCCTTCAGGCACAGATGCAGGCAATGCGTCTCCTCATCGGAGCAGGCACCACCACCGCCGCCGATCGCGAGGCTTTGCGTGAAGCCATCGAAGCAGCCGAACTGGCACTGCAGAATGCGACGGGAATAAACGGCGTAGCTGCTTTCTCCAAAGGCGACGGAACCATCTTTAACCTCAGCGGTCAGCGTGTCAGCAAGCCAGGAAAGGGCATCTACATCGTTAACGGGAGGAAAGTCCTCTACTAAGACTAACCGGATACAGAAGAAGGCAGCCCCATTCGCAGAGCTGCCTTCTTTGTGTTTCCTTTCGGTTAGAAGCTGAACAAATCAAAGATGATCCTACCCCAAATGACGAAGATGAAGATGAGCGGCAGAACGCAACAGATGGCAATCGTGATGAGGATTGCCTTCAGGCAGCCTTTGTTCTCGTTCTGAACGACAACGGGCTCCGAGTCGCACTTCACTTGCTCTGCCAGGTTGTTGGGCGTAACGTCCCTACCTTGTTGACGCAGACGGTCTTCGGGTGTAAGGGCGGCAGGTGTGATGAGCCACATGACGATGTAAATAATGGGAGGCAGACCGAAGCCGAGTAGCGTGAGGGCAATTGCTCCAAGTCGCCAGATGAGCGGGCTGCCCGCTTCGAAGTAAGTTGCCAAACCAGAGCAAACGCCGCCCAAGACCTTGTCGTCGGCACAGCGATAGTAGCGGTGTGAGCGGACGTGTTCGCGACCTCTGTCGTAAGTGTCGCGAGTGAAACGCTCCGCCTCCTTGGCGAACTGTTTGAAGTCCTCCTTGAAGGTTCCATCCTGCTTGCCCGACTCTCGTTTATTGTAGGAAGCGAAGGCATTCTCCGCCTTGTTGTTGTCTCCGGCAATGTCTTCTGCGCTACCAATCGTGTCGATAATCTCTTTGACCACGTTTATATCGACCGCCGTCATGCCTGCCTCGCGTTTCTTCCAAAGGAGCTCAGCCACGCGATGCTCAATGTCGTCGGCGATCTCCTCACCGCCTTCCTGACGGTTGAAATA
The DNA here is from genome assembly GCA_902778625.1 of uncultured Bacteroidales bacterium. Classification (GTDB taxonomy): domain Bacteria; phylum Bacteroidota; class Bacteroidia; order Bacteroidales; family Bacteroidaceae; genus Physcousia. Next base: position 54,574 of record CACYYM010000013.1, read on the forward strand.
GCGTTGCATACTGTTCAAGTAATTTTCGAGAAGGTTGTAGGCGTCCTCGTCTATATTATATAATGTGCCGAAGAGGTTGATGTTGATGTTCTTTTTCATTGTCTTATGTGGTTAAATGGTTATTTTTCATTCTTCAGGAAGTAAACTGTGCGCTGGATTTCCTCCCAACTTGCATCGAGCTGGGCGAGCGCCTTATGTCCGTCGTCGGTCAGGACATAATACTTGCGAGGCGGTCCCTGTGTGCTTTCACGCCATTCGTAGCCAAGCAGTCCATCCCTCTTCAACCTTGAAAGCAGCGGATAGAGCGTGCCTTCCATCACGATCATCTCTGCTTCGTGGAGCCTTTGGATGATGTCGTTGGCATAGCAGGGCTGCTGTCTGAGCAGGAGCATAATGCAGTATTCGAGCATCCCTTTTCGCATCTGCGATTTCGTGTTGTCCGTGTTCATTTCTTATCAAATATCGTGTTTCGACACTGCAAAGGTAGGCATAATTTGAATACCTTGTATCGCAAGGTACTAACATTTAACACAATTTAAGTTTAGACGTGTGGCGTTGCAAAGGACAAAACTTCGAGATTGTAAAGATATTTCTCAAAAAGACTCGTTTAAAAAGCGAAAAATCGCACGGACGATGCTTTGGATACCCAAAAGCTGAAAAATGGCCTGTTTTTCTTCTGCAATGATAATCAAACAGTTAGAAAGAGCCAACCTGAAGCACCACGTCAAGAAAGTATCACCCACGAACGGAGTATCATCAAACGAAGCACAATTTGACACAATTTTCGACGTTGCGAGACGGTCAACTTCACACGCGGAAATTACAAACTTCGCACGCGGAAATTGTAAACGCCGCACGCGACGTTGAAAAACATCCCGTGCTGCATTGCCAAACACAAAGTGCCGAGTCACAAAATCTTGTAAAGATTTTTTCAGGCTCTCTCCTTTCGAATTACAGATTTTCAAACAGCAAGAAACAAAGAAAAACATGTTTTTCTTTTGTTTTTTGCTCAACATTTCGTACCTTTGTTGCCGCAGATTAAGCAGATTAAGCAAATTACGCAGATTCTTTAACCCAAATAAAACAACAAAATGAAGAAACGTTTCTTTTCCACGATGAGCATTCTGCTGATTGCTCTCGCATGCTTTGCAGAAGGCAAGGCCAAGTATGTGTTCTATTTCATCGGTGACGGTATGGGCGTCAACCAAGTCAATGCAGCCGAGACCTATCTCGGCGCCCTCGAGGGCCGCATCGGCATCAAGGAGCTTTGCTTCCCCAGTTTCCCCTACGTAGGCCTCATCAACACACAGAGCGCCACGAACGGCGTGACCGACTCGGCAGCCGGTGGAACAGCCCTGGCAAGCGGCAACAAGACTAAGAACGGCGCGCTCGGCGTACTGAAGGACCTGGAGACGCCCGTCACCAGCATCGCACATTGGGCTAAGGATGCAGGCGCCGCAGTCGGCGTCACGACGAGTGTCAGCATCGACCACGCCACGCCAGCTGCCTTCTATTCCCACGTAGCCAAGCGCGGCATGACGTACGAGATTGGCGCTCAGCTGCCCACATCAGGCTTCGACTTCTTCGGAGGCAGCGACTTCGTGAAGCCACAGAACCCCGACGGCGGCCCCGACCTCTATGCGCAGGCTCAAGCAGCAGGCTACACCATCGCACGAGGCTATAAGGACTACCAGAAGAAGGCTAAGAAGGCCGACAAGATGATTCTCTTCCAACCCGAAGAGGCCAGCAAGGTAGAGGTGGGCTCCATCCCCTACGCCCTCGACCGCACGAAGAACGACCTCACCCTGCAGGACATCACGCGCGCTGCCATCAACTTCCTCATGAAGAAGCAGAGCGAGAAGGACGGCTTCTTCCTGATGGTGGAAGGCGGCAAGATCGACTGGGCTTGCCACGCTAACGACCCCGCATTCATCAGCGAGCTTATCGACATGGACAACGCCGTCAAGGTGGCTTACGAGTTCTATCAGCAGCATCCCGACGAGACGCTCATCGTCATCTCTGCCGACCACGAGACGGGCGGACTGGTACTCGGCCGCGGCCCGTACGAACTGAACCTCAAGGCAGTGTCTTATCAGCGCATGAGTATGGACAAGCTCAACCGCGAGCTCAACAACATGAAGAAGAACTTGGGCGAGAAGTTCACTTGGGACGAGACGAAGAAGTTCCTCACCGAGAACTTCGGCTTCTGGAACGGCGTTGAGGTCAACGACGACCAGGCAAAGCGTCTGGAGAACTCCTTTAACGAGTTCAAGGAAGGCAAGGGCGACGCCGGCCGCCTCTCTGGCACGGTGAAGCGCGTCATCTCCGAGTGCGCCCTGATTGGCTGGCAAAGCGGCGGCCACAGCAACGGCTACGTTCCTGCCTTCGCTATCGGCGTCGGTGCAGAGCAGTTCCATGGCCGCTTCGACAACACCGAAATCCCGAAAAAGATGGCAAAGGCTGCCGGCTGGGAAGTGAAGTAAAACAAAATAACCACCCACAATGAGACACTTTAAATCTTCGCTATTCGCTCTCTGCTCTTTCCTCCTCCTCCCTCTCCTCGCTTTGGCAGAGGGAGGGAAGAGCCAGGTGCCGCTAGCTGACCCGTACATCCTGCTCGAAGGCGACACCTACTACGCCTACGGCACTAACGATGCCGACGGCATCCGCTGCTATACGAGCAACGACCTGCGCGTCTGGAAGTACGAAGGCTTGGCCCTCCACAAAAACAATACGACAGAAACCAAATGGTTCTGGGCCCCTGAGGTGTATCATATTGGTGACAAGTACATCATGTACTTCTCCGCAAATGAGCACCTCTTTGCTGCGACGTCATCATCGCCGAAAGGCCCGTTCGTGCAGGTCGGCACGTACCAGATGAACGACCTCATCGGCGACGAGAAGTGCATCGACTCGCATGTCTTCATCGATACGGACAGTACGGCCTACATCTTCTTCGTGCGCTTCACCGACGGCAACTGCATCTGGCAGGCAAAGCTGAGCGACGACTTCATCACGCCCGTTGCTGGCACTCTGCGCAAATGCTTCGCTGTCTCGCAAAGTTGGGAGAACAAGATGGGGCGCGTCAACGAGGGGCCAAACGTCATCAAACATGGCCGTCGCTATTTCCTTACCTATTCGGGCAACGACTATCAGAGCCAAGACTATGCCGTGGGTTATGCCTATACGAACAACATCGCATCGGGCAACTGGACGAAGTACGCGCAGAACCCCATCCTTCGCCGTTGGGACGACCTCGTCGGCACGGGCCATCACTCGCTCTTCTACGATAAGGACAGCGTCCTGCGCATCGTCTTTCATGCCCACAACAGCAAGGAGACCATTCATCCCCGACTGATGTACATCGGCACGATGCAGCTTATCCGCCCGACGCTTTCCACGTCTGCTCCTTACAACCCCGAGCTTATCACGAAGAAATGGGGTTTTGAGAATGGCGGAGCGGTCACCATCGACCTGAACAACGACGGTAGCCAAGACATTGTGACCGGTGGACTTTCCTACGTTCAGGACTCCGCCACAGGCGAAACAACAACCAACGACATCTCTTACATCGCGACCCTTAACCCTTCGACACATCGCTGGACGAAGGTCACGACGACTCCTCCCTTCATGGCAATGATCTCGCCCTCCTTCGTTCCTTGCGACATTAACAACGACGGCAACATGGATCTCGTTGTCTTTGACCAGACAGCTGACGAGACAGAAGACATCACCGAAGGCATCTTCCTAGGCAAAGGGGATGGGACATTCGAGGTAGCAGCATTTACCCTCCTCACCCCCGACGGCTCTCCTGCGGCCTTTAACCTCAAGGCACCCTGCAACGCCGAGATTATTGACATCGACAACGACGCACGGCTCGACATCATCCTTGCAGGGCATGAAGGCGAGACGAACTACAATGTCATACTTCACAACCAAACAACCGAGGAAGGAGAACTATGCTTTTCCATAGAGCCATACGATCAGGAGTACCTGCTTAGCGAGGCAATCATCCAGCCCGCTGACCTCAACAACGACGGCTTTCAAGACTTTGTCATTTCTGCCGTCGTGGAAGGAAAGGAAGATCAGGTACGCTTCACCGACGTCTTCCTTAACAATTCTGAGCAACACGGGCACTTCACCCGCCTCGGCTTGGGCGAGAAGGGAGCCGATTTGAAACGCAAGTCGAACGGTGCTTTGCAGGTTGCCGACTTCAACAACGACGGCTGGCTCGACATCGTGCTTGCTGGACTTGGTGAGACATCTTCTGGAGAAGCAACGCCGAAGCAGCGTCTCTACACAAACCAAAAGACAGAGGTGCCAAGCTTCAAGACAACTATGTGCGACTTCCAAAGTGATACCTACACCCTCACGTCCTCAGCCAACAACTCCATTGGCGTTACCGACTGGAACGGCGACGGATTCTACGACATCCTCATTGGCGGCATCAAGTCAAACGTTTACGGTGGTATGCTTTACCTCAACGACGGCAATGGACGCCCCAAACGCAGCGTCGCCATCCCGGGTGCCACTAAAGCTTGCGTCATCTTCCCCGACTACAATGGCGACGGACGCAAGGACTTCGTGGTCATTGGCTATTCAAAGGATAACAACTACCTGACCTCGGCACAACAAGGAGACAATGCCATCCTTTGTTACAACCTGTCCTCTCCCATCTCACGACCTGATGCGCCGCTCTCCACGACAATATGCAAAGAGGCCGGCGTCGTGTCGCTGTCGTGGGAGGCGCCCGACACAATACACAAAGGCTTTACCTATGAAGTCTATATTAAAGATGAGGAAGGGCACCTTTTAAACTGCACGCCAGCCATCATCGGCGGTGAGAAGGACGGAGTGCGCAAGGTGAACCGCCTCGGTCGAGTCGGCACAAAGACTGAGTGGAAGTTTTGTCCCACGAAACCCGGCACTTATACTTGGGGCGTGCAAACCGTCGACGCAGCCTACACGGGCTCTGTCTTCACAGAAGGTCCGCAGTTCACTGTAACAGAAGAAGACATCACGACGAGCATTGAGTCACCTCAAGATTCAAGAAAGACAATTCAGAATGATGTTTTTGACCTTAGCGGCCGTCGCCTTTCGAAAGCTCGAAAAGGCGTTTACATCATCAATAATCGCAAAGTCCTGCAACGTAAATGAAACGTTTCTCTGGTTACATCGGCGCACTTGTTGTTGTCTGTATCTGGGGCTCCACCTTCGTAAGCAGTAAGGTGCTGCTTGATGTGGGCTTGCGCCCCGCGGACATCTTCCTCGTTCGCTTTGTAATTGCCTATCTCTGCATGCTTCTCATCTCGCACAAACGACTCTTTGCAGACAATTGGCAAGACGAGCTTGTGCTCTTTCTCCTCGGCATAATGGGCGGCTCGCTCTACTTCTTGACGGAGAACATGGCGCTTTGTTACAGCTATGCCACCAATGTGAGCATCCTCGTCAGCACGGCTCCGCTCCTAACCGCGCTTGTCTGTTCTCTGTTCTATCCCTCGGAAAGGATGAAGGGCTGGCAAGTGATAGGGTCAATCATCGCCTTTGTCGGCGTCATTCTTGTCGTGCTGAACGGGCAACTTGTCCTGCATCTCAATCCTTTAGGAGACATGCTTGCGCTATCTGCCGCCCTTGCGTGGGCGTTCTATTCGCTCTTTATGAGGCGAATCATGGGGCGTTACAGCATGGACTTCATCACGCGCAAGATCTTCGCATACGGTATTATCAGCATCCTTCCCTATTTTTGGCTTGTCGAACCTTTCAGCATGACGGAAGCGATGCTGGCTAAGCCAGTTGTGATTGTGAACTTGCTCTTCCTCTCCGTTATCGCATCGAATGCCTGCTACCTCCTTTGGAACTGGGTGCTCAAGGAAGTCGGCGTCGTCCATGCCTCCAATTTCATTTACCTGCAGAGCCTCGTCACGATGGTCGTTAGCGCCATTGTTCTCGACGAACGCATTACGCCGATGGCCATCGCGGGAGCTATCATCCTTATCCTTGGAATGCTTCGCGCTTTGAAATAAGAAAGGCTCTTCCTTCATTTAGGAAGCGCCTTACTTCGGTTTTACAAACGTTATTCCTTTACTTTACAGGAGCCGAGGGAGGTGCGGCATACGGGTCAGCACCCCATTTCTTATTGGGACGGCTGCCCATCTCGAGCACAAGCGTGGCTCCGTCCACGATGTCATCATGGCTGAACCAAGGTTTATTCCAAGCCTTGCCATTCAGCGTGGCGCTCTGGATGTACTTGTTCTCCTGGCTGGCTCCCTTGGCGATAATGTGCAGTTCCTTGCCTTTGGGCAGTTTGATACGCGCATCCGTAAAGATTGGCGACCCGATGTTGTAGGCTGGGAAGCCTGGCGTAACGGGATAGAAGCCGAGCGAAGAAAAGACGACAAACGAGGTCATTCCGCCTCCGTCCTCATCTCCGGGCATTCCCATCACATCGTTGCGGAACCAGGCATCAAGGCACTGACGGATGCGTTTCTGTGTCTTCCAAGGTGCTCCGGCATAGTTATATATATAAGGTATATGGAGAGAAGGCTCGTTGGCCATCGTGAACTGACCCATGTTACCCGTTTGGTCGGGGAACTCTCCATAGAACTGCCACTTGCTTTTGCCTAAAGGCTCGGCAAAGGTTCTATCGAGTTCACGCACCATTGCCTCTTTTCCGCCCATCAGTTTGGCAAGGTCAGCGAGGTTGTGCTGCACGTCCCAACGATAAGTCCACCCGTTGTTCTCGCCATAAGCGGCACGTGCTCCGATGCCTCCACTGAAGCGGTAGTCGAAGTCGGGCAGGAAGTTTCCCTGCTCGTCCTTAGGATGGAAGAAGAGCGTCTCTGCGTTCCAGACGTTACGATAATTGTAGCTGAGCTTGAGATACTTCGCCGCGTCGGACTTTTTGCCGAGGTATTCTGCTATTCGCGACAGGCACCATTCGTCGTAGGCTGTGCCTAAGGTGACTGCGATGGGCTGCCGTTGTTCGAAGCCATTCACGTTGGGGACGTCCTCTTTTTGTCCCACGCCAAGAGCCGGGAAATATCCGTGTTCCTTATAGAACTGGTCGAGACGTCCTGCGGGGGCGCCACTCCAAGGCACAAGGGTCTTTTCTTCGATGCCGCGACGGCAGTATTCGAAGCCTCTTCTTGCGTCCACGTCGAGTCCTTTATAGAGTGCATCTGCCACCATTGCCACACCGTGATTGCTGTTCATGCGGCGTGTGTCGCCTGTCATTTCAGGGAAAGTGGGCATCCACATCGTGCCCATCTGCTCTGCCATACGCAGGTAACTCTCTATAATCGCCTCTTCCTTGCGAGGCTGAATGAGTGCTCTGAGAGGATGTGCAGCACGATAAGTGTCCCAAATCCAATCGTCTGTGTAGAAAGGCTGGCCGTTGTCTTCGTGCACTTCGCCATCGAAAGCCGAGAAGTATTGCCCGTCTTCGCTGAGACAAACGGGTCGCTCGAAGGTACGGTAATAAGAGGTATAGAGGACTGTCTTCTGGTTGTCCGTACCGCCCTGAACAAGGATATTACTCAAGGTGGCGTTCCATTCATCACGACCTTCCTTGACGACTTTGGCCATATCAAACGCCTTGCCCTGCTCTCTACGTAGGTTCTTCTCTGCCTGCTCCTCGCTTATGAGAGAGACACCATAGCGGAACAGAACCTTCCTCGTGCCTTTAGGGAAGCGGAAAGCGCCGCAAGCACGAGGCTCTTCGGTAAGCCATTTCTCCGTTATCACACCGTCGCGAAGCAATCCGACGTGTTCTGGTTTGACGTCGAACTCACCTGAAAAGTAAATCTTCATATTGTCGCTCAGGCGCTGACTGCCAGATGCGAACTGCTGATCGACCTTCATCTTGCCGTCTTCCGTATAGAGAAGAATGGTGGCAGGCTTGCTTGGGTCGATAAATGTGAGCTCATAAATGGCACTTTGATGGCTGACAGCAAGGTGAACGTCGATCGTGTTGTCGGCAATCGAGACCTGATAGTCGTAGGGCGTCACCTTTTCGTGGTCCCAACTTGTACGAATGATGGGATGCAACTCCTCGTCCTGAGTAACGCTCAGACGAAAGGCGCTTCGTTCACGATGATTGGTCACGACGATTGGCAGACCGTCGAGATATTCGCCCACATAATCGTTGCGCGAGGGATAGATGCGCATCAAACTGTTCGGCAACTGGATGGTCGGGAAGCAAGGCACCAGCAGATGACTGATGCTTCCGATGTAGGGATTGACGTAATCGACAGGTTCCGTCACAGGAGCAGCAACGCTTGCAAGGGGCACCAAAACAAGGGCTGCAAGGAAGTTTTTGAGGTTAGTCTTCATAGTTAATTAGCTTTATTTCCTGCAAATGTACGAAATTATTACTTATTATTTATTATAAATTGCCTATTTTTTCGTACCTTTGTCATGAAAAACTAACATTAAGACCCCTATGAAACAACATTTCATCACCCGATTTCTTGTTTTCTTCTTCTCTTCAATCCTCATTATCCCATCCGTTCTGGCTCAGTCTGCCATCAAGACAACCTTGGTGAGCGGGCCCGGACGAGACAGGAGCGAAGGCCCCGCAATGGTTTGCGACGGCGAGTTCGCCACGAAATGGTGCGTCGATAGCCCAAGACAAATGCCCTACACGATTGTCCTCGATGCCGGACAAGCCGCGTCGGTCGTGGAATACGGACTCGTTACGGGCGACGACACAAGCAGCTATACCGACCGAAACCCTGTGGCTTGGCGACTGAGCGGCTCGAACGATAAGGAGACTTGGACCACGCTCGACGACCAGAAGAACAACAGATCTATGCCCGACGAGGACTTTCAGGAATGTCGTTTCAAGCCGCAGAGCAAAGGGTCTTACCGTTACTATCGCTTCGACTTCTTCCGCGTGAAGGGCGGAACACGCATTCAGCTCAGCGAGATTTTCCTCTATAACACGGTTCAGACACCAGTCGAAACGACCTTTGTCAGCGGGTCGGGAAGCGGCTCGAAAGAAGCGCAGCCACAATCGCGCTTTGGTGCCAGAACCATCCAAGAAGGCCCCGAAATGGTTGCAGACGGGTTCCTCTTCTCGAAATGGTGCATCGACGAACCCAGTCAGATGCCCTACAACGTCATCCTCGACGCAGGTCAGCCCACACCAATCAGCGAGTATCGCTTCTACACGGGCGACGACACACACTCCTACCCCGAACGAAACCCCATCACTTGGCGTGTCAGCGGATCGAACGACAAGCAGAACTGGACCACACTCGACGAGCAGAAAGGCAATCGCAGACTGCGTGACGAGAACGAGCAGGAGTATCGCTTCAAGCCAGCTCAAACGGGCAGTTTCCGCTATTACCGTTTCGACTTCATCCAGATGACAGCCGGAACCCGCCTCCAGCTCAGCGAAATCAAGCTCTTCAAATAGGCCGGGACACCCATCTGCACACGGTTCGCAACCAGACTCAACACGGCTCGCAACTAGACTCAACGTGGCACGTTACACAAGTTAACGTGCCATGTTTTTCAACTCAGCACGCTGTGTTCATTATACATACATGTACATTTAATTATACATACATGTATCTATAATTGTACATACATGTATCTATAACGAACCCAACACGAGAAACTGAGTAAAACATTTGGCGGAATGATTTATTTTCACTAATTTTGTAGAGCAAATCCAAACGTTACAACTATGGCTATTCAATTTTCAATTGCAAGACGAGGACTGCTGCCTCACGAGAAAGAACAGCAGGGCGTGAACCAACAGGCTGACTTGAAGAACCTTCGCGTTGTGCCTGTTTGCACGGAAACGGTCGATGCAGTGGAGTTCCAAAGCAGTAGCTCACGCCTGCCGACTGTGCTGCCGAAGAGCGAACTGCTGGCTGCGCTCGACACCATACAACGTGTCATGATTCATGAACTCGAGCAAGGTAATGCGGTCACACTGCCCGGAATCGGCACTTTCCGAGTTACCGTGAAGGGCGACATCGAGGTGAAGGACGGCAGCTATCACGGGAAAAACGTCCGCGTCGATGGTCTGAACTTCCGTCCAGACCGTGAGTTGTTGAAGAAAGCGCAAGGCTTCGAGGTCAGTCAAGTGCCCTTGGGTCAGACAATTCAAACAGAAGGAACAGACGTCGAGGTACGCCTCGTTGAACTGTTTGCCAGCAAGGAAACCATCACGCACAAAGACGTCTCCTTCGCTTTCGAACAGACCCTGAGCTATAGTCGCATTTGTTCTCTGCTGAGCCGCCTTGTCAAAGAAGGCCGCCTCGTTCGTGAAGGCAAAGGCGCCCAAACGCGATACAGACTGGCATAACACATGTTTTTAGGAAGTTAAAGGTATTAGAAGAAGTTAAAGAAGCTAAAGGACGATAGCTTTTGCATCAGGAAAATGCAGTTCGCGAAATGTTTTGTCCATCAACTCCCTTAAATACGATTAGGGATTTCCCCCGAAACATTTCGTATTTTCCCTTGTCGGAGCCACAAAGTTCCCGTACCTTTGCACCATACAAACACTAAAAAGTACGGTTATGAAAAACTATGTTTACATCCTTTTGATATCGGCATTCGCATTTATCTCTTGCGATGACTTCGAAGATATCAACCAGTCGATGGCCCTCTCAGGCGATTGGAGAGGCGACTTCGGCATGTATTATAACTATGTTGACGGTCGCGGAAGACACTATACCTTTGACTCTTACGACACGCGTATCACGTTCATTCCGGCGTATTCACAAGCCAGGCACGGCAGAGGAACGCAGGTTGACTACTACAACTACGGGCCGTACGAGTATCAGTACTACAAGTTCAGCTGGGAGATAAACAACGGGAGCCTGTATCTGACCTATGACTATGACCCCGAACTCGATACGAGAATCAGCAATTATCGTATGACGAACGACTACTTCTCAGGTACTTTCTCCAACACAGGAACGTCGTTCCGCCTCTACAAGCTTGCAGATTACTACAACTGGACGCCTTATGTCAACGTTTACGGCTACGGACCTCGCAACGATTGGGACTATGGCTATCCTTACTACGCACCTCAAACTCGCAGCGATGTCGAAGCGACCGACAGCACTTCAAACGCTGGCGAAGTCGTCGGAAGAGGTCGCAGGCAAGTACTTCAGCAATGACAAGACGGCTCTTCGTCCTTATCCTAATCCTCTTAACCACGGCACTTGAGTCCTTCACCCAAGTGCCGTGGGACTTTGCATATCCCGACGAGAAAGAGGACAGCATTAGCTCCCTCTCCATCAAGCATGTCCCGAAACCCGAGAAACTGCTGAAACAAATCATTCAAAGGCTGGAGCTTGACTTGCAGCAGAAACACAAAGCCAGGAAGTACAAAGTGGAAGCAACCTTCTGGCAAGAAGCCCTTGTACCCTTTTCCTTTGGTTGCACACTCTCTGCAGAAGCAGGCGTCGGCCTCAATAAAGTGAAGTTGGAAGATTTGTGGTACGAAGGGCCATACGAACTGAACGACCAAGACACCCTTCAACTCACGGCCTTCCTTCGCCAGTTCGCGACCTTGAGCCCCATTCATGCACACAAGACCTATTCGGAACGAAGCCTGGCAAAGTCTCCGCTCCTAAAATACAAAGACACCAAGAACAACTATAACGTCTCGGCATACACCATTAGTGATGAAACAGGACGAGGAGTCCATCGCTTTCAGTTTGCCTGGAAGAAGGGACACAGCATGGATTTCA